>JBELBZ010000010.1:0-19573 GCA_042095055.1 Crocinitomicaceae bacterium | reverse complement strand
GGATTTCTCACAGAAGAGCTTGAATTGGATGCGGAAAAAGCGCAGGTCTTTTGGCCGATTTTCAACGCGCACAAAGAGGTGATGGAGGATGTGAGGATTCGAAAGCGCGAGGCTCAGAAAGCCATGGCCGAAACAACAGGGGCCACCAGGTCTGAATTCAACGTCCTATTGGATGCCGTTGAGGAGGTGGAGTTGGAAGAAGTGCGCCTGCGCAGCACATTTATCCAAAACATGGCGGATGCATTTGACCCTGAATTCGCCATCCGTTGTGTTGCGGCCGAACTGGCATTCAAAAAAAGGATGCGCGAAAGGTTGGAATCTCGGATGTCGCCAGAAAACCGCAGGGATGTTGGAAAGATGAGGCGTGGCCCCGGTCGCAACCGCCGTTGAATTCAGTCCGTTGTGTCGGGCTTGAATGAGAGGCAGACACCGTTGACACAGTGGCGGTTTCCCGTTTCTGTAGGTCCATCGGGAAAGACATGCCCCAAGTGTGAATCACAATGGGCGCAGCGGATTTCTACCCGGATCATTCCATGACTGGTATCCCTGATCCTGCGGACTTTATCCGTATCCACTTCGCGGTCAAAACTGGGCCACCCGCATCCTGAATCGAATTTGGCTTCACCCGTGTAAAGGGCACTTTCGCAGACCTTGCAGTGGTAGGTGCCGCTTCTTTTTTCTTCGTTGAGTGGGCTGGTAAAGGGCCTTTCGGTCCCTTGACGTCGCAAGACGCGAAACTCCTCAGGACTGAGTCGTCCGGCGAGTTCTGCATCATCAAAGTCAAGCGGGCTCGCCATCAATCAGCTGGGTGAGTTTCCTCCAGAAGGACGGCTGTTTTGTTGGCCTCCCCCCTGTTTTTTGTTGCCGCCACCACCGCCTCTGTTCTGGCGGTTATTGGGGTTGCGGTTGGACTTGCCACCTTCATCGCGGCGGCCACCTCCACGGCGGTCACCTCCACGGCGGTCACCGTTGCGACCGCGGCCTCCGCCGCCATGGCGTCCACCACCGCCCCTGCCGCCTCGGCCCCCTCGATCTGATGGAGCGTTGGGGTCGTACTTGGGTCCTTCTCCGAGTTCTTTGGGCAGCGGCTCCTTGCGCACCTCCATCTGGATGAGCTTCTCGATCTTGGAGAAGTTGCGCATCTCCCCTGGCGTGATCAAGGTGATGCCAATGCCACCACGGCCTGCCCGGGCTGTCCGGCCAATGCGGTGCACGTAGTCTTCTTCATTGGGCGGCACATCATAGTTGATGACCATCTCGATGTTGTCGATGTCGATGCCTCGGCTGACGACGTCGGTGGCCACCAAGACATGCACTTTTCGATTGCGGAACCGGCGCATCACGTCTTCCCTGTCCTTCTGGTCCAGGTCAGAACTGATGGACCCCACATTCAAGCCCGCTTTGGACAGTGAACGGGCGATGATGGAGATTGAACGCTTCCGGCTTGAGAATACAATCACCGATTCCAATCCCCGGTCCTTGAGCAGGCTTACCAGCAGCTTGGGTTTTTGATCGTCGTGCACGGGATAGGCCACCTGCATGACTTTTTCCGCCGGACGTGACAGCGCAATTTGCACGGTCACAGGATCTTTCAGCATGGTTTTGGCCAGCTTGTTGATGCGCTCCGGCATGGTCGCGCTGTAGAGCAAGGTTTGCCTGTCGGGATTGCAGTGCTCTGTGATGCGGTTGATGTCACCGAGGAATCCCATGTCCAGCATGCGGTCTGCTTCATCAAGGATGAGCACGTCGATTTTGGACAGGTCCACATACCCGAGGTTCATGTGGCTGAGCATCCGGCCAGGCGTCACAATGGCAATGTCCACTCCAGTGGTTAGTGCTTTTTTCTCCCGGTCAAAGTCGCTGCCACTGCCTCCTCCATAAATGGCCACGCTTGAGGTGCCAGAGAAGTAACCAAATCCTTCACAAGCCTGGTCGATTTGTAAGGCCAACTCCCGGGTCGGCGTGATGATGAGGCACTTGATGTGGTCTCCGCCGCCTGACTCATAGATGTTGTGCATGGTCGGCAGCAGGAAGGCTGCCGTCTTGCCTGTTCCTGTCTGGGCGATGCCGATGACATCCTTTCCCTCTGTAGAGGGCGGAATGGCCAGCGATTGAATGGGGGTGGCCATTTCAAAGCCCATAGCGTCCAGTCCATCTTGGACGGCATCGCACAAGGGCAATTCCTTAAAGGGAACTTTTTTGGGTTCTTCGGAGGCGCCTTCCTCCGGTGATTCTTCTTTTGCGTCCCCAGTCGGCGCATCCGGCGCCTTGGCTTCTTGGTTGCCCTTGTTGGGCTGGGACGCATCTTGTTGCGCCAACGAATCGTTGGCCTCGTGCGTATCTGTCATAAATGTCGTAATCGCCCTGAGGCGTCTGTTACAAATGTCGGGCAGGAAGCTGTGGTTCCGACAAGGCTTGAAATATTCGGTGAAACGCAACCTTAATCCTGTTCAGTGGTTATTTTGAGGCACGAACTATGCGCGGCCTTGTCACCCATTGGACTTTGGTCGGAGTCTTTCTCTTTTTGGGAATGGTTCCGGCGATGGCCACCCATATTGTGGGGGGTGAAATCAGCTACGAGGATTTGGGGGAAGGAAATTACCGCGTCCGCCTCGTTGTCTACCGGGATTGCGGACCCGCAAATCAAAATGGCACCGGGTTCGATGATGCTGCTTCGGTAGGGATCTTCAATGGCAATGGTGCATTGGTGGACGTCCTCAATATTCCGCTTTCTTTCCAGAATGTCAGTGAGGTGCCAGTGGCGCTGGAAAACCCTTGCGGCACCCCTCCTCCTTCGGTGTGCGTTGAGCAAGCCGTCTACGAACAGGTGGTGTTCATCGGTGAATCCCCCAATGGATTTACACTGAGCTATCAGCGCTGCTGTCGGAACCCGTCGATTGTAAACCTGAATAACCCTGACGATGCCGGGGCGACCTTTACCACCCAGATTCCTGGAACAAACGTAACCGAGGCTCCGAACAGCAGCCCGGTCTTCAACAGCCTCCCCCCTGTTGCGCTGTGTGCTGGATTCGATTTTTTCTTTGACCACAGCGCCACCGACTTGGACGGGGACAGCTTGGCCTACACGTTCTGTTCTCCGATGTTCGGTGGGTCGCCCAACGCACCGGCCCCGAATCCGCCCAATGGACCTCCTTACACGCCAGTGAACTGGGCTCCCGGCTACTCCGCAACGGTTCCCTTGGATGGAGACCCTGCCCTTTCCATCGATCCGGTTTCGGGCTTTATCACAGGGATGCCGACCGCTGCAGGCCAATATGTGATCGGGATCTGTGTCGAAGAATGGCGAGATGGGGTGTTGCTCAGTACCTCCAACAGGGACTTTCAGTTCAATGTTACCGTCTGTGACCCCAATATTTCTTCATTGGTGGCCAACCAAACTGGCGATCAATTGTGCATCGGAGAGACCCTTGAATTCCAGCAATACAGCATCAATGCCACGTTCTTCCTCTGGGACTTTGGCGTTGCAGGCACGGACGCGGATACGTCCAACTTGGAATCGCCATCCTTTACCTTTCCTGAACCTGGCGTGTATGATGTGATGCTCGTGGCCAACCCCGGCTGGCCTTGTGCAGACACGTCCTTCTCCGTCTACGAAGTCTTCGAACCGGTGGAGCCTGAGTTGGTGATCACGGGTTTCGAATGTCCATCGGGCACTCCCTTGTATGATTTCGGAACTGTTGAGGCCTATCCAGATGCTTCATTTCAATGGAACTTCGGGCCTCAGTCATCGTCTGAGATATCGGACTTGGCAGCGCCTGATGGAATAGGATTCCCCACGCCCTACGATGTGGAAGCGGAATTGACGGTTGTACAGAATGGCTGTGTTGGTTCAGGAGTATTGGATTGGACACCGCCGGATCCTCCACAAGCAGCCATAGCGCCCCAAACGGATTTTTGTTCTGGATTTTCGTTGTCATTTGACAACAACAGCACCAATGCTGTCGCATACACCTGGCAGTTCGGTGAGCCTGGCAATGACGATGTGAGCTATGATGCATTCCCGAATTGGACTTACGGTGGACCGGGAACCTATGAGGTTGAATTGATCGCCCAAGGTGATTTCCATTGTCCCGATGTGACCTCCGAGACTTTTGAAGTGGCCTGGTTGTTGGAGCCGTTCTTTGAGACGCCGCCGCCCGAATGCTTCGAGGAGCACAGTTTCAATTTTGAAGCGATTGGGGTCACAGATCCAAATGCGACATACGCATGGAATTGTGCGCCCGGTTCAGCTGCATTGGAGGCCGGCCCCCTGCTGCAAGGTGTTTCTTTTCCCGCTCCGGGTTTTTACACCGTAGAAGTTGTGGTGACAGCCGAAGGTTGCGAGCGTGATTTTGATGTGGAAGTCGAAGTTTTGTTTGACCCTTCTGTGGCCTTTGACGGAGGTCCTGTGATCGGTTGCCCTCCTTTGCCGGTGAGCTTTGAGAACTTCTCCCAGACCGAGACTTCGGCGGCTTATCTCTGGAATTTCGGAGATGGCAGCACGTCCACCGCTCCTTTTCCCAACCACGTGTATGAACTGCCTGGAAGCTATACGGTGACTTTGGAAATGAGCACCACCGGTTATTGTGTGCAGGAGCTCGCCTCAACCCAGACGGCCTTTGTGGAAGTGTACCCAGTTCCGACTGCAGGATTCTCAATTGAGCCGTCCTTGGTGGACATTTTGGAACCCATTGTTCAGGTGGAGGATTTGAGTGTCGGTGCAGTGCAGCATTATTACAACTTTGGGGACGGGGGGTCCTCTACCGATCCCAGTGGTCCTTACATCTTCCAAGGGGCAGGTGCATTTGATGTCACCCAGACCGTGATCAACGAATACGGCTGCACGGCTACAGCCCAAGGGCAAGTGGGGGTGAATGGTACGCTGTTTTATGCCCCCAATTCTTTTACCCCCAACAACGATGGTGTCAATGACATGTGGATGCCCACTGCCACGGGTCTGGCCGCTTATCAATGCAAGGTTTACAACCGTTGGGGCAATGTGGTATTTGAGACCACAGACCCGACTGTGGGCTGGATGGGCAATGTGAAAGGCGGCACGCACTACGCCCCCGATGGCGTCTACATGTACGATGTCTATTTGGAGGATCAGTTGCGCCTTCCATTTACCTATTCCGGTCAAATTCAGTTGGTCAGGTAAGGTCGTATTTGATTCTGCTTACCTTTTCGATTCCAAAACGGAATTATGGAAGGCGATCGCAACCAATCGAACTGGGGACGGAATGACCGTCGGGAGGAGGACGTACACACCATTGCCGTCAAGGCTGGTAAGCGGACGTATTTTTTCGACATCCGCGCTACCCGGGCAAAGGACCTCTATCTCACCATCACCGAAAGCAAGCGCCAAACGCACGCTTCTGGGGAAGTGACCTACAGCAAGCACAAGCTGTTTCTCTACAAGGAGGATTTCGAGAAATTCCATGATGGACTCCGCGACTCACTCGAGAAGATTGGGGAGTTGCAAGGCACCGACGGATTTCAGTCCAGCGAGCCCAATGGGCCGGCGCGCAATGCCGAAAACCAGGAGGACAGCGGCGACGTCCGCTTTGAAGATTTGTGAGCCTCCGGTTCCTCATAGGAATGGGGTTTCCTGTGGATAATTCTTGGTCTTTTCAGGCTCTGGTCGCGGTTATCTTTGAGATTCACCGCCATGAAATTGACCTACCTCGGACATAGCTGTTTTCTGTTGATTTCAGGCGGATGCCGGGTCTTCATTGACCCGTTTATCTCGTCCACAGTTGGGATGTTCACCAAGGGGTATGCCGGTGTTCTAACGGTTATGGACATGTTGCGTTTCCACACGGTTGTGGGTACGCAAGACAATACTTTCCCTCCCATCGCCATTGATGGGGAGGCAGCCTTTAGCACCGTTCGGGATGCAGGAGGAGAATTGCACTGGCCTGGAATCGGGTCTGTGCTTGAAACAGTGAATTGACAATGGGCAAGATTATCGCCGTAGCAAATCAGAAAGGCGGTGTGGGCAAAACCACCACCGCCATCAACTTGGGTGCCAGCCTCGGCGCACTCGAGTACAAGACCCTGCTTGTAGATGCCGATCCGCAGGCGAATTCAAGTTCGGGTGTCGGGGTTGACCCCAAGTCCGTCGAGAACGGCACCTATCAATGTCTGATCAACGGCACAGAGGCGCGCACGGCAATTTTGGAAACGGGCAACCCCAACTTGTGGTTGTTGCCCTCTCACATCGATTTGGTGGGCGCAGAGATTGAACTCATCAATGAGGCCGAGCGAGAGTTCCGCCTGCGCAAAGCGTTGGAGCCCCTCAAGGACGATTTTGATTTCATCCTGATCGACTGCTCCCCGTCTTTGGGTTTGATCACATTGAATGCCCTGTCGGCAGCGGATTCCGTGGTGATTCCAGTCCAATGCGAGTATTTCGCCCTCGAGGGCTTGGGCAAACTGCTCAACACCGTAAAAATTGTCCAGGGCGGACTCAACGAGAACCTCAGCATTGAAGGGATCTTGTTGACCATGTACGATACCCGTCTGAGGCTGTCCAATCAGGTCGTGGAAGAAGTCAGGATGCATTTCCGAGAAATGGTATTCGACACGCTTATCCACCGGAACACCCGTTTGGGTGAGGCTCCGAGCCATGGCGAAACCATTGTGATGCACGATGCTTCGTGCAAGGGGGCCATCAACTATCTCAATTTGGCCCGGGAGATTCTGCAGAAGAACGACCTGACCAAATTGCCCAACGCCGAGAAGTTCCTCGATGAGGATGCCGGCGTCGCTGCAGTTGAACCGGGTGATGCACCTGTGGGCCTGAATTGATTCGAATAAGGCATGGCCAAAAAGTCTAAGAAGCCGGCATTGGGCAGAGGGTTGGGGGCATTGTTGCAGGCGCAGCAGGCGGACCAGTCGGCGGCATTGCCTGATGCGGATGCCACCGAGACCGAGGAGACGGTCAAGCCGGCGGTGGATATGGCGGGCAGGGTAGCCTTGCTGCCGATTTCTGCCATCGAGGCCAATCCCGATCAGCCGCGTCGGACTTTCGAGCCTTTTGCGCTCAATGAATTGGCGGACAGCATCAAGACGTTGGGCATCATCCAACCGTTAACGGTGCGCCGGATGAGTGCTGCGAAGTACCAATTGATTTCTGGGGAGCGCCGCTTTCGCGCTTCTCAACTCGCTGGATTGGACCAAGTCCCTGCTTATGTCCGCGAGGCCAATGACCAAGAGATGCTGGAAATGGCCTTGGTCGAGAACATCCAACGGGAAGACCTGGATGCGATTGAAGTGGCCATCAGTTTTCGCCGGTTGATGGAAGAATGTTCCCTCACCCAAGAGGAGTTGGCTTCGAGGGTGGGCAAACAGCGCTCGACGATCAGCAATTACATCCGTCTGCTGGGCCTTCCCGCCTTGGTGCAGCAATCGGTGGCAGCAGGGCACCTCAGCTTTGGTCATGCCCGGGTATTGGCAGGATTGCAAGAGACCAAAAACCAGAAAGCGCTGTACCAGCGGATTATTGGCAAGGGACTCAACGTTCGACAGACCGAAAGGGAGGCCAGCGAGATGCTGGGAAGAAAACCTTCAAAAAAGACGGTCAAAGGCGCGGCTTTGAGCCTCCAGATGCAAACCATGCGGGCGCACTTGCGCAGCCGATTTGCGGGCAGGACGCTGGATGTCAAAGCCCGTGAAGACGGTGCTGGCCGCGTGGAGCTGTACTTCCAGAACGCGGACGACTTGCAGCATTTGCTGGATGAATTGGGGGCCCGTTGATGGGGCTTGTGAGGTTTTTCTGGTTGACTTTGGCCTGCCTGGCGACAGCGCAGTGTTCCGCTCAGTTGGCGGAGAATCAATTAGAACGGGAATTCCGAATTCAGCGCACCACCTGGCACAGTGCTGTTGTTCCCGGTTGGGGACAATTGGACAATGGCAAGTGGTGGAAGGTGCCCCTTGTTTACGGTGGTTTGGGTGCAGCTGGCTTCTTTATTCACGCGGAAGGCGATTTGTACAGGGGTTACCGGGATGGCTATGTGGCGCTGACGGATGACGACCCCACGACCCTTTACGCCACCGAATACGATGTGCAGACCGTCCGAGATTTGCGGGACTTTCACAGGTCGAACTTCGAGCAGTCGATTCTGGTGTTCGCCTTGATTTGGGGCGCTCAAGTGGTGGACGCGCATGTAGACGCCCACCTCTTGGGTTTTGACGTCAGTGAGGATTTGGGATGGATGCCCGGTGTTGGACCCACCTTTGGAATCAAGTTGTCACACGGCCTGGCATCCCGCAGAACACCCCGAGCACGATGACAGACCAGCCAAGCCTCCGAATTCTCATCATAGGCCAGGGCCGAATGGGTTCTGCTGTGGAAACGGTGGCTGCGGCGCGCGGTCATGAGGTGGTCGCGGTGATGGGACGGGATGATGTGGCGGCATTGGATTGGCCTGCCGCAGATGTGGCCGTGGAGTTCACGGCACCCCACAGTGCCAAGGAAGTGATGGCCGCTTGCCGCAAGCGCAGTCTGCCTTTGGTCAGCGGAACGACAGGTTGGGATGCAGACCGCCTTGAGGTGGAGCTGGCCACTGTGGAAGCGTCCCACCCCCTGCTGTGGGCACCCAACTTTTCCAAAGGGGTGTACTTCTTTCGGAAAGCGCTGAGCGCCACTGCTGAGGCCATGAAAGGCCATGGCGGTTTGACGCTTTCGGTTCACGAGGTACACCACACGGGAAAGCGGGATGCGCCCAGTGGCACGGCCCTCGCCATTGCAGATGATGTGGCCGCTATGGGTTGGGATGGGGTACCGGTCACAGCGCAACGCTTGGCGGGTGTTCCCGGTACCCATGAGGTAGAGTGGCGCAGCGAAATGGACAGCATTCGATTGGTTCACAGTGCGCGCAACAGGTCTGGGTTTGCCCAAGGTGCAGTCGAGGCTGCAGAGTGGTTGGCAAAGTACACAGGACCTTGCGACAACATATTCGGTATGAACGACGTTTGGGGTTGATATTGCACCTCGAACCCAGCGTTCTTTATGCCCATGAGCCTCCCTCTAATTCTGCTCCTTGCCCTTCCCTTGTTTCACATGGCGACCTTGCCGCGGCTTTTTGCGCGTGCGGGGTTGACGGCGTGGCACGGCTATGTTCCCGGGTTGAATTATTGGGTGCTGTTGGGCATGCTCAAGAGGCCCAAGCAATGGATGTTGCCGCTGCTTTTTCCCGGGCCAAACCTCTTGATGGGGGCGATATTAAACGTGGAAATCGGCATTGCTTTTGGAAAGAGGTCCACCCCCTTGCAGTGGTTTTTTGGAGCATTGCCTTGGGTGGCGTTGCCTTGGCTCGCCTTTGTGGATGCCGCTGCCTTTGTAGGTCCACGGGATTGGACCAACGTCAAGAAGACCTGGCGGCGGGAGTGGTCGGAGGCCATTTTGTGGGCCACTGTGGTGGCGTCCTTGATCCGGGGATATGTCTTCGAAGCGTTCACGATTCCGACGGCCTCCATGGAGGACAGCATGCTGGTAGGGGATTACCTCGTGGTCAGCAAGATGAGCTATGGTGCCAAGTTGCCTGAGACCCCGCTTTCCCTGCCCTTTGTGCACAACGCAATACCGGGAACGGCTCTAAAGAACAGTTACTTGGAGTGGGTGAAGTTGCCGTACCAGCGCTTGCCTGGATTTGGGTCAGTCGACCGCTACGATGCAGTGGTGTTCAATTTCCCCAACGGAGACTCCATAGTCGTTGACGCTTACTTGGCAGGCCACGACTACCATGCATTGATCCGCCAGCGGGCGCTCGGTTTTGCAGGCGGCGATCCTGTGGCTTACGAAGCAGAGCGGGGGCGTTTCAATGAACTGGCGCGCCAGGACTGGAGCCGCACCCACGGCATCAAGCCCCGCCCAGTAGACAAAAAAGAACATTACGTCAAGCGCTGTGTCGGATTGCCGGGCGAAGACCTGGCCATTGTAGACCGAAAACTCGTCATTGATGGACAGGAGGTGGCCAGCCCGCCGGGACTCCAATTCAACTATAAGGTGCGCTTGAAGCGCGATGCCGACATGCGGATCATCCGCAATCGGTTGGGGCTGACCGACATTGACATTCAAGGCAAAAGCGGTGGAAGCATTTACTTTCTCGCCCTGCGCGAAGACGAAGCCGCAATGTTGGAGTCGCAAGGCATGGTGGCGGAGATTGAACCCTTTGATTCTTCTTCGCGCCGGGGCACACTGGACATGTACCCCAACACCAACAAATTCGACTTTGCAACGTGGGATTTGGACAATTATGGACCCATCCATTTGCCGGAGGCTGGTGAGACTGTGGAGTTGACCCCGCGCAATGTCGCCCTTTACACCAGGGTCATCACGGCCTATGAAGGGCACACTTTGCAAGTCAGCAACGGTGAAGTATTGATCGATGGAGTGCCGGCCACCACGTATACGTTTTCTCAAGGCTATTACTGGCTCATGGGTGACAACCGACATTCATCGGCTGACAGCCGTTACTGGGGCTTTGTGCCTGAGGACCATGTTGTCGGCAAGGCTTCATTTACTTGGTTTAGCAAGATGAATGAGGAGCAGCATGGGGAGTCTGGCATCCGCTGGGACCGCATGTTCAAGTCGGTCAAGTGAACCAGGGTCTCCAAAGGCTACCATTGTGTCCTTTTCCGCCGGTCCCGTGGTGGTCGGTGGCCAAATCCGGAGCAGTCCGATTGGACGGATTGGAACACTACCCCAAGCGCACCTTTAGGAACCGATTCACGCTTCTGCAATCCACAGGCCCATTGGAGATTACCGTGCCCGTCGAGCGCCGCGGTGGACGTCCCCGTTGCCAGGACGAAACCCAGCGCATTGTAGGCGAGCCCGACCGCAAGGCTTGGCAGGCTGTCAAAACAGCCTACGGCCGGGCACCGTATTTCGCTGAAATTGAAGATGAGCTTCAGCATCTTTTTCTGTCTGGGCCTGGCACCTTGGGGGCGTGGAACCGCGCGACGATGGAATGGGCCTCGGCCTGGTTGGGGATACCGGTGCCTGTGGATGTAACGCCAGAGGAATACGCAGGTTCAGAGGCGGTTCCGTTGATGTCCATGGTGGCTGCATCGCCGGGTCCTTCCCAAAGCAGTTGGCCGCATGTATGGCAAGACCGGCAGGCCCAAATTGGCCATTCTAAATTGGGCATCTTAGACCTGATCTTGCACCTTGGAACTGAGGCGGGTGCTCAGATCAAGCCGATTCCACAGAGTGGATTTCAGCATCGAGAATGACATCGAGAATGACGATGCGGGCTTCTTCAACGAGGTAGTAAATCCGGTGGTTGTGGGCCAAAACACTGCGCACGTCACCAAACTCCGCATCAAACCTGGCTTTCCTTGAGCCGTTTGGCGCGGCATGGCGTCCCAGCGAGCGAATCACCGAGAGGATTTCATCCTTTGACTTTTCCGCTCCAATGAGAGAGGCGCCTTGGAGGTGATGGATGATGCGCTCCATGGCGGTCATCGCGCGGTCAGCAATAATGACAGTTCTGTTCACAGACGCAAGATCGCACTGCGGGCACAAAGGCGCTCATAAATCGGCATGTGAATGGAAAAGAGTGGCCTCCCCCGCCCCTACTTTTGGATTATGGAGAATGTCATCACGGCCTTGGCCAGGACGCCACTCTACGGAGTTCACGTAGCGGCAGGCGCACGGCTGGTCCCTTTTGCTGGATTTGAAATGCCTGTTCAATATGCAGGGCTTCGCGCGGAGCACGAGGCGGTGCGCAATGCGGCAGGGTTGTTTGATGTAAGCCACATGGGTGAGTTGTGGTTTTCGGGTCCAGGCGCGCAAGGCTATTTGCAGCACCTTTTGGCGGGAGACATCGAGAAGGCTGCTCCCGGGAGGGCCTTGTACACCTGCCTGCTCAACGCCGAAGGTGGCATCGTCGAAGATTTATTGGTCTACGGTTTTGAGGACCGGTTCATGCTGGTGGTCAATGCCGCCAACCGCGCAGAGGTGGTTTCCTTGATTCAGGAGACGTTGCCGGAAAACGTTCAGTTCGAAGACGCCAGTGATGAAACGGCGCTGTTGGCGCTGCAAGGCCCCAACTCAGATCATGTGATGAAGGCTGCGGGTGTCGATTTGACGGACTTGAAGTACTACCACCACCGCACAGTCCTTTTGAACGGAACCGAGGTGGTCATAGGTGCGACGGGCTACACCGGCGAACGCGGATTTGAGCTGTACGTTCCCGCCGCCGCCGCCGAAGAAATCTGGGCGGGTTTGATGCACGCAGGAGGCGCTTTTGGACTGGTCCCTTGCGGGCTGGGTGCGCGGGACACTTTGCGCCTCGAAAAGGGATTTTGTTTGCATGGCAACGACATCGGTCCGGATTGCAATCCGGTTGAAGCAGGCCTTTCTTGGACGGTGGGATGGAACACTGATTTCCGTGGAAAGGAGGCTGTAGCTGCGGTTAGAAGCAACGGACCCGCAAGAAAGTTGGTGGGCTTTAACCTCACTGAACGCGGGATTCCCCGCAAGGACTATCCGATACAAGACGCAGCGGGAAACACCATCGGCATGGTGACGAGCGGTACGCAATCGCCTTCACTTGGTCAGGCTATAGGCTTGGGTTATGTTGCACAGGAATGGTCGGCCAAAGGCGCTGAAATTTTCATTTCCATTCGTGGTAAATCCATTGGGGCTGTTGTAACCGGCATCCCCTTCCTCTGAACCGTACCCGTCGAAATCATGAAAGAAACGAGCCAACCTGAAGGGCGTCAAGAGCGCCGTGTAGAAGTGTGTTTTTCTCCACGGCAATTCGACCTGTACAAGGACGAGTTTCACACCTGCGTCGTGATTGACGTCTTGCGGGCCACTTCGGCCATTTGCACGGGTCTTGCCAACGGGGTCGACCGCATTATTCCGGTGCCTACAGTGGAGCAAGCGCGTGCGCTGCAGGCCGAGGGCTGCATTGCTGCTGCAGAGCGCAATGGCCAGATTGTAGAGGGTTTTGATTTCGGAAATTCTCCTCGGAATTACATGGATGGTGCACTCAAGGGCAAGACGGTGGCGTTGACCACCACCAATGGAACCAAGGCCATAGACATTGCGAGTGGCATGCCACAGGTGGCCATTGGCAGCATCAACAACCTCGATGCCATTTGCACTTGGTTGATGCAGCAACCCGGTCATGTGCTGTTGCTCTGCTCGGGCTGGAAGGACAAGTTCAACTTGGAGGATACGGTGTGCGCGGGTGCCATTGCAGACAACTTGATTGACATCGCGAGGTACCGCAGCGTTGAAGACAGCACGATTGCTGCAAAGCATCTGTTCATGGGTGTGCGTGGGAGCATTTTTTCATTCTTGAAGGCTTCCTCTCACCGCCGTCGCCTGCGCAACCTGAGTTTGGGAGAGGACATCAAGTATTGCCTGACTCCAAATACGGTGAACATCGTACCGGTGCTGCATGAAGGCGCCTTGGTGGATTCCCGGCGCGTCAAGGACGGGGTGCTGATGGATGCGGTGGGCTGACCGACTCTTATACGGTGGGTGCTGTGCCGTGATGTGCAGCTTGTGTTTGGCTTGGGGCTTTCCTGTCCACCGCCACATCAACCGCTCTGCTGCAGAGGCTTTGCCTCCGCCCCTCAAGGGGTGGCTCATCGAAGATGTGGAGTGGCTTTCCGCACACGCGACCGATGCAGACATGCGCAAGCACACCGTCGTTCGGGAGGCGCCCCGGCATTATTTGGATTGGGACGCCCCTGCTTTGGTGTGTTTGGACACGCTGGGTGCAGCTCCGTGGTTTGGCCGCGCTGCGTCCGCGTGCAACGAGGATACCCTTTGGGAATATGGGGTGCTGCCTTGGCAAATTGGCTGGACATACGGCCAATTGGTGGCGGCCTTTGACAGTCTGGATCACACCGCCATTTTGCGGCATGCTGCAGACTTGGGACATTATGTCGCAGACGCCCATGTGCCTTTGCACACCACCTTGAATTACAATGGGCAGTTGACAGGTCAGGATGGCATCCACGGCGTGTGGGAAACGCGGCTGCCTGCGCTGTATGGTGGGGGCTACGGCTTGGTGGTGGGCTCGCCAGAATATGTCAAGGATGTCAACGCATGGGCATGGGAGACTGTGGCCCGGAGCCATGCGCTGGTGCCTCAGGTGCTGAGGGAGGAACGCCTCGCTACCGATGCGCATGGGGAAGGTTTGGTGCGGGAAGCGCGCGGAGGGCGGGTGCAACTGCAGCAGGACGAAAAGTGGTGTGCCGCTTACCACAGCGGATTGGATGGTATGGTGGAAACCCAATGGCGCGCCGCTATTCAGGGTGTCTCATCGCTGTGGTACAGCGCCTGGGTGGATGCCGGGCAGCCTGACTTGACAGGGGTCTTTTCGGAGGGCCGCATTCCTTGGTGGCGCCGGTGGTGGCAGCGTCTGGGTTTGGGCGGTGGGATCTCCCCTTCTCGGGTACCTTGAGGCTATGCGCAGGATCATTTTGCTCAACCCATACTCCACAGGCAGCCATGCACAATGGGCCCGCGGAATGGCCAGGGAATGTCCTCTGGCTGCTCAGCGCGCAGGGGAACAGGCACAGTTCGAATGCTACAGCTTACCGGGACGGCATTGGAAGTGGCGCATGGCGGCCAGTGGATTGGCTTTGGTGGATCGGATGAAGGAAGCGGGTGCTTTAGATCAGGACATCGACTGTTTCATCGTGACCGACATGATGGATGTGGGCCAGTTTAGATCGGCTTTGCCACCCCGTTTTAGGTCGGTTCCCATCGTCTTGTATTTCCACGAGAACCAGTTGACGTTCCCTTTGCATTCCGAAGGGTCCCCTTCTCAATGGGACCGTCATTATGCCTTCATCAATGTGTCCAGCGCCCTCTTGGCCGATCAGGTGTGGTTCAACTCCGCCTACCACAAATCCGCCTTTTTGGAGGCTGTGCCAGAATTCTTGTCGGCTTTCCCCGCTCCACGTCCGCGGCATGTGGCAGAAGAAATCGCATCAAAGGCGGAGGTGATGCCCATTGGCATTGAAGAGGATGTGATCAGATGTGGTGCGCGGCCCGAACACCGTCCGCGCGTCTTTGGCGATGGGCCACCAGTGGTGGTGTGGAACCACCGCTGGGAATATGACAAGGGGCCCGGTGCTTTTTTGGAGGGCTTGCGGCAGGCTGATGCGGCAGGTTTGTCGTTTAGACTTGCGGTGCTTGGGCAACAGTTTGAGCGGGTGCCCCAGCCGTTTGATGACATGCAAATGGAGTTTGCGGACCGCATTGTGCATTGGGGCCATGTCAAGTCGAGGGCGGGGTATGTTGAAGCCTTGGGTTCATGTGACATCGCCCTTGTGACGGCACATCATGATTTTTTCGGCATCAGCGTCTTGGAGGCGGCGGCTGCAGGTTTGAAGATGCTGGTGCCCAATGATTTGGCCTATGCTGAGCATTTTGATGCCGATGTATTGGTTCCCCGATCACAACTGACGGAGGCCTTTTGCACGGCCTTGCGCCAGTGGCCCATAAATCGGTCAACGCAGGTTGTTCATTATTCTTGGAGGGGCGTTTCCGATAAAGTATGGAAGCGGTTATTTGTAGTATGAATTGAGTTTGTATTGTAGGTGGGGGTTGTTAATGGACATGGAAAGTGACAAATTTCACGGGTTCTCGTCGGCTCTAATGTCTGTTGATTTTCTCGTAGATATTGGACGAGTGGTGTTTTTTCGTCCTTCGAATCGGGGTTATCGACGCCCGGAAATTTTGCACCATATTGAAAGGCATTGGACAGAATGAAATTTTGAGAAAATCAAGGGGGGTAGTCCTTTTTTTTATCGAACCTTCCGGGAATATTTGCTGTCCCGAAAGGGTGGCTCAGAACTCTTTTTTTCTGTCCAAAGTTTTACCCCTATAACCACACCCGCATGAACTTAAATCACGAAAGCGTCTGGGCGAATTGCCTCTCTTTTATCGAAGACAATGTCAGCGCGCAGGCTTTCAAAACGTGGTTTGTTCCCATCAAAGCGGTGAAGCTCGAAGGTGCTGTATTGACCATACAAGTGCCTTCTCAGTTCTTTTACGAGTGGCTTGAAGAGCATTACATCGAATTGCTTCGCAAGGCCATCGGCAAAGAACTGGGAAAGGAAGCCCGCTTGGAGTACTCCATCATCATGGAGCAACCCGCCGCCGGAACATCCCCTTACACCGTGAAGGTGCCGACCTCGCACCACGCTGCCGTGCGCAACCGTTCGGTCCAGATGCCCATGGATGCCTCTGAGGCACCCATCAAGAACCCCTTTGTCATTCCAGGGCTCAAGAAGCTCAACATCGATTCCAACCTCAATCCGAAGTACAGCTTTGAGAACTTCATTGAGGGAGAGAGCAACCGATTGGCGCGCAGTGCTGGATTTGCAGTGGCGCAAAAGCCAGGTGGCACGGCCTTCAATCCCCTGTTGATTTACAGCCCTGTCGGATTGGGCAAGACCCACTTGGCGCATGCCATCGGCATTGAGATCAAGAACCGCGCTCCTGAAAAGACGGTGCTCTATGTGAACTCCGAAAAGTTCACGCACCAGTTCATCGATGCGGTCCGCAACAACAGCGTCAACGACTTCTCCCACTTCTACCAACTCATGGATGTCCTCATCGTGGACGACGTGCAGTTCTTCAGCGGCAAGGAGAAGACGCAGGATGTGTTCTTCCACATCTTCAACCACCTCCACCAGACGGGCAAGCAGATTGTCCTGACCAGTGACAAGCCTCCTGTAGAGATGCAAGGCATGGAACAGCGCCTGCTCTCCCGATTCAAGTGGGGACTCAGTGCAGATGTTCAGGTGCCGAGCCTCGAGACCCGGATGGCCATCCTCGAAAAGAAGATGTACGCCGATGGCATCGAGTTGCCCCGTGAAGTCATGGAGTACCTCGCCTACTCGATCAATACGAACATCCGCGAATTGGAAGGTGCGCTCATCAGCTTGATCGCGCAGAGCAGCCTGAACCGCAAGGCCATCACGCTCGACCTCGCCAAGCAGATGATTGACAAGTTTGTCAAGAACACGGCCCGCGAAGTCAGCATCGACTACATCCAGAAAGTGGTGTGCGATTACTTCGACTTGCCCATCGAGTTGCTCAAGTCCAAGACGCGCAAGCGTGAGATCGTTCAGGCGCGTCAAATCGCCATGTACTTCGCCAAGAAGATGACCAAGAGTTCGCTGGCCAACATTGGTTTGCACTGCGGTGGCAAGGACCACGCTACGGTCCTCCACGCCTGCCGTACGGTCAACAACCTGAGCGAAACCGACAAGCACTTCCGCAAGTACCTCGACGACCTCGAGAAGAAGTTGCACGTCAACTGATCGGGTGAAGCAGTACCTCGTGGTCTGTTTGGGCAACATTTGCCGTTCTCCCATCGGAGAAGGGTGGTTGCGCCATGCGGCCATGGTGCGCGGCTGTAGGGTCAAAGTGGATTCTGCAGGCACCGCAGGCTACCATGTGGGTGAGGCGCCAGACCGCCGAAGTGTGGCGGCCATGAAGGCGGCAGGGATCGATATTTCTGGACAGCGTTCGCGCAAATTTGTGCGGGCTGACTTCAAGAAGTTTGACCGCATCCTCGTGATGGACCAATCCAACTTGAGGGATGTCCTCGCTTTGGCGCGCGGCGATGAGGAAGCGGCCAAAGTGGCGTTGTTTGACGGGACCTCCGACGTTCCAGATCCCTATTACGGTGGCGATGACGGCTTTGCCCGGGTGCGAGAACAGGTCAGAGCGGCAGCGGAATCCTGGTTGGATACTGACTTTTAGACCGGCTACTCTGCCACCACGGTAAACTTCAAGGGGGTGTGGGCTTCCAAGAGCAGTTTGGGCTGTCTTTGGCTTCCAAAGGCTTTTGATGACAAGGCCCACACACTCCAGTGGGCTCCTGGCCCCGCTTGGGCCAATCCGGGTTGGAGCGCATCGACGACCTGCCCTGTTTCGCCAAAACGGAAATCCAACCGGATGGTGTCGCCCACATGAGAGCCGTCAGGCCGCTGACATGCGATGGAAAGGTGGACCTTCTCGCCCGGTTGGTAGCGGCGTTGTGCAGGTGCGCTGTAGTCGGGATCCATGCTCTTTAGTGCGGCCATCCAGAGGCGCTCTTCGGCGGCAGGTTGGGCCGAGGCTTGTGTGAGGCGCTGGCCTAAATCAGCGAGGTCGGTTTGGTCGAGGCATTGCCAGCGGACGGTGAGGCTGTCTTGGTTTTCCCAACCCAAAGCCCGCGCCCAAGAAAGGGGCAGGTCTTTGGGATGGAGGCGCATTTTGTCGCCACATAAAATGGGGGGCAGTGCCTGTGCCTCACGCCTTACGATGCGGCCGATCTGCGAGCTGTCGGTCGCAAAAATGAGCCCAGGCCACTGTTGGCCTTCTGTAAATGCGGCGACAGCCTCTCCCCTTTCCCAAGCTGCGGTGATGGGCGCCGTCCCGAGTTCCATCAACCTCCATGGAAGCGGTGTGCGTGGGCCGCAGCTGGACATACATGCTACAACCAGCACCGACAGAAGGATGCTGTTGGGCTTCATTCAGGAGTGCGGTACAAGTCGATGCGCATTTCGGCGAGGATGACCGCTTCCTGTGGGATGTCCGGGGGGAGTCCCGTCATGCCCCATGCGCGGGACGGGGGAATCAAGGCCCGGACGCTGTCCCCCAACGCGGCCGACCCTATGATTTCGTGAAACCCGGTGGGAAGGTCTGTTGCGCCCAACTCGAAGGCGAGGGGACCGTCTTGTTGCCATGAGGTGATGATCCTGTCATCGAGCAAAGCAAACGCGTGGTGCAGCTCGAGCACTGTGCCTTTGGGCAAGTCAGACACCTTTGTGGCTTGGGGGGTTCGGTCCAACCATTCCAACCGAATGCCTGTGCCGGTTTGTGTCACTCCCGGCCATTGGCTGGCCACAGCGGAGATCAGGCTGTCGAGTTGCGCAGCGCGTTGCTTGTGAAAGGCGATCAGGTCAGCCTGGGTGGGCTGAGTGTTGGGGGTGCTGGGCACGGGGTTGGGGCTGCCGTTCCAGCAACTGGCGAAGCTGGCAAGCCCCAGCAGTCCGGCAAGGCCGATGGTCTTGCCGTTCCACATTAGGTGCCTTCTTCTGCGGCTGCCAAACCTGCGGCGATTTCTGGGAGGAGTCCGCGCAGGCGGGCCATCACCACGCCGATGGACTCGGTAGAAGCCCCGCCAGCAGCGTTGTTGTGGCCACCGCCGTCGAAGTGTTGTTCTGCGAGGTCGCGCACGCTGTACTGGCCCACAGAGCGGAAGCTCATCTTGACGCGGTCGGTGGACTGCTTGGCAAAAACGGCGACTTTGACGCCAGCCACGCCCAAGGCTTTGTTGACCAATCCCTCGGTATATCCCGCGCGGTAATTGAAGCGCGCCATGTCCTCGGCGGTCAGGTGAATGAAGGCCGTTTGAAATTCGGGGTGCACTTCCATGCGCTCCACCACTGCGAAGGCATGCAATTTCATGCGGTCCATGGGCTGCTCACCGAAGATGGCTTCGTGTACAGGGGTGTGCTGGAGCCCGCGGTCCATCATTTCGGCAATGACGCGGTGGGTCTCAGCAGAGACAGAAGCAAACCGGAAGCTGCCCGTGTC
>JBELBZ010000009.1:52485-63974 GCA_042095055.1 Crocinitomicaceae bacterium | reverse complement strand
GGGATGTAGGTGTCGCCCGGGATATAAGCGGAAGCCAACTGGACTTGAGGAAGCCCCCCCACCATGATGGCATTGGGGCCCGCGGCGAGCGCGGCTGCTTGCCAGTACAAGGGGCCTGTCGTGTCGTCTTCGCAGTAATTGACCGCATGGTTCAATGCAGCACTGAGGAAGTAGCCACATTCGTCACTGGCTGAATAGCTCCCGTAGGAGGTGCCATTGTTGAGGTATGCCGCCTGATCGGCGAAGTCCTCACCGTCGAGGAAAGCCGAGATAAATGCAGCAGCATCGCCGCCACCGGGGAAAGCCGAATTGAAGACCGTCACTTGCGTTGTGGATTCTATGGATTCGGGCAATTCATTCGCCTCGATGGAGCAGGTGGATTGATGGAAGGAAAGGTCGGGAAGCAGCGCTGCTGCGAGATCAAAAGGAATGGGCTCGAGGGTGAGGCATGTTTCACTGTCGCAGACTTCATAGCAGGGGTCGCCTCCCGATGCCAGCTCTCCCTCTTCATAGATTTTGAGGCAGGCCTTCTTGAAGAAGGTAAACCCTGAGAAACATTTGATGATGGACATGGGCATGTCCAGATTGAGGGGCATGGTTGTGCCATCGCTGAAGCAGACTTCAGCATCGTAATCGGCTTCGCTTAGAGCGAACAGGGCCATGTCGAATGTAATGGCCGCACGTGTCCCGGTCATGCCTCCCCAGCAGCCCTCACCGCAGTAAAGCCACATGTCCATGCCGATGGCCCCCACGTCACAAGGGGGAGTTCCACAATCTTCTACCGTCACCGTCGTATTGGCGTTGACAGTGGTAGAGGGGTCCCAGATGCAGTAGGTTTCCAATTCGACCGAATAGGTCCCTGGACTCCCATACGAGTGGATGGGGGGGTGGTTGAGGCTGGTGCCCGTCAATGGGACCGAACCGTCACCAAAATCCCAAGTGTAGTGGACGTCAGAAGGGATGGTCGTTCCGTTCAGTGCTTCAAAGTCGACATCGAGACAGTTGATGGTAGTGGCAATAAAGTTGGGCAAGGAACACAACGGAGTGCTCAGTTGACCGCAATCCAGTGCATCCAAGGCAATGGACGAGATGCCCAGCGAGTCTCCCAGCAGTGACAAAGACGTGGGAACCGGATCAGGGATGTCGAAATACGGAATGCCCTCGGGAGTGATCACCTCTGTGATGGACACCGCTTCACAAGGGCCGAAAGTTCCTCCGTAGTTGGTGGGAATGATGTCGAGATCAAATCGATTGGGAGAGAAGGTGCGCTCACGGTATCCTGTGAGGAGAAGGTCAATGTTGGGGTCGTTGCCTGCCTCCAGAGTGAACATCTCTGGGTGGTAGACATACGGCTGCCAGCGGTCCTGTGGAAAGGGGGCATAAGCCCAATTGTTCACGGTTTCTCCAGCCCCTTTCGATGGCACGCGAAAAGCGATGAGGTCATCGAAGATCATGCCCTGGTCTTGGAGCGATCCCCCGAGGCGGAATGGAATGTTGCCGAGTTGTGCGGTACCTGAGGAGTCCGTCCACGGGTGCTCATGGAGGTAACCGCCAAGTATGAAGTTCTGTCCATCCGTGGCTTCGAGGTCGAAGGCTTTGATGATTTCCATTTGGCTGTCCGGCAGGGTGACGTCGACAGAGTAGCTGGACTGTGTGAATCCTGAAGTCGGGTCCAAGGTGGAAATGGACATCCGCTGATTCTTGAGGTGATTCAGTGCCAGAATCAATGGCTGGTCTGGAATCGCAAGAATGTCGGCGGCTACAACACCGTCGTCCTGCCCTGTTCCAACAGCTTCCCAATAGCTTCTGCCCCAATCGTAGTTGCCGTTGTATTTGATTCTGGCCACCAGTGCGCCTTGTTCATTTTGTCCATTCACCGCGTATTGATTCGTCGATCCGATGACAAGCATGCCTGAGCCGTCATTGACCACCTTGCCGAGAAAGTCGCAGTCTGAGCCGCCGTTGTTAGAATCGAAGTCGAGCGCACCCAGGAGGCTGAATCCCGACGGTCCGATCAATGAACGCAGGTACAACCCTTTGTGAGCTGCTGCTGTAGATGTGACATCGCCGGTCCATCCCACACAGGCGATGTGCATCTGGTTTTCGTACATGTAGAAATCCAGGCCCAACAATCGCGAATCAAGCGGGATTTGAGGGTTGGCGCTGCTCAACATGTAGTAGTCAAGCAGGACTCCTGTGCCCGCATCAATCATGATCATGATGGCTCGGTCGCTGAAGGTTCCCGTCATGGAAAGTCGGATATGACCCACTGCAGCGATGGTTTGGCCACTGGTGCCCGGCACGACTTTCATGTCTGAAATTCTGAGCAGGTAGTTGGAGAAGTATTCCTTTTCCCACAGGAGCGTGCCATCTTCCTTTTGACGGATGATGATGGAGCTGCCTTGTGGGGTGTTGGTGGTGGCCCCGGAAGACCCCAGCCCCAAATCGTAGTGGGACACCGCTGCAATCACACGTTCAGTGCCCCAATTGGAATCCACGAGGATATGGCTGTGGTCGATGTGCTCGGGGTGGTGATAAGCCCATTCTTGTTGGGCCAAACAGGCAGACGTCAGCGCGAGAAAGAGGAGGGAAGAGGCAATCTTCCTGATAGTCAGAGACATGGCATTGGCAATTTTGGCTTCCTTTAAGTACGACCCGGTACTGTGTAAGCCAAAATTGGTTCGTCGAAATGCGAGATAATGAAGATTCATGGCAGGAGAATTCATTTGAAGTAGAGCAGAAGTGCCCAAATCCAATGTGTAGGAATACTCTGTCAGGAACAATGAGGCATCTCATCTTTCTTCCTGATTGCTATCATTCTGTATTCTAGAAGAGTACGGTCAGGATAAGACAGGTGGCCAAGCCAACGGCCAGAAATCGGACCGTGTAGGGCAGGATGTCCTTGGCGGCCAAGCCGGTGATGCCCAAGAGCGGCAGTGCCCAAAAGGGCTGCAGCATGTTGGTGAGTTCGTCGCCATAGGCCATGGCCAAAATGGTGCGGTCCAGTGGGACGCCGAGGTCCAGTGCCGCGCGGATCAGCAACGGGCCCTGCACGGCCCATTGACCACCTCCACTGGGCACGAAAACATTGACTATGCCCGCTGAAAGCACCGTCCACAATTCGAAAGTCTCGGGGGTGGAAAGGCGCACCATGGCCATGGAGAGGGCCTCCACAAGGCCGGTTCCCGACATGATGCCCATGATGCCGAAGTAAAGTGGGAACTGGATGAGAATGCCCGATGTGCCGCCAATGGCGGCGTCAATGGCCGTGAGAAAGCGCTTAAGGCTGCCGTGAAGCAGGAAGGCGAGGCCCAACAGTGTTTGGTTGGTCCAGTCGGGATCAATGAATCCGAGACGCGCTGCATCTGGGTGAAACACAGCCGTTCGGAAGGCAAGAACGAGCAGAATGGTGCCGAAGAGGGTGGGGAGAATGCGGAGGTTGCCTGCAATGTGCCCTTTCCTTTCGGTGGTCATGGTGGTGGGCAAACTTGGACCCTGATGCGCCGACTGGTCCAATTTGCGCCCGAGGAAGAAAGCCGTGGCGACCGCAGCCAGGACGAGGGCCCCCGTCATCATGAAGTTGTGGCCTGAGAAAACGGTAAGGCCCAAAGGCAGGGTGTCCGGCAAGAGGTTCGGGGCAATGCCTGCAATCTCTGCGAGGTCAGCCAAGTGCCCTTGCTCCGCCACTTTGATGGGGGCCGAACCACTCAGTCCACCGTGCCACACCATGAGGCCGCTGTAACCGGCTGCCCCAATGAGTCCATAGTGAAGCGGAAGGCCTTGTGATTTGGCGCGCTCTCCTACTTTCCTGGCCAACACTGCTCCGACGATCAGGCCGAGTCCCCAGTTGATCCAGCCAGCAAGGCAGGCCACCAGGGCGACTGTTGCGGCGGCCTTGGCATTGGTGGTTCCGGCGAGGGCCACTGCCTTTCCGATGATGCGGTCGACAGCAGGGGTCAGGGCCAAGGCGTGGCCCAGCACCAGCATAAAGGCAGCTTGGAAGGCGAAAACCAGCAGCGGACGGTTCCAGAGGCCATCCCGCCACGAGGTCGCAATGGTCTCGGGGCTTGCGCCCAAAAACAGCGCCGCCACCGCCGTAACGGCCGTAAGACCGAGGGCGATGGCGAGCGGTGAAGGAACCCAAGCGAAACGGTCCGCTTCGGGTTGACTTTGAGGAGCCGCGTTCATGCGGCGTGCGTTAGAAGGGGAGGTCGTCGTCGGAAGCCGCTGGCGTTCCTGGATTGAACGCTGGGGCTGCAGGAATATCCGCAGTTGCTGCTGCAGGCTGCTCCTGTCCGCCTTCGCCACCCGAGGGGGCTTCAGCGCCCATCTTTTCGACGCGCCATGCATTCAAATCGACATAGTAGCGGTCGTTGTACTCACGGCCACGGACGTCGAATTTGACCAGCACCTGATCGCCTTCTTTGATTTGACTCAGTTGGTCTGACTTCTCCTTCAATGCGGAGAACTTCACGTCGGAGGGGTATTGCTCGGCCGTGGTCACCACGAACTCGCGCTTGTAGAACTCGCTCGTGTCGGACTTCCAAACGTCGAACAGACGCTTGACGGTCCCTTTCATCTCATAACTCATACAGCGAATATCGCACCTCCGGACGTCAACCGGGGTTGTACGCAAGCAAGGTCATCCACGCTCCATCCACATCGGCCTGTTCAAGCCGCTTTCCAGCCTCTTCGAACAGCGCTTTCTCCAATGCTGAAGCGTCGTCCTCGTGCTCCATGAAGAGGTCTGCCAATTCCAGCAGTTTGTGCTCGTTGACATCGGTCTCGTCTGGAAGAGAATGGGCAGAGCCGAGCAATGCCAATTGGTTGGCTGAAAGCATGCCTGCATCCCTGATTTCTGCAGGTATCGCATCGACGCCAATGCCCAGTCCACCAGCTGCAGGTTTGGGGAGCTCAAAGAGAGCGCCGCCAGAAGCCCGAACGTAGTAGTTTCCGCCGCACCGGCCCACGAGGTCCAATGCATGGGCATCAGGTTTGCCTGCGGCATCCAAGACCTCTTCCGCAATGTGGACGCGCAGCACTTCGCATACGAGCATGTGGCCCGCGCCAGGCCCTTGGCCCAACTCTACGATTTGGGTCACCTTGCATTCAAAGGCCACGGGGGCCTCTGCGACCCTTGGAGGCGCCACCACCTCTGACTGGGTAGGGGTAAATCCAGCCTTGGCAAATTCATCTACGTCGGTCGGATAGTCGCTGCTGCTCAAGGAGGCGCCTTGGACCATGGCATGGTCCACGAGGTTGACCACGATTTCCATGTTTTCTCGGGCGTTGGCCAAGGTGTCCTTGACGGTGCCATCTCGTCCCCGCAAGGTGGGGCCGACCACCATGACCGGGGGGTCGATGGAGAAGACGTTGAAGTAGCTGAATGGGGCCAAGTTGCGGCGGCCATCAGCGTCTACAGTGCTCGCCAAAGCAATGGGGCGGGGGGCCACAGTGCCCACCAGCATGGCGTATCGGTCTCTTACGGCAAAGTCGGACGGGTTCATCGTCCGCATGGTGCGGCCATTGCTCATCCTTGTTGGATCTGTTTCCCTTTGGCTTCCACAACTTGCACCGTGTCCATGACCTTGTCGCGCAGACCTGCTGCGTATTTGTCGAGGCGCTCAGCGAGTGGAGCATCGGATGAAGAGAGAATGCGGGCTGCGAGCAACCCGGCATTGCGGCCCCCGTCCAAGGCCACCGTAGCCACAGGAATTCCGGAGGGCATTTGGAGAATGCTCAAAATGCTGTCCCAGCCGTCGATGCTGTTGCTGCTTTTGACGGGGACGCCGACGACCGGCAGGCTGGTGAGCGAAGCGACCATCCCGGGGAGGTGGGCCGCGCCGCCTGCACCCGCAACGATCACACCGATTCCGCGGTCTCTCGCAGTGCGTGCGTATTCCACCATGCGGTCAGGCGTGCGGTGTGCACTTACAACCGTCATCTCGTGTTGGACGCCGAGCGCAGTCAGGATTTCGGCCGTTTGTTCGAGTACGGGCAAGTCGCTTTTGCTGCCCATGATGATGCCCACTTTCATGGCGCAAAGATACGGGGCCACCCTCGGCCCCAACCCATCAAGGGTGCATGATGGAAATCACACAGGCGGTGAGCAGGCAAGCGGTGGTTCCTGCAACCAAGGCCTTGAATCCAAGTTGGGCCAATTCCCCGCGGCGTGAAGGCGCCAGAACCCCGATCCCACCGACCTGAATGCCGATTGAAGCGAAATTGGCAAAACCACACAAGATGTAAGTGGCAATCAACACGCTTCTGTCACTCATGCCCTCCTTGAGTTTGCCCAAAGTTTCATAGGCGTAGAACTCATTGATGACGGTCTTTTCCCCCAACAATTGACCCACCGCCACAATGTCCTCAGAAGCCACCCCGACCAGCCAGGCAATGGGCGCGCCGACATAACCCAAAATGCACTCCATGCTCAGGGTTTGGAAAGCGGAATTCGCCGCTAGGAAATCATTGGCACCGGTCCATCCGCCGACCCAACCGAGCAGGTCGTTAAACATGTAAACGAAAGCCGTAAAGACCAGCAGCATCACCCCCACATTGGCCGCGAGGGACAATCCGTCACGGGTGCCGATGGTGATGGCCTCTAGGAAGTTGGAGGCATTGGACTTGACAATTTTCGCGTCTCCTGCTACTTGGGGCTCCGTCTCCGGAACCATAAGCTTGGCCGCCGCCACCGCCGCAGGGGCAGAAATCAGCGAAGCCGTGAGCAGGTGCGTGGCGAAATAAGCCTGTGTCTCGGGGTCTGTACCGCCCAATATGCCCACATAAGCGGCAAAAACGGATCCAGCGATGGTGGCCATTCCTCCGGTCATCACCAGCATGAGCTCAGAACGGCTCATGCGGTCCAAGTAGGGGCGGATGAGCAAAGGGCTCTCGGTTTGACCCAAGAATACATTGCCTGCGACAGACAGGCTTTCCCGGCCTGTGAGCCGAAGGGTGTGGCGCATGACCCAGGCAAAGCCCCGGATGAAAAACGACAAGAGCCCCAAGTGGTGGAGCAGTGAACTCAGGGCGCTGAAAAATACAATGGTGGCCAGAATGCGGAAGGCGAAGTTCTCGAGGTATGGGCCCACCTGACCATCAGAAAACCGGCCCAACAGAAAGTCCGTTCCTTTCCAGGTGTATCCAATGACTTGGACGAAGGTCTCTGCCACCCAACGGAAACCCGCCCGGATGAAGGGGACCTTGAGCACCAAGAACGCCATCACGAATTGAAGGCCGAGGGCTCCGAGTATGGTGCGCCAAGCCACGGATTTTCGAGAGGTAGAAAGCAGCCACAGCACTGCCGTGAAGACAAGAATTCCGAGAATGGCGCGCATTAAGTGTTGTTTCGGCTTGCGATTTCGTCACGCAGTTTGCCCGCCCGCTCATAGTCCTCTTCCTGAATCGCAAGGTCCAATTGCTTTTTGAGCTCCTCTATTTTCAAAGCGCTGAAGTTCTCCTGAGGTTCCACAGGCTCTTCCAGTCCAAAGGGGTCTTCTGGATTCTCCTCTGGCATGGGTTTGACCTGCTCTTCCCCCTCCGGCGGAATGCCCGCAGTATTGAGCACTTTTTCCACGCAGTAAATGGGGCAGCCAAATCGCACAGCCAAGGCCACTGCATCAGATGTCCGGGCATCTATGGTTTCATCTGTTTCCCCTTTGCCACAGACCAGCCGAGCGAAATAAATGCCTTCGACAAGGTCGTAAATGACAACCTCCTTCAATTCGATGTCAAAGGACTTACACAAGCTGTTGAACAGGTCGTGTGTCAGGGGCCGACTGGGTGTCATGTTTTCCATCTTGATGGCGATGGATTGGGCTTCATGCATGCCGATGACAATGGGCAGCTTGCGCTTGCCCTCGACTTCTTCGAGCACCAGGTTGTAGGCGCCAGTTGTAGCGCCGCTCGGCCGGATGTCAAAAATTGACAGCAGAGATTTTTTCATGATTGGAAAGCGGTCGCCATCAAGGTAGTCGATGCACTTAGAGCGCCTTAAAGGCCTCGGTCAATTTGGGCACCACATCAAATGCGTCGCCTACAATGCCGTAGTCTGCCGCTTTGAAGAAAGGAGCTTCTGGGTCTTTGTTGACGACCACAATCACCTTGGAGCCGTTCACGCCAGCCAGGTGCTGGATGGCTCCAGAAATGCCAATGGCGATGTAGAGATTGGGGCGGATGGCTATGCCGGTTTGGCCCACGTGCTCGTGGTGCGGACGCCAGCCGATGTCCGATACAGGTCGGGAACAGGCAGTGGTGGCACCCACTGCGTCAGCGAGGTCCTCAATCAGCCCCCAGTTTTCAGGACCTTTCATACCGCGGCCAGCCGACACGACCAGTTCTGCCTCTGGCAGCGGTGCGCGGTCTCCAGTGCTGGGAGATGCAGCTTCAAGGATGTCGACTTTGCGCGTGCCAAGGTCAGCTTGAAAGGCTTCGATAGAGGCGGTTCCTCCTGTAGCGGCTGGCATGCCGATGGCATTGGGCGTGGTGGTGATCACCACCTTGTCCGTGGTGCCTTTGATCTGTGCCGTGGCCTTGCCGCTGAAGACGTTGCGGGTGTAGCTGTCTCCTTCAGGCGCAGCCGTGACACCGGCGATCAGCCCGGCATTGAGGCGGACTGCGACCCGACCAGCAATGGATTTTCCGAGGTGGTCCTGAGCACACACCACCGCCGCCGCTCCTTCTTGCTCTGCTGCGGATGAGACGAGCCTGCCGAGCTGGCTGTCGTCCAATTCTCCGGGACCTTGAAGGATGCGGTTGATGCCGACGTTGCCCAGTCCTCCGTCTCCTTGGAGTTCACCAGATACAATGGCAACAGCTTCGCCAATTCCAGCGGCGAACCCAGCAGCTTCGAGGCTGGCCTTGGTGGCTTGACCTTCTTTTGTTTGGATGAATGCAATGCACTTCATGATGTCTTCGCTTTCAGGATTCAGATGACTTTGGCCTCTTCACGGAGCAGGCGCACGAGTTCTGCAGGATTTTCTGCATCGACCAACTTGACGCCGGCTTTTTCTGCGGGGAGCGCGAAGCGTTCAATGTGGGTTCCAGGGGCTGCACCTTGGGCGGGCAACACTTGCAATGGCTTTGAGCGGGCGGCCATGATGCCGCGCATGTTGGGAATGCGCTGTTCTGCCATGCCCTTGGCTGCGCTCAAAACAAAGGGGCCTGTCACGGATACCTTTTCATGGCCCAGAGCAGTCTCGCGGGTCATGATGGCTTTGCCGTCAGCACATTCAAGCGATGACGCCAAGGCGATGCAGGGCACATCGAGGTGTTCCGCAATCATGGCAGGCACTGCACTGCTGTTGTGGTCAATGGTTTCCTTTCCGCAGAGGATGGCGTCAAAGGACTGGCCTTTGGCGTAGGCTGCAATTTCTGCAGCGACTTGCATGGCGTCTTGGGGTTCTGCGTCAATGCGCACAGCTTCATGCGCGCCAATGGCCAATGCTTTGCGCAAAATCGGATCGCAGTCTGCGCCACCAACGGCTGCAATGACCACTTTGCCCCCCTGTGCCTCAACGATTTCAAGGGCCCTGACCAGGGCGTACCATTCGTCGTAGGGATTGACAATGAATTGGACCCCTTCTTCATTGAAACGGGTGTCCCCTTCGGTAAACGCTATGCGCGTCGTGGTGTCTGGGGCTTTGCTAATGCAGACTAGAAATTCCATGCCTTGTACAGTAAATGTGAAGGAACAATTGTCCTTCTTCGAGTACGCGAAGTTAATCCCGGATGCACTGCCATTTCGAAAGGGGGGCATACATGCATTTCGCACCGTAACTTTGCCGCCCTTAAAAGAAACAGCTGATCATCATGCGTACCATCCAATTTCGTGAAGCGGTGTGTGAGGCCATGAGCGAAGAAATGCGGCGAGACGACCGTGTTTTCCTGCTTGGCGAGGAAGTGGCCGAATACAACGGCGCCTACAAGGCATCCAAGGGGATGCTCGATGAATTCGGTCCTGAGCGCGTGATCGATACGCCAATCAGTGAGCTTGGTTTCAGCGCCATTGCGGTAGGAGCAGCCATGAATGGGTTGCGTCCCATCGTCGAGTTTATGACCTGGAACTTTGCGGTTTTGGCCAGTGACCAAATCATCAACCACGCCAGCAAAATGCTGCAGATGAGTGGCGGTCAATTCAGCTGCCCCATGGTGTTCCGCGGTCCGAACGGCCCAGCTGGTCAGCTGGCTGCGACGCACAGCCAGAGTTACGAGAGCCTTTATGCCAGCATGCCAGGGTTGAAAGTGGTCACCCCCTTTACCCCTTACGAAGCCAAGGGGTTGCTCAAAGCAGCCATCCGCGAAGACGACCCGGTGCTCGTGATGGAGTCTGAAAAGATGTACGGCGACAAGGGAGAGATTCCAGAAGGCGAATTCCTCGTGCCCATCGGCAAGGCCAATGTGCGGAGGGCTGGCACAGATTGCACCATCGTCAGTTTCGGCAAGATTTTGAAGACGGTTCACGAAGCTGCGGACGAACTTGTCAAAGAGGGCATCGAAGTGGAAATCATTGACCTTCGTACGATCCGCCCGCTTGACCTCGACACCATCGTCGAAAGCGTCAAGAAAACAGGCCGCCTGGTGATTGTAGAGGAGAGCTTTCCGGTGGCGTCCATCGCCTCAGAGGTTAGCTATCGCATACAGCGCCATGCTTTTGATTACCTCGATGCGCCCATTCGCCGCATTTGCCAGTCGGATACCCCCTTTGCTTTCTCAACTTCCTTGATTGAGGAGGCCCTTCCTCAGGTCGCCGACATTGTTCGTACTGTCAAGGAAGTCAACTACGTGGCGTAAGAATCAACTTATCTTCGCGCTCCGAAACACCACAACCTACCGAAACTTCGGTATCAATTTTTTTACATGCTAGACACGATCCTCTATCTCGTGCCCGCCTTGGCCATCGTTGGCCTCATTTACATGTTCGTTCAGTCCCGTTGGGTCAAAGCCCAGAGCACTGGAGAACCACGTATGGCCGAAATCGCCCAGCACATTCACGAAGGCGCCCTTGCTTTCTTGAGTGCCGAGTACCGCATCCTTGCCATTTTCGTGGTGGTCGCCGGTGCACTGCTCGGGGTGGTGTCCATGATGGTGCCGACGACCCACTGGTTTATCGTCGTCGCCTTTGTCATTGGAGCGGTTTTCTCCGCCCTCGCAGGCAACATCGGCATGCGCATCGCGACGCAGGCCAATGTGCGCACCACGCAGGCCGCCCGGACAAGCTTGGCTGAAGCCCTCAAGGTCTCCTTCCGTGGAGGCATGGTCATGGGGCTCGGAGTAGCGGGTCTTGCGGTCTTCGGATTGAGTGTGCTCTTTATCGTCCTGCTCAACATGTTCGCCGGTGGCGAATGGGCAGGAGTAGAGAAGATGACCATGATCTTGGAAGCCCTTGCAGGATTCTCCTTGGGTGCGGAATCCATTGCCCTGTTCGCCCGAGTCGGTGGAGGCATCTACACCAAGGCCGCTGACGTTGGTGCTGACCTCGTTGGTAA
>JBELBZ010000009.1:4444-52385 GCA_042095055.1 Crocinitomicaceae bacterium | reverse complement strand
TCGGTGGAGGCATCTACACCAAGGCCGCTGACGTTGGTGCTGACCTCGTTGGTAAGGTCGAGGCTGGCATCCCCGAGGATGACCCTCGGAATCCCGCCACCATTGCAGACAACGTAGGTGACAACGTGGGTGACGTGGCCGGAATGGGCGCAGACCTGTTCGGCTCTTACGTGGCAACAGTGCTCGCAGCCATGGTGCTCGGCAACTACGTGATCAACGACATGGGGGGCAACATCACCGACAATTACGGTGGCATGTCGACCATTGTTTTGCCGTTGATCATTTCTGCCCTCGGCATCATTTTCTCCATCATTGGATCTTGGGTGATCAACGTGAAGGAAGGCGCGAAAGAGTCTGAGGTGCAGGCCGCATTGAACCGTGGCAATTGGGGGTCCATCGTTTTGACCGCCATCGCCTGTTATTTTCTCATTGAGAACATGCTCCCGGATACGCTCACCATGGCGTTCTTCGGTGAAGCCGACCGCACCTTTGGAAGCATCAACGTTTTCTATGCGGTGATCGTCGGCCTCGTTGTGGGAGCGGCCATTTCTTACATGACGGAATACTACACGGGCCTCGGCAAGAAGCCTGTGCTCGGCATCGTACAGAAGTCCTCTACGGGAGCCGCCACCAACATCATCGCAGGTTTGGCGACAGGCATGATTTCCACTTTTGGACCCATCCTGTTGTTTGCTTCTGCGATATACATCGCTTATGAGTTTGCCGGCTTCTATGGTGTCGCCATTGCGGCATGCTCCATGATGGCCACCACGGCCATGCAGCTCGCCATTGATGCCTTCGGTCCCATTGCAGACAATGCAGGGGGCATCGCTGAGATGAGTGAGTTGCCCGAGGAAGTGCGCGAGCGCACAGACATCCTTGACAGTGTGGGCAACACCACAGCCGCCATCGGTAAAGGTTTCGCCATCGCTTCAGCTGCTTTGACCGCATTGGCCCTGTTTGCTGCCTATGTGGAGTTCACAGGCATCGACGGCATCAACATCTTCAAGGCCAATGTCCTGTCTGCATTGTTCATCGGTGGCATGATCCCTGTGGTCTTCTCTGCACTCGCGATGAACTCAGTGGGAAAGGCCGCCATGGAAATGGTGCAAGAGGTGCGCCGTCAGTTCAAAGAAATTCCGGGCATTCTCGAGGGCACAGGTACCCCTGAATACGGCAAGTGTGTGGACATCTCTACGCAAGCTGCTTTGAAGGAGATGATGCTCCCCGGTGCCATGACCATTGCTTTCCCGCTCATCATTGGCCTGGTGCCACTGTTGTTCGGTGCTGACCCAGCTTGGGCGGCGGAGACACTCGGAGGCTACATGGCGGGTGTTACTGTGAGCGGTGTGCTTTGGGCCATCTTCCAGAACAACGCTGGTGGAGCTTGGGACAACGCCAAGAAGTCTTTCGAGGCTGGTGTTGAAATCGACGGTGAAATGACCTTTAAGGGCAGCGAAGCCCACAAGGCTGCTGTTACGGGTGATACTGTGGGCGACCCCTTCAAGGACACCTCCGGACCATCCATGAACATCCTCATCAAGCTGACCTGTCTGGTCGGGCTCGTGATCGCCCCCATTTTGGGTGGCCATGGCAGTGATGACCACGATGGCCATGACCACGAAGGCCATGACCACAGCTCCATAGAGGCGCCTGCTCAGGAGGCAGCACCTGCAGCTGCGACCACCTCATTCGAAGAAGTATGAAGGGTTATAGCTTCCTCCGCACGGGCTTCGCCATCGCAGGTTTTGCTGCGCTGTTGATCGGCTGCACCTCTCAAGGGGGGCAGGCTGAGGATGCGCCCAACAATGACGCTGCGGGCACAACTGAAAACGCGGAGGGCGTGGAGGTGAAGGCTGAGGCGGTAGAGGATCCTTGTACGTGTTTCAATCAAGGGCTGAGCAGCGGGCAGCTGAGGTATTGCAGGGAGTCCAAACGGGACGTTTCCTTCCTCGAAGCCTTGCGCAAATGCGGAACCTCAGAAGTCACAGGGGTGAGTGCCATTGACAAGATGCCTGGGGATGGTCAATACACCATGAACCCGAAGGCTACGGTGGTGCAGTGGAAAGGAAAGAAGCTCGGTGTGACAGAAATGGGTTTGGTCCCGATCCGTGCGTGCACCATTTCCATTGAGAATGGACAACTGGTTTCGGGCAATGTGGTGATGGAGATGAACGGAATCAAGACGACTTCACAAGAAGGGGTGGTCGCTCGAAATCTGACAGAACACCTCAGAAGCAGTGACTTCTTTGACGTGCAAAATCACCCTACAGCAGCGTTCATTTTCGAATCTGGCAGAACCGATGGACGCGGTGGACTCGTGTTCAACGGTAAGCTCAACATCAAGGGGATCAGCAAGCCTGTATCGGGGAACCTTTCCTTTGGCTCTTCGGACCCTTTGGTGGCGACGGTAGATATGACCTTCAACCGCGCAGACTTCGACGTCCGATACGGCAGCGGTTCATTTTTTGACAACCTCGGTGACGACATGATTTCGGACGAAGTGTCCCTCCAAATCGCCTTGGTAGAAGACGTTGATCAGAGAAAGTCCAACTGATTCGGTTGCACCGGATTCTGAACATGAAAAACGGCCCCTTGAGGGCCGTTTTTCATGAAGCGATGTAGCCTGGTTCTCAGAACAAACCGTTCAACTCGGCGTCCACCTTGGTGATGATTTCACCGAGCTGTTCGGGGTTGTTCTCGAAGTCCAAGTGGTCCGCATTGATCACCAAGATCTTGCCCTTGGTGTAAGTGCTGATCCAAGCTTCGTAGCGCTCATTGAGTCGGTTCAGGTAATCCAGTCGGATGGACTCCTCGTACTCACGGCCCCGCTTTTGGATTTTCTCAACCAGGGTGCCTACACTGCTGCGCAAGTAGATCATCAAGTCTGGAGGGGTCACGAAGTTCTCCATGAGCTCGAACAACTTGAGGAAGTTCTCGTGGTCCCTAGAGGTCATGAGGCCCATCGACTGGAGGTTGGGTGCGAAGATGTAGGCGTCCTCGTAGATGGTGCGGTCCTGCACCATGTCATGTCCACTGGACTTCAAAGCGTGCAGCTGTCCGAAGCGCGACGTCAAGAAGTGAATTTGGAGGTTGAACGACCACCGTTGCATGTCCTTGTAGAAGTCGTTCAGGTATGGATTGTCATCCACGCTTTCGTAGTGCGGAGTAATCTTGTAGTGCTGAGCGAGGAGCCTGGTGAGGGTCGTTTTGCCGGAGCCAATATTGCCTGCGATCGCGAGGTGCATGTTTGTGCGTTTGGGTGGGGAAAGGTAGGGGGAGGCAAGGCTTCCCACAATTAGGGAAGCGCCGCAGGCACTTCTGCTGTACCAATTTTCATGGATGAAACCGCCTCAACCCACCGCGGAGTCATTGACAGGCGCGGAACCTTGTGCTGTCCGCCCAGTTTTCCTTTCTGTTTCAACAGGTTTTCGAACGTCCCTGTTGACGCCCACTCGACAAGGGGAAGATCGAGGACCAAGTTGCCTGTGCGCTTGGCATCATAATCAGAGTTGAGGGCACGCAATTGGCGGTCTAATGCCGCAGTAAAGAGGGCCGCATTGGGCACGGTTGAGGTTCCTTTTCCAGGCTCGATCACCCAGTGGTGCCGTCCCAATGCTCCTGTCTCTCCAGGCCGTGCACAAGCCGTCCAGTCGCGGATCTCCATGCCAAATTGGCGGCTGGTATGGGCCAATGCGGCATTGGCATCGCCCACCATCAATTCCTCACCTGCGAGGTTGAGATAGGACTGGGTCCTTCCACTCACGCGGATCCGAAAAGGAGTCAAGGAGGTGAATCGGACCAGATCACCCATCAGGTATCGGTGCAGTCCGCCATTTGTTGAGACCACGAGGGCATAATCCCGATGGGTTTCAACGGCATCCAAGCCCAAGGTCTCTGCATGAGGGTTGGCCAGAATGTCGTCGCCCGGTGCAAAGGGGATGAATTCATAGTGGATGCCATAATCCAGCATAAGCAGCATGTCATCGGCTCCCAGCCGGTCTTGGATGCCAAAGAACCCCTCGCTGGCATTGTAGGTTTCGATGTAGTGGATGCCCTCAGGCATGATCCGGTCAAAAGCATGCCGGTAGGGCGCAAATGAGACTCCACCGTGCATGTAGAGTTGCAAATGCGGCCACACCTCGCCCAAATGAGATTTGCCTGTGCGTTCTAAGATGCGCTCCAACAAGACCTGCGTCCAGCTGGGCACACCTGCGATGATGCGCACGTCTTGATCGATGGTCGTCTCGGCCATGCGTTCAATCTTCTCCTCCCAAGAAGCCAACAACGCAATGGACCGCGCCGGGGTTCTGCGGAACTCACACCACCAAGGCAGGTTGTTGATGATGATGGCGCTCAGGTCGCCCGTCAAGACCCCGTTGTCGGCTTCTTCGGCCCGGCCTGTGCCCCCTACGATGAGGTGGCGTCCTCCATAAAGACGTGCTTTGGGAACAGCGTCGACGTACATGGCCAACAGGTCTTTGCCGCCTTTGTAGTGGCATTTTTCCAATGCGTCTTCAGTGACGGGAATGAATTTGCTGCGGTCCGTTGTGGTTCCGGAGGACTTTGCATTCCACTTCACCGCTCCCGGCCACATGACATCGGGCTCGCCATTTCGCGCCGCTTCCAGCCATGGCTTCAGCCCGTTGTAGTCCCGCAAGGGGACGCTTTGCCGATATGCGTTCAAATCCATCTGCGCCGTCACACCGTGTTCCGCACCGAACCGCGTCTGAGCCACAGCGGCGATGTGGTCTCGAAACACTTCTTCCTGTACTTCTTTCGGGTACTTCTTGAACAGCGCGATTTGGTGAAGGCGCTTTCGGATGAACCAACTGAATACAGTATTGACAGGCATTTCGGTCAGTTGGGGTCGATCCGGTGAACGTCGTTGTTGGATTCCTCAATCTCGTTTTTCACGTGGCGCAACCGCAAGGCGATTTGCACCCAGATGCCGTTCACGTCAGGGTCGCCCTTCATCAACCGTGCGAGGGCTTCTTCGTCATTGTCGGCAATCAAAGCCATGTCGGCCAAAGTGGCCGCTCCATTGTGACGAAGCCACTTTACAGCGGTTTTTTCGCCCTCAGCTCCTTCCAGCAAGGCCATGAGGTAGGGGTGCCCGTGGTGCCTCAACCAAGCGCGTGAGGTGGGTTCGTTGTGCAAGGCGTGGCAGAATACCCCAAGCTCGGGATATGCGGAGCCCATGAGCCAATCGCGCAAAGGCTCTTGACCAGAAATGGCTTCCGTCCATGCGAGCAGCACTTTGGTGGGGTAGGCAGGAAGTTGGGGTGACTTCATCGAGAAGTGAAAGTTGCCACCTTTTCTGCATTTGCGAAACATCCGAGTGGGGTTGTGGGGTTCTTTTGTGAAGCTGCCCATGAACCTGTACGAATCGGGAGCACAAAACCATGGACGCATCCCCCTCAATCCCGCCCCCGTTGGTCCATCCATCGGAGCCCGAAAGCAAGGTCTATGACCGTGCTTTCTTTCTGCTGTGCGGTGGAACCGTTTTGTTCATGGCCAGTTTTGGCATGTTGTTGCCCGAATTGCCGGCGCACCTGGCTCAAATGGGCGGGGAACAGTATCTGGGCGGCATTGTGGGCATGTTCACTTTGGCGGCATTCCTTTCCCGCTTTTTGAGCGGGCGCATAGCGGACAAGGCAGGCCGCAGAAAGGTCATGCTGATCGGGTCGGCGGTGACCGCATTGGCTGGATTTGGGTACATCGTAGCGACCAGCATCGTCGCTTTTATGGCGTTGCGTTTCTTCCATGGGTTGTCGACCGGATTCAGGCCGACAGGAACAAGCGCCATGCTGACCGACCGCATTCCCAAAAACAGGAGGGGAGAGGCACTCGGTTATTTGGGGGTGGCAGGCAATGCTGGGATGGCGTCTGGTCCGGCCTTGGGGAGTTGGCTGACTGTAGAATGGGGCATCGAATGGATGTTTGTGGCTTCGGCGTTGCTGGGCATGGCCAGCATGCTGTTCACCTGGCCTTTGGAGGAGACCTTACCGGGCGCCCGACCTGTGCGTTCTTCGGATTTGAATCCATTCAAGGGCGCCCTGATCGATCCGAAGGCTTGGCCGGCTGCGGTGGTGCTCTTGCCCGTTGCCTTGGCCTTTGGGGTATACCTGACCATCACCCCAGACTTTGTGGACCACCTGGGATACGTGTACAAGGGGTCGTTCAATACCATCATCGTGGCCAGTTCCATCTCCATGCGCTTCATTGCTGGGCGCTTGAGCGACCGCCATGGACGCATCCCCATGATGTTGGCTGGAACGTTGTTGTTGGCCATGGGGATGTTCTTGCTGGGATCCGCTGAAACCAAGGCTATGGCGACCATAGGCGGTTTGGTCTACGGGGCCAGCATCGGAATCAACATGCCCACTGTTTTTGCTTGGACGGCCGATTTGGCCCAGCCAGGTCGCATCGCCGTGGCCTTGGGAACGATGTTGATGGCCCTGGAAATTGGCATTGGATGCGGTGCCGTAGCGTCAGGAATGCACTTCCAAGGCGATGTGGGCCGATTACCGGAATTGTACTACATGTCTGGCGTGGGGGCGCTGTTGACGGCGTTGGCCTTGATTCCCATCCTGTTAAACGGCAGGAAGTCCTGAAGCCAGAGTCATCAAAAGCCCAACCTTGATAACCTTCGGGTCGATTGGGGGGCTTGGACACAACCGAAATGTAGCTTGACCGTATGAGCACGAAAGACATGCCAACGCAAGAGTCCATCGAAGTCACTTCAGTCGGGGGAGTGGACACCAACATTCAAGGCAAGGCTGCACAAAGCCCGCTGGACATTCAGCTGCCGGACAATGCGGAGGTTCAGTCCATGCGCCGCGAATTGGCCCGTGATTTCGTGTCCCTGAAGCACACCATTTCTCAGTTGCGCTCAGAGCGCGACCGACTGTCAGTCGAGAACCGCGATCTTCAGATGCGGTTGGCGGCCATCGAGACCGATTACACCAATCTGTTCTCCTACGTAGAGGGAAGGAAAGCCGAGGCTTAAGCGACGGCGGCAGAGGCCGTAGGCAAGCTGCGGTCCACCTTTTTGAACAGGCCTTGGAGCACTTTTCCTGGGCCGACTTCCACCACTTCTTTTACGCCTTCGCCAACAAACCACTCCATGGTTTGCGTCCAGCGCACCGGCGCGGTCAATTGGGCGATCAGGTTTTGGCGAATGACCTCAGGATCGGTCTCCGGCGTGGCATTGACATTTTGAACCACAGGGCAGGTTGGACGCTGAATAGAGGCGGACTCCAATGCTTGTGCCAGGCGCTCCCGCGCAGGTTCCATAAGCGGTGAATGGAATGCTCCACCGACCGGCAACATCAAAGCGCGGCGTGCTCCGGCTTCTTTCAGGGCTTCACAGGCAGCTTCTACTGCAGGCACTTCACCGGAGATGACCAGCTGTCCAGGGCAATTGTAGTTCGCAGGCACCACGATGCCTTCGGTTTCTGAGCACACCTGCTCCACAAGGCTGTCTTCGAGGCCCAATATGGCCGCCATTGTGGAAGGCGTTCGCTCGCAGGCCTCTTGCATGGCCAAGGCGCGCTCGCTCACGAGTTGCAGCCCTTCAGCAAAGCTGAGTCCTCCTGCAGCGACAAGTGCACTGAACTCACCCAAGCTGTGCCCTGCAACGAAAGCCGGGTCAAACGATGTGCCCATGCCTTCGGCAAGGATGACAGAGTGAAGGAAGATGGCGGGTTGGGTGACTTTCGTTTGCTTCAGGTCTTCATCAGATCCTGAGAACATCACTTCTGCGATGTTGAATCCCAGCACTTCAGCCGCCTCTGCAAACCGATCGCGGGCAAAGGCATGGCCATCGTGAAGATCTTGACCCATGCCTGAGAATTGGGCGCCCTGCCCGGGGAAAACCATGATTTTCATGGGGACCAAATTACAGCCCTTGCCCTTCCGCGTCCATCCGAAAGTTCATAAAGTGTACAAGACTCCAATGGAGAGCACTTCTTTGAACTGGGTTCCCGGGCCCATGATGGCGGGAATGGTGGTGACCACGCCCTGGTCGCTGACTTCCGTTCGCGCAGGCGCTTTCTCGAGCACCACATCGTCATCATAGATCAAGTGCATGCTGATGGTGGTTCTCAGGGCCTCATTCACTTTCAATTCCAACAGCCCCGTCCAGTTGATGTCAATGTTGCCCGGTTGATTGAGGTAGTTGGAGAAGAGGTCAATTTGGTGGGTCCATGTGATGTTCTCCATCAAGGATGCCGTCAGGTTCCAACGGATGTACCCCCCGAGCTCCAGCCTGCTGTGTTGTCCAGCTTCGACACCAAATGCCCCTGCAGCGGACAATGTATCGTCCATCAAAACCGTCAGTTTTGCTGTAAATGGAGCAATGAAAACCTTGTTCTTCTTTCCAGGCTTTGGCGCCAGTCCTGCCGCTGCAACCAGGTAGCCCGGTGACAAGAAGTCGGATATCCTCTGGTCTTTATCGGGCAATCCATCCACCAAGTTGTATCCAGGAAGAATTTGGGTGCGGGCATCGACCAGCACCGAAAGCCGCGCGTCTTGGATGGCGCGCTGCATGGCGGTATTCCACTGACCTGTGAGGATGAGGCGGTCGTCGGTTTTGCGCCAACCTCCCTGCTGGCGGAGCAAACCGAGGGCAGCGTCCACCCCCCAACTCGAGCTTCGCGGTCCACGTTCCCGGCTCTCCGATAGGTTGCACATGGCTGTAAAAGCCACGGAGCTTTCTCCACCACCTGCCCAATTGGTCAAGGCGGTCTGGCTCAGATTCAGTCCAAGCGTGCCCTTGAAGACCTCTACTGTATCCAAAGGGTTCTCGTCGCTGGCCAAGACGGCTTGCTCGACCTGAGGAACGGCCAACTGCGCGGCGGCATTTCTACCCAACGCAGAAGCAACCAGACAAACAATGAGGAGGCGTAGTTTCGACATGAGGTAGGAGATGGCGGTGCAGGTGTGCAATTGTGAAACGAAGAATTTGTGCGCGCCGAGGTTTTGCGGCCTCGGTGGGCTAAATTATACTGAACCAAGGTTATGCTTCGCTATTGTTTGTTCGTGACAGTCTTCGTGCTGTGTCACACCCAGAGCCTACACGGGCAAGTCGCAGACGGCGCAGCTACGGGAGTGGAGTTGTGTGACTGTCTCCCGGCAGATTCATACCTGCTGCTCAAGAAAACACGGTTTATCCCCGGTCAAACCGTGGTGCAATTCACGAGCAACATCGAAGTGCTGATCACATTTTTGGGGGCCTATGGCCACGTTGGTCCCCATCCGATGAACCTCAGCTGGCCCAATGATCTGGCGGTGGGTTCTGCCGACTTGACGAATTTGTTGAGCGGATACAACATTTATCCTCCTTTCGAAGCCACTTTGTGCGATTGGGAGGTCGTCAATGTGGCCAGCCATGGTTGGATTTTAGAACAAATCGGTGCAGTGGGTTACTCTGAGGCGTACATCCATGAATCCACTTACGATGAGTTTGACCTGGGCAACGAAACCTATGGACAGTGCTTGCTAAACAGCTTTGACCTGGAAATGGTGTTCCTGCCTGATTCCGTGGTTCGTTTGAGCTTTGTGCGCAAATACCTGGGGAATTCAGACTACGATTGAACCGCTGTATGGCGGAAAAATTGATGTAGAAATACCTCGAAAAGGGGAGGAGCCATTCACAAATTTAAAAGGAGGTTTGTGACGCTATTTAGAATGCGTCCAAATAAGGATTCCATGAAAATCCCCCTCCTGCGAATCACTGCACTTCTGGTGTTGTTTGTGTTTCCCGCGTGGGGTCTTTTTGCCCAGTTGCAGATCCGCATTGTGGATGCAGACGGCCGCGGAATACCGGGTGCAGCCTTGATTTCGGATCAAGGTGCTGGCCATGTGACGGATGCAGAGGGTACGATTGTGTTTGAGGATGCCACCCTTTTGGTTCAATCGGGCTCATGGTTGCTGCGCTGCCTGGGTTTTGGCGACAGGAGGCTCTCCGTGCAGGACATACAGCGCGGTGGCACCTTCCGCATGGAGGAGTCGGTGTTGGACCTTCCACAGGCATTGGTCGAAGCCGTATCCCTGACAGGGGGAAGGCCTATGGGTGTTCCCGGGTCTGTGACGGTGTTGTCTGCCAAGGTTTTGCGGCGGCAAGGCGACGTGGACATCAACAGGGCCTTGCGCTCTGTGCCTGGGGTCTACATCCAAGAAGAAGATGGCTTTGGACTGCGTCCCAACATTGGGTTGCGCGGGAGCGGCTCTGAGCGCAGCAGCCGCATTTCTGTGTTGGAGGACGGCATACCCATTGCTCCTGCACCTTACACTGCTCCAAGCGCCTATTATTTCCCCTCAGTCGGGCGCATGAACGGCATTGAGGTGATGAAAGGGGCCAGTCAAATTGCGCACGGACCCAACACCGTCGGTGGCGCCATCAACTTTATCAGCACACCCATTCCCTCTGCGCTTTCCGGCCGTGTAGATGCGCGTTTGGGGCAATTCGGAACAGGCCGTTTGCATGTCCATGTGGGTGACGGTTCAGGCCGCATTGGATGGATGGTAGAGGCATTGCAGGCAGGCAGCGGTGGTTTCAAGAGCTTGGATGGTGGCGGTGCAACCGGCTTCGACAAGCTCGATGTGATGGGAAAGCTGCGCTGGCGTTCGGCGGACAATTCTCAAACACCGCAGCGCATTGAACTCAAACTGGGTCGGGTCGGTGAGGAGAGCCACGAAACCTACGCGGGTTTGTTGCCTTCTGACTTTGAGGCATCACCTTACCGCAGATATGCAGGAAGTCACCGCGACAAAATGGATGCGCAACAGCAGCAGGCTGTGCTGACACATGTGTTGGATTTTGGTTCGGGTTGGCGATGGACGAACCGCGCCTACGCGACGCGTGTAGATCGGAATTGGTACAAGGCCGACCGTGCAGCGGGCATGTCCGAAGCTTGGGTCAATCTGGGAGCTTTGCTTTCGGGTGATGACACGTCGGACACCCAAGCGGAGGCCATCGGTGTCTTTAGAGATGGTGAATCAGGGGTCGTGAGGCTCAAGGCCAACAACCGCGCCTACCATTCTCGTGGAGCCGAGTCTCGCCTGAGTTGGGATGGAACGGGTTCGGGCTGGCAGCGGTTCGAGGCTTCTGTGAGGGTACACGGGGACGGCATGGACCGTTTTCAATGGGTGGACCATTGGCAGATGGTGTCAGGGCAATTGGTGGCGCCGGAACGGGGCACCCCCGGAACGGAATCCAACCGCCTCGAATGGAGCCGCGCCGCCGCAGGTTACGCCCGCGCCAAGTGGGAAAAGAACGGGTGGTCGCTGATTCCCGGTGTGCGTGTGGAGCACATCATTGCCGGCAGGGACGATTATGGCACTTCTGATGTGGAGCGGACAGGGACGGACCTCCAAAAACGCCGCAATACCACCACCGCCGTTTTGCCAGGCATGGGTTTTCAGAAGAACCTGGGACCTGAGTGGAGCCTTTTTGGTGGCGCGCACCGCGGCTTTCTGCCCCCGGGTAACGCAGAGGAAGTGGAGCCCGAGTTTGCATGGAGCCACGAGTTGGGAGCGCGCTGGCTGCGCTCGCGCACCGAACTGTCATTGGTGGGCTTCGGACATTTTGGCCGCAACCTTCAAGGCTCTGACTTTGCATCCAGTGGAGGTTCCGGTGACGGCGAAGTGTTCACTGGAGGTTCCACTGAGGTGTTCGGCATCGAGGCGATGCTGAATCTGACCAACGGTGTGAACCCCCAGGAGGGGCACCGCTTTGAATTGGGGGGCACGTACACCTTCACGGATGGACGCTTTACCACGGCATTCGAAAGCGATTATGACGCTTGGGGGTCGGTTGAAGTCGGTGATCAGTTGCCCTACCTGTCCCGCCACCAAGGCGCATTGCGCTTGGGTTGGGCCCGGGCCTCGTGGTCCATTGATGCGGCCGCCCGCAGCACCCAAGGGATGCGCACAGAAGCAGGCCAGGGTCCGCTCGACGACGTGCGCCTCGCAGGGGGAAGTACCGTGCTCGATCTGACGACGAGGTGCACGCTCAGAAATGGATTTGCCTTGGAACTTTCGGCCCGCAACTTGACCGATGCGGTATATGTGGCTTCTGCGCGCCCAGCTGGACTGCGTCCTGGGATGCCCCGCACCATCACGGGCGGGTTCAACCTCAGTTTCTAAGGCCTTCTGAGCCTTCGAAACGCATCCAATCTACTTCGAGCCCGAAGTCACCGGCTTTTCCGTCGTACTTCATAAACCCCATGCGCAAAATGGCCGACAGGTCGCCCCACGTCCACAACTTGGGGAGCTCTCCCGTCATGGCGCTGCTCTTCTTGAGCTGCTCGAAGGGAATGGTCACTTCGGTCCATTCAGGTTGCGCCGTAAAGTTGGTCTTCCAGTAGGGCATCCACCACTTTTGGGACACTTCCATGGTCCATGTGAAGTCGTCGGGCTGGCCTGTGGTGGTTCGGCAGCGAAGGGTAACAGAAGTGTGGTCCGAGAGGTCGGTTGCGTCCCATGGCGAGCGCACAGAGCTGAATCCGCCGTTGTTTTCCAGTGAGACCGTGCCTTCCCAGGACAGGGTGGACTTGCTGTACTTCACACTGCAACTGGAACGCCCACCCATGACATCATCGTTGAGACCCCGCCAAGAAGCGAGGTCGTTTTTGCCAAAGTCAAGCAGGGAAGACATGGGAGGTTCAGGATTGCTGCTGACAGCGGCCAGCAGGGCCAAGGCCAACAAGAATTTGGAAAACAGAGGAAACATACCCTTGCAACCCTGCCAAGGAGGGGCAGGTTCACTTTCCGATGCAGAAGTTGCCGAAGATGTGGTCCAGCAAGTCGTCCGGTGTAACAGCGCCAGTGATGCGGCCGAGCTGTTCCAGGGCTTCTTTGTGATCGACAGCCAAAAGATCGCCGCTCAAGCCGGCATCGAGTCCGTCCAACGCCCGCTGCAAGGATTCGCGGGTGCGCTGCAGCGCTTCTCGGTGGCGCAGGTTGGTCACCAGAATGCGGTCCTCAGCCAATGCACTTCTGTAGTCACGGCCGAGCCTCTGTTCGAGAGCACCTAAACCGCTGCGCTCCTCGGCGCTGATGGCCAGCACCTCTTCGGCACCGGCTGGGCACCAGTCTGTAGGGGCTGGAGTCAGGTCGGTTTTGTTGGCCAACACCAACAAGACGCCTCTGGGTTCTCCCAGGTTTTGCGCGGCTTCTGCGAGCCGGTCGGCGGCCATTTGGACTTCTGCTTCTGCACTGCTGCGCCCTTCGGCTGTAGAGAGGTCGCGCGCATCCAACAGGTACAGAATAAACCGGGCTGAAGCGGCCTTCGCCCAAGCGCGCCGAATGCCCTCAGCTTCGATGTCATCCACCGTTTCCCTCAAGCCTGCAGTATCGATGAACCGGAACCGGATGCCCTCCAGCGTGAGCGTTTCTTCGAGCGTATCCCGTGTCGTTCCGGGGGTGTCCGAAACAATGGCGCGGTCTTCGCGAAGGAGCGCATTGAGCAGGGTGGATTTGCCGCGGTTTGGCGCTCCAAGTATGGCCACGGGGACCCCTTCAGCGATGGCGCGTCCTGTGGAGAAGCCATTGAGCAATTGGGCAATGCGGTCGAGCAAGTCGGTGACGTGCTTCCGGTAACCTTCACGGTCCACAAATTCGACGTCTTCTTCGCCAAAATCGAGCTCCAATTCCATCAAGGCGGCATATTCGATCAGGGCCTTCCGAAAGGCATTGATCTCGTCGCTAAAGCCCCCTCCGAGTTGTTGTATCGCCAGTTGGTGAGCGCCGGCATGTTCCGCATCGATGAGGTCGCCAATGGCCTCAGCTTGAGCGAGGTCTCTTTTGCCGTGCAAAAAGGCCCGCTGCGTGAATTCGCCGGGCAGTGCAGGGCGACATCCAGCATCGACAAGGCACTCCATGAGCCGCTGTGCGATGAAGGGGCTGCCGTGGATGTGGCATTCCACAATGTCTTCGCCTGTGAAGCTCTTGGGACCGAGAAAGGGGAGCAGCAGGGCTTCATCGAGGGGTTGGTCTCCATCAAAGAGGACCCGCAATGCTGCGCGTCCTGGTGGACAACCTTCGAGTCGGCCTTGGCACAACCCGTCGACCACGGGCCAGGCTTGGGGTCCGCTGACGCGGACAACGGCAACTCCACCGCGTCCTGGAGGGGTGGACAAGGCGCAAATCGTCGTTCCGTCAAGGGGATGTGCAGGCATGGGGGCAAATTAGCCCGTGCCCCTTTCCGAATGAACCTTGCACCGCGTTACTTTTGCGACCGCGCGACAGCGCGCCACTACCACCATTACGAATACCCGACCCCATGAGCGTTCTCGTCAACAAGGATTCCCGCATCATTGTACAAGGTTTTACAGGCTCCGAAGGGACCTTTCATGCCAGTCAAATGATCGAGTACGGCACCAACGTTGTTGGGGGTGTAACACCGGGAAAAGGCGGACAAAGCCACCTCGATCGTCCTGTGTTCAATACGGTGGAGGATGCTGTGCAGCAGGCTGGGGCAGATACGAGCATCCTGTTCGTGCCACCGGCATTTGCTGCTGATGCCATCCTCGAAGCAGCAGACGCGGGCATCAAGGTGATCATTTGCATTACGGAGGGCATACCCGTGGCCGACATGGTCAAGGTCAAGGCCCACCTCGATACCCTGACAGGTTGCACCTTGGTGGGGCCGAATTGTCCCGGAGTGATGACCGCAGGGGAAGCCAAGGTGGGCATCATGCCCGGCTTTATTTTCAACCCTGGCCGCATCGGCATCGTTTCCAAGAGCGGAACACTGACCTACGAGGCGGTAGACCAAATCACCAAGGCCGGTTTGGGACAGTCCACAGCCATTGGCATCGGTGGGGACCCCATCATCGGCACCACCACCCTCGAGGCGGTGCAATTGCTCATGGCGGATGACGATACAGACGGCATCATCATGATCGGTGAGATTGGCGGTGACCTCGAGGTCAAAGCGGCGCGTTGGATTGCAGCCAATGGCACCAAGCCAGTGGTGGGCTTTATTGCAGGTGTCACGGCTCCCAAAGGCCGTACCATGGGCCACGCTGGCGCGATTGTCAGTGGCGAAGAAGAGAGTGCTGAGGCCAAAAAAGCGGTGATGCGCGAGTGCGGCATCCACGTGGTCGACAGCCCTGCTCAGATTGGCGCTATGATGGTCGAAGCATTGAAGACCATCAACGCCTGATTCCCGTATCTCGGTGAGGTGGGGTCCTGAATCAGGGCTTCACCTTGTGCACCCCCACTTTCCAAGGTTGGCTGGCCACATCCATGATTTTGGAGAGGTCCTCCGGCCGGGCGACAAAATCGATCTCTGAGGTGTCCACCCAAATGACCCTGCTGCCGCGTGCGCTTTTGAATTGACGCTCATAAGCCTTCTCAAGGCGCGTCAGGTAGTCCACATCAATGTCCTGCTCATAGGAGCGGCCACGCGCGGCGATCTGCGCCTGCTGACGCGCTGCCCCTGGCCTCAGGTACAAGATCAATTCAGGCTGAGGCATGCCCTCCGCCATCACATCGTACAGGTTCCGAAACAGGGAATACTCCGTTTTGGGCAAGGTGATTTTGGCAAACAGGTCGCTCTTGGCGAACAGGTAATCCGCCACCAAAGCGTCGCGAAACAAGGTTCGGGCGGTCAGGGCGGCTTTGACCTGCTTGTAGCGTTGTGCCAAGAAACTGAGCTCGACAGGGAAGGCGTAGCGTTCCGGATCCAGGTAGAACTGTTCCAAAAAGGGGTTGTCGGCAAAAGGCTCAAGCAAAGGAGCTGAACCGAGGTTTTCTGCGATGGCCTCGGCCAAGGTGCTTTTGCCGGCGCCAATGCCGCCTTCGATGACGATGTGCCGATAGGGTATAGTGGAGGTCATGGCCAAGGCGCAATTTGGGGCACATCTGCCGGAAGGTCAGCCAAACATTGGGCGACCGAGCGGCCATCCCCGGCAATGCGCTGGTCGGGGACCAGATCGGCCAATGGCTGCAAGACAAATCGCCGGCGCAACATCCGAGGGTGGGGAACTTGGAGGGCGGCCAGTTCTAAGGTCTGATCTCCCCACAGCACGATGTCGAGGTCGATGGGGCGGGAAGTGTAACCTGTGGCGGAGCGCATCCGGCCCATGTCCTGTTCGATTCCCAATAAGGCTGCCATCACGCGCTCAGGCTGCTGGCTCCAAGGCGCACTGAGTTCAAGCTCGGTGATGCGGTTTAGAAAGTCGGGTGTCCCGGGGTCCATGCCAATGGCGGCGGTGCTGTAGGTGGGAGAAACGCGCGTGACCTGGCCCAGTTCGAGGGCCATTCGGCGGTCGGCTTCGTTGAGCTGTTCAAGTCGGTCACCGAGGTTGGATCCGGTTGCAATGTGGATGCGCACAGGGCAAAGATGGGATGGCGGCAGGGACTTCGAAACGCTGCAGGCGAAAATGCCTGTGGCTGTCAGAGGAGGGCTATGTAATGTTAAAACAAGTACTTTGTTATGCAAAGTACCGAGTCATGTATGTATCATTGTGCTCCAATGACAAAATCCACAGCGGCATCATCAGCGCAAATGCGGAAGGGGGTTCTGGAGCTTTGCATTCTGCGGATCCTCAGCAAGGGCGAGGCCTATACTTCTGACATCGTAGCAGCCCTGCAAGCGGTCGACCTGCTCGTGGTGGAGGGCACCATTTACCCATTGCTGACCCGGATGAAAAATGCGGGGACGCTCACTTATCGGTGGGCGGAAAGCCCGTCGGGTCCACCGCGCAAGTATTATGTCATGACGTCCGAAGGCGAAAGCGTCCTCCAAGAGTTGGAGTCGGCATGGAACCAGTTTGTGGATTCCGTGAACTCCTTGTCCAAAAACCATCAAGACTGATCTCCATGGTCGAAACACGCAACATCTCCCTCGGTGGGCTTTTATTTCACGTTGAACTCCCTGCCTACAATGTGCTGAACGGCTACTTGGCGGATTTGAAAAGGGTCCTGCGGGGCGCTGATGGAAAGGAGGACATCCTGCAAGAGGTGGAGTACCGCTTGGCCGAGCTCTTTTCGGAATTCATGGGCACAAGCCGCACTGTGGTGACCCTCGAAGATGTCGAAAAGGCCTGTTCACAGTTGGGTGAGCCGGTGGAGTTTGGGGACCCCGACGGGGGAGAGAACGGACGGGATGCTCGGCGCGACAGCGACAGCACCAATGCGGATGATGGCCCTCGACAGCGGCGCATGTTCCGCGACCCGGATGACCGGGTCATCGGCGGCGTGGCAACGGGCGTGGCGCACAGGCTTGGCTTGGACCCTGTTCTGATTCGGGTGCTGGCCTTGGTGTTGTTTTTCATGTCTGGACCCGTGCTGATTTTGCTGTACGCCGCACTGTGGTGCATCATTCCCAAAGCACGCTCGGTGAGTGACCGGGTGGCCATGAAAGGCGAAACGGTGACGGTTGATGCCATCAAGGAAACGATTGAAGACCAACTCCATAAGGCGAAAGAGGAGTATGAGAATCCCACCGCCACACGGCGCTTCCGTGCGTGGTGGAGCCGTTTTATTTCCCTCGATTTGCCTCAGTTTTTGAAGGCGTGCATGCGCACTTTGGGTTGGATGATCGTCGTGATTTTTGTCCTGATTTTATTGGCCATTGGTGGGTTGATTCTGTCCGCCATCATTACGGGCCAATGGAACTTCAACTTCATGTCATGATGGGCAGCCGGTTCTTTGACCCATTTTCTCATCTCTGACCCCATATTTCCCTCAACTTTACAGTTCCTTACGGAAGCACAATTCAGCCCTTACCCTATGAATTTCGGAAAGCAATTTCTCGCCAGCCTCCTCGGCTCAACGCTCGCCCTGGTCATCTCAGGCTCCCTGCTCATTTTCATCTTCGTCGGAGCCCTCGTCGGCGGCCTGGCTTCTGCCTTTGAAGGCGCGGGAGACGGCTCGGAAATGGACTTTGATTTTGGCTCGGACATCGAGGATGGGTCTGTTCTTCTGTTGACATTTGATGCGCCACTGGCAGAACGGGGAATGGAGCTCCCCTTTACGATTCAGTTCGGTTCCATGGAGCCAGAGACCCAAATGGGCCTCAACCACTTTTTGGCCGACATGGAACGGGCAGCGGGTGACGACAACATCGAAGGCATCCTCATTCAGGCGGACATGATCTCCGGTTACCCTTCCATGCTGGGTGAGGTGCGCGATGCCTTGGCGCAATTCAAAGCATCCGGCAAATGGATTGTCGCATGGAGCGAGATCTATACTCAGGGCGCATATTGGATGTCCACTGTGGCCGACGAGGTGTACCTGCACCCCGAAGGTGGGATGGACATGCGCGGCATGGGCATGGAAACCACATTTTACAAGCGCATGTTGGAAGACCTGGGGGTAGAAATGACCGTCGTACGCGGTCCAGACAATACCTACAAGAGTGCAGTGGAGCCCTACTTGCGCAATGACTTGAGCGAAGCCAACAAGGAGCAGCTGATGGCCTTGCTCGAAGATTTTTGGGCCCGGATGGGCGGTGACATTGCCGCGGCGCGGGGCATGACCATCGATGAGCTTGATGGGCACATCAACAACCTGAGCATCCGAATTCCCTCCGATGCCCTGGAGCTGGGGTTCGTGGACGGATTGATGTACGAGGACGAGTTGCATGCGCTGCTGCTCGAAAAAGGAGCCGCAGAAGACGAAGACGAACCCAGCCATGCCCTACTGGCGGGCTATGGCCAATACCACAACCCCAATTCATTCGAAGACCTGATCCAAGAGCTTCAGGTGGAGTTGGGTGCGGGCGATGAGGACGATGAGGAGGACGATGAAGCGGAAGATGATGGGGATTCAGTGGCCAATGCGGTGGCTGTGGTCTATGCGGTCGGTGCAATTCAAAGCGGTGAAGGCGACGATGCCACCATTGGTTCTGACCGCATTGCTGGGGCCCTTCGCGATGCGCGGTTGGATCCGGAAGTCGGAGCCGTTGTACTTCGCGTGAACTCTCCAGGAGGCAGCGCCTTGGCCAGCGATGTCATTTGGAGAGAAACGGTCTTGCTCAGAGAAGCAGGAAAGCCGTTGGTGGCTTCTATGAGCGATCTGGCGGCGAGCGGTGGATACTACATCAGTTGCGCAGCGGACCACATTTTGGCCCAGCCCAACACCATCACAGGAAGCATCGGAGTGTTTGGCGTTTTGCCCAGTGCGGGCAAGCTGCTCAAGGAGCGCATCGGACTTGATTTTGATGGCGTGAAGTTGCACGATCATGCAGACGCAGCCTCCATGCACACGCCCATTCAAGGACAAGCCTTGGCGGCAATCAATGAGTCCGTCACCAAGATTTACGATTCATTTATCGGCCGGGTGGCCGATGGAAGGGGCATGTCCATCGAGGCGGTGGATGCCGTGGCCCGTGGCCGCGTTTGGACCGGCCAAGACGCCATGGAAAAAGGACTGGTCGACGGCATTGGCAACCTGCAGGACGCCATTGAGATGGCGGCTGGCATGGCCAACTTGGATGAGTTTGATATGATCGAGTATCCCGAGCCCATCGATCCATTCGAGCAGTTCATTGCCGAATTTACCGGTGTGGCTCAGATGTCCGCCATGGCCGAAGCTGCGGGTGTTCCTGAAGATGCCATTCAGGCGATGATGGAGGTAGAGGCCTTTGTGAATTTGGAGGCCAAGGACAGGGTTCAAGCCCGCCTTCCCTTTCACATTCGGGTGTACTGATGTCAGAAGGGCACCGCGCAACGCCGATGCAGGATTTGTCGCGCTTATCGGCGGAGGACTTTGTGGCCGCTGAAAAGATGCCCTTGCGCTTTGTTTTGGATCAGATCCGCAGTGCCCAAAACGTGGGCTCGGTGTTCCGCACTGCAGATGCCTTTCGCCTGCATGGTTTGGACCTCTGTGGATATACTGCCCGTCCGCCCCACCGGGACATCCTCAAGACCGCACTCGGCGCAACCGATCACGTCGAATGGACCGGCCATGAGCATACGGTAGAGACCATTCGGGGTCTGCAAAGCCAAGGGTTTGAGGTTTTGGCCCTGGAGCAGGCCAGTGGGGCAGTGGCCCTTGAGCATTGGTCCCCAGAGCGCCAAGGAAAATGGGCCGTCGTACTCGGCAATGAAGTGCGCGGCTGCGCACCGGAAGTGTTGGCTGCGGTAGACGGTGTGCTTGAAATCCCGCAGTTCGGGGTGAAGCACAGCCTCAACGTGTCCGTGGCAGCGGGCATGGTTTGTTGGCAAGCGTACCGCGCCATGGGGCCCCCGCAGTCCTAAAGTGACCCGACCTCCAATAAAAAAGCCCCGGCTGCATTGTGCATCCGGGGCTTTTTGATGGACAGGATGTCCAATCAGTCGAGGTCGCGGAACTCGAGGTCAGCGCTCGCTTTGGCTGAAAGACTGGCGTCTTTTTGGACGGCCATATCGCGGTGCTGCTTGGCTTCAGCCGCATTGCCGACACGGGCGTTGGCGATGGCCAAGACATAGTGGGCTACAGCGCTGTCGTCGTTGGCATTGTTCAAGATGGTCTTGGCGCCGTTGGCATCGCCATTCAACAGCTTGGCGAGTGCAGCATTCACAGTATTCTCTCCGCTAAAGTTGGAGACTGCTTGGCTGTAATTGCCTTCTTGAATGGCGAGGATGGCCTTGTTGTACTTCACGGCATCGCCGGCACCAGAAGCGCTGGCCAACATCCGCTTCGCATCGGTGAGGTTGCCTTTCATTCGGGCCACAGCACCGAGGTTGTTGTTGATGATGGGGCTGTCTCCACGCTCATCAGCGGCCATGAAGCGGTCGGCAGCTTGGTTGAGCTTGCCCATGTCCATCAGGCATACGCCTTCGTTGTTGGGACCGCGCCAGTCACCGCTGTGCACGCGGCTGGTTGCCTCGTAGACCTTCAACTTGTCTTCGTTGGATTCGAACAGGGTGGCCGCGTACAGCGCCTCCTCCACCGTCAAGGTGTCGGGGTTGGACATGGCCAAATCCTTGAGCTCACCGTCAGTGTATCCCTCGATGTCATAGTGGAGGGTGATCATGGAGCGGCGCAAGGCGGGCAAGATTTCTTTTTCGATCGCCTGGTAGGTCTTGGCGATGTTCTTGATCTCTTCTTCCCTGCGGTTTTTGTCGTTGTACATGGACAATACACGGAGAATGAGGTCCTTGTCTTCGATGTCAGAAGCGCGCATCAGAGTCTGGAAACCATCCCAGTCTTCACCTTTGGGGTTGTTTCCATAGAAGCCGTCTGCCACGTCAATCTTGCTGCGCTTGAGCAACCGGGCTACTGCGGCATTGGCGCTTTCGGCGCGTTCCAAGGCGAGGTCCTCGTTCAAGGTGATTTCACCTTCTGGAGAAGCGTAGGCGCTGACGTCAGTGCGCTTCAGCATAACACTGTCATGGTCTGCTGCGAAAGAGAAGAATTCCTTCATCTCCTGCATGTCGCCGTCCCGAAATTCTGCAGAACGCACATTGGAGCGGTTGTAATCGTAGTTGATCTCCGCCTGCTGGGTGTACGACACCACGCGCTGGAAATCATCTTCGCCCATCACAAAACGGTCGTCAGACTGCACCCAGTTCGGGGTGGTGATGACGCCGTCTCCGAGGACCACAGGAGCAAAGTCCATCGACTTGCTGCCCATTGTACCGCTGATGCGGAGTTCGAGGCGGGCACCGTCCTCCATGCCTTCTTGGTAGGGCACAGATGCGCTGTAGTCAAAGGACTTGGCGGATTTGAAAGGCACCACCATGTAATTGCCGGCGGCGTCTTCTCCCTGGAAACCCTGCGTTTCGAAAGCAGCTTCGCCTCCATCCCATACGAGCACCGGAGTGGCTTCGATGATGGCTTTCTTGGCGAAGTACTTTTCAGGAAAGGTTCCAGAAAGGCTCAGTGCGACCTCATTGCCCTGCAAAATCAAGGGTTCTGGGTCCATAGAGAGGTTCAATTCTTCGATGGCCTTGTCCATTTTGCCCAGTCCACCGCAACCTGGAAGGGCGAGGAGAAGCGCGAGCGCGGGAAGGAGGAAAGCCAGAGTGTGGCGAAGGGGGTACTGCATGTTCATGAATCGTATCGCGGGCAAAAGTAAGGGTTCCTTAAACGCCAATCAGGCCTGAACAACACCCATAGAAGAGAACTTTCTAATACGGGCATCGATGCGTTTATCGGGATTCTGTACTCGGAGTTTACGGAGGTGCTTCAAAATCTCGTCTTTTACGGAGTTGAAGGCTGCATCTCGGTCATTGTGGGCACCGCCCAATGGCTCGGGTATGATGCCGTCGATGAGCTTGTTGCCGAGCATGTCGTCGGCAGTCAACTTGAGCGCTTCAGCCGCTTTCATTTTGTGGTCCCAAGAGCGCCACAAGATGCTTGAGCAGGATTCCGGTGAGATCACAGAGTACCAGGTGTGCTCCATCATGAGGACGCGGTCCCCAATTCCGATGCCCAGCGCGCCACCTGAAGCCCCTTCACCAATCACCACGCAGATGACGGGAACGCGCAGTTGCATCATTTCGATCAAATTGCGCGCAATGGCTTCGCCTTGTCCCCGCTCCTCAGCCTCCAAGCCTGGGTAGGCACCTGGGGTGTCAATCAGGCAAATCACCGGGCGGTTGAACTTCTCGGCCAATTTCATGAGGCGCAATGCCTTGCGGTATCCCTCGGGGTTGGCCATGCCGAAATTGCGGTATTGGCGCAATTTGGTGTTGGCCCCTTTTTGCTGGCCAACAAACATGACCGGCAGGTCGTCAATCATGCCCAAGCCGCCGACCATGGCCTTGTCGTCTTTGCAATTCCGATCACCATGCAGCTCCATGAACCGCCCATCTGTGAGGGCTTCAATGTGGTCGAGGGTATATGGCCGGTCGGGGTGGCGGGAAACCTGAACCCGCTGCCAAGGCGACAGGTTGGCATAAATCTCCTGGCTGATGGCTTCGATTTTTTGTTCGAGGTCGGCTACAGTACTCTGCATGTCAACCTGGCCCTGCCCGTCGATGTCCTGGGCCTGTTCGAGCTGTTCGCGCAATTGGCGGATGGGCTCTTCGAAATCGAGGTAGTTCATCTGGATGTTTCCTCAGTCTAAGCTCTGCACGACACAGAACTGGTACAAACGTAAGATGAGATGGCGAGTCTGACGAAGCCCGAAACGATTCATTGTCAACCGCCGTTCTTGAGTTTTGCGACCATGGCCCGAACGGCTTTTCCACGGTGGCTGATGCGGTTCTTGTCGGCCGCCTCCATTTCAGCAAAAGTTGCCGTTCCCCCTTCTGGGACGAAAATGGGGTCATAACCGAACCCATCGGCTCCACTGCGCTGCAGCGCTATGCTGCCCTGACAGATGCCTTCGAAGGAGAGGGTGCCCTCAACCGTGGTCAATGCGATGACGGTTTTGAAACGGGCACCGCGGTCAGGCTGATCCACCAGCGCGGCAAGCAGCTTGTCCATGTTGGCGTTGGCGTCTTTTTCTGGCCCGCCATATCGTGCAGTATGCACGCCAGGTCTGCCATTTAAGGCGTTTACTTCCAATCCAGTATCGTCTGCAAAGCAGTCTACGCCATAGTGGGTCTTTACATACTCTGCCTTCTGAATGGCGTTGCCTTCAATGGTGTCCGCGGTTTCAGGAACGTCTTCATGGCACCCCACTTCATCCAGTCCCACAACGGTAAAATGTCCGTCGAGCAGTTGGGCAATTTCCTTGACCTTTCCAGGGTTGCGCGTGGCAAATACGAGGCGGGGTAGCGTCATGGTGCGAAGATGCAACAGCCTCAGATTCGGCGGACTTTCCCTGAAGCCGTTTCTTCAAAAACATCCTGAAATTCCACGGAACGGGGGCGTGCATGGCCTTCGTCTTTGAGGACTTCGAGCACTGCGGTGGCCAAATCAGGATGCGGTTTGCCTTCCACCACGAGGGTGACGCGGTCTCCGAGGCTGTCGTCTGGTCTCCCAGTGACATACCATTTCCGGTCATTCAAGACGTCGCTCAAAAGGGGCGACCACCGGCGTTCCAATGCCGCAGGATGAAACTTGAGGCCTGCAGAATTGATGACGTCATCCATACGCCCCAACCAATAAAATTGGCGGGCAGCTTCATCCGAATCTGGGGTGTGAGCGTCTCCGAAGTGGAGCCTCACGGCGTCTCGGGTGACCAGTCCTTTGACCCCGCGCAGAGGGACATCCAGCACCAGAGCGCCCGTTTCCGTGGCCCTTGCCTCAACGCCGGGCAATGCTGTGTAAGCCAAAGTGCCGAGGGGGCGCGTGGCGACGTGGGTCAGCGTTTCGGTCATGCCAAAGCCATGAAAAATGCGGCATTCCGCAGCGGCTGCGGCCTGTTCTAGAGCAGATTCGAGGTCAGGGGATAGCGGCGCACCTCCGAGCAAAAGCATGGCGAACCGGTTGAGTTGGCCAGAGGCCATGAGGTGCTCTGCTTGCAATGGTGTAGCGACGGCAAAGTGATAGCGGCCATCGGTTGATGGGGCGACAGGAACTTCCAGCGCCAGCGCAGGCTTGGTCACGGTGAGGTCCCAACCCAAGGCCAATGCCCTCCAAACCATCATTCGGCCGCCGGTGCCAGCTGCTGGCAGCGCGGACCAAGCGAAGACCTCTCCGCGGTGGGGACCATCGAGAAGAAAGTGTGCAGCGGTCGACGCGGCTGAAGCACGCACCGATTCCACGGTAAAGCGGTGCTCCACTGGAGCGCCTGTGCTCCCGGAGGTGCGGGCCGAAGGGCACCCGCGTTGCCACTGGTCTGCGGCATTTTCAAAATCCGAAGTCCAGCCCCCTTGCTCTGAAGGAGGCTGCACCTGGCCTTGGGCGGAAATGCGCCAAGCCCTGCTCATGGGAGCAAAGAGGTCAGGTCCCAGCCTTGGGCATGCGGCCGGTCTAGGAGACCATCGGTTTCCATGCGGAGCGTGCCGCCTTCCACCACCAAAGGAGAGGGGATGTTGTCGGTAAAGAGGCTTCCTGTTCCGAGGCCTTGCGGAATGGGATCGGGATCCTCGAGGGTGGCATCGGCGGCCCATTGCGCAATGGCGTTGAGTCCAATGTTGCTCTCCAAAGCACTGGTGGCCCACCACTTCGCTCCAACTTCCGCGGCGAGGTCAATCCAATGGTTGGCCTCTACAAAACCGCCGATTAAACTCGGTTTCAGAATGACAAAAGCCGGCTGAATCACATGCAGCATGTTGCGGCGAAGGGTCGTGTCATGAACGCCAATCAACTCTTCATCCAAGGCGATGGGGATGGCAGAGTCGGCGCAAATGGACTGCATCTTCTTCCATTGCCCTGGCTTTACCGGCTGTTCCATGCTGTGAATGTCAAAAGCCGCCAGCCGCTCCAGTTTGCGCAGGGTAACGGCGACGTCTCCATCGTCCAAACCTCCATTGGCATCGAGCCGCAGGGTGACTTTCTCGGCAGGTGCAATGGAACGGATGGCCTGGAGACATTCCAATTCTTGCTCGAAATCCAAAGCGCCAACCTTGAGCTTGAGGGTGTCAAAGCCCCGTTCGAGCAAGGCAGCAGCTTGGTCCACCATGCCTGCGGGATCGCCCATCCAGATCAGGCCGTTGATGGGCGCGGGACGGCCCTCTGTAAAAGGACCTGGAAACAAGGTTCTGTCGCCTTCGTTCAGAAGGTCGATCAAAGCGGTTTCAGCCGCAAACCTCACTGCCGGGTACTGCAGGCTCATGGCTTTGGGGTCGAGGGTGCCCGATGCAGCCAGTTTTTTGAGCTCCATCCTGGCCCGAGGGGCACTTTCTGGAGAAAGGCCAGGAATCAAACTGCACTCGCCAATGCCCATGCGGCCATCCTCCTCATTGTCCTGAGCAACCACGAAAAAGCTGGGCTTTTCCAGCAGGACGCCGCGCGAGGTGCCCGCGGGCTGCTTGAATTGAAGCGTGCGCTCCACAATGCGGATGTCAAAGCCTGTCATGCGGTTGCGCTCAGGAAAAGGAACAATGAAATGGCGAAGGTGCTCAGGGCCACCTTTTTCAGTTCCCCGTCAAGTTCCGCAGGGTCTTGCGTCCGGAAAACCAAGGCCAGGTGTTTGATGTGCACGAGCGCAAACAGCCCGTACCACAGTTTGCCATGCCAAGGGCCTCCGGCGTCCAATGCCCAAAATGCAAGCAGGCTTCCCCAAGCTCCACCCAAGAGCAGGGCGTGGTAGACCTTGGCCCGGTCAAAGCCCATGCGCACCACCAAGGTGTGCTTGCCCGTGACCGCATCCGAGGTGTGGTCCCGCAGGTTGTTCAAATTGAGTACCGCCACACTGAACAACCCAATGCTCAGAGAGGGCAAGATCCACACCGCGGCAAAGGTGCCTGTGATCAGCGCTGCGGTGCCCGCAACGCCGGCCAGTCCAAAGAAGACCAGGACGCTGATGTCTCCTAAACCGCTGTACCCATAGGGTCGGTGGCCGGCGGTGTACGTGTATGCTGCGCCAATGGACAAGATGCCCATGCCGATCCAAAACAGCACCGTCAAGATGTGGTCTCCCGCAGCCCAGATAACGGTTGAACTTCCAACCAGCAGCGCCAGCGCCCCAGCGGCGGCAACGGCGCGTTTCATTTGGGCAGCAGATATCCGACCAGAAGCCACAGCACGGTCGCTGCGTTGGTGGCCTTCTGCCCGATCCGCACCATTGGTGAAGTCTCCGAGGTCGTTGGCAAAATTGGCGAGGACCTGCAGCAGGACAACCGTCAAAAGGCAGCCTGCGAACAAGGGGGTGAATCGCGCTTGTTCAGTGCCAGCTGCAGCCGCCAAAGCCCCGCCCGTGAGAACGCAGGCGCTGGCCAAAGGCAAGGTGCGCAACCGCGCGGCCTGTATGAAGTCTCGGATCATGCCCCTCAAGGGAACTTGGGGTACTGTTGGAAGTCGGGGTCCCTTTTTTCGAGGAAGGCATTCTTGCCTTCTTGGGCCTCTTCCATCAGGTAATACATCAAGGTGGCGTCTCCCGCGAACTCCATCAGTCCAGCTTGGCCATCCAACTCCGCATTGAGGCCCCGCTTGATCATGCGGATGGCCAATGGAGAGCGCTTCATGATGGTCTTGCACCACTTGACGTAGGTCTCCTCCAGCTTCTCGAGGGGAACCACCGTGTTGACCAGTCCCATGGACGCTGCTTCTTGGGCCGAATACTGTTCACAGAGGAACCAGATTTCACGGGCTTTCTTTTGGCCCACGTGCCGTGCGAGATAGCTCGATCCAAAGCCGGCGTCAAAGCTGCCGACTTTGGGGCCGGTTTGGCCGAAAATGGCGTTTTCTGATGCAATGGTGAGGTCACATACAACGTGCAGGACGTGGCCTCCTCCAATGGCATATCCATTGACGGCAGCGATGACAGGCTTGGGCAATGAACGGATTTTCTTGTGCAAATCCAGGACATTTAGTCGGGGTACACCATCCCCTCCAATGTAGCCTCCTGTGCCTTTGACATTTTGGTCACCGCCGCTGCAGAACGCCTTGTCGCCTGCACCTGTTAGGACGACCACACCAATGTCTTGTCGCTCGCGGGCGATGTCCATGGCCTCGAGCATTTCCATGTTCGTCTCGGGTCGAAACGCATTGTAGACCTGTTGGCGGTCAATGGTAATCCGAGCTATGCCCTCACAGAACTCAAATCGAATGTCTTCAAATGGTTGAATCTGTTCCCACTTTCTTTCGTTCGCCATGTGTTGCGCTTTGCTGATTGACAACGCCGGGGCTATGGATGTTCTGTTGCGTTCGTTGCAACAGCCGGCGCGGATGCAAATTTACATGCAGACGGACTCCATGTAGCGGGCATATGCCGCCGCACTTTCCGGGCCTGGGGTCACCACTTCCAAAACTTTGGGGGCTGCAGACGGCGCCCACCATTCTTTCAACGCTTCTCGAAGCCCAGCTTCACCGATCACCCGATGGTGGATGAGCCCGTGCATCGCGCAGAGTGGGCCTAATGCGGTAGCATGCTTCCATTCGAAATGGCTTTCAAGGAGTCCGGTCTTGGCCGGTCCATCGAGCCACCTGAAAATTCCGCCTCCGCCATTGTGAATCACGGCGATGCGCAGTGAAGCGGGCAGGGGTTGAATGTGAAAGGCATTGGCATCATAGAGAAAACCCAATTCCCCAGTGATCAGGGTTGTCGGACTTCCAGCCAGTGCCGAACCGACAGCAGTTGAAGTGCATCCATCAATGCCGGCTACGCCCCGATTGGACCAGGGGTGCAGGTTCAATGTCGGCGGAAACAACTGGGCGTAGCGCACGGGGGTGGAGTTGCCGAGGTGCAATGCCCAGCCTGCAGGTAAAGCCTGGTGCAGGCAGCGGTGGGCGCTCAAGTCGCTCCATGGGGCAGCATCCAGGGCCATCTGATGGCGGTGGCGAGCGGCTGACTCCGGGTCCCACCATGCGCGCGTCCACGTTTCTCGATTTGGAAATGGCCTGCTGTCTTGGGACAACCCTGCTGCCCCGGCAACGGCATCAATCGCGGCACTCACATCGCAAACAACGCCGCGAGGAGGACGTGAAAAGGCATGGGGCACTTCCTCCGAAAGGCCCACGTGAAGGTGCTCGAAGTCCAGTTCCGAAAGCGCGTCCCGCAGGCGCCGAGACACCAAGGGTGCACCGAACGTGATCACCAAGTCAGGGGCCAGATCTCGCCAGGACACCCCCCCTTTCTGCCCAGCGGAAAGCCAGCGGTCGCATGCCGAAATCGCCGGGACATCAGGGGCGCAAAGGCCGCTGGTGGTGTCGCCTGCAATGACCGCAAATCGGCTCCAAACAAGCAAGGCTTCCGAGGAGAGTGCAGCAGGCTGGGTTCCCCCGAGCAAGAGCACCTTTTCCCCCGAGTTGGCGGCTTCTGTCAGCCGCTCAATAAACCAAGTTGGTGGCGCATGGCGGTTGGCTTTGGATTTGCCTACATCCGCATGGACACCAGCATCCAACTCCTGTCGAGCCGACGGTTTTCCAGCGGTTTGCTCTGGATACAATGGGACGTCAAAAGGGCAGTTGATGTGAATGGGGCCTTGTTCCAAGGCGCGGGCCATGTCCGTGAGCATGGCCAGTCCAGCAGCGTCTTCAGGGTGGTCCCATGTATAAGAACCGCTCACCTGCATGGCGTGCATGTCGTTTTGGGGGAGGGTTTGGCTTTGCCAGGTTTGATGCGCACCCGCCGGGCGGTCGGCAGTGAGGCTGATGAGTGGCAAACCCACGTGTTGGGCCTCCGCAAGGGCAGGACCGTGGTTGAGTGCTGCCGTTCCGCTGGTGCAACAGGCTGCCACGGGTTGCTTGAGCGCTAAGGACATGCCGAGGGCATGGTGCGCTGCGGACCGTTCATCCAACGCGACCACTACGCGCGTGCCGAGTTTGACGAATGCTTGGATGAGCGGTGCATTCCGGGAACCGGGGCTGACCACCACTGCCCCGAGGCCATTCTCGATGAGCCCAGCTGCGAGTGCGTTGGCGGAAGCCATCGCAGGTGAAGCTGACGCGGTCATGGCGCCCAATGCACAATGGGGTCCAAAACGGACCGGAGTTTGTTTCGGGTTTCGGCCCACTCAGCGGCGGGGTTGGACGCTGGGGTAATGCCCCCACCAGCATAGGCAGTCATCACGCCGTCCCGCAAATGGGCGCACCGCAGATTGACGAAATAGGAGAGGTTGTCGCCCTGCTCCATGCCCACCCAACCCGTGTAATAGGCCCTGTCGTGGGTTTCGTGCGCATCGATAAAGTGAACCGCATCGCGTCGCGGGGTGCCGCCGACGGCGGGCGTGGGGTGAAGGGCCTTTATGACCTCTTCCAAGGGGCGCGTGGCTTCAAAATCCACCCAGGTACGCAAGTGCTCAATGGGACCATATTGAATGGTTTGGCGCTCGCTGGTGCGGATGTCCTCACAGCCGCTGTCCTGCAGAGCCTGCAATGCGCCTTCGGTGACCAAATCTTGCTCCTCACGCTCTTTTTTGGTCCAAGGGTCGGAGACATCTCCCAAGTGCGCCATGCGCGTCCCTGCCAAACAAGCTGTGCGCAAATGCGGCCATTGGCCTTTGATCAGGGGCTCGGGTGAGGAGCCAAACCAAGTGCCTATTGTGGGGTGTGAGAATGCCCAGCTGAAGGAATCTGGATGGGCCAGGGCCAATCGCCGGACGATATCTGCATTGTCCAAGTCCCCCACTTCAACGTTTAAGTAGCTCGAGAGAACGACCTTTTTGAGCGGACCTTGCGACATGGCAAGCTGCGCTTCACTGACCCAGGCAGCGTGCTCGCTTTCAGAAGTTCCAGCGATGGCGCGCGCGCGCATTTTTAAAGTTGGTCGGGCATCGCGCGCAAGCACCTCTTCGATTTGAGGGTGTCCCCACAGAATCACTTCCGTTCGGTCTTTGGCCCTTTCCCAAGGATGCAGTTTGAAGCACACGGACCCCTCCTCATCCGGGATCAAACGTTCCAAGTGAAGGTTTCCGGGACGGTGAAACCAAACCTCCGTTGCGGAGTCTTGAATGTGTCGTTCTGCCGTCATTCAGCAGGTTTTGAGGCGGGAATCAACATCACGGTTAGGCGGCTCGTGCACACTGCCCTTCCTGCTTCATCTACAATTTCAATGTGCCAAACATGCAGTTTCCCGCCTTCGTGGTGGAGGCGGGCGGTGCCGGTCACCCAACCGGATTTAACCCCCCGTAGATGGTTCGCGTTGACTTCGATGCCAACGGCAGCTTTTCCTTTGGGTTCCGCGATGAAGTGCGAGCCAACCGAGCCCAATGTTTCAGCCAAGACCACGCTTGCACCGCCATGGAGCAACCCATAGGGCTGGTGGGTCCTTGGGTCTACAGGCATCTTGCCCACAACGGTGCCATGCTCTACCGAAATCAACTCCAACCCCAACGCGTCGCTGATGGTGTTGCGCCCCAAGGCTTTAAGTTGTTCCGCACTGGGCCTGACCGATGCAGGAGAATCCTCTGAGTTCACGCGGCTAATTTAACGGAGCTGCGCTGTGATTGTTGACTGAGGTCCATGGATGTGACATTCGATCCGCGCACAGCATGCGATATTTTTTTTCGAGCAACGAGGCAACGAATGCATTTCGTGTCGTCTTTACACTGGATGCGGCCTTAAAAAAGCCGCGTCGGTTTCAAAATCCTTGCAGGTTTCGGAGGGGGCAGAGATGCCCCCTTCATTCTTTTTACAGGGCCACGTGCAGGAGTTTCTTGGTCTCGAACCAAGGGTCATTCAAGACATCAGACAAAGACCATTCGGTGACCTTCTCCCGGACAGGTGAGAGTTCTGCTTTGAGGTCTCCTCCTTTCAAATAAAGCACGCCATTGGGCAGCCCGTGTTGATGGTTATCGGCAATCAAGGGCCGGACCCAATCGAGGAAGGTGGGCATTTTTGTAACCGCCCGGCTCAGCACGAAATCAAAGGGGGGACGGTCGGTCAACGCCTCCGCCCTTGCCCAAGTGCCGGTTGCATTCTTCAAGTCCAAAGCTTTGGCCACAGCTTGTACCACTTTGATTTTCTTGCCAATGGAATCACAGAGTGTGAAGTCCGCCTGGGGAAAAAGGATGGCCAAAGGCAATCCAGGAAAGCCTCCTCCTGTGCCTACATCCAAAATGCGCGACCCCGCCTGAGGACGGAACACGCGGGCCACAGATAGGCTGTGGAGCACATGTCGCGTAAAAAACGCGTCCATGTCTTTTCTGGAAATCACATTGATTTGTGCGTTCCACTCGCGAAACAGAGGGCCGAGCATGGCGAGCTGTTGGCGTTGGACTTCCGAACAAGTGGGAATGGGGGTGCCAAAGTCATGACATTCCAATGACAGGTTCTTCAACAGCGCATCGACGCCTCGAAAGTCTCGGTCTGTAGGGGTCACTTCAGAACTGCTCACGGTCGGTCTCGAGCACACCCGCAAGAATGTCTCTGGCCCGGAACAACTGCGCTTTTACGGTGCCGAGGGGCAGGTTGAGCTCTGCAGCAATCTCGTCATAGCTGTACTCCTCGAAATAGCGCAATTCGACCAAACGGCGGTAGCGTGGTTTGAGCTGGGCCACCACCTCTCGCATGCGGTTCACGCGCTGCTGCTTTTCGAGGGATTGTCCGGGATCAAGCCCGTCATCGGCCACTTGAATCTCCATGGTGTCACCCTCGGCGTCTGTAAAGCCTTTGTCGAGGCTCAAGGCCTTGATGCGCTTTTTGCGGATGAAATCAATGGCACCATTGGAAGCAATCTTGAAGAGCCAGGTAGAAAAAGCAAACTTGGGGCTGTACTGTTTGAGCCTGCGAAAAGCCTTGCCGAAAGTCTCGATCATCAAGTCTTCCGCATCATCTTGGCTGTTGACCATCTTCAACAGCATGTAGTAAATAGGCTCGCGGTAGCGCTCCATCAATTCTGCAAAAGCAGCCTGATCATGCTTGTCCAAAGCCCTGGAAATCAAGCCAAAGTCGTACTTGGCTTTGTCGGAAAGGTGGTCGATTACGACCTGCTTGTCGGTGCCCGCTGCGTCCATGTCGGCGATGAGGTGAAAACGTTCCTTACAGTGGCGATGGCCAGGAGGCTCCAGCGAACCGGACCCCATAGAAAGCATCGCCACCATGGAAATGCTTTCTTGCTCCACACCTTAGAGAACTCCGACAAGGTAAACGCACGAACGGCAGCAGCAAGGGCCATGGCCACCATCGGTATCCAAACGTGCTTGTGTAAAAGGCCAAGTGGGCTTGCAACTGCTGCAGCGACAATGAGGGGGTCCAGTATGGCGTCAAGGCCCAGCAGGCACCACGTACCCCAGCCATAGCGGCCTGCGGTGGTGAGGTGGCGCCGTTTTCGCAGCCACCCATCCTTCCAATCAGGGGAGGGCAGAACATGGTTTGACGCCGATGCATGGGAGGGGTATACCAGGCGGATTTGCATTCCAGCGTGGACCGCATCTTGAACAAAGAGATCGTCATCACCGCTGGCCAAATCGGCGTGTGCATCAAAGCCACCGAGGCTTTCCCATGCTGAGCGGCGGTATGCGATGTTGCGCCCCACTCCCATGTATGGCCGGCCTGCAGCGGCCTCACCGGCGTATTGAAAAGCCACCCGCAAGGCGTCAAACGTCAGGAGTGCAGGGCCTCCATCGGGAAGGCAAACGCCCAATGCGATGTCCCAGCGGTGAGGGGCGTTTTCGGCAGTTTCCGCGGTCAATGCCTCGACCATGCCCCGCGCCCAGTGGGGTTGTGGCTTGCAATCTGCATCGGTCAGCACCAGACATTCATGCCGCGCTGCCATGATGCCCGCGGCCAAGGCGTCTTTCTTTCCCGGTCTTGTCTTGCTGTGCCGGACCACCGTCAGTTGGGCGTCATTGGCTGCTAGAGGGGCCAGCCATTCGGCCGTGCCATCCTCGGATCCATCATCGACCACCAGCCACTCTACGGACCAGTGGTCTGGAAATTGCTGCCCGCGCCAGAGGTCCCAGTTCGATTGCAGCAGAGCGAGATCATTGTGGGAGCACACGATCAGGGTGATGCCATCCAAGTCCGGGGGACGAATCCCTGCAGGCGGGATGGAGGCTGCGGGAGGTATCGGTGCCGTTTTGTGGACCTGGGATTCGCGTTGCAATGCCCCATGCCATTTCAAATCCCAGGCGATCCTGCAGATGGCAGGCAGGGCGGTCAAGACCGCGGCCCCGATGTTCCACAGGGCGCTCATGTTAGTCGCTGTAGGTGTAGTCGATCTGTTCTGGCCAGCCCTGCAGAGCCAGCCGGATCAGGGGTTGGGTTGGATCGCGAAAGGGAGTCAGGTCAAACGCCTCACGGGTGGTGATCAATGCCCTTCCCATGTCGCCTTGGGCGTCGTGTGTGATGCGCAATGGCTGCTGTCGGGGCAAAGATTTGGTGGCAGCCCCAGCGGAAACAAGGGCGAATTCGTGTGTCTGGAAGCCCCCTCCATAGCGCAGCTCGGTGACCAAGCTGTCCTGTTCTACCCGCACCGCCACGATGGTGAAAGGGGCGGCTAGCGAATCAACCTGGGCCGACCCGGGAGCCACATCGCCTGAAGCGCTGCTACCTTTTTGTGTCGAACAACCACCGCAAGTGATGGCTGCAAACAGAAGAAAGAGAAGGCGGCAACGCATGGTCAATCAACGGAGGAGGCAACGCACTGCGTATGTCGCGTCCACTGAGGTCACACGAAACACCACCCAGCCCCTCGGTAGGTCTGATACATCGATGGTGTGCTTGCTTGACGAGGCGCTGAACGGCGCGGAAATGGCCCTGCCCAACGCGTCGAACGATTGGATGGTCGCCTGCTGAGGCAAGCCGTCCAGTTGCACGGAGTTGGTGGCGGGGTTGGGCCATATGCGCACTTGGATGGGCTGGCCTTCTTCAACGGACATGGCACTGGTGCAGAATTGCTCCAAGTCTGAGTCGTTGAACTCTCCTCCGGTGTACACCACGTCGCCCTCCGGGTCAAACACCGTAAAGCTGCCTTCACCGTAACCGCAGCACATGCCGTCTCCATAGCTGTCGTCCACCTGCAGAATGTAGCAGCCTTCTTCGAGGCACATAGGGATGGTTACAACCGTGCCGTCTTGACCGTCTTGATAGGGCCCTCCGGAGTACACCACGTTGCCCAATCTTCTGAGCTCCCAAGTGGTTTCGCTTCCGTAGTCATCGAGCACCAGTTCGAACGAAAAGTCAAACGTTTCTCCGGCAAAGGCGGTGAATTCGACGGTCGCAGCATCATTGAAGTTGTTTTCGTCTTGTGTTCCATTCACCGCAACCACATAGACCTCCACTTCGGTAGAACCATCTTCTGCAGGGATGCCTGGAAGCGCGATGATTTCAACTTCATATTGGTCCAGATTTCCAGCCCAGTTCACCGTTTGCTCAGCGCCACCCTCCACGGTGTAACCCAGAATGGCAGAAGTCAGGGGTGTGGTTCCAAAATTGCTCAGTGCCACTTCAATGGTGACGTCACCGCCACCACAGAGGACGCCCTCGGGGGCGCTCACAATGCCCACGCCCATGTCGAGCTCAAAGCTCGTGACGCAGCCGGCGCTGGGATAGCCGTCGAGCACTTCCAGCCCCAATCCGAGGGGGTCGAGGTGTTCTGTAATGCCATTGTTAAAGCTGACCCCCATGCGACCGTAGTAGTCGAATTGGCCATTGTTTACCGATCCAGAGCACGCTGCAGCACCGCCGTAGAGTTGGCCGATGATGCGGTGATTCTGGTCAAAGAGGGGTGAGCCTGAAGATCCGCCTTCTGTCACGCCGTCCTCCCATTCGTCAATCCACCAGACGGCTGCTCCCGCCGCGTTGTCGTGGTAAGGGGCGTCTTCGTCGATACACACCTTCTTCAGGTCTCCTGAAGGGTGGTGGATACCAGTGGTGTTTTGGACGGTTTCAGCATCCGTTCCGTCCCACCCCGCATAGAAGGGGTTGTAGGATGCGGGAACCTGTTCGTCCAGCAGCAGCAAACCAAAGTCCGAAGCGCCACTGCTCGCCAGCAATTCAGCGCCGCTGACCGTTTGATTGGTCGGTCCTGTGTTGCCATCACAGCCTTCGGTTTCGTGGTTGAAATAGAAGGTCCAGTTGCCGACGTTGCCTCCGAGGCAGTGGTTGGCGGTCAGAAACAGGGGGGTGCCATCTTGGGCAGTATTGTTGACCAATGCACCGGTGCACACGGCAAATCCGCCTTGGATGATGAGGGCGACAGAGCGTTTCTCGCACTGCCATGTGGCCCCTTCAGGGCAATTCACATTGATGTTGCAGTTGCCGCTGTTGCCGAATGGACCGCGCGTGGTGCCCAGTGTTTCTGACGCCAAGGCCGCTTTTCCGGCAATGTCGCGGTAGGCGTGCACCACTTGATCGATGCGGAGACCCACGGCGTCTTCCATCCCCTCCGGGACGTGAAGTTCTACGACGACAGCCTCTCCGGCTACAAGACCGGTGGCCAGACCGCCCCAAGTCTTCATGTTGCGGTGGTCGAACCCTCCGATGTATTCGGTCCGATCCGCACTCCAGACAAACAGCTTGGCGCCTTTGGGCACGTTGAATTCCGCGAAAGAAAGGCTGATGGCAAGGGCCCCTGGTGCTTGAATTTGTGTCCTCCAAACTGCGGTGCCTTCGATGTTGAGCCAAGTGCCGTCGCTGAGTGTGATGTCCACCGGGAATTCTTGGCCAAACCGCCAAGGGGCGCTTTTGACTTGGTCGGTTACGGTGTCAGCCGCGCGCAAAGCGTCGAGGTCAATCCCGGGCATGCGGTGAACCTGCCAAGCGGGGTTGCCCATGTTGGTCCCTGGGGTGGTCCACAATGGCGCTCCTCCATGCGGCACTTGAGCAATGGAGGGCAGCGCGAATGCGAGGAGGCAGCTGGAAATGAGGATGCGGAAAAAGTTGTTCATCGGTTGATTTCTACTTGCAGGTAGAGTGAAGACGCCTTCGGCCTTCTTCAGGTTGCAAGGTGGTTCAATCCTACCAATTGGCCACTGCACCCTCCATGGCAAAAAGCTCGTCCCTCAGTCTGGCAGCTTCCATGAATGCCAGCTCTTTGGCCGCACGTTCCATTTCTTTCCGCGTGCGGGCCATAAGCTTGTCCATGGCCTTTTTGTCTTGGGCTTTCACGTAACCTGCCACGACGGGGTCTTCCAATATGCCCACGCCGGATGCGGCAGGTTCGGCGGCGATGGGGGAGGGTCTTTCATCGATGAGCTCGCTTTGCTCAAAAACCGTCTTCTTTGAACGCTTCACCTGCTGTGGTACGATGCCATGCTTCTTGTTGTAGGCCTCTTGTGTTTCGCGCCTCCTCGAGGTCTCTTCTATGGTTTGGGCCATAGAATCGGTGATTTTGTCGGCATACATCAGGACGCGCCCATCCACATTTCGGGCAGCGCGGCCTGCCGTCTGCGTCAACGACCGGTTGGACCGCAGAAAGCCCTCTTTGTCCGCGTCCATGACGGCCACTAGGGAAACCTCGGGGAGGTCGAGGCCTTCCCTCAAGAGGTTGACCCCAACGAGCACATCGATCACCCCTTCGCGCAGGTTGCGGATGATCTCGATGCGGTCCAAGGTCTTCACCTCGGAGTGGATGTACGAGCAGGAAATGCGCAACCGGTCTAAATACCGCGACAATTCCTCCGCCATGCGCTTCGTCAGTGTGGTGACGAGTATGCGGTCGCCCGCTTCAATGGTTTTACGGATTTCACCGATGAGGTCGTCCACTTGGTTTTTGCACGGCCGGACCTCGATGGGGGGGTCCAACAGACCGGTAGGGCGAATGAGTTGCTCAACCACGACGCCTTCGCTCTTCTCGAGCTCGTAATCTGCGGGGGTCGCGCTGACATAGACGATTTGATGCACCATGCCATCGAATTCTTCCGACATCAATGGACGGTTGTCCAAAGCGGAGGGGAGCCGAAATCCATGTTCCACCAGGTTGACTTTGCGCGACCTGTCTCCTCCATACATGGCGCCAACCTGCGGCACCGTCACGTGGCTTTCGTCCACCACGAGCAAAAAGTCATCGGAGAAGTAGTCCAGCAGACAGAAAGGACGTTGCCCGGGTTCTCTGCGGTCGAAATAGCGGCTGTAATTCTCGATGCCATTGCAGAATCCGAGCTCCCGCATCATCTCGAGGTCGTGGGTGGTGCGTTCTTCGAGCCTCTTGCCTTCGATGAAACGCCCTTGACTGTTGAACCATTCCACCTGTTTGACCATGTCTTGCTGTATCTCCCAGATGCATTGATTCAGGGTGTCCTTTCCGGTCACAAACAGGTTGGCAGGGTAGATCCGCAAGCTGTCAAAGCCGTGCAGCACCTGACCAGTTTCGGGGTCTATCGTTTCAATGCGTTCGATTTCATCTCCCCAAAAGTGAATGCGAACCGCGTGGTCGGCATAGGCGAGGAAGACGTCTACAACATCGCCGGTGACGCGGAAGGATCCGCGGTTGAACTCCCCACGGGTTCGGTGATAGAGGCTTTCAACAAGCCGGTGCAGCAGGGCATTTCTGCTGATGACTTGGCCTTGTTGGACTTCGATGACGCTCTTGTGGAATTCAACAGGATTGCCAATGCCGTATATGCAGCTGATGGATGCCACTACGATGACGTCTCTGCGTCCACTCAGCAGGGCGGAAGTGGCAGAAAGGCGAAGCTTCTCAATCTCTTCGTTGATGGCCAGGTCCTTCTCGATGTAGGTGCCAGAGGAAGGGATGAAGGCTTCGGGTTGGTAGTAGTCGTAGTAGCTGACGAAGTACTCGACGAGGTTGTCTGGGAAAAACTCCTTGAATTCGCTGTACAGCTGAGACGCCAAGGTTTTGTTGTGGCTCAACACCAAGGTGGGACGCTGGGTGCGTTCGATCACATTGGCCATCGAAAAGGTCTTTCCGGAACCCGTGACCCCCAACAAGGTCTGGTGCCGAATGCCGCTCTCCACCCCTTCCACCAGTTGGCGGATGGCTTCAGGTTGGTCGCCGGTAGGCTCGAAGTCGCTGTGGAGTTTGAATGCAGCCATTGTCAGGCACAAAAAAAGGGGGCAAAGCCCCCTTTTCTCATGAAAAGTCCTTGAAAGGACGGGATTTTATTCGGCGACCACCTCAAAAGAGATGTCGACGATCACCTCCTTGTGCAGCTTCACCTTGGCGGTGTAGGTGCCCAAGTCGCGAATGACTTCAGTCCCCAAGTCGATGTTTTTACGGTCAACCGGGTGTCCTGCCTTGGTCATGGCCTCAGCCAATTGAATGTTGTTGACGGAACCGAAAATCTTTCCGCTCTCGCCTGCTTTCGCTCCGATTTTGAGCGAGATGCCCGCGATCTTCTCTCCGAAGGCTTTGGCATCCTCCAAAGCCTTCAGGGCTTTGTGGGACTGCTGGCGCAAGGTTTCGGCGACCACTTTGCGGGCGCTCTCCGTAGCAACGGCAGCAAACCCTTTTGGGATCAAGTAGTTGCGGGCAAAGCCGTTCTTGACGGTGACGATGTCGTTTTTCGCTCCGAGGCGGTCGACATCCTGCTTGAGAATCACATCCATGACGCAGTGGGTTAGACTGCTGCTTAGCGCAGCTGGTCAGCGAGGTAAGGAAGCAAAGCGATGTGGCGGGCCTTTTTGATGGCCTTTCCAACGCGACGCTGGTATTTGAGGCTGGTTCCGGTCAAACGGCGGGGCAAAATCTTGCCCTGTTCGTTGATCAGCATCAGCAAAAAGTCGGGGTCCTTGTAGTCGATGTACTTGAAGCCCTTCTCACGGAAGCGGCAGTACCGTTCGCTCTTCGTGTCGATGGCGATCGGGTTCAGGTAACGGACGTTTTTGTTATCGGCCATGATCGTTGAATCTGGTGCGTTCAGGCTTTGGTTTCAGTCCCAGCGGCAGTCTGCTTGGGCTTCTCACGGCGGTCCGTTTCACGGTCGCGGCGGCCTTCAGCATATTCGATGTGGAACTTGTCCATACGGGTCGTCAGGAAGCGGATCACCCGCTCATCCCTGCGGAATTCGGTTTCGAAGGGAAGAATGGCGGAAGCATCGGCTTCAAACTCCATCAAATAGTAGAAGCCCGTGGACTTCTTTTGGATGGGGTAGGCAAGCTTGCGCATGCCCCAATTCTCCTCATGGGTGATTTTGGCTCCCTTATCTTTCAGGAGGTCCTTGTACTTCTTGATCACGTCCTTGGTCTGCTCGTCAGACAGGACTGGCGTGATGATGAAGACAGTTTCGTATCGATTCCGGGTCATTATGCTTGTCGCAAAGGGGGCGCAAATCTACGCGAAATGCCTGTGTATCACAATAGGTTCATCGAGGATTCTTCACATCGGCCCTGACACAGACAAAATGTGGGCCTCCTGTGCAAAATTGAAACAGTGTTTTTTGCCTTGCAATCCCCACCTTTGAATCATGTCACAGGGCAACTCATTCCTTGTTTCCGCGAGGAAGTATAGGCCGACCACTTGGGAAACCGTAGTGGGGCAGCGGTCCATCACAGATACGCTGCGCCACAGCATCGAGAGTGGGCAGATTGCACAGGCATACCTGTTTTGCGGTCCACGTGGGGTGGGCAAAACCACCTGTGCGAGGATTTTTGCCAATGCCATTAACGGCTTCACTGCTGAACAGGCGGAGCGCAGCTTCAATGTTTTTGAGCTCGACGCAGCATCCAACAATGGCGTGGAGCACATCAGGAGCATCATCGATCAGGTGAGGATTCCGCCACAGGACGGTGAATACAAGGTGTATGTGATCGATGAGGTGCACATGTTGTCCAAAGACGCGTTCAATGCTTTTTTGAAGACGCTGGAAGAGCCTCCTCGACATGCGGTGTTCATCCTGGCAACAACGGAAAAGCACAAGATTCTTCCCACAATACTGTCGCGCTGTCAGATTTACGACTTCCGAAGGATCACCACGAGAGACATCGCTGAGCACCTTGCTTATGTGGCGGGGCAAGAGGGGGTCAACACGGAGTCGGAAGCGTTAAATGTGATCGCCCAGAGGGCGGATGGTGCCATGCGGGATGCTTTGAGCATCTTCGATCAAATGGTCGCCTCGAGCAGCGAAGGTGTCACCTATGAAGCGGTCACGCGACATTTAAATGTCCTGGGTCACGACGTGTACTTCAACATCGTCGATGCTTCTTTGGAAGGGCGCATTGGAGACATGTTGCTGCAGCTTGAAGAAGTGGTGGCGGCAGGGTTTGATGCCCACCATTTCGTCACAGGGTTGGGTCAACATTTGCGCAACCTCATGGTGTGCAAGGATGAGTCCACCCTCGGTCTGATGGAAGCGGGTGAGTCGGTTGTGGGGCGTTTTAGCGAACAGGCGAAACGCTGTGGTTTGCACTTTTTGGTCGGTGCCATTGGCCAGGCCAACGAAGCCGATCAGCAATATCGAATATCCCGACATCCGAGACTGTTGGTCGAACTGATGCTGATGCGCATCGGCTCCCTCGAAGCGGTCAGCGCGGAGGGGGCAAAAAAAAAATGAGCTCGTTTCCATCTTAGGATGGGGTGCTGTTTTGCCGCCTGGCAATGACTTGGTCAAGGTCACCCGAGCCCATGAATCGGATTTGCCTTCCCTCCAACCTGCTGAGACCAGCCCTTCGGTGGGAGCAGCCTTAGGAACAGGGCCCTCAGAAGAAATAGAGCCCTCACTTGAGGCTCAGCCAACCCAACATGAGGCTCCCGTAGCTTCGGTGGGTGAAGCGCTAACCGGGGCTTCGCAGGTCCCGGACGAAGTGGTTGATGCGGACGCGGAGACGGGCGGTCCTCAGCAGATGGACCCGGCTTCTGAGGAAAAGGAAATTGACGCCGACCTCGCTACCACCTTGGGCCGCCCCAAAGTGTCGAAGGCGCCCACGGGGAAGCTGGGGGCACTGCTTGCCGGTCGGAGTATGCTCGTTCCTGGATCTGTCACTGGAGAAGGCGAGGAAGGTGATGGTTTGTCCGACACATCAAAGTTGGTGGGCGCCTATGACGAGGATGCCGTGAGGTCGGCCTGGGCAGATTTGATCCAAGACTTGCGGGACAAAAACAAAATGGGGATGGCTGCCACGCTCGCCACAGGAGCGTTGACTTTTGAGGATCCATCATTGAAGTTGGTGGTGGCCAACAACGTGCAGTACGAAGAGCTCAAGGAGTGCGCCACAGCGTTGCTGCATTTCCTCAGGTTGAGGATTGGCAATGGAAACATTGCCTTCGAAGTAGAGGTGGGGGAAGAGGTCGCCGCTCCTAAGTTCTTGACCCCCAAGGACCGCTACCACCACTGGGCGTCCGATAACCCTGCGCTCGAAGAACTGCGTGTGAGGTTGGATCTCGATTTGGGGTAAGGGGGCTTGAACCTACCGCAGCTTCCCTTGTTGCTCCTTTATGACTTGGTTTTCCAATCTTATGTGCTTCAAGATGCAGGCTGTGCCTGTTTTTAGGCATTTCTCTACCCTGTGTTTGGGGGTGTTTTTTGGTGTTGGTTCGGTCCTGTCTCAGGATGCAGCCGTACGCGGGGTTGTTGTGGATGAGGTTACAGGTGCGCCCATGCCTTTTGTCTCTGTGGTCATTCAGGGAGGGACCAACGGCGTGTCCACCGATCTCGAGGGGGCGTTTGAGCTTTTGGGGGTCAAGCCAGGTCTTGTCAATTTGTCATTTAGCTCGATCGGATACCAGAGTGCCACAAGGTTGGAGGTGGAGGTGACTCCGTCAAGGGCGGCTTTCCTTACGGTCGAGATGTCTCCGCTGGCTGTGGCCATTGAAGCAGCTGAAGTCGAGGCCACCGTTGGCAAAGGGGAGGAGGAGGCTCCCGTTTCGTTGCGTCGCATTGGCACCAATGAAATCAAGCGCAATCCAGGAGGAGGGCGTGACATCAGCAAGGCCATCCGCAGCTTGCCCGGCGTGGCCGCCATCCCCAGTTTTCGAAACGACATCGTCATCCGCGGAGGTGCCCCCAACGAAAACCGATTCTACATCGATGGCATCGAAATCCCCAACATCAACCATTTCGCCACGCAAGGCGCCAGTGGAGGCCCCGTAGGGATGATCAATGTGGACCTCGTAGAAGAAGTAGAGTTTTATTCGGGTGCTTTTCCCGCCACCCGAGGAAATGCCTTGTCCAGTGTGATGGAGTTTGGTTTTAAGACGGCCAGAACGGACGAATGGACCTCCAATGCTGTGGTGGGGACCAGTGATCTTGGGTTGACTTTTGAAGGGCCTACGGGGCCCAACAGTTCGTTGATTTTGAGCGCTCGCCGCAGTTATCTGCAGTTTTTGTTTGAGGTGTTGGGCCTGCCCTTCCTGCCCATTTACAATGACTTCCAATTCAAGTGGGTGCACCAATCAAGTCCCAACGAACGGTGGACGGTCCTCGGAATCGGGGCTTACGATGACTTTCAGCTCAATTTGTCTGTAGCAGACGACACAACCGCCGAAGACTACCTCAACCGAGTGGCCATTCTCGATGCGCTGCAAGTCAACCAGCAGTGGAACTACGCCATGGGCGTCAAGTACGACCGGTTCACCGACAATGGCAGATGGACATGGGTGGCGAGCCGCAACATGCTGAGCAACCGCGCTTACAAGCATGAGGACAACGATGTCAACTTGCCCCTTACCCTCGATTACCTCTCTCAGGAAATGGAGAATAAGGTCCGGTTGGAGCGCCGCATCTACGGTGACGGCGGAGCCAAATTGACCTGGGGAGCACAGTATGAATTCGCCAAGTTCAACAACAGCACCCTCACCCAGCGGTTCATTTTCTCGCAGGACACTTTGGTGACCATCGACTTCGAGAGCGCGTTTGACATGCACGAGTATGGGGCCTTTGTTCAAGGTTCAAAGTCCATGGCGGATGGACGGGTCGTGCTCAGTGGAGGGGTCAGGGTAGATGGAAACGAAGTGAATGACAACATGTCCAATCCCCTCCGGCAGTTGAGCCCTCGGTTGGCTGTGCGATGGAATGTGCTGCCTGGCCTCAGCTTGAATGCCAATGTTGGCCGGTATTACCAGCTTCCCTCCATGTTGATTCTGGGGTATGCCGAATCTGGGGTGAGGGTCAATGCCCCGGATGCGGGCTATGTCATGTGTGATCAATTGGTGGCAGGATTGCGCTATGACATCGGTGAGCGCAACACGACTTTAGGAGTGGAGGGCTTCATGAAGGGGTACGACGGCACTCCTGTCAGCAAAGCCACGGGCATTGCGTTGGCCAATTTGGGGGCGGACTTTGGTGTAGTAGGAAACGAAGCTGTTCGTTTTGATGGCCAAGGGCGTTCATACGGCATGGAGGTGTTGGCCCAGCGCCGACTCTATAAAGGGGTGTATGGGTTACTGGCTTACACATGGGTGCGTTCAGAATACGAGTTCGAAGGGACCTATGCACCCAGTGCCTGGGACAGCCGGCACATTGTGTCCCTCACTGGCGGCGCAAAGCTGAAGCGGGATTGGGAAATCGGGGCCCGTTGGCTGTACAGCGGAGGCTTGCCCTTTACACCTTATGACATCGATGTGTCGATGGATCAGGCATATTGGAACAGTCAGGGTACACCGCAGTTGGATTATGCAGCACTCAATTCAGGGCGCAACGCCTCCTTTAGTCAATTGGATCTTCGCATCGACAAAAAGTGGTTCTTCGAGAATTGGAGCTTGGACGTCTTCATGGACATCCAAAACCTGTTCGGTCAAGTACCGGATGCTCCGCCTGCCTTGGATGTCGTGAGGGATGCGGCAACGGGTGTGCCCGTGGCCGATCCGTTGAACCCTTCCCGTTACCAACCGCGGTACATTCAGGCCAGTGCCGGGTCTGCCATCCCCGCCATTGGTCTAATTGTCGAACTTTAGGGTGTGCGCGTAGACAAGTTTCTATGGTCTGTAAGGTTGTTCAAGACCCGATCTGTTTCAACTGCCCGGGTAAAAGAGGGGAAGGTTGAAGTAGGCGGGGGTGCTGTAAAACCGAGCCGCGAGTTAAAAGTGGGGGAGGAGGTCCGTATTAGAACCGGTGCACATTACGAATTGGTCGAGGTGTTGGCCTTTCCGAAAGGGCGTGTCGGGGCAAAACTCGTCGAAGAATATATCAAAGACCTAACGCCAGTTGAGGAAAGGGAGAAACAGGCTTTAACCCGGGAAGTTATGAGGGATTTACCTGCAAAAACTGGAAGGCCGACCAAGAAAGACCGGCGCAATTGGGAGAAATGGCAGAGGTGATTACATATAAGTTCAGTCGAATTACATTGACAGAGACCTGGGGGCTTCGAGCGGCAGTGCTTTGGCCAGAAAAAGATCCTGGTCCAACATGTCAATTGGCCACAGATGACTTACCTGACACCGTTCATTATGGCGTGAAGGGCCCCACTGGGGTGGTGTCCATAGGGACCTTTGCCAAGGAAGTCCGTCCTGAATTGCCACCTGGATCACACTACCGATTGAGGGCCATGGCAACGGATCAAGAGCATCGTGAACGCGGCGTTGGACGCATGCTGATCGAAGGCGCCTTAACGGAGTTGTCAGAGCTCGGATGTTCCATTGTTTGGGCGGATGCTCGGCACGTGGCTCTGGGTTTCTATGCGCGGCTGAATTGGGACGTCATCGGGCCAACCTACGAGGTGCCATTGCGAGGGCCGCATCGGCTCGTTTGGAGGTCTATCTGACGAAATGATAAATGCTTCGTCTATGAAAAATGGACGTTCCCAATATTATACGAGTATAATACGTGAATAATTTGAACAGAAATATCCGTAACGTACTGTTTGAGTGGGGTTTAAACGTCTGCAAAGCCGTTGGAATTAGGCGTGTAATAATTTCAGAAAGGAAAAAAGGTGTGTCAATTTCCGAGAGCCAAAAAGTCTCGCTATGTCTCACCAGAAGTTTTCTGTGCTTCTTTGCAGCTTTCTCGTTCTCTGTTTGACACTTTCGTCAAGCGCAGCGACAAACTCAACCACGCACCTTCTAACCTCCTCCTCTGATGCTCCTGCGCCAGGAGAGGTCGTGTCTTTTTCAGGTTCATCAAGCATCGTCCACAGCGTTACCGCTGCGATGTTTATGACACCACCTGATACCCAAGGCCCAACTGTTACCCTCGATGAACCCGATGATGTGGATCTGACAGGTTGTTGGTCTGACTTTTCATTCTCGACGGCAAACATGGGTAAGTTGCATTTCACAGTCTCCGATGATTGTGGTTCAGCAACAGCGTCGTACACCACGGCGGATGCTTATGCATACTGTACCGAGACAGATGACGCGAACCCAGAAGGGGGATTGGTCATCACCAGGACTTTTACGCTGACAGCAGAGGATTGCTATGGCAACACCACGATTGAGACTGCAACCCAGACCATCACGGTAACCGATGTTTTGGCTCCTGCGTTCACAAGCGCACTTCCTGGAGATACCACGGTGAGTTGCGAGTCGATTCCGGCCCCGACGACTTTGACTGCAAGTGACACCTGTGATACGGATGTGAGCATATCCGTGACCAACGACACTACGGCAGGTGCTTGCTCCGACTCCTATACCCTTACTAGGACCTATACGGCGGTGGACGATTGTGGAAATGAGACATCCCACGTTCAAACGATCACAGTTCAAGACCTTACGAATCCAACCATTGACTTAGCGGCAGCGGATTCTACAGTTGAATCAGATGGTGCTGGAAACACTGCAGCACTTAATGCGTGGTTGACGTCCAATGGTGGTGCCAGCGCATCAGATAATTGTGGCGAAATTGCTTGGACCAATGACTTCACTGCGTTAAGTGATGACTGCGGTACGACAGGAACTGCTACCGTAACGTTTACGGCAACCGACGATTGCGGGAATTTCAGCACGACTTCGGCATCTTTCACTATCCAAGACACAACAGACCCGATTCCTGCGACTCAGGATTTGACCTTGTACTTAGATGGGACGGGAAGTGCTTCAACCACGGCAGCATTAGTTAACAACGGGTCGAATGATTCAGGTCAGGGTGCAGTAACCCTATCATTGAGCCAAACCAATTTCGATTGCACGGAGACCGGCAGTAATACGGTTACGCTGACGGTTACGGACGAGTGCAGCAACGATAGCACGGCCACAGCTGCTATAACGGTGTTGGACACAATCAGTCCTGTGATTGCAGGAATGCCAACGGACACCACAATTTCGAATGATTCAGGTGATTGCACGGCCGTATTGAGTTGGACCTCCCCAACCTCATCCGACAATTGCAGCGACACCTTAGAAACGGATGTCGAGTCGGGATCTACATTCGATTTGGGTGCGACTTTGGTGACCTATAACGCCACCGATGCTTCTGGCAACACGGCGACTGCCAGCTTCACAGTGACGGTTATCGATACGGAAGATCCGACCTTTTCAAATGTCCCTGCTGATACCACATTGTCCACGGACGCCAATCAGTGTTCGGCTGTAATCGCCTGGACTGCCCCAGGAACAACAGACAATTGTGCAGTGGACACTTCATATAGCGACATCGATTCTGGAACAGCTTTCTCCATTGGTTCAACCACGGTAACGTTCACCGTGATAGATGCGTCCGGCAATGCTGTGACGGACTCCATGATTGTAACGGTGAACGACGACCAGGCACCTGCGATTGCGGGCATGCCTACGGACACCACCCTGACCACGGACACGGATGCCTGCACTGCAGTATTGAACTGGACGGCTCCGACCTCTTCGGACAACTGTCCTGGTGATACGTTGGCATGGACCCACGGACCGGGCACTGCCTTCTCATTGGGAACAACGACAGTGACTTACACGGCCACCGACGCTGCGGGCAATGTGACTGCTGCCTCTTTCGTGGTAACGGTCAACGACGAACAGGATCCTACGATCTTGACGATGCCATCGGACACTACAATTACGAATGATGCTGGCATTTGTGGCGGCGTATTCAGCTGGCCTGCTCCGACCTCCTCGGACAACTGCACGGGTGATACGATTGTCACGACCCACGCTTCGGGCACAACGTTCGGAGTGGGTACCACTACGGTAATGGTCACGGCAACGGACGCGGCCAACAACACGACTGCTGCCACGTTCAGCGTGACGGTTCAGGATACGGAGGCTCCTACGCTGACGAACATGCCGGGTGACACCACGCTGACCAACGACACGGGTGTGTGCGGAGCGGGTCTGACATGGTCCGACCCTACGGCCAATGACAATTGTACTGTCGACACCTTATTTAGTGACATCGACTCCGGTCACATTTTCCCGATTGGATCCACGACGGTTACTTACCGCGCAGAGGATGAGGCTGGGAACTTTGTAACGGATTCCTTCACAGTGACGGTCAATGATTTGGAAGATCCTGTTTTGGCGGGCATTCCTTCGGATACGACCATGTCTACGGATGCGAACCTGTGTTCTGCCTTGCTCACGTGGGCGGCCCCGAGCTCTTCGGACAACTGCCCCGGTGAATCTTTGACATCCACTCACGCATCTGGCTTTGCCTTCCCTGTAGGAACCACTGCAGTGACCTTTGAGTCGATTGATGCGTCCGGCAATGCTGTGACGGACTCCATGATTGTAACGGTGAACGACGGCCAGGCACCTGCGATTGCGGGCATGCCTACGGACACCACCCTGACCACGGACACG
>JBELBZ010000009.1:0-4344 GCA_042095055.1 Crocinitomicaceae bacterium | reverse complement strand
CGGCCAACAACACGACTGCTGCCACGTTCAGCGTGACGGTTCAGGATACGGAGGCACCGTCCACTTCAGCAACTGATCAAAATGTGGCAACGGATGCAGGTGCATGCACGGCAGTGGTCAATTACTCCACCGTGACCACCTCGGACAACTGTACCGCTGTACCGACGGTGACCTACAGCATCGGGAACGGATCCACCTTCTCCCTCGGATCCACTTCGGTAACAGCGACCTCCACTGACGAATATGGCAATGCGAGCACTGCGACGTTTAATGTCATCGTAGCAGACGAGGAGGCCCCAAACATTACAGCAGGGGCTGACACGACCGTCGAATGTGATGGATCCGGAAATAATGCCGCATTGTTGGCATGGCTGGGAAACAACGGAGGAGCCACCGCAACGGACAACTGCAGTGGGGTGACCTGGTCGAATGACTTCACCACCCTCGCCTACACATGCGGCAGCACGTCTTCTATCAATGTGGTCTTTACCGCAACGGATGCCGCGGGCAATTTCAGCACCACGCAAGGGACGTTTACCATCGTCGACACGACAGCACCGAGCATTGATGTGGCAGCTGCTAATGACACAGTCAATTGTGACGGTGGTGGTAACATCGCTGCATACAATGCGTGGTTGGCCGCCAGTGGTGGAGCACAGGCATCTGATATCTGCAGCGGAGCGGCATGGAGCCACAACGCCACGGGATTGAGCAATGGATGCGGTGCCACAGGAAGTGAGACAGTCACCTTCACGGCAACCGACAGTTGCGGAAATACGGCCACTACGCAGGCCACTTTCTTCGTCATTGATACGATCGCACCAACAATCGTGAGCCAGACCGATACGATTTACCTCGACAGTTTCGGAGTGGGAGTCTTGACCCCCTCCAACTTGGACAACAGCTCTTCCGATGTATGCGGCAACGTTACATTTAGTGCAGACACAGTTAACTATGACTGCTCCGATGTGGGTACGAATACAGTAGCATTCACAGTAACGGATGAGTGTGGGAACAGTTCCACCGAAAATGTAACAATCGAGGTGGTCGACAACGTTGCACCGTCTATCACTGCTGAAGCGCAGGATGCCACCTACGAGTGCAGTAGCACAGACGATTATGCAGCTGAATTGGCGAGTTGGTTGAGTAACAGCGGCAATGCCACCGCTACGGATGCCTGTGGAGGTCTCACATGGTCCTACTCCCCGAATCCCGCGACCTTGTCTTCGACTTGTGGTTCAGGTTCCGGAGCGGAGGAATTGACCGTCACATTTACTGTGACCGATGCCAATGGCAATACCGCGTCCACAACGGCGACATTCTCTATTGAGGATACCACTCCTCCATCCATCCAATCCCCCGCCACCGATGTAACGGTGGAGTGTGATGGAGCAGGAAACACCGGTGACTTGGCGGCTTGGTTGGCATCCAATGGCGGAGCGGGCATCGCATTAGACGAATGCGGTGGAGTTTCTTGGAGCAACAACTTTACCGGACTGGGCATGACCTGTGCTGGAAGCGGTGCCGTTGAGGTCATTTTCACGGCTACGGATGACTGCGGAAACGCATCGACGACCATGGCCATGTTCACCATCGAGGACACGACAGCGCCAACTTTGACTATTGCTTCTTCGGACTCCACTGTTGAATGTGACGGAGCAGGAAATCCTGTCGCTCTGTACAATTGGCTGCAAGCCAATGGTGGAGCGGCGGCTGAGGAGTTGTGTGGAAGTACCACATGGAGCCATGATTTTAGTGGCACATTCTCTTTCGATGGTGCAACACCTACGGGCTATGGGTTTGGGACAAGCGACCCAGGGGTAACCGATCTATTGACCTGCACAACCAGCTACGAGGTGACGTTTACTGCGAGTGACAATTGCGGAAATACGGTATCGTCCACTTCTACGTTCACCATCGAAGACACAACGGATCCTGTGGCTTTGGCCATATCTACTTTCGAGGTTTCCCTGGATGCAAACGGAGAGGCGACCATCACGGTCGATGACCTTGATAACGGCTCCTATGATGATTGCAGTGATATCACGATGTCGCTTGATACTTCATATTTCGATTGTGACGATGTAGGTGATCACATCATTACCCTGACGGTCGAAGACGAATGCCAGAACACCGCCTCTGCCACAGCGATGGTGACGGTGACCGCCTCAGACGATCAGAGCCCAACGCTTTCTGGCGTTCCCTCGGATACAACCCTGACCAATGATGCCGGAGTCTGCGGTGCCGTTTTGACCTGGACCAACCCGAGCATCGCAGACAACTGTGACGGAGGGGTCCTGACGATGACGGACACCTCTGGCCATACCTTCCCGGTAGGTGCCACAACGGTATCCTTCACGGCGACAGATGCGAGCTCGAATACATCGACAGCATCCTTCACGGTGACGGTGAACGACACCGAAGCTCCTGTGATTTCAGGTATGCCGACCGACACCATCATGAGCAACGATGCTGCGGTGTGCGGTGCCCAATTGACTTGGGCCGCACCTGCGGCTTCCGACAACTGCGGAGTGGCTTCCTTTACCGGAACGCACCCGTCGGGAACGACCTTCGGTTTGGGCACTACAACGGTGACGTACACCGCTGTTGATGTCTATGGAAACCAGGCCACGGCTAGCTTCCAGGTAACGGTGAACGACACCGAGTTGCCCACGTTGGCAGATATGCCGAACGACACCACAATCTCCAATGATGCGGGATTGTGTACGGCGGTGTACACCTGGACCGAGCCCACCACGGATGACAACTGCCTCGTGGACACGGTATACAGTGATGTTGCTTCTGGCGATGTGTTCTCCTTGGGTGCCACTGTGGTGACATACACTGTAGAGGACAACAATGGTAATTCAGCCACGGCTTCATTCACGGTGACCGTCGAAGACGACGAGGCGCCCACCATCACGGGAGCTCCAGGGGACACGACCCTGTCAAACGACGCAGGCATCTGTGGAGCGGTATTGACGTGGACCGAACCTGTAGACGCTGACAACTGTACTTTGGCTTCGTTCACGTCGGACTATAACAGCGGTCATACGTTCCCTGTTGGTTCGACTCTGGTGACGTTCACGGCAACAGACGGAGCCAGCAATGTTACCACGGAGAGCTTCACTGTAACGGTAAACGATACGGAAGCTCCGACCCTGGCGAGCATGCCGACCGACACCACCATGAGCAACGATGCTACTGTATGTGGAGCGGTATTGACGTGGACCGAACCTGTAGACGCTGACAACTGTGAAGTGGATACGGTGTTCAGCAACTACGCTTCTGGTTACTCATTCCCTGTGGGCATGACGACGGTTACGTACACGGTACGCGACACGTCCGACAACACCACGACAGCATCCTTCACGGTGACGGTGAACGACACCGAGGCTCCTGTGATTTCAGGCATGCCGACGGACACCATCATGAGCAACGATGCTACGGTGTGTGGTGCCCAGTTGACTTGGGCCGCACCTACGGCTGCCGACAACTGCACAATGGATACACTGTATTGGACGCACGACCCGGGCACCACTTTCAGTGTAGGTACGACGACTGTGACGTACACAGCCAAAGACATTTATAACAACACGACCACCAACTCCTTCCAGGTGACGGTGAATGATACTGAAGATCCGGTGATCACTACAGCGGCTTTGGATTCTACGGTGGAATGTGACGGAGCTGGCAATACCGCAGCCCTGAATGCTTGGTTGGCTGCAAATGGCAACGCAGGCGCTGTTACGGACAACTGCAACTTTGATTCATGGAGCAATGATTATGATGCAGCCAACTTCGTGACCGTTTGTGGTCAGTCAGGGAATGTCGATGTGACCTTCACGGCTACTGACATTCATGGCAATACCGCCACGACGACAGCGACCTTCACCATCGAGGATACCACTGTTCCATACGTGGTGCCTGAAGGCCTCAATGTGACTGTAGAATGCGATGGCGCAGGAAACATCGCCGAGTATGAGGCTTGGCATGCTGTCTGGTCTCAAGGTGTCGCCATCAGCGATATTTGTAGCGGGGTCACATACAGCCTTGTAGGTGAAGTGGTTTCCGATGATTGTGCCGAAACAGGCACGGCGACCACAACCTATACCATGACCGATGGATGTGGCAATACAGCAGATACCACATTGTACTTCATTATTGAGGATACAACAGCACCTGCCTTTAATGAGGCCCTGCCTGCGGACGGCACCTTCGAGTGCGACAATGTGCCTGTAGCTGAGGTTCTCACAGCGACAGACATCTGCAGCGGTGATGAATCGGTCACCTACACAGAGGTCAGTACACCTGGTGCTTGTCCTGACAGTTACACCATCACAC
>JBELBZ010000008.1:12911-79270 GCA_042095055.1 Crocinitomicaceae bacterium | reverse complement strand
CGCACCGCGAGCAACTACGCCGACCCGGCCAACGGCACCTGCACCTTCGACTGAATCCCATGTAACGGGTTTCGAAATCCGCTTTTTCACACGTTGGCGGAAGTGGGCGTTTTGGGGGGCGGGGCGCTCCGTACCTTCGCGGCATGCTCGCGTTGCGTGGAATCGAAAAGTCTTATCCGCTGGCCGGAGGGTCGCTGTCTGTCCTAAAGGGAATCGACCTGAACATTGGGCAAGGCGAGATGGTGGCGATCATGGGATCGTCAGGTTCGGGCAAGTCGACCTTGTTGAATGTTCTGGGGCTGCTCGACGGCTTTGACTCCGGAGGGTACGACCTGGATGGAGTAGACATGGCGGGGCTGTCGGAGAAGCAGGCGGCCCGGTACCGCAGCCAGTTTTTGGGGTTTGTCTTCCAATCGTTCAATCTGATTTCGTTCAAGACGGCGCTGGAGAATGTGGCGTTGCCGCTGTTCTATCAGAAGGTGCCGCGCCGAGAGCGGCAGAAGCGGGCCATGGAGATGCTGGGGAAAATGGGGATGGATGACCGTTCGGACCATTTGCCGTCAGAACTTTCCGGAGGACAGAAGCAGCGTGTGGCGATTGCGCGGGCGCTGATCACCTCGCCGCGGGTCATCCTGGCCGACGAACCGACAGGGGCGCTTGACAGTACGACTTCTTCCGAGGTGATGCAGGTCTTGCGCGAGGTGAATGCTTCGGGCATCACGGTCATCATCGTGACGCACGAGGCGGACATCGCGGCGCAGTGCGACCGCACGATTCGGTTGCATGATGGCGTCATCATCGAGGATGGCAAGAGCGGGGTGGTGGTTGAACCTACAGCCCGCGGGGCGCGTTCTCAAGGCTGATGTTCAACCGAGAGACCTGGATCGAGATTGCCCACACGGTGACCGCCAACCCCCTGCGGACGGCGTTGACTGGATTGTCTGTGGGGCTCGGAATTTTTATCCTGGTGGTCATGCAGGGTCTGGGTTTTGGCCTTCAGAATGGTGTGCAGCAGGACTTTGGTGATGAGGCCAAGAATTCCGTTTGGGTGCGGACGGGGCGGACGACGTTGCCGTACCGGGGCCGCCAGCCCAATCGCTATGTGCAAATGCGCAACGAGGATGAGCAGCGCATCACCGAACAGGTGGTCGATGCGCCTGCGTGGTCCGGTCGCCGGATGATGTGGGGATCCACAGTGGGCTACAAGAATGAGCAGGGCAACTACCCGATTGTAGGGGTGGAGCCGGATTTCGATGAACTGGAATTGCTGCCCCTCAAAGGTGGGCGTTGGCTGCATGCCGATGACCTGGCCAAGGAAAGCAAGGTGTGTGTGGTGGGGGAGAACCTCCTCGACGAACTGTTCAAGCAAGACGGCGCCATAGGGGCGTTCATCACCTTGCGGGGCATCACGTTTCGCGTGGTGGGTCACTTTTCGAAGAATGGCCGTTGGGGCAACAGCATGGTGTACGTGCCGCTGACCACCATGCAGCGCGTCTTTAATGGCAGCGATGAGGTGGACCAGATGGTGCTGTCTACAGGGGACTTGGACCTTGAAGGGTCTTCCGCTATGGTAGAAGCCGTGGATGGAGATTTGAGGCTGCGCCATTCGGTGCACCCCGATGATGTTCGGGCGGTGCGGGTCCGCGACAACCAAGAGGAGTTCGCGATGTTCGACCGCATCTTCACCGGCATTCGACTTTTCATTTGGATCATCGGGGGGTTCACCCTGCTGGCAGGCGCCATTGGGGTGGCCAACATCATGGCCATTGTGGTCAAAGAACGAACCGTCGAGATCGGCGTGCGCAAGGCGCTCGGTGCGACTTCGGGCAGCATTTTGTCGCTGATTGTCATCGAAGCCATTGCTCTGACCTTGGTTTCTGGAGCCCTCGGCCTGATTGCCGGTGTGGCCACCTTGAATGCGGTGGCACCCTATGCCCAGCACGATTATTTCGCGGATCCGGAGGTCAACTTGCGGGTGACCATTACCGCCTTGGCGGTGTTGGTGGTGGCCGGTGCGATTTCCGGTTTTGTGCCTGCCCTGCGCGCGGTGCGCATCCGTCCCATTGAAGCCCTGCGTTACGAATGATGGGCTTGGATCGCGACCGGTTGGTGGAACTCGTGCAGGTGGTGGTGCGCAACCCTTTGCGTGCCTTCCTTTCTGCGCTGGGCGTAGGCTGGGGGCTGTTCATGATCATCATCACGGTGGGCGCGGCCCGGGGTCTGGAAAACGGAGTCAAGGCGGACATGGGCAGCGATGTGTCCAACAGCATGTTTGCTTGGACCATGAGCACGAGCATTCCATACAAGGGCTATCAACGCGGTCGGTATGTGGAGATGGACATCGAGGACGTGTATTGGATTCAGGCCAATACGCAGCACCTGGATTTGGTCTGTCCCGAAATCCAGCTCGGGGGGTACCGTGGGACCAACAACGTGACGCGGGGCAAACAGAGCGGCGCCTTTGATGTGCACGGTGCGATCGCGGAGTATCCCCAGGTCAAGCCCATGAACATCACCGAGGGGCGGTTCCTCAATGAGGGCGACCTCGAAGGGGAGCGCAAGGTCTGCGTCATCGGGAGCCGGGTAAAGGACATCCTCTTTGAGATGGGCGAGGAGCCGCTGGGCGAGACCATTCAAATCCAAGGCGTGATTTTCCGCGTGGTCGGGGTGTACACTCCCAAGGGCAACGACGAAGACGCGCAAAACGAGGCGGAGAGCATTTACATCCCGTTTTCCACGTTTGCCAAGGCGTTCAACACCCGCGGTCGCGTGGGCTGGTTGTCCATGCTGATCAAGGATGGGGTCGATGCCGAAGAGGCGGAGGAAGCCACCAAGCAGTTGATCAAGTCGCGGCTGAGCATTCACCCAGACGATCCGCGCGCCATCGGTGCGTGGTCCATGGCAGAGGAATTCCAGAAAGCGGAGCTGCTGTTTTCCGGCATGCGGCTGATTTCGCTGCTCTTCGGCTCACTCGCGCTGTTGGCGGGGGTCATCGGGATCACCAACATCATGCTGATTTCCATCAAGGAGCGCACCAAGGAGCTCGGCATCCGCCGGAGCTTGGGCGCTACACCCACGCGCATCCTGCAGCAGATCATCGGAGAGACGTTGTTTTTGACGCTCTTGGCGGGCCTGTGTGGCCTTGTGTTGGGCGTCGGGCTGCTGGAAGCTGTGGACGGATACCTCGAAAGCGGCGGTGACGCTGGGGTTTTCCGCCATCCTGAAATTGATTTTGGAACTGTCCTGACCGTGTTGTGCATCCTGCTTGGGATGGCCATCTTCGCGGGCGTCCTGCCCGCCATGCGGGCACTGGCCATCAAGCCGGTGGAAGCCTTGCGCTCAGAGGGATGAATGATATTGAAACATGAAGAAAGGCCGCGTCACGCTCCTCCTCATTTTTGTCCTGCTGGTTGTCGCCGGGGCAGCCTACACCCTGAACCACCTCTACAAGAAGGAGCAGGCACCCCAGGCGCGCTTTGGGGTTGAGGCTCCCCGCATCGCCGACATCATCAAGAAGTCGGTGAGTTCTGGTACCATCGGACCCCGCAAGGAAATCCTCATCAAGCCGCAGATCAGCGGCATTGTGGACGGGCTCTTTGTAGAGGCGGGCGATACAGTCGCTGCAGGTGCCGTGTTGGCGCGTGTGAGGGTGGTGCCGGATATGGCGGCATTGGCTTCGGCCCAAAGCCGGGTAGAGCGCAGTCGGATTTCGCTGGAGAACAGCCGCCGAGATTTCGAACGCCAAAAGGCGTTGCTCGCTTCGGGTGTGGTGTCGGAGCAGGATTTTCAGCAGTCTGAGACTTCATACTTGCAGGCGCAGGAGGAGAAGTTGGCCGCAGAAGACAACCTGCGCATCGTCAAAGAAGGCGCTGCGAGCCGCGCTGGTGAAGCATCCAATACTATGATCGCCAGTACGGTAGACGGTATGGTGCTCGATGTGCCGGTCGAAGTGGGCAACCAGGTCATCCAAGCCAATACCTTCAACGAAGGCACCACCATCGCCAGTGTGGCGGACATGACGGATTTGATCTTTCGCGGTCAAATCGATGAAAGCGAAATCGAAAATTTGCGCGTGGGCATTCCGCTGATTCTTTCCATTGGGGCCATGCCGGGCAAGAAGTTCGATGCCATTCTCGAGTACATCTCGCCCAAGGGTGTTCCGGACAACGGGGCGGTTCAGTTTGAGATCCGTGCAGCCGTCACGCTCGGCGAGGGCGATTTCATCCGCGCCGGGTTCAGTGCCAATGCCGATGTGGTGCTCGATCAGCGCAAGCAGGTGTTGGCCTTGAGTGAGGCCTTGGTTCAGTATGACGGTCCGAAGCCTTTTGTGGAGGTTCAGGTCGGTCCGCAGCAATTTGAGCGCCGCGATGTGGAGCTTGGCTTGTCGGACGGATTGACCGTGGAAGTGATGGCTGGCGTGGCGCTGGAGGATTCATTGAAGCGCTGGAACCAACCCATCTTCGACTGATGGCGTTGATTGAAGAAATGGACCGGTCGGGCAACTGGCTGTTCCGCTGGCGCAGCTTTCTGCCCTTGTTGCTGTTTTTTGGTGCGGTGCCGGTGGTGCTGCTCGCCGATGTGGCCTGGACACCGATGTCTGCGGGCTTTGACCGCAGTTGGTGGTGGCCTTTGACTTGCTTGGTGGTCGCTTTGGCGGGCCAGGTGGTGCGGGCGTTGTGCGTGGGCTTCACGCCGCGCGGCACCTCGGGCCGCAATACCAAGGAAGGACAGGTGGCAGAGTCGCTCAACACCTTGGGCATGTATTCTGTTTGCCGCCATCCGCTGTACCTCGGCAATCTGCTCATGTGGTTGGGCATCGTGATGTACATGGGCCATGTGTGGTTTGCCGTGGCCTTTTTGCTGTTGTACGCGCTGTACTACGAGCGCATCATGTTTGCTGAGGAGCAGTTTCTGCGGGGCAAATTTGGCCAGGCTTACTTGGATTGGTCTGATCAGGTGCCCGCCTTCTGGCCGGCTTTGGGCCGCTGGAAGAAGCCAGAGGTGGCTTTCTCCATGCGCAATGTCTTCAAGCGGGAGTACAACGGATTCTTTGCCGTTTTCGTGAGTTTCGCCTGGGTCGATGGGCTGCACGGATTCCGGGCCGCGGGCTTGGACCGCGCCTTTTTCTCAGCGCCTTCATGCATTTTCCAAGACTTTTGGGCCTATGCACTGGCAGCGGCATTTGTCATCTTCATGGTGCTGCGCACACTCAAAAAGGCCACCAAGGTCCTCGACGTCGCGGGCCGCGAATACGTCTGAGCGTGGCGCATTTTGGCGCCGTTCAGGTGACCTTGGCGCGGCGGGCGATGCGGCGCAGGAGGCCAGGCGCAAAGCGGCTGAGCCAATAGCCGAGCACTTCTCTCTTTCCTGGCGTCACGAGTGACTGGTTGCGGTCGATGCCCCGCAGGATGACCGCAGCGCATTGTGCTGCTGTGATTCCGTTTTTTGTGGCTTCATCCATGGTGCCCTGGGGCGAACCGTCTGCGGTCAAGGCGTTGAGTGAAATGGCCGTGCGCACGAAGCCCGGCGCGACCATGGTCACCCGAATGTTGTCGTTGTGGTGCTCGGCACGCAACGCCTCGAACCAGCCGTGCATGGCGTGCTTGGCACCCGCATATCCCGACCGCATGGGCGCAGCAAAGAGGCCCATCAAACTGGTGACCACGGCAAAATGACCGCCGCCGGCAGCGATCATGTATGGCAGGAGGGTCCTGGTCAAGGCCAAGGTGCCAAAGTAATTGACCTCCATCATGGCCCGGTCTACTGCGGGGTCCGTTTCGATGAGCTTGCTTCTTTGGCTGATGCCACCACTGTGCACCACGACATCAACGCCGCCGGTGTCTGTCCAAACGCGCTCCACCAACCCGGCCAATCCATCGGTGTGGGCGAGGTCAAAGGGGGCAAGGACAGCATCTGTTGCTCCAATCTCTTGGGCCAAAGCGGCCAAAGAAGCCTGCTTTCGGGCCGACAAAACAAGCCGGTCACCGCGGCTGTGGCAGGCGCGCACCACAGCTTCTCCAATGCCTGAAGAGGCGCCGGTGATCCAAATGGTGCGGCGTGGGGCCGCGCTCACGCGTCGATGTTGGCGTACTTGGCGTTGGCCTCGATGAATTCCCGGCGGGGCGGTACGTCGTCGCCCATGAGCATGGAGAAGATGTTGTCGCTTTCGGCGGCATTCTCAATGGTCACCTGGCGCAAGGTGCGGAACTCAGGGTTCATGGTGGTGTCCCACAATTGCTCTGCGTTCATCTCACCCAAACCCTTGTAGCGTTGGATGCCGACGTTGGCATCGGATTTGCCTTTGAACTCCATCACCAAGCGGTCACGCTGGTCATCGTCCCAAGCATAGCTCTGCTTAGACCCGCGCTTCACCAAGTAAAGCGGCGGTGTCGCGATGTAGATGTAGCCATTCTCGATGAGCTCCTTCATGTGGCGGAAGAAGAACGTCAAGATGAGCGTTTCGATGTGGCTGCCGTCGACGTCCGCGTCACACATGATGACCACCTTGTGGTAGCGAAGCTTGGCCAAGTTCAAGGCGCGTTCGTCCTCTTCTGTGCCCACAGTTACGCCAAGCGCGGTGTAGATGTTCTTGATCTCTTCGTTCTCGAAGATCTTGTGGTGCATGGCCTTTTCCACATTGAGGATTTTACCCCTCAGTGGAAGGATGGCCTGGAACAAGCGGTCGCGGCCTTGCTTGGCCGTACCTCCAGCAGAGTCACCCTCAACGAGGAACACTTCGCACAAGGCGGGGTCCTTTTCTGAGCAGTCGGCGAGCTTACCTGGCAATCCAGAACCGCCCATGACGGTCTTGCGCTGAACCATTTCGCGTGCTTTGCGAGCGGCGTGGCGTGCTTGCGCTGCGAGGATGACCTTCTGAACGATGGTCTTGGCGTCGTTGGGATGCTCTTCGAGGTAATCGGAGAGCATGCCGCGAACGGCTTGGGATACGGCCTTGGTCACCTCCTTGTTGCCGAGCTTGGTTTTGGTTTGCCCTTCAAATTGGGGCTCCATGACCTTAACGCTGACGATGGCGGTGAGCCCTTCGCGGAAGTCGTCTCCGCTGATGTCGAACTTGAGCTTGTCGAGCATGCCCGATCCGTCGGCATACTTTTTCAAGGTGTCGGTCAGGCCACGGCGGAAACCGCTCAGGTGGGTGCCGCCTTCGTGGGTGTTGATGTTGTTGACGTAGCTGTGGAGGCTCTCGTTGAACGAAGTGTTGTAGATCATCGCCACTTCGACGGGGATGTCGTCTACTTCGCCTTCGACGTGGATCACGTCAGCAATGAGCTGCTCCCTGTTCTGGTCGATGTAGGCTACAAATTCCTTGAGTCCAGTCTCGCTGTGGAACTGCTCTGTGGGATGTTCTCCTTCTTCATCGGTCACCCGCTCATCTGTGAGCGTCAGTGTGATGCCCTTGTTGAGGAACGAAAGCTCGCGCAAGCGGCGGGCGAGGGTGTCATAGCTGTATTCGAGGGTGTCTGTGAAGATCTCAGGGTCAGGCTGAAACGTCACAGAAGTACCGGTGCGGTCGGTGGTTCCAATTTCCCGGGTAGGGTAGGTGGCCTTTCCTTGCTTGTACTCTTGCTCCCACATCTTGCCTTCGCGGTGCACTTCGGCGCGCAGGTGAATGGAGAGTGCGTTCACACAGCTGACACCCACTCCGTGGAGTCCGCCAGAGACCTTGTAGCTGTCCTTGTCGAATTTACCTCCGGCACCAATCTTGGTCATCACGACCTCCAAGGCGCTTATGCCTTCTTTGGTGTGCATGGCGACCGGGATGCCCCGGCCATTGTCGTGGACTGTAATGCCGTTACTCGGCGTGATCGCCACATCGATGGTGTCGCAGTGACCGGCCAGAGCCTCGTCAATGGAGTTGTCTATGACCTCGTAAACCAAGTGGTGCAATCCTCGAGCACCCACGTCTCCGATGTACATCGAGGGACGCTTGCGCACGTGCTCCATTCCCTCCAGGGCCTGAATGCTGTCCGCTCCGTAATTGTTCTTCTTCTCTTCGCTCATCTCCGCGATTTTTGACGTCCCACGAAAATAACCCACAACCTGATGAAACAGGTGGTTTCAGGGGCTTTGAAAGGCCACTGTTTTCAACACTTTTGTTGCCGTTTTGTGGGGTTTTCAACACCCGGTAAGCGCGGGGTGCAGTTTGTGCGGATGTCGGGGGTTTAGAACCGGTAGGAGGCCATCATCATGACGCCCATGCGCTGTGCTCCGTAGCCGTTGAAGATTTCCGTAGATCCAAGCGGCCCCTTGGCTTCCAAACCCAGCGAAAGCCGGGCGTTATAGCGGTATTCGATCCCCAAATCGAGGGCGGTGTAAGCAGGAAGTTTTCGGGCAAAAATGGAGGAGGTGCCTCCCATGACCGGGCCGACGTCTTCTGCTGCAGTTTGAATGTCATCCTCACCCCCCAAGATTTGCGCAAAGGGCACGCGGCTTGGGGCATAACGGGCGCCCACAATTTCGAGCCCCAATTCTAAGAAAAGGAGTTCTTCGAGGTTCCATTTTCCGGAGGCGGAAAATCGGGTGCGGGGTTGGTACCAAGCGTAGGGTTGCCCGCCGGTTCCATAGGTGTGAAATTCGGCGCGCGCACTCAGTTCGAGGGGGCCTTGGCTCCGGTATGTCGCCTCGCCTATGACGCTGGCCACAGTCAGGGAATCGTAAGCGGCACTGAACCTTTGACCAGCACTGTCAAGCCCCGGTTCGTTGACCCAGTATTGGAACTCGCGGAAACGTGTGGTGCGCGCCTGGGCATTGAAAGCGAGGTCACGGGTCAATTTGCCCCTCAGACCACCGTACAATTCCAGGGCCCTGTTGGTGTTGGACAGGGCTCCGCGCAAGGCAGAATGACCTGCATTGTATCGGGCATCGAAGAAGGGATTCTGGTCAATCAGGTCGTGCATGGCATTGCGCTGCATGCCCCCATCTACACCACCGTAGGGTACGAATACGTCGTCGAGCAAACGGAACCTCACCTCTGCCATGGGGTAGAAGTGAAACGACTGTGCGCCCCGCGCGTCAATCCACAGGCCAGCGCCAGCTTTGACCATGTATGCGCCGCGCTCTTTGGTCACAGAAGGCCGCACGCCGATCAATGCGGCGCTGCGGTTGATGTTGGCAGCGGTGGAGTCGCCAACAGCCTCGAGTTGCGATCCCGTCAGGTGGGCCTCAAAATCCAGGTCGTAGCGCTCTCCGTCACGGTGGGTATGCAGTTTGCCTGTGGCCTCGATGAGGTTTTCTCGGCCAGGTGATTGGAGGATGTCGGGTTGCGGGAGGTTGCCCGGGGTTGGGGAGACCCCGATGGAAAGGCGCGAATACGACAGGGCCAAGTTGCGGTGCACCTTGCTGCTGTCCCGCTCGTGGTTTTGCAAGCGCAAAGCAGCACCCATTTGACCGTAGTTCTGACGGTTGTTGGGGGGCGAAAACAGCCCTTCTGAAGCGGGAGTGAGGTCCAGTCCGTGCAATCCCCACGCGTCCCTTTCCAGAAACACAGATGCCGTAACGCTGCTGCGGTCTACGAAGCGCCTGAAGTAGCCGTTGACGGCGTTCTTGGACCAGCCTTCATCCACCCCAACGCTGTCCTTTCCGGTGGATCCAGCGGAACTGAGGTGGCGGAAAGACAGCCCCCAAGAACCATCTCGGCTCCGGGTGTCGCCCAAATGCACTTCCACAAGGGGCGAGGCGTAGAGTCCAAAACCCGCCCGGGCATGTCCCGCATACAGGCGCGGCAAGGGGGCGTCCATTTTGACCGCGATGGGGGCAATGGTGCGTGAGACGGGCGGGGGCGAGGTGCGCTTGGAGATGGGGGCGTAATCGATGACGGGACGTTCGATGCCCAAGTCAACCGCACGGGGCGAGTCTGTGGGCTTGTCGACTTCTCGCAGATAGAGTTCTCTGTCGCCTACAAAAGTGACCTGCAAGCTGTCCTGTGCCACTACAGGCCAGGCCAGGCCGAGGGCCAAAGTGGCGCACAAGGCACGGGCTCCCGAAAAGCGGAGGTGAGGGACGTTGATCATTCTTCTTCGGAATTGGGGGTATCACCCGCAGACGTGCTGTCTGAAGGGGCGGCGGCAGGTTGCTCGAGTTGTACGATGCGATCGAGCATGTCCAAGCAGGCTTCTTGTACCCAGGGCTCTTGGATGTTGCTCTGCAATTGATCGATGGTGGTGCGCGCCTGGAAGTAGTCTTCCTGCGCGATGTAGGTTTCTGCCAGGAGCAAGAAACTGTGGAAGGACCAATCGCTTCCACCGCCAAACCGGTTGAGTTGATCGAAGATGGCGGCTTGACAGGCCACAGGATCGCCTGTCTCGAGGATCAAAGTGGCGAGATGGTGGGTGGCTTCTTCTGCGTGGGGACCGCCTTTTGCCAGGACTTCAAGGTCGGCTTTGGCCTCGGGGTTGTTGTTGTCCAACAGGATCAAGGCCCTGTTGTAATGCGCCGCAGTCCGGATGTCTTCTGGAGTCCCGCTGTCTTCGAGAATGGGACCGACGTATGCCAGAACGGTTTCGCCATCGCCCAATGCCCTGCTGCAGCGCATGATGCCAATTCGCGCTTCCAAGACATGGCGCTTGAGAACGGCGACTTGTTCGAGCTGCTTGTAGTGGTTCAATGCCGCTTCAAATGCTTCCCGGTTGTAACGCAACGTGGCGGCCATGACCAAGGCGGGCTCGTGGTAGTCACTCAAAGGGGCGGCGATGACCGCTTCGAGGGCTTCCAAGGCTCCCTCGCCATTGTCGCTGTCGAAATGGCATTGACCGAGGTGGAACCGCGCAGCCAACAAGCGGATGCTGTTGGGATACTTCTCGATGAACTGTTCCAATTTGGGTGCAGCGGAAGCGCAGTCTCCCGAGAGCGCCAGGTCTTGGGCGGCGGCGTAGGTCTTTTCTGCGATGTCGTCTTCGGTCAAGCCCACCACATCGGGGAGGTTGTCCAGCTGTCCGCGTTCCACGAGGAGGGGTTCGACCAGCAGAAAAGCATCCTTGGTGACTTCATCGTCGGGATACCGGGTGGAAATGTTGTCCCACAATGTCAATGCGTCTTCGGGACGGTTCTGCTTGATGGCGATCAATGCGAGGTCGACCAATGCGTGTTTGGCAAAGGGGCTGCCCGGCAGTTCGGACCGGATCTGCTCAAAGGCCGACTTGGCATCAGACATGCGGTCCCGCTCGATTTCTGCCTTGCCAATGGCCGTCAGGGCGTCTCCTTTGAAGGTGGTCTCTGGGTGCGCTTCAAGCAATCCTGTCATGCCTTCGACTTCACCGGGCAGATCGCCGTTGAGTCCCAAGCAGCGCGCCCGCTGGAAGCGGGTGTATTGCTGTTGTGTCGTTCCCGCTTCGAGGGCCTTGTCGTAAGCGTTGACAGCACGTCCGTAATCCTTGTCGATGTAGAAGCAGTCGCCAATCCTGAGCAGCGCATCGGCACGGTGTCCTCCAGGTCCAGCCCCTGTTTCGGCATCGGCATATTTGCGAAAGGAGACCTGCGCATCCCGGTACTTCCTCTGGCGGAACAAGGCGTAACCCGCGCCGTATTCGCCTTCGTTGTATTTGGTTGAATTGAAGGCGCCCGGTGTATTGAGGAAAGTGCGGTAGTGGCTGAGTGCAGGGGCATCGCTGCCGGACTTCATGGAGATTTCTCCCTGCCAGTAGTGGCTTTCGGCGGCCAGGGTGGCATCCTCAGGAAAGCTCCTGCTGCGTTTGAAGAAGGCGTTGGCCTGGTCAAATTGCCCGCTCTGGAACAGATCGACGCCATGGTTGAAGGCCAGCTTTTGGTAAGCCTTCTTTTCCTTGGGGGACTTCCGTTGGATTTTGTCCAATGCGTCCAGCGCCCTGACATGGTTGCGCGTGGTCAGGTAGACATCGAGCAGGAATCCATAGGCCTCGTCTCGGCGTGGGCTGTCCGGATATTCTTCCAAGTACTGTTCAAATGCGGCAATGGCGTCATTGAACGGGTTGAAGTCCGTCTCAAAGGCGAGTTTGGCTTGATTGAACAGGGCGTCTTCCCGGACCTCGAGGTCGTGGTCCATGGTGGCAGCCTTTTCAAAGGCTGACTGCGCTTTGGGTTTTTCATCCAATTCCAAATAAGCGCGTCCCATTGCATGGGTCGCGTACTGATCCAGGGCACTTCCTCCGCCCGTGGCCCGCATGAGCGCGGTGATGGCCGTTCCGGGGTTGCCATTGGCCAGCCGGCAGGTGCCCACGATGTAGCTGAAACCGGGGGTGCGCTCTTGGGGATCGGCGTTGCTCCATGCCGATTCCAAATAGGGCGATGCTGAGGTACAATCGCCGAGGTGAAACAGGACTTCACCCAACATGCGGGTCAATTCATTGCGGTCCCCTTTGGCCAAGTCCCGCTCTTCGGAAAGCCACTCGGGCGCCCTCGCGGCGAATTCGTCAAAACGTTGGAGTCGGTAGAGGATTTGCCCGATGTAAAGGGGGACAGCGTCCTTGAATGCATCGATGGCAGAAAGGGCTTCAAAGGCTTCCAATGCCGTGGTCAGTCTGTCCTCTGCAAACGCGATGTGGGCGAGGTAGTATTCAGAGGCTTCCAGAAACTCGGGCTGTGCAGCGGGATCTTCTTTGACGCGCAGCAAATCTCCCCGGGCGCCTTCCAAATCACCCGTTTCGAAGCGTGCATGGCCCCGTTTGAAGTGGTATTCCGTGCGCATGGACTTGGAAAGCCTTCTCGGATTGAGCGCGTCAAAAGAATCAATGGACTTGCCCCATTTGCGTCGGCGGTACTCGTAGTTGGCCAAGGCCCATTGAAGCTTGGGGACCCAAGTGGATTCAGGATGCCTTTCGATGAAACGGTCAATCCGCCAGACGGCATCCTTGTGGTAGAGGTACATGGCGCACAGGGCTGCTCGAAATTCGGCTTCCACTTGCATCAAAGCTTTGCGGTCGCCCGCTGCTCCGTCACCCGCGGCCGGATCTTGGACCCACGCATCGAACAGTTCAAGCGCTGCGGCATATTGATGGTGATCAAAGTGGTGTCGCGCCCGTTCGAAATCAGAGGGGTCTTTCCGGTTGGCAGATTCCAACACCTCGCCTCCGACGAGTGAGGCGCTTTGGGCAAAGGAGGGGGAGCCACTAAACAGGGCGCAAGCCAGGGCCAATGTCATGCCCGAGCGCGCGCAGCATTTGAATGCAAACGGGGCATTGGGACAAGCGGAAGGGGAGGAAGAAAAGAGGGACAGCATGGGGACGTGCATGGACAACGTGAAAATCGCCCGTGCCTTGCCCTGTTTTGGAGGCCCCTTCCGTGAATTATTCACCGGCAACGTGCCGTAAACCCAAGGCGGGCCTTTATTGGGTGATGCTGAATTCGGTGCGGCGGTTGCGGGCGCGTCCTTCCTCAGAGCTGTTGTCTGCCCGCGGACGGGTTTCTCCGTAGCCTTTGGCGCTGATGCTCAACGCGGGAACCCCCTGAGAAATCAAGTAGTTCCGTACCGACTGGGCGCGTGATTCACTCAGGGAAAGGTTGTCCGAATCGCTGCCGATGTCATCGGTATGTCCTCGAATTTCTACGTTCAATCCAGTGTCGGACAGGTATTCTGCAAAAAGATCCAACAGGAGCAAACTGGACCGGCCAATCTCAGCAGACCCGGAGGCGTAATGGATGTCTTCAATTTCAAATGCGGCATTGGCCTCTGTGACCGAGCGGACACTCAGATTCGCGGTCACCAAGGCCGGCTCGCTTTCGTCCCGGTCGATGACCAGTCCAGCGCTGAATGCCGCGCCTTCGGCTTTGGCCAACATGATCACGTCTTCCTTGATGGCGAGGTCAACGACTGCAGCAAAAGCGCCATCGTCGCCCAGCTCGATGGCTTGGGCCCTGCGGCTTTGGGCATAGCGCAGTTCCAATCCGATGGGGGTATTCGCCAGTTCATCGCTGATCTCAAGTTGACCTTTGACGACCACCGAAGCCCGCGCCCTCAAGGGTTCGGGGAGGGTCCACGTCATGATATCGAGTCCGCTTGTGCCCTGTCTGCGGCTGGAAAAATAGGCCGTCTTGCCATCTGCTGAGGTGACCAGTCCATGTTCGTCCCCAGGGGTGTTCAAGGGTATGCCTACGTTGACAGGTCTGGACCAGCCATCGGGGTCGGTGGGCAGGGCTGTGCTGTCCAGCCTGCTGACCCAGATGTCATATCCCCCTCCTCCAGGAGTCCGGTTTGAGGCGAAGTACAGCGTGTGTCCATCGGGGTGCAGGTAAGGCGCTTTGTCGCTCGAGGAGCTGTTGATGGGGGCGGGCAATACGGATGCTGCGCCCCACTGGCCGTCCGGTTGAAGGGGGCTCACCAGAATGTCTATGGTGGGGTTGCCTTGCGCATCGGGTGTGGTTCCTGGACGCACCGCTGCAAAATAGAGCCATTGCCCATCGGGACTCACAGCGGGCTGGGACTCCCAACCGTCAGGTGTATTGAGGGCATCCAAGGCTTGAGGCTCACTCCAGAGGTACACGGTTTCATCTCCGGTATCCTCGAGCAATGAATAGCGCGCTGAGAACAGGTCGATGTTTTCTGGGTGGCCGGGCACGGGTGTTTTGACGGCCAGAAACAGAGAGCGGTTGTCTACGGAGATGGAGGCTCCACCATAGCCTGAAGTGCGGTTGAACGGGTCTTCCATGGCCGTTCCATTGTCAAATGCCACCGATGGGCTTGGGCGGCGGGCCCAGGTGAACTTTTCAAAGGGTTTGCTCACCAGATCGCCTTTGGCCTTGCGCTCTCCCGCACGGGTAAAGAACAGCAGGGTTCCATCGGCTGACAGTGCGGGCAGGTATTCTTGGTCCCGTGTCGCTACAGATGCCAAAACCTGAGGCGGGGGGCTGTCGGCATGGGCATTGTATTCGATGAGAAACTGAATTTCCGGCAGGTTTTTTTGGACGTCTTCGAGCCGGCGTTGGGACCGAGGTGAATGCGGTTTACCGGTGATGGATTCCCAACGAATAAAACGGTCAAACCACTCCAATGCTGTTTCGAACTGGCCTTCGGCATAGGCGATGCTGCCCAAGGTGTAGGGGACGTCTGCATCGTAGCGAGGGCAGGCTTCGTGGACGGTAAGCAGTTGTGCGCGGGCCTCACCAAATCCGCCACCTGAACGGCGGTTTTGGCTGAAAAGGAGCAAGCCCAATTCAAAGCGCGCTGCAATGGCAGCCTCATCTGAATCGATGGCGTCTTCGAGGTACCCCTTTCTTTTGTCGGCGTCGTACTTCCGCTTGTCTTGTCCTTTTTCGAGCAGCTTGGCCGTTTTGGCGTCGAGTTCGGGTGCACAGGGGTTGTCCTCCTGCGCCAGAGCGGCAGCGGGCAGGCCGGCACAGAGGCTTGCCGTGAGCAGGAAGCTGGCCAGTCGGCAAATGGGGTTCATGCCTGCTGCGCGGGGACTTCGAGTTCGTTTTCGCTGTGGGCGATGATCGTGGAAACGGCACCGTCCCCTGTCACATTGACCACCGTCCTGCACATGTCGAGGATGCGGTCCACTGGGAAGATCAAGGCGATCCAGGCGGGGTTGAGTCCCACGCTCTCCAAAACGATGATCATCAAGACCAACCCTGCGCTTGGAACGGCGGCAGCACCAATGGAAGCCAGGGTGGCGGTGATCACGATGACGGCTTGCTGGGCGAGGCTCAGATCCACCATGTGAAACTGGGCGAGCGAAACGACCGCCACTGCCTGGTAGAGCGAGGTCCCGTCCATGTTGACCGTTGCCCCGATGGGGAGCACAAAGCTGGTGGTGCGCTCGGAAACACCGATTTTGTTGCGCACACAATCCATGGTAACGGGCAATGTGGCGACGGAACTCGAGGTGGAAAACGCTGTGATTTGAGCGTCCCGCATGCCGGCCAAAAAGGCTTTGAACCCCAATGGCTTGATCAACATCGCCACCAAAGAAGGGTAGAAGATGAAGACCATAAAGGCCAATCCAATGACCACCACAATGCTGTATTGCAAGAGGTACTCCAGGAGTTGGCGGAACATTTCTGGATCGCTGCCAGCGGCGTTCACGATTTGTCCGGCCATCAGGGCAAAAACAAAAATCGGCATGGCCTTCATGACCACCCACACCATGCGCACAAAGACTTCATTGAGCGCGTCGATGGCGCGCATCAGCGGTGCGGCTTGGTCCTTGGGCATGCCCACCAAAACGACCCCAAAGAAGACGGCAAAGAAGATGATCTGCAGCATGGACATGTCGGCCAACGACTTGAAAATGTTGGTCGGTACCACATCGACAAGGGGTTGCAAAGGGCCAGATGACTTGGTGCGCTCTGCTTTGCTGAGTTTGTCGACGACCCAGTCGTTCATGGAGACTTGCTCCTTTGTGATTTGAGCCACTTTTTCAGAAAGTGCGGGGTCGTTGCGCAGGTTGATGTCGTCCAGCACTTGAATGCCATTGGCATCGCGCCACAGTTCATACCGAATGCGGTTGGACTCCAGGAGGTCATCGGAGACGCGGGATCCGGGCTGCATGAGGTTGACCAGCAACAGTCCTACGATGACCGCTGTCATGGTGGTCAGCAGGTAGGTCACCACGGTTTTGACGCCGAGCCTGCCCAACTTGGCAGGGTCACCGAGGCTGGCCACGCCAGACATGATGCTGAACAGCACCAAGGGAACAGCAATGAGCTTGAGGACATTGATGAAAATGTCACCGAAGGGCTTGATGTAGTCTACCGTAAAGTCGTTCCATCCGAAGGTGATGGACATCCAGGCGTAGAGGACACCGACCGCGAGGCCGATGAGGACTTGCCAGTGCAGGGCGAGGCGCATGCGTTTCAAGGGTTGGTGTTGCGTTCCGTTCGGAGTCGCAATCTAATGTTCAGAGCCGGGCGCTCCGTTGACGTAAAGCGTGATCGGCCAGTACCAGCAAAACCATGGCTTCGACCATGGGGACAGCACGGGGCAAGACGCAGGGATCGTGCCGTCCGCGGCCACTCAGAACGACATCCTCGCCGGCTTGGTTGACGCTGTTTTGATCGGTCAACAGGGTTGCGACCGGTTTGAAACCCACGCGAAGCAAGATGTCTTCTCCATTGCTGATGCCGCCTTGTATCCCTCCACTGTGGTTGGTGGTCGTCCGGATGCTGCCACTTTTTCCGGTAAATGCGTCGTTGTGCTCGGATCCCTTCATGAGGGTGCCGCTGAACCCGCTGCCGAGTTCGAGGCCTTTGACTGCCGGCAAGCTCCACAGGGCTTTTGCCAGGTCTGCGTGCAGTTTGTCAAATACGGGTTCACCCCATCCCGGAGGGATTCCTTTGGCGACAACCACAATGCTGCCGCCCACCGTGTCACCCGCCTTTTTGACTTCCAATATGCGGGCCTCCATCCGACGGGCAGTGTCGGGATCTGGACACCGAACAGGGTGTGCATCCACAGTTCCGGCATCGTAAAAGGCAGGAGGGGCGGGCATGGCGATGTCCTGCACCCTTTCTACGTATGCGCCAACAGCGGGAGCGGGGCCTTGGGGATAGAGCTGCTCCAGGAATTGTCGGGCGATGGCGCCCGCCACAACGCGCGCTGCGGTTTCCCTCGCGCTGGAACGCCCACCCCCGCGGTGGTCGCGTGTGCCGTATTTGGCGTCGTAGGTGTAGTCGGCATGACTGGGCCGGTACTGGCCTTCGAGGTGGTTGTAGTCCCCCGACTTGGCGTCGCTGTTGGGAATGGAAAAACCAATAGGGGTGCCCGTTGTCCTGCCCTCAAACACACCGGAAAGGAGGGTGACGGTGTCGTTTTCCTTGCGCGCTGTGGTCAGTTTTGATTGCCCTGGACGGCGGCGTTGGAGTTCGGCTTGTATGCGGTCGAGGTCGAGCTGAACCCCAGCGGGCATGCCATCGAGCACGCCGCCAAGGGCAGGGCCATGTGATTCTCCAAAAGTGGTGAGCTTGAAACGCTCTCCGATGCTGTTTCCGGGCATGCCACAAAGGTACGAGGCTGCTGATAGCACAGGATGTCCGACCTTGGCGCCCATGGAAAGTGGATTTGCGACAGGCCGTAAGCTCATCAAGGACATCGGTCATCTGGTTGGATTTGGAGCAGGGGCGCCGGGCAAACTTTCTGGATCTGACATGCGACAATTGTCGGTGATCGAAGACGCCTGGTTGGCCTTGGAAGATGGGCGCGTGATCGATGGGGGGCCGATGTCCGAATTCCCAGGCATTGTCGATTGGAACGGTTTGGAGGTGTTGGAAGCTGCGGGCCGTTGTGTGCTTCCGGCTTGGGTGGACAGCCACACCCACCTCGTACATGCAGCGTCTCGAGAAGGCGAGTTTGTCGATCGGATTCGGGGGCTGAGTTACCAAGAAATTGCCGCCAATGGCGGGGGGATCCTCAACAGCGCCAAAGCGTTGCGGGACATGTCCGAAGACGACCTCTTTGCGGTTTCCCTCGAACGCATGGAGCGGCTCATGCGCATGGGCACTGGGGCGCTGGAGATCAAATCGGGCTATGGCTTGGATCTGGATAGTGAGCTCAAAATGTTGCGGGTGGCCCGCAGGCTGGGGGCCTTGGAACGGATCCCGGTCAAAACGACTTTTTTGGGTTGCCATGCGGTGCCCGAGGGTTGGAATGGCCCTGCGGATTACACCGACTACATGGTGCGGGAGGTGTTGCCAGCTGTGATGGAGGAGGAACTGGCTGACCACGTCGACATCTTCTGCGAGGAGGGGTATTTCGGGTTGGATGAAACGCGCACATTGCTCGAGGCGGCGCATTTGAGGGGATTGCCTGCCAAGGTTCACGTCAACCAATTCAAGGCCAGTGGCGGAGTGGCCTTGTGCGTGGAATTCGGGGCCATGACCGTGGACCACTTGGAAGTGTTGCGGGCGGAGGACGTGGCCGAACTGGCCACAGGAGACACCATGCCTGTGGCGCTGCCCCTGTGTTCTCTGTTTTTGGACCTCCCGTTCACCCAAGGCCGCACGCTGGTGGATGCAGGTTGCGCCTTGGCGATCGCCACAGACTTCAATCCCGGTTCTGCTCCCTCGGGAAACATGCACCTGGCTGCTGCGCTGGGCTGCGTGAAGATGGGGTTGGAGCCGATCGAAGCGCTGGCCGCTGCGACGACCAACGGAGCTGCTGCATTGGGGATCGCCTCACAAGTGGGGGGCTTGGGCATTGGTCAAGAGGCCAGCCTGATCGTGACCCGGCCATTGCGTTCGGTGGAGGAGGCACTCTATGCCTTTGGAGACCCACTTCCCGAACGCGTTTTGTTGCGGGGACATTGGGTGGATTGAACCCTTTGTATCTTCAAGGGTTGTCTCTTTTGTCGATTTTGACAGAACGCCGCCTATTGTGATTGAGAATTTCCGCACTTTGATGATGGTCTGCTCCACCTTGTGGATCTGCAGTGCCGTTGCCCAAACTTCTGATTTTCTGGACCAATCTGAAACGGCGGGACTTTTGGGCAGTTACTTGAACCACAGTGCTTCTGTGGCGGACTATGACCTCGATGGCGACTTGGATGTGTATGTAGGGAGCCGCTTGGCCTCCAACACCTTGTACAGGAATGAGGGCAATGCCACTTTCGTTCCAGTGGTTGTAGGTGTTGAGGATGAGGGTTTTACGATGGCGACGCTCTTCTTTGACTACGACAATGATGGCGACCCCGACTTGCTGAGTTGCAACACCGGCGATGCCAATCACTTTTGGCGCAACGACGGGGGAGGCGTGTTCACGGATGTGACCGATGAACTGGGCCTGGGGCAGGAGTCTCAATGCCGTGGGGCCCATGCTGCCGACATCAACATGGACGGTTGGCTGGACCTGTATATCGTCAACATGAACCAACCCAATGCGTTTTGGCTTTCAGATGGAGAGGGTGGATTCACAGATGGCTACTATGCTTCAGGGGCAACGGACAACTTGATTGGAATGGGGGCGCTGTTCCTCGACATCGAAAACGACGGGGACCTCGACCTCTATTTGACACACGATGCCAACCAAACGAACAAGCTGTACATCAACGATGGTGCGGGTTTGTTTACCGATCAAGCTGAAGCATGGGGCTTGAATTTGCAGGCCCAGGGCATGGGAGTGGATGCGACCGACCTGAACCACGACGGTTTTCTGGACCTCTACATCTCCAACAACCTGCCCAATGACCTCTACATCAATCCCGGAGCGCAGCCCCCATCGGGCCCCGTGGTCCCATTCGACAACATCACCGAAGATGCAGGGGTGGGTGACGCAGGAATGGGATGGGGAACCGTCTTCATCGACCACGACCACGACGGGGAACGCGACCTCTATGTGTCCAACGAGTATTTCTTTTCGCCCTTTCCCAATTTGCTTTACCACAACAATGGGGACCTGACTTTCACGGACATCGCCGAGGGAAGTGCCTTGGAGAGCCCTTACAGTGGATATGCCACGGTCGTCGCTGATTTTGACGCCAATGGGGCAGAGGACCTTCTGGTGGTCAATACGCTGGTGTCTGCCAATCCGGGGTGCCAGTTGTTCCTCAACCACGACACTGCACACCATTGGATCGGCTTTGAATTGGAAGGGGTGGTTTCGCCGCGCGATGCTGCCGGCGCTCGGGTGGTCGTCCATTCCGGCCCCGATTTTCAGAGAACGGACGCCTCTTTCATTGGATACAGTTACAGCTCTTGTGGCCCATTGACGTTCAATTTTGGATTGGGAGACCGCACAGCGGTGGACAGTGTGGAGGTGTTCTGGCCGAGCGGCATCAGGACCGTGACGGTGGGGCCCGATGTGGACCAGTATCACACCCTGCTGGAGACGCCGTGCTTCGGCTTGGAACCCGATTTGGATTGGCCAGAAACAGCGCAACTGTGTCCGGGCGATGCACTGGTGTTGACCGTTCCCGACGGTTGGACTGCTGCGGGGTGGACTTTGGGGGTAGAGCACCCAGAAGGGAGGGAAATTGCCCAAGAGGGCGTGGTTCAGGCCCTGCTGTCATCGGGCAATTGTTCGGTGCTGTCGCCCTCGCTCGAGGTGGTGATGGTAGAGGCGGTTCCACCTGTGATTGTGGCGGATGGGCCGCAACGGTTTTGTCAAGGCACGTTGCGGCAGTTGTCGGTGCCCGGTCCGCAAGCAGATGTGCTTTGGTCCAATGGGATAGCCTCGAACGTTCTTTACGTTGGAAATTCAGACACCTTGACCGTGACCACGACCAATGTGTGCGGTCACATTGACACCAGCGACCCCATGGTCATCGAGACCTTTGAGTCGCCATCGGTTCCGATTGTAGCCCCAGCACTGGTTGCCGCAGGATCGGCGCATACGTTTGAACCCATACAACTCGAAGGTGAGGCATTGAGGTGGTATGCGCCTTACGGGCCCAACGCTTTGTCGGACCTCCAAGCGGGCAGCACGGAACAGGTGGGGCCCTTTATTTATGAAGGTCCTGTGTATTCAACGCCACCGTTGGGAGCGAGCACGGGATGGTGGGTCAAAGCAGCAGGGATGCGCGACGACCGTGAAGCCGTGGGGGGCAAGGAAGCTCCTTCTTCGGGAGGGTTTATCGGTTCCGACGCTTACGGTTTGACTTTTGACGTCCACGAGGACATCGTGTTGGACCGCGTGCAGGTTTTGGCTGATGGTGGCGGCCCCCGGACCTTCCAATTGCGTTCGATACAGGCTGAAATACTGATGGAGATTTCCCAAGACCTGGAGCCGGGTTGGAATGCTGTCGAATTGGGTTTCCCCATTGAAGAAGGCACCGGATATGCCCTGTTGGTGAGTGCACCCGAAGTGGGATTGTGGAGGGACAACGTGGGCAGTGAACAAGCCTACCCTTATCCGGTGGGCGAGATGGCGACCATTACCAGTTCCACGATTCCGAGTTCTGCTGGCGGGAATTATTACTATTTCTTCTACGATTGGGAAGTGTCCAGCCAGGGACTGCTGTGCGAAAGCGAGGCCGCCGCCGCCTACGTGGAAGTGGTGGATGCCATTGCCGGATGCATGTATGCGTTCGCCGCCAACTTTGACCCGCAGGCTTCGTTGGACGATGGCAGTTGCTTTTTGCAAGGATGCATCGACCCCGCTGCCCCCAACTACAACCCCTTGGCTTCTCAAGATGACGGCAGCTGTGCGGTGACCTGCGACAGTGACCTCAATGGAGATGGGCAAATCGGTGCACCAGACCTGTTGGAATTGCTCTCTGCGTGGGGTAGCGTCTGTGACTGAATTCGGATTAGTTTGGCGCCCGGAAAAAGCCAAGCCATGTCTCTACGTTTGATTGAGTGTGTACCCAATATTTCTGAAGGCCGCGACCGGGCCACCATCGATGCCATTGCCGCTGTCGTCGAGACAGTAGATGGCGTTCGCCTGCTCGATGTGGACCCGGGAAACTCCACCCACCGCACCGTCATCACTTTTGTCGGTCCGCCCGAAACCATTGTAGAGGCGGCATTTAGGTTGATGTCCAAGGCGGCCGAGTTGATCGACATGTCCAAGCACCGCGGCGAGCACCCGCGCATGGGCGCTACGGATGTGTGCCCCTTTGTGCCCGTGGCGGGCGTGACCATGGAAGACTGCAAGGCCGCTGCGCATGCATTGGGCGAGCGCGTGGGAAAGGAGCTGGGCATCCCCGGTTATTTCTATGAAGAGGCGGCTTTGACCCCAGAACGCCAAAACCTCGCCCATTGTCGCAAAGGAGAGTATGAGGGATTGGAGAAACTCGCGGACCCCCAGTGGAAGCCTGACTTTGGCCCCGCTGAATTCAACGAAAGGGCCCGCAAGACGGGGGCCACCGCCATTGGCGCGCGCGATTTCTTGGTGGCGTATAACGTCAACCTCAATACCACGTCCTCCCGCAGGGCCAATGCTGTGGCTTTTGACCTCAGGGAAAATGGCCGGGTCAAAAGAACAGGTGGGCTCACCGGGCCTGTGGTCAACGACGCTCAGGGGCAGCCCCTTCGGGAGCCCGGCATGCTCAAATGTGTCAAGGGCATAGGTTGGTACATCGAAGAATACGGGATCGCCCAACTGTCGCTCAACCTCACCAATATTTCAGTCACAGCGGTCCATACCGCTTTTGATGCGGCGTGTGAACGGTCGATTGCCCGGGGCATGCGCGTTACGGGCAGTGAGATTGTGGGCTTGATTCCCAAGCGTGTGCTGATGGATGCTGCGGACCATTACCTGCGCAAACAGGAGCGCAGTTTGGGCATCAGCGAATCGGAGAAGGTAAAAGTGGCGGTCAAGTCACTCGGTTTGGACGACTTGGCGCCCTTCGATGCCCGGAAACGCGTGATCGAATACCTGCTTGAGGACGGCGCGGGAGACACTGCGCCTTTGGCGGGCATGACGTTGACCGGCTTTGCAGAAGAAACGTCCAGTGAGAGCCCTGCGCCGGGTGGTGGTTCGATTGCGGCTTATGCTGGTGCGATGGGCGTTTCCCTCGGCACCATGGTGGCGAATTTGAGCGCCCACAAGCGCGGTTGGGATGGCCGTTGGGAGGAGTTCAGCGCGGTTGCTGAACGCGGAATGGCGTTGCAAACGCGGTTGCTCGCTTTGGTCGACGAGGACACCGCTGCGTTCGATGCCATCATGGAAGCGTTTGGCATGCCCAAGGGCAATGACGCCCAGAAGGCTGACCGCCATGCGGCCATTCAGGCGGCCACCTTGGGTGCCATGAAGACGCCTTTGGAGGTGGCTGAGCGCTCCTTGGAATCCATGGCCATTATGGCGGAGATGGCCGAGAACGGCAACCCCAACAGTGTCACCGATGCAGGAGTGGGTGCCTTGTGCGCACGTACGGCGGTTTTGGGCGCCGTGATGAATGTGAGGGTCAATGCGGCTGATTTAGAAGACCGGGAGGTGGCCAATGCGATGCTTGCCCGTTGCACCGAGCTGGAAGCAGCAGCAGAGCAGCAAGAGCGTGCTGTCCGCGACAGGGTGTCTGCGGTACTTGGGGTTTAATTCTCGGAGACCAGAGCGGTCAAGGAACGCCAGTACAAGGGGTCAATCTCTATCCTCTTCTGGTCCTTCGGACTCCTTGGCGACGGCCCTTTGAAGAGCACGCACCAGGTGCTCTACCCTCCGGGCATCCACGGGATACAGTTCCCCTTCGAACCAGCGGCCTTCGTGGGCCACACCTGCGCTGTGCCGGGCAGAGGCCCGGAAGCAAGACAACCCCGCGGTCCACATGCGAGCTGCGCCGCTGGGCAGCACTTGTCCGGAGGCGAAAATGTCAAAGTCGGCCTGTGCCTGCCATTCGATCAGTTGCTCGTGCCCTTTGATGGCGTTGCCCGCTCCAGCACTCGAGGCCAGGGCATGAATGGGAAGCGACTTGATGGTTTCGAAGGCCTCATCCGATTTGCGCACGCTGTCTATCGCCCGGTTGACCATGATGTGCTGCCCGCCAAAGCGCTCAATCGCAGTTTCAATCAAATCGATGTCCAAATTGAGCCGCCCATCCAACCCTCCAATCAGGACAGTGGCCGCCCCTTGAGCCAGACTCCACTCCGCATCGTGCAGGATGATGTCGCGCTCGGATGCGGTATAGACCAAATGGCCTTCGCGCGGCCGCAATGATACCGTGACAGGAAGATTGGTGGCCTCGATGCAGTGTCGGATCACGCCAGGAGAAGGAGTGACCCCTCCCGCTGTGTAGCAACCGGCAATTTCGATGCGGGTTGCTCCACCACGTGTGGCACGTGCAACATCACCTGGTGTACTGCAGATGATTTGGAGGTCAAAAGGTTGGTCCATTGGCTTCAGCCAAGATACGCTTTAGCGACTGCTACAAACGACGAAGCCGGCAACAAGGCCGGCTTCGTCGTTGGACAGGGGTTCTGTCTTATTTGCTGCTGCCAAAGGAGCGCTTCTCCTTGATGCGGGCAGACTTACCGGTCAAGCCGCGCAAGTAGTAGATGCGCGCACGGCGGACCTTACCACGCTTCATCACTTCCACAGCCTCGAGGAAGGGGCTTGAAATGGGGAATACACGCTCGACACCGACTCCAGAGGCCATTTTGCGCACTGTGAAGGTCGCGGTCGTTCCTTCTCCTCGACGCTGAATTACAGTGCCTTGAAAAATCTGAGTACGCTCTTTCGAGCCCTCTTTAATCTTGTAGCTGACCTTGAGGGTGTCACCAGCATTGAACTCAGGCCACTCCTGAACGGGAACAAGCTGCTGGGAAATTTGACGAAGACGATCCATGACGCGTATGATGAAATAGGTCCGATTAATCGGGGTGCAATATTACGACAATTCACGCCTCGTCCAACAGGTCTGGACGAAGCCGTTGTGTTCTTTCCAATGCTTGCTCCATTCTCCACTTGTCGATTTCGGCATGATGCCCTCCGAGCAGCACCTCTGGAACGGGATGGCCTTGCCATTCTGCCGGTCTGGTGTAGACGGGTGGAGCGAGCAATCCATCTTGAAAACTGTCGGTAAGGGCGCTTTCGCCATCGCCTATGGCGCCGGGAACCAAGCGGACCAGTGCATCAGCCAATACCGCAGCTGCCAATTCTCCACCGCTCAAAACGTAGTCGCCAATGCTCAGTTCCAGGGTGATGACCTGATCGCGGATGCGCTGGTCGATGCCTTTGTAATGGCCGCACAGAAGCAAAAGGTTGCCGCTGAGGCTCAGTTGGTTGACGCGGCCTTGTGCGAGGCGTTCTCCGTCGGGTGTCAGGTAGATGATTTCGTCGTAAGTCCTCTGGGACTGGAGGTCTGCGATGGCGTCGACGATGGGCTGAATGGCCATGACCATTCCCGCACCGCCGCCAAAAGGCGTGTCGTCGATTTTGCCATGTTTGTCGGTGCTCCACTTCCGAATGTCGTGCACTTCGACTTCGACAACACCTGATTTGCGGGCGCGCCCCACGATGCTTTCGCTAAAAGGCCCCTTCAACAAATCGGGAACGGCGGATAGGATGTCAATGCGCATGGCTCAGTATTGGGGGCGGGCAGGGGCATTGTCGAGGATGCCTTCAATCCGCTCCATGACTTCGTCGGTCAGCAAGGGCACCACTTCTGTGGCCTGCAGGTTTTCTTCCAGTTGGCTGGCCTTGGTGGCACCCAACAATACAGTGGATACCCTCGGGTTTTTGAGGCACCACGCCAGGGCGAGTTTGGCCAGGCTGGTTCCCAAATCGCCTGCGACCTCGCCCAAAGCGGCGACCTTTTTGAGATTGGATTCGGTGAGCAAGAGTTCGGCCATCCACTGCAGCTCGTCCCTTTTGAGGCGCACGTCTTCCGAAGTGGCTCCGTTGTATTTCCCCGTTAGAATCCCCGATGCCAATGGACTCCAGATGGTGGTTCCGAGGCCCACAGTGCGATAGACATCTTCAAATTCAACCTCGACTTTCTGGCGGACCAACATGTTGTACTGCGGTTGCTCCATGACGGGGCCGATCAGGTGGTGGCGCTCGGCAATCCGGTGGGCATCCATGATTTCTGCAGCGCTCCATTCGCTGGTCCCCCAGTAGAGGATTTTTCCCTGTTGAATCAGTTGGTGCATGGTCCACACCGTTTCTTCCATGGGGGTTTGCTTGTCTGGGCGGTGACAGAAAAACAGGTCGAGATAGTCGACCCGCAGTCGCTTCAAGGCGTCGTGGCAGGCCTCTGTGACGTGTTTGCGGTGAAGTCCACGCTGGGTGGGCAGTTTTCCACCTGCCCCAAAAAACACCTTGGACGAGACACACCAGGTGTCCCGGGGCCAATCGCGCTGTGAGAGGAGGCGGCCCATGACTTCTTCGGAGGCGCCATGGGCATAGACCTCGGCATTGTCAAAGAAGTTGATGCCCGCATCGTAGGCCATGTCCAGCAGGCGACCGCTGGTCTTGTCCTCGATTTGATTTCCAAAAGTGATCCAACTTCCAAAAGAGAGTTCGGACAGTTGCAATCCACTGTTTCCAAGCCTGCGGTATTCCATGGGGGCGAATTTACGGGGCTGGGCCTGTGGAACATGCGGCGGGTTTGCATTGTAGTTTTAGTGCGTCGGCAATGTTCCGACTCCCCAAACTTTCTGACCCCATGGACAATACGCCTTACACCGCGGCGGTGGCCCGCCCATTCGAGGTTTACAACAGCATTTTTCTGACGCTTCCCTTGGATGGTATCCGCGGGACGGGAGTTCAGGTGCCGCTGTTTCAGGAAACCTGTCGCAGGGCCTTGGCCAATGGCCGTTCCCCTCGGGAAGTGGTGGAGGGCTATTTCAATCAGGCAGGGATTTCCACGGAGGACCAGGCTGGGGTGTTGTTTCGGTTCATCCAGTACATCGAACGGCAAGTGGTGCTGGTGGATGCATTGGAGGACGCCCGATACGAGCGGCTCAATGACTTGCAAGGAGCGGAATCGCTCACAGGCCTGCTGCCGCGGATTGAACGCAGGGACCTGCAGACAGAATTGAAGGAGGCGATGGTGGCTCAGCGCGTGAGGATTGTACTCACGGCACACCCTACGCAGTTCTATCCGGGTTCGGCTTTGGGGATCATTACGGACTTGACAGAAGTCGTCCGCCAAGGTGATTTCGAAGGTGCCCGCGATTTGCTCCATCAGTTGGGCTTGACGCCGTTTTTCCAAGAACAGGCGCCCACGCCTTACGATGAGGCGGTGCGGCAGGGATGGTACTTGGAGCACGTTTTCTATCCAGCATTGCCCGCTTTGGTGATGCGCATGGGGGTGGCGGCAGATGTGGATCCGATGGAGGTCGCGGCTGCATTTGACATCGGCTTTTGGCCGGGCGGTGACCGGGATGGCAATCCCTATGTCGATGCGGCGACCACCCTCCGGGTGGCGGACCGGCTTCGTTTGATGCTGTTGCGCTGTTACCGCAGGGAGTTGCGGGCGTTGCGTCGGCGCATCACATTCAAGGGCGTGCAAGGCATGTTGGATGCGGTGCAGTCAGTATTGGATTCAGCGCTCAATTCTAAGGACGTGGGTTTCGATGTAGAGGCGGCCCTGGCTGAACTCGGCGAAGTGGAGCAGATTGTGCGCCGCGACTACGGCGGGTTGCATCTATTGGAAATCCTGCGCTTGCGGGTCGCCCTGGCCATTTTTGGCCAGCATTTTGCGGCCATTGACGTGCGCCAGGACAGCCGCGTACTGAGAAGGGCGGCAGAGGCGATGGGCATACAAAGCGATGATGTCGCTGAACTCATGGCCATGCGCACCGCACGGTTGGCTTCGGACGTAACCGACGATGTGGAGCGCGATGCTGTAGAGGTGATGTCTGCCATTCAGAACATTCAGTTTTCCAATGGAGCTGATGGGTGCCACCGGTTCATCATCAGCAATTGCCGCGGTGCTTCTGATGTGGCGCGCCTGTATGCTTTGGCAAGGACCACTTTTGACGGCGATGCGGTTCCGTTGGACTTGGTGCCGCTGTTTGAGACGGTCGATGACCTTGCGGCTGCTCCCGCTGCGATGCGGACGCTGCTGTCCGACCCGGCTTACCGCGCCCACGTGGCGCAACGTGGCGACCGCCAAACCATCATGTTGGGCTTTAGTGACGGCACCAAAGACGGTGGTTATTTGCGCGCCAACTGGTCGATTCACCAAGCCAAGGAGACGGTGTCTCAAGCTTGTTCCGAGGCGGGCGTGGAGGTGGTGTTCTTCGATGGCCGCGGCGGCCCACCGGCACGGGGTGGAGGAAACACCCACCGGTTTTATGCTTCGCTGGGTCCCGATGTCGAAACGAGGGAAGTTCAGACCACGATCCAAGGTCAGTCCATCAGCTCCAATTTTGGAACCCCGTTGAGTGCGGGCTACAACCTGGAGTTGCTGTTTACCGCGGGCTTGCAGCACCGTTTGATTGACCCTGAAAAATCGCGCTGGACACAGGCACAGCGTGACTTGATGAACCTGCTGGCCGAGAGGAGCTACGCGGAGTACAATGCGCTCAAGGCCCGCCCTGAGTTCATGGATTACCTGCAGACCTACGGCACCCTCAAATACTATGGGGAGACCAACATTGCGAGCCGGCCAACGCGCCGCAAAAAGTCAGGTCCATTGACCCTCGATGATTTGAGGGCCATTCCGTTTGTGGGGTCTTGGAGTCAGCTCAAGCAGAACGTCCCCGGTTTCTTTGGGATTGGGACGGCTTTGCAGGTCTTGGAGCAGGAGGGAAGGTTGGAAGACGCTGCGGCCTTGTACCGCGATCAGCCCCTGTTTGCTGCTTTGGTTGAGAACAGCATGCAAAGCATGCGGAAGTGCAACTTTGACCTCACCGCACATTTGCAGGATCACCCTGAATTTGGCGGTCTGTGGAAGACGGTAAAGGCGGAATTCGACCTGACCCGTCGGTTGTTGTTGACCGTGACAGGTCAGGCTCAATTGATGGAGCGATCTCCAGACATCGCGGCTTCCATTGATTTGCGCGAGTCCATCATTTTGCCCTTGCTGGTCATCCAACAGGCAGCATTGCAATGGATTGATGGACAGGGCCAGGCTCCGGCGGATGCCGAGGTGCTTCAGAAGCTTGTGGTGCGGAGCATGTTTGGCATAGTCAACGCGGGCCGCAATGCGGTTTGAGCTTCACTGAACCGCTCGACTCCGCAGGGGCAAATAAAAAGCCCCGCCGGTGAGGGCAGGGCTTTCCAAAGGCGTTGACGGAGCGATTAGCGGCCGCCTTCCATGTCTTCGACAGGCTGGGCCATGTCTTTGGGCAGTTCTTTCGCAGCCTCTTTGGAGGCCGTGACGAAGTCGATTTCGTCGATGAGGTTTTGGGCTCCGGCCATCTTGTCGATCACCCACATGACATAGCGGATGTCCACACTGATGGTGCGCTGGAGTTCAGGCTCAAAGGCAATGTCACCACTCATGGCTTCCCAGTTGCCATCAAAGGCGAGGCCGATGAGGTCACCGTTGCCATTCAATACAGGGCTGCCTGAATTTCCTCCCGTGATGTCGTTGTTGGAAATGAAGCACAGGACCAGGTCGCCCTCGTCGTCAGCATAGCGTCCAAAGTCACGTTTGCGCAACAGGGTTTCCAAGGTGCCATCCACGACGAACTCGGGGTTGGAGTTGTCCTTCTTTTGGAGGATGCCGTCAGAGGTGGTCACAAAGTCATAATGGACCGCATCTGCTGGATCGTAGTCGCCCACAGTTCCGTAGCTCAATCGCATGGTGGAGTTGGCGTCTGGATACCACTTCTTGTCGGGGTTCATGGCGCGCAATCCAGCAGTGAGCAAGCGATAGCCCTTGTCGAATTTGCCTTGCTCGGGTGAAGCAAAATAGCCGCGGTAGGTGTCGATCAGGCTCATGGCAGCGGCCACAGCGAGGTCCTTGTCAAGGGCCTTTTGGTCGGGATCGGCTACAAATGCTTCGAAACGCTCAGGGTCGGTGAGGAAGCTCTTGGGGTACATCTTGTCGGCGTAGCGCGCGAAATCTCCCTTGTACTTCGAACGGACCGTCTCGAAGTAAGCAGGCTGCTGGTCTGGAGCGATGTCCTGCATGTACTTCGTCATGAGCTGCACAAAGAGGTCGCGGTCGGTCTCTTGGTCGTAGTCCTTGAAAAAACCTTCTGCGCGGCCACGCAGGCTGGCTGCGGCAGCAGCTGCGCGGTCTGCGTCTTCACTAAAGAGTCCTTGAGCGCCCATGCCCACGCGGAAAGCGAACAGCATGAGGTCGCAGCCGATGAGGCCTGCTTCCAAAGAATACACCTGTCCTTTTACAGTAGCGTTGGTGTTTTCATAATAGGTCTTGAGCATGCCAAGTGCAGCGCCATACTCTTTTTTGCGGTCTGCTGAGCTGCCCATCCAAGCCGAGAACCCGTCTTCAAGGGCTTTCTTCTTGCCATAGACGTCCAAGGCTTTCAATCCTTTGGATTGTCCGATGTAATACTTCCAGTAGTTGGCGGTTTGGGCATACTTCGCGGCATACTGAATGCGGACCGCAGGGTCGGCGTCCATGTGGGACTTCATGGTCTTCAGCTTCAGGTCACGCACTTCGACCACACTGGGGTTGTAGAGGTCGAGGGCCTGTTGGACACCATGGCTGCTCAGGAAGCGGTCGGTGCTGCCGGGATAGCCCATGATCATGGTGAAGTCTCCATTTTCTACGCCTTCAAGGCTGACTTTGAGGTGGCGCTTGGGGGTGTATGGCTTGTTGTCTTCGCTGAAGTCAGCGGGATTACCATCGGCATCAGAATAGATGCGCAGCAGAGAAAAGTCTCCGGTGTGGCGCGGCCACATCCAGTTGTCGGTGTCGCCACCAAACTTTCCGATGCTCTCTGGGGGATTGCCCACCAAGCGGATGTCGGTATAGTCGCGGTAGACAAACAGGTAGAACTCGTTGCCGTGGTAGAAGCTCTTGATTTGAGGGCGGAAATCGGGACTGATGCCCTTTTCTTCCTCTTCGATTTGGGCAATCACAGCTTGGATGGCGGCCTCGCGGTCGCTGTCCTCCATGTCGGAGGTGACGTCGGCAAGCACGCGTTCGGTCACATCTTCGATGCGCTGCAAAAAGGTCACGCTGAAGTCTGGAATGGGCTTTTCCTCGTCGAGTGACATGGCCCAAAAACCATTGGTCAGGATGTCGTCCTCTACCGTGCTGAAGCCTTGGATGGCACCATATGCACAGTGGTGGTTGGTGAGCACAAGGCCTTGGTCGGAAATGATCTCTGCAGTGCAGCTGCCTCCATTGAGGGTGATGACAGCGTCTTTGAGACAGGCTTGGTTGAGGGAATAGATGTCCTCTGCGGAGAGGTTCAATCCCATTTGCTGCATTTCTGCTTCATTGATGCGCTGGAGCATGTGAAGGAGCCACATGCCTTCGTCGGCACGTGCCGTCGTAGCGGCGAGTTGGAAGGCTGCGAAGAGCAGCAGAAAGATGCGTTGCTTCATGATGTTGTTCGTCGTTTGCATGCGTCCACATTTCGGACCGGTGCGGCGCGAAAATAGGAGGCGAAATGTTTCGGTGGCGTACTTACGGTTCAGGTTTGGGCTCAGGAGCCCATGCTGTGGCTTGAATCAGGCTGTCCAGTGCAGTATACAGGCGTTCGAGGTCCGGGCCGTTCATCCGGTCCATCACCTGATGCCCACCAAAAGTCAGCTGCTTGGCCGGCAAGTCCATGACCAGAGGGTTGTCATAAACGCCTGTTTTTTGGTCCAAGCGCAGATCCGCTGCAATTTCAGCGAGCGTGGTCAAATGTGATGTGGGCCAAAGCGCCCGGTGCATTCCCATGACGTTGACGTTGGCCCTGCCATGGTATCGGGCTTCGCCATCGGACTCCACGGTGAGTGTGAATGCGGGACAGGGCCCGAAACACATGGACCTGGAATAGCTCAGCAGGGGCCCTTCCTTGACGGAGAGGTATTTTTTGGGGCCATGGCATCCACTGCTCAAGGCCACCATCAGGGCGAGCCCCCACATTTGTAGGGGGAAATTCAACGGGGTTGAAAAGCCGCGCGGGTTCACTTCTTGCGCTTCTGGTTGCGCGACTTGCGAGATTGGTCGCGCTGTTTTTTCATTTCTTCGGCGCGCTTCTGCTGCTCCTTTTGCATGGTCTCCAGACGCTCTGCAAAACCGCTCTTCTTTTTCTCTGCTTTGGGGGCAGACTGCTTGGCTTTGATCTTCTCGCGGATTTTGTCTTCGTTGATGAAGAACTTCTTGACGGCGGTGACCTGACCGATCGTCACGACGTTGGCCATGAAGTAGTAGAGGCTCAAACCGCTGGCGTAGCGGTTGAAGAAGAACAACATGAACAGGGGCATGATGCGCATCATGATCCTCATGTCCGGCATTCCCGGTTGGGTGGGAGCGGCCTGTTGGGCCATGTTCTGGTTGGCATAGATAAACATCGACCCCGCCATCAGCAGGGTGAAGCCCGAGACATGCGCCCCATAGAATGGAATCTCAAAAGGCAGATTGAGGATGCTGTCATAAGCCGCGAGGTCGTCGGCCCACAAAAAGGACTTGCCCCTGAGCTCAATGTTGGCCGGGAAGAACCGGAACATGGCATACAGCAGGGGAGCTTGAATGAGCTGCGGGATGCATCCTGCGAGCGGATTGACGCCACTGTCTCGGTACAGTTTCATCGTATCCTGCTGCCGTTGCATGGCATCTTCCTGGTCGGGATACTTCTCGTTGATGACTTCTAGATCGGGCTTCAAGAGCCTCATCTTGGCCGAACTCACATAGTTCTTCCAGGTGATGGGGAACAGTGCAGACTTGATGAGCAGCGTCATGATGAGGACGATGAGGCCTGCAGAACCGATGTACTTCGCCAAGAGGGCGTATATCGGGAAAATGACGTTGCGGTTGATCCAACCGAAAATCCACCATCCGAAGTCGATGACGCGTCCGATTTCACCCCAGCCCGTGGTGCCCAGTGCATTGACATCATTGGGACCGAAATAGAACTGGACGGCAGCGATTTCCCTGCCGTCGATGTCCGCAGTCGGCAGGGTCACATCCATGCCGAAACGCATGTTGATCGTGGTGTCTTCTTCGTTGACCGGAGGCAGACTCCTGAGTTTTCCAGAGTTGAAGCCGGCGTCCGTGCCTACGATGGCAGAGAAATAATTTTGCTTGAAGGCCACCCATTCAACGGGGTCCTCAATTTCTGTTTCATCGTCGCGGCCTTCGTAGAGGTAGTCGCGACCGCGGCCTTGTTCGCGGTAGTAGATGCTGCTGCGCTGGCGTTCCCACTCCAGGCCTTTTTCATTGTGCCGGCCATCGGCTTGCCATTGGAATCCCACTTCACCGCGGGCGTCTTCGAACCGCGCTTGAACATCGAGCAGGTAGCCTTTAATGGTGTAGGTGAGTTCACGCAGCGGACCGTCACCGCGGGCGGCAAGCACGACTTTTTCGCTGGAGGATTCTACAACGTCAAAACGCTGGTTGTAGGACCCTTCGCCCCGAGCCACCCAGTTGATGTCCGATCCGTCTTCAGTCCAAAGTTGAATGGGCTCTTTGTTCCAAAAATCCAAGTAACCGTCCTTGAGTTTGGCCTTGACGAGGTTGGCGCCGTCGGTGGAAATCTCGACGTCGAGTTCGTCGGATGACAGCAGCACCGTTTGGGACACATAGGTGCTGTCTGCGGCATTGATGTCCTCTGAACCGGGCAAGTCGATGACTTCCTCAGGCTGCTCTGGTGCAGGGGCAGTGGTGGTGTTGGCGCTCTCCGATACTTCGGGAACAGGCACGAAATACAGCTGATACACGATGACCATCGCGAAAATCAGCAGGAAACCAGTGATGGTGTTGCGGTCCATTGGGCGGCAAACTTACGGGTTCACCACGCGTGTGCGAGGTCATTCATCCACAGTCCTTTCACTTTCATGGCTTGTTCGAGTATATCCCGCACGCAACCAGCGCCTCCAGGCAATGGACTGACATAATCTGAGACAGCGCGAACTTCTGGAACCGCGTCGTGGGGACAGCAAGCCATACCGGCAGCTTTGAGCACGGGAATGTCCGGAATGTCATCGCCCATGTAACAGACCTGTTCTGCTTTTAGATTCCAGCGCGCGCACAGCGATTCAAAGGATCCGAGTTTTTCGGCAGCACCCATGATGACTTCTGTGACACCCAGGCTGTTCATCCGGCGGACCACTTCTGCGCTGCGCCCTCCTGAAATCATGGCGAGCCGGACTCCGCATTTGGCAGCATGTTGCACAGCATAACCGTCTCGGGTGCTTGCGGTCCTGACTTGCTCGCCACCGGGCATCAGAAATACGGTGCCGTTTGTAAAGACTCCGTCGTTGTCAAAGACAAAGGCTTCAATCTGTTGAAGGCCCTGTTTGAAGGGGCGGGAGGAGGTCGTGTCCATGGTGGTCTAAGATGCGGTTGGTCAGGATGCGGTGCAATGCGGCAAGTTCAGCCTGCTGTGCCGTGCCTCCTGAAAGCGCTGCGGTTTGCTGCGCCAGGGTGTCCCTGTCGTTGCGTGCGGCAGGACCTGAAACAGTGCTCAATGCCTTGCCCTTGAGGGCGTTGGCTACACTTTCTTCTACAAGTGGAGCGAGCATGTTCAGGTTGAGGTCATGGGTCTCAAGGTAGGCTTCAACGGTGCCAATCCATGCCGCGGACAGGTTGCCTGCAAGCACTGCACCAAGGTGCAAGGCGCGCCGTGATGTTGCCGTAAGCGCGAATGCTTGGGGACTCATGTTCTTGGCCCAGGTGAGCCAATTTGGGTTTTCCGACTCGACGGCGAGGGGCATGGACTCCCATGCTGGAGTTTGTCCCTTGATAAAGGTCATGGGCGGCCACATGACCGCGCGGTCTTGGGGCGGGACGGGCAAGGCATCCAAAGTCACGGCTCCAGCGTGGTGGGCCAGCAATGTACCGGGTTGGAGCCCCTGGGCTGCGCGTTCTGCCACTTCTGCAATGGCGCCATCTGGAACGGCGATGAAGACGGCGTCAGAGGCTTCAGTCGCCTTCCAATGTCCCATGTCCCGAACGTGCTCTGATGGCGTTCGGCTCCACCGTATGGTTTCGATGCCGATGCCCTCGAGCCGGTCGGCCCAATGCTGGCCCAAGCGCCCCTGTCCTATGACGTGCGCCCGGTGGATCATGCGGACTGGCTCTGGGCTGGTTTTGGGCGCTGCTTTTTGCGCCGCTGTCGGACCGCCATGAGGGCCCCACCAGTCATGATCAAGCAACCCAGCCACAACAGGTTGATTTGTGGGAATACGGTGGCTTGCATCACAATGAAGTCCCTCCGGATGGAGAGGTTCTCCCAGACGACGGTTTCAAACGTGGCTTCGGCAGGTCGGAAGCCATCGATTCGGAGCTTCACGCCTCGGCTGTCGAGGGTGACCATGTCGGGAATGACCAAACTGTCTCGGACGATGTACAGTGCTGCGAAAGTGGTGTCCTCACCGCCTCCAGTCAGTCGGAAGTGGGCGGCAACCGCGAGGTCTTTGTCGAGGAGGCCATACCCAGGCTTTTCTTCGAGGGTGACGGCAGAGATGGAATCCAATGCCAGCATCGAGCGTCCGATGACCAAACTGTCTCGGCGCATCAGGTCGTGTTTGCGCCCGTCCATCCAGCCGTTTTCATCGGCTTCGGGTTCTGAGACGCGGCCCCACTTGATGTGTGTGTACAGGTCCCTGTTCCAGAAACGCTTGGTGTCGGGTTCAGGAGCATTTCCCATTTGCTCATTGAGCTGAATCCTCGGCTCTAAGGTGAAGGCAAAAGGACCAGGTTTGCCTGCAGACCAAGGTTTGGACTGGTTTTTTTGCCGCTCATTGGGAATGGGGACAAAGGTCCAATGGTCTTCGAGGTCATCCGTGAAACGGGGCGAGGCGGTATGGTCTTCGGTACATTGAAACAAGAAGCCCTCGTTGGAGACCACCTGACCTTCGGTGTAGGCGGCAGGCAGGGTTTCGTAATAGTCCACAGCAAACTTGGCGTGGATGCCATCCCTGCGCCGCTCTTGGTAGCACACATAGTAGGGACCGAGGGCCACGGTGTCTTCCTGCAGGAGCAGCAAATCTTCTTCGTTGGACAGCGACTCGTTGAGCATCTGCAAGTCACCGAACCGGTTTTGGCTGATGATGTCCTTTTTGGCATTGGACAGGACTGAACCAAAAATCACAAGGGCAAATCCGATGTGGGCAATGCTCGCTCCGGCATGGTCCCATCGGCCTTTCAGACCTTGGAAGATGTAGTCTGCATTGGATGCAGCGGACCAGAGGCAGGCAAAAAGCAAGGCCACCCGCGGTGCTTCCCACGCTTCGAAACCGTAGTTCCATGTGACAATGGCGGTGACCACTCCCGCGGACAACAGGCTCCTCAACAATTTGAGAAAGAGGCCTTTACCGCTGTTGCTCTTGTACCGCAAGTACTGGGTAAAGGCCGTAATGCTGATGAACAGAAATGCCAAAGGCACCTGTATGGCGTGGTAGGTGGCGTCGAAATCTGTTCCAGGAGCAAGGTCGTGCGCGGCCAATTTCCGGGCGAGGTCACTCCCTGTGGATTGGTACAGCCGGTCAAACCAACCGCTGAAGGGTTCCAAGAAATGGTTGAATACGGGAAGGCTGGTCTGGAAGCTGATGTGCACGGCCGAAGCGAACATGAGCATGCCGCCGACGAACATCCAGAACTCGCGGGTCCAAATGGGGCTTTCGGTATCGGTGCGGGGGAGGTTTTTGAGGTGGCCCCTCAAGACAGCCAAGCCCATCACCAACAGCAAGCCCAGTGTGCACAGGGCTGGATTGGCCACGGCGATGCCCACAGCCAACACGGCTTGCAGCGCTCCAAATACAAGGCGCTCTCTTCCCGGAGGCAAGATCAGCGTGCACAACAGTGCGCAGCATCCCAGCAAGAATCCAAGAAGTTGTGGCAGGATGCCGCTGTCCACAAAACTGTGCACGGAGGTGTCCCCCAAAATTCCGCTTTTGGTCAGGAAGGTGGAGTACACCACGAGCAAAAAGCCCAAGGCGATCATCAGATAAGTGGCGGTCACAGCGGTGCCCGGCTTGGCCTTATTGATCAGCAGCAAGTGCGCACCTGCAACGAGAACGAGCCACGGGACCAGCGAACTGTTTTCGACCGGGTCCCAAGCCCAGAAGCCACCGAAGCTCAGCGCTTCGTAGGCCCACGCACCTCCCATTAAGATTCCTGCTCCGAGGATGGCAACACCAAAAAACGCCCAAGGAATGGCTTTTCCCATCCAGTAGCGGTGGTCCTGGGTCCACAGTCCAGAAACGGCCAACGCAAAGGGCATCAATGTACTGGCGAAACCCAGAAACAGCGTGGGAGGGTGAATCACCATCCAGTAGTTCTGAAGCAGTGGATTGAGGCCTTGCCCATCGGCGAATTGCGGAATGAGGCTGAGGTAGTCTGGATTCAATGTCCAGGGCAACCCGTGGTTTTGTGGTGCTTCACGCAGCAACAGAAACGGATCGAGCCCGAATTGAAAATCACCAAACCAAAGCCCGAGGAGCATGGAGCTCAAGCCCGTGAGCACGCCCGCGTGGATGGCCATGACAGGGGCCTCGAGTTTGCCCGGTTGGCGCCTCAAAAAAACCAGGGCCAACACCAGCATCCAAAACATCCAGAGCAGAAACCCACCTTCTTGACCGCCCCAGAAACTGGCCAGTACAAGCCCTGGTGACATGGCATCGTTGAGGTGCTTCCAGATGTATTCAAATTCATACCTGTGGCAGAAAATCAGGAAGAGCATCAATGCGCTGGCAGCAAAGAGTCCAGCGGCTTGGGTTCTGAAGCCCCAGCGACCGAGCTTGAGCCAATGGCCGTCGCTGTGGCGAACGGCTTTGGTGTAGCCGATGGTTGACGCGATGCCTCCGGCAAAGGCCAAAGCGATCAAAAGGCGGCCCAGTGAGGCGGCCCAGGTCCATTCTCCGGTGTAGGCGATGTCCACGTTGGCGGGGTCTCCGTTGGTTAGTTTGCTGCGGGTGCAGCTTCAGCCAAACTGTGGCTGTCTTCGTTGTACTTGCTGGGGCATTTCATGAGCATGTCCGTTGCGATAAAGCGCCCATCCACAACTTTACCGTAGAGGTCGATGGACTCACTCTGCTCCAGTCCTGTGGGTTTGGATTCTTTGAGCAGCACCTCTCGGGTGTTGCCCGCTTTGTCGGTCATGTGAAACCGGGTTTCAGCGACCGCTTCTTCGGGATTGTATTGCACAGGATGTTCCCTGTTCAAGGTGCCAGAGACTTTGAATTCGATGCCGGGCTCGGCAAAGGCGCGTGTAAAAACAACCGACTCGCTGTTTTGCGTGAAGACGCTAAACAATGCGCCGAGCAAAATGGCGACGAGGAGGATGACGACGATGTTGAAGCGGCTCATTCTGAGGAGTTCTGGATCAACGGATTCAGTGGCTGTCTGACTGGGCTTCTTTTTCAAGCTGCCCGAGTCTGCGGTCCATGCGCCACAATGAAAGGGCGATTCCAGCGAGGATGATCAGGGCAACGCCGGTCACCACTTGGGCCTTGCCGCTTCCAAAGAAGAAACCTTCAAGGCTGTTCAAAAGGAGGATTGCATTCATGTGTGGGAGGTTAACGCGACAACAGATGGTATGCACAGCGGTTCATCCGAAGGCGCAAGGTGTACATCCAATAGCACAGGGCGCCCCATCCGATCACCGCTGGATAGAAGACCGCCCTGAGGCTGTTGTCGAGATCGTAGCTGTTGAAACCGGGATTTCCGTCTTTTCCGGGGTGCAGGCTCTCGGTGTAACGGGGAAGGACCATGAGCAGGATCACCAGCATCACAAAGGCAAAGACGTTGTATACGGCAGCAAGCCTGCCGACACGGTCGTCATCGCCCATGGCAGCGCGCAGGATGAGGTAGCCCGAATACAGGAGTACAGTGACCAACGCACCATTGAGTTGGGGGTCCGAAACCCACCAAGCTCCCCACGTCCAGCGCGCCCAAAGGGAGCCTGTGGCGAGCCCAAGGGCACCAAAGACAAGGCCCGTTTTGACAGCAGCTTCTGCGCGCATGTCCCATTGAATGCTGTCAGTTCTCAGTTGCGCAAGAGATGCGACAAAGCCAAGCCCCATGATAAAGAACATCGCAAACCACATCGGAACGTGCCACAACAAATTGCGGATGCTTTCCATGATGTTGGGTTGGTAGGGAAAGCTGAATCCCAATGCCGGTTCCACTGGAATGGGGGCAGCAGCAATGAATGCCGCGGGAACATCTCCTTTTGCTGCTTCTTCAACGAAACAGGCGTTGCCCAGAAACAGCGTGCCCGAGGCGGGGGTGAACAGGTAGGCATCCAATGCCCGAGAAGGCATGGTGGGAGGGATGTTGACCGAGATGCTCACGCTGTGCGGTGAGACCTCCAACACTTCGGTTTGGATGAGCTGCTCCCCACTGCGCAACACCACCTCAAAAGCTCCCGGCAGGTCTTCGGGCGCCGCAAAAGGTTGACCGACTGCGGTGAGGGTGATCGACTGAGCGGCGATGGAGAGCTGCGAAGGGGTGGCGGAGACGAGGCCCGGTTGCAATGGGGTCGAAAACCCGCGAACGATGACATACGCCAAGAGCAGGATGCTGCCGCCTTTCCAAAACCAATTCCAAACGCCTTTCATGCCCGCCAAATGTAGGGGAAGAGAATACACGCGATGGTGGCTGTTCCAGCGCCCAATGCCCCCAAAAAGAGCGGGTATTCCACCAGCATGGTCCAGGGTTCATCAGCCAACGCTCCACGGGTCAGTCTGGTGGCCAAAATGAGCTGGGGCAGGAGCAAGGGCAATCCCAACACCGCGGCCAGTGCACCACTTCCGCTGCGCACTTGTGAAGCGACAGCTGACACAAACACGAGGGTGGTTGTCATGGACAATCCGCCCAGCCAAGCACCGAGCACCAAGAGTCCCGGTTTGCCTGGCGATTCAATGCCCTGTGGCCAACCCAGAAAAAGCAGAAATGCCCCCAATACCACTGCCGTCAGTGCGGTGGTGGTCAAGGTGGCATGAAACAATTTGCCTAAAATCAGACCAAGGGGAGAGGCCGTCCACTGCAAATAGCGCCGAACACTGGACCGCTCACGGTCAAACAATCGGCCAATGGCTGTGAATCCACTAAAGAGGTGGACCAGCCAGAGCATGGCGGTCCACGCCGCTGCTCCGGTGTGTTGGTCAGACGCTTGAAATGCCACGTAAACGGAGGCGACAGCAAACAATCCAACAGCGGCCAATTGATGGCCTTGGCGCCATTCGAGTTGCCATTCCAGCCGGGCGACGGTGCTTGCCGTTCTCAACGTATGGAGAACCTGGCCCATCAGCTCAGCTTCAGGCTCGGAATCTTGGCCGCGACCTTGCAAAACAACTCGGCCATGTTGCGGGCATCATCGATGGCCCTGTGCTCGGTTCCAGCCCAGTTGATGCCCTCCTCTTCCAAAGCCTTTTTTAGGCCCACTTGGTTTTGGGACTTCTTCCATTTGCCGAAGTGTTTTTGGAAACAAACGTGCGCTTCGAGCCAGTCCAACTGAATGTCGTGAAGGGCGGCATCGGTGATCAACTGGCGCTTGTCAAAGTCTCCCCAGCTCATGGGAATGACATCCGCTGTGCCAACGCCCATCCAATCTTCGTAGTCCTCCATGACTTCATCGAACTGAGGCGCCAGGTCAATGTCGGACTGTCGGATGGAGGTCAGCGACGTGCAGAACTTGCTGATGACAGGATGGACCAATGGCCTGACAAAGGCGCAATACTCGGAGACGATCTCAAGATCCGCGTTGACTTTGACGGCTCCTACCTCTATGATTTCCACCCGCTTCGGACGGCTTGTGCGCCAGCATGTGGCTTCGAGGTCGTACAAGATGAATGCCTTCTCCATACCCTGCGAAGATAGCTTCGAGCCACCGTGCTAAACAGGATGTTTGTCGTTGTTGGGAAGTTGGGGGTGCCGCTGGGGCTCAGGGCTTTTGAGCAGATGCCCAAGAAGCTTCGGATTGCCCTTCCAATCCGTGTTTGTGAATGATGTGCTCGATGGCCGCATCGTTTCCTGTGGGATCGTATTCGCTTTTGAGGTCGTGGCCAAACAGGCGGGCGAGCCCTTGCCACATAAAAGCGCTCAACCGGCCTTTCAACTCTTGGACCACGCCAAAGGTGGTTCGGTTCGCTTGCCGATCGATGAGGCGAATGAGGATCACGCCTTCGCGCACGGTCAAACGGCGCAACTCCCCCTCGAACCGGACCTTGAGGGCGTCTTCCCGGGCTTGAATCACGGCTTTCCGCTCTTTGCCTGAGGGGATTCCTTGGAGTTCTACCTCAAGGCTGTCCATGGCCAAACCGGCATATGCGGCATAGGGCCAGACTTTGATGACCCTTTTTTCGAGGCGGCTGTATCGCTTTGATCCAGGAGGGCTGCGGTGGCCATCTGGAACGCTCGGGCCAGGTTGAATGACGGCTTCATTCAGGTGCACCATCGGAGGCAAACTGTCCGTCTGGGCGAGGACATGCGCTGGCACCACAGCCACACACAGAAGGGTGGCGAGGCACAAAATGGCACGTATGTTGAGCGCAGGCATTGCGCCTTTTGAACGTAAAACGCGCAAAAAAGTTGCCGGCTCAGTCTGCGAACCGTCCCCGCCAGGCCGAACTGGAATGCGGTTTGGCGCCAGTTCCTGTTCGCGGGTCTGGTGCTTGGGCTTCTTCAGCATCCAATACCGCGGAGACGGCGGACCAGTCGAGCGGTGCTTTTCGGGCTTCGTTGTATGCCGCAAAACGGGCCGTGTCGAAGTGGGTGGACACAAAACCCGTATCGAACTTTCCAGATGTGAATGCGGGGTGGTCGAGGACAAAGCGTCCAAAATCCAGGGTGGTTTCTACCCCTTGTATGGTGTACTCATCGATGGCCCTTCGCAGCCTTTCAATGGCTTGAGCGCGGTCCATACCATGGGCGCACAGTTTGGCGATCATGGGGTCGTAATAAATGGAAATGTCGTCTCCGGATTCTACGCCGGCATCGACCCGAATCCCGGGACCTTCAGGCGCGATGTGCGCGGTGAGTTTCCCCGTGGACGGCAGGAAGCCGGCGGGCACGTCTTCGGCGTAAACCCTCAATTCGATGGCGTGTCCTTGGATGCTCAGCATTTCTTGGGAGAGTCTGAGGGGCTCTCCTCGCGCTATGCGGATTTGCTCTTCTACCAAATCCACCCCGGTGATCATTTCTGTGACGGGATGTTCCACTTGGAGGCGGGTGTTCATCTCGAGGAAATAGAAATTCCGGTTGGCGTCCACCAAAAATTCCACGGTTCCGGCACCGACATAGCCGCATGCGGCGGCACAATCCAAGGCGCATTGGCCCATCTGCTGACGAAGGGGCCCGTCAAGCAGGGCACTGGGGGCTTCCTCGACGACCTTTTGGTGGCGCCGTTGAATGCTGCATTCTCTTTCGAACAGGTGCACACCGTTGCCGTGCGCGTCACAGAGGACCTGAATTTCAATGTGGCGGGGTTCGGTAACAAACCGTTCCAAGAAGACGGCACCGTTGCCAAAGGCGCTGGTCGCCTCGCTCATGGCACGCTGGGTCTCGCTGCGAAGTTGGGCAGGGTCGTGAACCACGCGCATCCCTTTTCCACCTCCGCCTGCACTGGCCTTGACCATGACCGGAAACCCGATTTCTGCTGCCAGCCGCTCCGCTTCGTCCAAGTCGGTGATTTCGCCTTCTGAACCGGGGACCAACGGGACATTCTGTGCAGAAACCGCTGCTTTGGCGGAAAGCTTGTCACCCATGGTCTGAATGCTGTGGGGGCGGGGGCCGATAAATGCAAGGCCCGCATCTTCAGTGGCCTGCGCAAAAGCCGCATTTTCGCTCAAGAAGCCGTATCCGGGATGGATGGCATCTGCCCCTGTTTTTTGGGCGGCTTGGATGATGCGTTCAGAGATCAAATACGATTCGGCAGCTGTTGCAGGTCCAATGTGAACGGCTTCGTCAGCGTAGCGGGCAAAGGGCATGTCAGCATCGACATCGGAATAAACGGCGACGCTTTGAAGTCCCATTGAGCGCACGGTCCGCATGATGCGCAGTGCGATCTCACCGCGGTTGGCGATCAAAACCTTTTGAATGGGACGGGGGGAAACTGAGCTGGACATGGCCCCGCAAAAATGCGCGATTCAGCGCAAGGGATAGCGCCGTGCGATCAATGCTTCAAAAATCCGGTCGGGAAGGACGCGTTTGAGCCGGATGGCGAGCTTTTGTAGCGGAGGGGCAACGGTCACATACAAGGGGGGCTTTTTTTGGCCCAACAGCTTGAGCACTGCTTTTCCCATGTCTGCAGGGTCTTTGGCATGTGCGACCTCTGCATTTACGGCGTCACAGACGGCTTCGAAACCTGGATTGAGGTCGTGATTGGGTTGGGCCACCCTGAGCCGGTTGGCGTTGATGGCGGTTTTAAAGTCCCCCGGCCTGAGCACTGTGACCCGCACTCCGTGACGGGCGAGCTCCATGCTTTGGGCCTCTGCGATCAATTCGACGGCGGCTTTGGAAGAACAGTAAACCCCGCGAAAGGGCAGTCCCACGACCCCTGCAACACTGCCGACGTGAATCAAGTGTCCTTGAGCGGCAATCAAATGCGGTATGGCTGTTTTGCTCACGGTATGCAGGCCAATGACATTGGTCCGGTAAATGGTCAGCAGCTCCTCCTCCGTGGTGTCGCCCATGGCGCCCATCATCCCGATCCCCGCATTGTTGACCACGGCATCGAGGCGCCCATCCTCCTTGATGATGGTGGAAATCGCGGCGTCTACGGTGTCCGGTTGGGTTACATCGAGGGCGATGCTCCCGGGTTTTCCGGGCAGGGGAGGCGCAGTCTTTGCGCGGCGTCCTGTGCCCCAAACGCGGTGTCCTGCTGTTGCAAGGACGTGTGCGATAGATGCGCCAATCCCAGTGGTGGCACCGGTGACAAGAACGACTTTGGCTTGTCGGTGGAAATCGGTTTGCATGGGGAAAAAGAGAGGGCAAGCGATTCCCATCGCACCGCTACGACCACCTGCCCTTGCTGCCTTCCGGCCCTGGGGGGTTAAGCGGGAGCTGGCCGTGGGAGACTTGCCCTCCGTGGACAAAGGTAGGACAGTGGCGGTTCCATTGTATGCGATCGGTGTCGATATTGAGGCCGATGAACGGCAGCATTGACAACAGCGACACCGGCCCTGTGCAAACAGGACCGGGCCCCAAGGCCATACCATCCCTTTTGTACGGGCACTCTGCGGCGGGAGCGGGTTTGGTGTTGATGGGGTATTTGCTGGCCTACATGATCCGCTTTGAAGCGTTGCTCGGCCAATGGAGCACCCCTTTTGTGCTGACTGTGGTGGTCTCTGTGATGGTGATGGTGTTGCTTTCAGTCCGCCAAGTGGAAGGGGCCCTCGGCTTTGGACGCGCATTTGGTTTGTCTCTGTTGGCTGGTTTTTTGGCGCGGTTGGGATACAATGCATTCATGGTGCTGTTGTTCCATGTCATGCGGCCTGATTTGGTCGAAGCCTATGTCGGGCTTGTTTTGCGCAAGGCGGAGGAGGCTTTAGAAGCGTTCAATATTGGGGGCATGTCGGAAGAATGGGGGGGAATGGTGGAAATGATAGAGGATTCGACCCGCGCTTCACTTTCGTTGAGTGGGCAATTGACGGATGCCCTGACCAGTTTGGTCTGGCTGGCATTGTTGGCCGCTATCGTTTCTCTTATCCTCAAACGCAGGCTGGCAGAAGATGGCAGCTTCCGCGGCTGAGCTTTATCTTGCGAAAGTCCCATGGACACCGATCAACTGACATCTCCCGCACGTCCCGAATGCGATTTGAGCATAGTGGTGCCCCTCTTCAACGAAGAAGAGAGTTTGCCGGAGCTGATGTCATGGATCGACCGTGTTTTGGCTGGGCGTTCCTATGAGGTTGTGTTTGTGGACGATGGCTCTACCGACGGCTCATGGCAGGTTGTGCACAGCCTCAAGGAGCAATACGGTGATCGGGTTGTGGGCCTCAGTTTTGCCCGAAACCAAGGAAAGAGTGCTGCGCTTCACACCGGTTTCAAAGTGGTCAAAGGCAAGGTGGTCATCACCATGGATGCGGATTTGCAAGACAGTCCAGAAGAAGTCCCAGAATTGGAACGGAGGATCTTACAGGAGGGATATGACCTGGTGAGCGGCTGGAAAAAGAAACGCCACGATCCCATCACCAAAACCGTACCTACAAAGCTGTACAATTGGGCCACCCGACGCGTCAGTGGGATTCACCTGCACGATTTCAATTGTGGGCTCAAAGCCTACAGGCGAGAGGTGGTTCAAGCTGTTGAAGTCAATGGTGAAATGCACCGCTACATTCCCGTCTTGGCCAAGCAAGCGGGGTTTTCTCGCATTGGTGAGCAGGTTGTTCAACACCAAGCCCGGAAGTACGGCACCACCAAATTTGGTTTGGAACGTTTTGTCAACGGCTTCTTAGACCTTCTTACCATCGCATTCTTGGGCCGGTTTGGACACAAACCGATGCACCTGTTTGGCGTGCTCGGCTCCCTCATGTTTGCGGGCGGTTTCGCCCTCTTCGCAGGAATCGGCGGATACAAACTGTGGGCCCTCTACTCAGAAGTAGCGGCCCGAAACATTGCAGACATCAGCGCCTTTCACATTGCGCTGGCTTGTATGGTGATGGGGTTGCAGTTGTTTCTGGCGGGCTTTGTCGGTGAGCTGGTCACGCGCAATGCTCCGAGCAGAAACGTCTACCTGCTCAAGGAGACCCTCTGAGTCAGTCATCCTGTGCAATCGGGTCAAGCAATGACGCCGCTGCCCAGCACTTCTTCTCCAGTCTCCACATCGTGCCATGCGGCGAATTGCCCCGGTGCAATGCCAGATTGAGGTTGGTCAAACATCAGGGTATAACCGAAGTCGGTCTTGGTAAGCGCTGCATCCTGCAGAGGCTGACGGTAGCGGAAACGCGCCCGGACCCGCATGCTGTCCATGATATCGGAAGGTGCCCGGTCAGGTCGGATCCAATGGACGTTGGCCGAAGTCATGGCCAACCCCTGGCGGTGAAGGCCGGGGTGACGGTCTGACTCTCCAACGAACAAGGCGTTGGTAGACATGTCTTTGCCGATCACGAACAAGGGTTCTACGTGTCCTCCGACGTGCAGTCCACGCCGTTGTCCGATGGTAAAAAAGTGCGCCCCTGGGTGGGTCCCAATTTCTCGGGCATGCCCCAGATCAAAAATGGGTCCATCCCATGGGTGTTGACCTTCCATGACGCCTAAGGCAGGGACCTCAATAATGGGCCCTTCTTGCACTTTGAGCTGTTGCTGCAGGAAGTCGGGCAGTTTGACTTTACCCACAAAACAAAGCCCCTGACTGTCCTTTTTCTGTGCTGTTGGCAGTCCAGCCTCTGAGGCAATGCGCCGGACTTCAGGCTTCTCCAGTTCCCCCACTGGGAACATGGCGTCCGAGAGCTGCTCTTGCGTGACCTGACAGAGGAAATAACTCTGGTCCTTGTTCGCGTCAAGTCCTGCCAGCAGCTGGTGCTGTCCATCTGAGGTCGTGGCCCTTCGGCAATAATGTCCCGTGGCCACAGCGTCCGCACCGAGTTGGTGGGCCGCTTTTCTAAAGAGGTCGAACTTGATTTCTCGGTTGCACAACACATCGGGATTGGGCGTGCGTCCCGCGGCATACTCTGCAAACATGTGGTCCACGATGCGCTCTCGGTAGGCGTCGGACAAATCGATCACTTGGAAAGGAATGCCCAGGTGTTGAGCGACCAAGAGGGCGTCGTTGGCATCGTCTACCCACGGACAGGCGTTGTCCAAGGTCACCGAATCGTCGACCCAATTGCGCATGAAGATGCCGATCACCTCGTGGCCTGCCCGTTGCAATTGCAAGGCGGCCACGCTGCTGTCGACACCACCGGATAGGCCTACTACAACGCGCATGGTGCGAAACTACAACGGTGCACCTTCGGAAGAGTGGTCACATCTTTCGATATTGAGCGCAAACCTGCAAGCGCTTTGCTTTTTTGTGAATGAAGCCGATGCCGGGGCAACCAATCTTGGAACGATTCGTCATTTCTCCGTCCAACCTTCCGGACCCCGATACACTTCGGGCTTGGGTGAAATCCGCTCAAGCTGGTGAATCGGAGGGCCAAAGGCTGATCTACGAAACGTTTGCGGGTAAGATGTTGCTGGCCATTCGCCGGTACTTGCCAGGCGAGCAGGAAGCGTTGGATGTGTTGCAGGATGGGTTTATCAAGGTGTTCCGCAACGTTGGTGGATACACGTTTAGAGGCTCATTTGAGGGTTGGATGCGGCGCATTATGGTCAATATGGCCATTGATGCATTGCGTTCGTCCAAACAACTGCAGTTCGTGGGAGAGAGCGAGGAGATGTTGGATGTGTTGTCGGCAAAGGAGCAGGAGCAATCTGAACCGGAGTGGGCCACATTGGACCACAAGGACATCATGGAGGCGATGGAGCAGTTGACACCCATGTACAGGGCGGTGTTCAATTTGTACGCGATCGAAGGCTACGCGCATAGAGAAATCAGCACGCAGTTGGGCATATCAGAGGGGACGTCCAAGTCAAACTATGCAAAAGCGCGCCGCAATTTGCGGGAGATGTTGCGAGAGAAATTGAGGAAACAGTGAGTAAGGACCGAGAAGAAGAAAAAAAGCGCGGGGCTGCCGGGGGCGGTTTCGAGCAGGGTGTGCGTTCCGCATTGGAAAAAGCGCCTGGTATGGTGGCTCCCAGTTGGTTGACCATGCAGTCTGCCATGGCTGGAGGTGCGGCTGGAGGTGCTGCGGCGGCCTCATGGCGTTGGGTGATTGGCCCTGCCGCAGGCGCAGCTTTGATTGGCGGCGCACTGTGGTTTTCTGACCCCGTTTCGGACCAGCCGACAGCCTTGGATACCGAGGAAAGGACGGAGGCGATGGAAGGGGATGTCTCAGAAATTGAACCTTTGGAGTGGTTTGATGAGGAAGGCACTGAGGCCCACGAGGTGTGGAACATCGACGGTCAGGCGGAACCTGCGGATGTGTCTGTTGTGGAAAGTCCAGCTGAGGTGACCGCTCCTCAACTTGAAGTTGTTGCGGACCCCGGACCTGACAATGGCCTTGTGGAGCCGTCCGCTGCAAACCAAACCGCTTCCAAGGACGCTGCGGAAGACGTTACAAAGCCAGAAGAGTGGGCAGACTTGCCCGTTGAGAAACTTGCAGCCTTCGGTGTCGACATCAAGGATGCATGCGTAGGGACAGAAATTGGATTTCGCATGGCCAAGCCCAGGGACAACGTTCGGGTGCTGTGGAATTTTGGAGATGGACACTTCAGCAATGAGTCCAGCCCTCAGCATGTGTTCAGGGCTCCAGGAACCTATGACATCACCCTGAGTGTTACGAGGGTCAGTGACGGTCTGATTCGCACCAGGACCATCGAAAATTTGGTCACCATCCATGCCAATCCCGAGGCGGAATTCACTTGGGAAGTGCCGCAGTCCAGCATGCGTAGGCCTCAAGTAACGATGTTGAATGCGAGTGTCAATGCGGCATCCTGTACTTGGGTGGTGGACGGTGAAATCACCCAAGCGGGCAAAACGGCGGTCTTCGATTTGGAGCGGGTCGGGGAGCACGTGGTGCAACTTGTGGCAAGTTCACCTCACGGGTGTCAATCTGTTGCGAGTCATACGATTGAGGTGGGTAACCGTTTTGGAATTGGGGGGTCAGGTCGGTTCAGTCCCAATGGAGATGGCCGTTATGATACGTTCATGCCCAGGGGAATGGCGCAGATCGAAAAGCCTTTTGTGTTTCGCATTGAAGATGGTCAAGGAGAGGTGGTGTACATGACAAGCAAAGCTGCTCCATGGGATGGACGCCTTGCAGATGGCGACATGGTCCGTTCAGGACAGGCTTTTTCATGGACATTGGTGATTCAGGACATCGACGGACCCGCCTACTTTTCCGATGAGGTTCTCGTAGAATGAATGCCTTTTTTTGTGGCGGTTCACACCGTCGATTTCTTTTGCAGAAGATTCATGCCCAATGCAACGGTTCATTGCGCTTCTTGGTTCCAACTTTGGCGAACGTACCATGACAACCATGCTTAGATATTTTGGACCGGCATTCGTGCTTCTCGGGCTGCTGCTTTGCAGTTTTTCAGGGGTTTCGCAGGTGTTCATTATGGCCAATGAAACGGCGGAGACGTGCACAGGATCATTTGTGGACGCCGGAAACAGTGCCGATGGCACTGGAAACCCATATCCGGACGAGAATTTCACCTACACCCTGTGTCCTGATAACCCCGGCGATGCCGTCTCAGTGGAGTTTGTGGCCTTTGGTCTGCAGACCAACCCCAACCCCAACAACAGTGACTATTTGTTCATTTACGATGGACCTGATGCAGGCTCTCCCTCCATGGGCAATTACACTGGAAATGCATTGCAGGGCTTGCCGGTAACGGCGACGGTAAACAACCCTACAGGCTGTCTCACTTTTGTATTTCAAGACAACGGACCAGGCAATACGCTGTCTCCGGGATGGGAAGCGAACATCCTCTGCACCACGCCTTGTGCAACGCCCACTGCAGCGAGTTCAATTTTGGACCCTGTGCTGTCCAACCCTGATTCGATGTCCGTGGGGGTTTGTCTCAATCAGCCCGTCACTTTTGGAGATGCTGGCTCCACGGCAGAAGTCGGGTTCAACTTGGAGAATTGGGTGTGGAACTTCGACGACGGTAGCATTGATACCTTGACTGCGGCCTCCAATGTCACGCACAGCTTTTCTGAGCCTGGTGAGTACGTTGTCAATCTTGCCGTCATTGACAACAACGGCTGCGTTTCTCTCAACCTGCAACCCCTGCAGGTGCTGGTCAGTACGATTCCACTGTTCAACAGTGTTCAGAGCACTCCAGTATGTGCTGGAAGTCCTGCTTTTGTGGATGGAAACCCGGTGCAAAGCGTGACGTGGACTGCGCTTCCGCCTCAAGTGGTGGCCGGTGAGACTTACCTCGCTGACGGTGCAGGTTTCAGTTACAGCAGCGAATTGAATTTCGATTTCTTCGAAGACGGTGCGACGCTGGAGTCCTGCGATGACTTGTTGTCCGTGACAGTGAACATGGAGCACAGCTACATGGGAGACTTGGACTTGACGATTTCCTGTCCTGACGGTACGACCGTGGCTTTGATGAGCTACCCCAATGGTGGTGGCGGTTGTTTCTTGGGTGAAGCGGTCGATGACGGATCCAACACCCCAGGAACCGGCTATGATTACGGTTGGTCCCCAAACCCAGACATTCCGACCAACATCAATGACAATACGAATTGGACGCAGACCACCTACACGGACAATGCGGGCAATGCCGAAAACAACAACATTGCGAACCCTGGTTTGTACGCCTCAGAAGGGGACCTGTGTGATTTTGTGGGGTGCCCCTTGAACGGCACGTGGACCTTTTCTGTCGTAGACAACCTTGCGATTGACAACGGCTACATTTTTGAGTGGGGTTTGAATCTGAATCCGGCTTTGATTCCTGGGGTGACCACGTTTACTCCCACCATCGGCCTCAGTGCAGACAGTTCTTATTGGACGGGTCCTGGCATTGTGGACCAAGATTTCGATGCGAATTACTGTGACATCGTCTTGGACAACCCGGGCTTCTATGACTACACCTTTACCGTCACCAACAATTTTAACTGCACGTTTGATACGACCTTGACCATTGAGGTTGTCGAAGGTCCTGAGAACAGCATTACGGCCGGACCAGACCAGGTGTTTTGCGGCGACCCGGTGGAGTTACAAGGGGCGTTTGTAGGAGGCGGTCCTTCGCCTTGCGGCTCCAGTCAGGGGACCGAGGTGTACTGCTACGACAACAATGAAAACACCACTTGGAACTATTGTCCAGACAATCCGGGCGATGGAACGCTGATGAACATCCTGTTTTACGATGGACAGATTGAGGGGTTCTTCGACCACATCCAGGTGTTTGACGGTTCCGACACTTCGGCGCCATTGTTGGTTGACTTGACGGGCGATTACCCAGAGACATCAGTGACGGCGACCAATCCAGATGGGTGCCTGACGGTTTTGTTTACTTCAGATGGAAGTGTGAGTTGCGCGGCCAGTACGTTTTACGAGGAGGTGAGCTGGTGTGTAGGCTGCGGCTTGGATGCTTGCGGCTTTTTGTGGAACTGGGAGCCAGCAGAGAACCTGACCAACCCCAACAGCTCTCAGCCCATCGTCAACGATTTCGACGGCACGCCTACGGAATACGTGGCTTTCGTCGAGCCCATTGGGTTGGACAACTGTGCGACAACAGACACGGTGCTGGTGGTTCCCGGGTTTGAATACGAGACGGACTACTCTGATCCTACTTGTTTGATTACGGACGGTGAGATCACCATTACCATCAATGAGCCCGCTGCGGACGGCCCTTGGGACGTCGTACTGAGCAACGTGACGGGTATCCTGGAAGAGGTGAGCTACGGAGGTGGCTTGCTGGCTTTTGAGGATATGGAGGCTGGACAATACACCTTGGAGGTGTCGGATCAAACCGGATGTTCTTACACCACAGAATTTGATTTGGCCGATCCTGAGCCCCCGGGCATCACGGTGAGCGAGGATGTGGTGGTTTGCATCGATGGTTTAGCCACATTGACTGCAGAAGCTGATTTTGGAGGCCCCTACGCGTTCAATTGGACGGCATATGGACAGCCTGTTGGCCAAGGCTCCTCGATTTTGGTGGGTCCATCAGGCACTACGGTGTACGACGTTCAAGGTGTGGATGGAGCAGGATGTGTCACGCAGCCCGGTACTGTTACAGTGGGCATTTACGATGCATTTACGGTGGACATCGATGCGGACGATTTGATTTGTCTCGGAGATGAAGTGTTGCTGTCTGCGATCAATGTGACAGGCGGAGAAGGCAATGGATATGCTTACGAGTTCTCCTATGCGGGTGTCACTTACGCGGCGGGAGCTGAAGATCAATCTCAATTCGTTCCCCCATTGACGGGAGACTTTTGTGTGACGGTCTCCGAGGCGTGTTCTACGCCACCGGTTACGGCGTGCATGGAAGTGGAGGTGGAGCAGCCCTTTGACTTGCAGCTCGCAGCGGATACCACCCGTGGATGTGTGCCCCAGAACCTCGTCTTTGCCCACGACTTGCCTGCGCCATTGGTGGACAGCCAATTCTGGGACTTTGGAGACGACGGTACCAGTGCCAGTGCAGGCCCCATTCACACTTATGCCGAGCCCGGTGTTTTTGACGTCTCGGTCACGGTGGTGACGACAACGGGATGCGTCAACACCCTGATTGTAGACAACTACATCCAGATCTTCACTCCACCGAGCGTCGGATTCGATGCGGGTCCCCAACCCACTACAGCACCGGATACCCGGATTGATTTCAATTCCAGTGTGTCGTCCAATGTGGTCAATTGGAATTGGTCCTTTATTCCGGGAGATGCTGAGGCCGTGAGCTTTGAGCCCGACCCCACATTTACGTTCCCGATGGGCAATGGAGGCATCTATCCCGTGACCCTGACGGTCATCGACACCAACGGATGTCAGTCCGCTGTGACCCGGGAAGTTGAGATTTTTGACTTCTTCAATGTCTTTATCCCGAACAGCTTTACGCCCAACAACGACGGTTTCAACGACATCTGGGCGGTGTATGGCTCAGACATCGATCCAGACCGTTTCGAATTGACGGTGTACAACCGCTGGGGTCAATTGGTGTTTGAGACTACGGACCTCGAAGAAGGCTGGGTCGGCCAAGCCGACGACGAAAGCTTGCCCGAGCAGTGGTACTTCGCTCAGGATGGCATCTTTGCTTACCGCGTGGTGCTGTATTCAGAGTCTACCAATGAGAAACGTGAAATCAAGGGCTACCTCAATTTGAGCCGTTGACTCCACATGGAGCCACCGGCGCCGGTGCCATAAAAAAGGCCGCCCACTGGGCGGCCTTTTTTGTGCGGTGTTGTCTCTTGGCGAAGGCGGTTACTCCCAGCCCAGCAATTCGTCCATGGTGCCTGTCGCCACAGCGTGGTAACCACCGCGGGCTTTGCCGTAGATGTCCAACGCCATTTCCATCTGTCCGGTTTCTTTCATCGCGCGGTACAGCGGCGTCAAGAACTTGCGTCGTCCCACTTCGATGAGGAACTGTTCCATGCGCGGGTAGGTGGGGCTGTATTGGCTGCGCACCGCCTGTTCCATCCAAGCAAAGAGCACTTCATTGTTGCCAGTGGCCCCGATTTCCCATGTGGCGTCCAGGTCGGCCATGCGCTCGGCGGTGGTGTTGTCATCGAGGTTGGACAAGAAGCGGTAGCGCTCTTGGTAGATCCAATCCTTCCACGGAAGATCGTCCGTGGCCATGGTTCCCGCTTCCCATGCCGCGAGGGTGGCATCTACCCGCTCGATGCGCGGGCTGGATACGGAAGGACAATTGTCGGGCAGTCCGGGGCCATAGATCCATTCTTCAAGGCGCACAGCCGCTTTGTCTCCGGCATCGGCGAGCAGGGTGCTGTTGAGGTAGTCTACGAAGCGCTCCGTGTCCATGCCCTTAAAGGCGTATGCCTCGAAGTAGTTCTTGAGCCAACCATCGAAGCGTTCACGCCCAACGGTCTCTTCCATCAAGCGGAGAAAGAAATAGCCCTTGTCATAGGCGATGGCGGTCATGCCGTCGTCCGGGTTTCGGCCAGCGAGGTGCAGCTTCAGGTGGGTGTCGTCGGGGTTGAGGTCGCTGATGGCGTCGACTTCGTCCACGAGGCCTTGATAGCTGAGGGTGGCGAGCATTTCACTGGTTTCTCTGCCGTAGACGGCTTCCATGATGCGCTGCTCAAAGTAGACGGTGAAGCCTTCATTGAGCCAAAAGTCATCCCAAGTGGCATTGGTGACGAGGTTCCCGCTCCAAGAGTGCGCCAACTCGTGCGCCACCAGGGCGACCAGAGAACGGTCTCCCGCGATGATCGTGGGCGTGGCAAACGTCAGCCGTGGATTCTCCATGCCGCCAAAAGGAAAGGCTGCAGGCAGGATGAGCAGGTCGTAGCGGTCCCAAGCGTAGGTGCCGTAGAGCTCTTCCGCAGCGAGCAGCAATTGCTCCATTTCACCAAACTCGTATGCGGCTGCCTCGATGAGTTCGGGGACGGCATATACGGCGCACCGCTCACCCACGTCTCGGTATTCCACTTGGCCGGCAGCCAAGGCGAGCAGGTAGGCGGGAATGGGCTGCTCCATCTTGAAGGAGTAGCGGCCATCGGGGTTCATGGCGGTGGGATTCTCGGCACTCATCAAGGCCATGAGGCCCTCGGGCACCTGAACATCGGCGTCATACGAGAAACGAATGCCAGGGCTGTCTTGCACGGGGATCCATGTGCGGGCCAGGATCGCTTGGCTCTGGGTGAAGAGAAAGGGGGCTTTGTCGCCTTGGGCTTCGACCCACAGCAATGCGTCAGCCCCGGGGTCCGACGTGTACTGTATGGCCACTTGCTGTGCACCTGTCGAGATCGGTATGCTCAAAGGTCGACCGAGGAAGGGTTGGGCATCACCCAGGGAGAATTCCGCAGGTTGGCCGTCAACGCTCACGCCCTCGATGGTGAGCTCGTGGGTGTCAAATACAATGCGCTGCGCGTCGGCTGCCGTTTCGATGTCGTACGTGGCCGTCCCAGAGATGGTCCGGGTGTCAAAGTCGATGCGGGCGTTCCAGTCGAGGTGGACGATGCGGGCCTCCTCAGGGCGGGCAAAACTGTGTTGGTCGGTGACTTGCTTCATGGAGGCAATGCGTTGGGCTTTGGCACTGGGCGTGCTTGAATCTGCAGGCGCGGTTTGATCTGCGCAGCTGGACAACATGATGGCAGCGGCGATCAAGAGGCCAGAAAAACGCCCCGAATGGTGGTACTGGTTCATGGGGGCAAATTAAGCCCGTGATCCGCTGGCACGCATGGCCAAGACAGACAAGAGCAAACCCAAGGCGCATTTGAGCAATGCGGGGCGTGAGAGGCGCTCAAGGAGGGCTTGGACATCCAGGTCTGGCGCAAATTTCATTTGCCAGGGAATGCCCATCACCAAGATGACGATGTGTCCCAAGATCATGCCTGCCCCGATGCGCAGATAGCGCTCGCGGTCCGAGGCGTTTTCGGGCAACGCCTCTGCCATAGCGCCGAGCACGAGGGCGGCAACAGGCATGCCCATCAGGTAACCTCCAGTGGGGCCCGCCAAAATCTCGGGTCCACCATTGTACCCTGCAAAAACCGGCACCCCGGCAGCGCCCAAGGCCACATAAGCGATCACACCGCTGACGCCAGCGCGCCACCCCAACATCAAAGGCAGCCAGCAGACCAGCAGCGATTGCAAGCTCAGGGGCAAGCCTTGCTCCAAATCAATGACGATGGGGCCGAGGACCCCCAAGCATACCAGGGTCACCAATGCGGAGACCGGCCAGCGCCAGCCCCTTTTCTCGAGTTGGGACTCAAACATGATCAGCGGCGGTTGGCCGCGCCAGAACGCCATTCTTGGATCAGGCCTTCAGCAAATGACGCGGTGTTGTTGGTCCGGTCAGCATCGGCCGTCAACCGGCGGGGATCGATTTCCACGGTGCATCCAGGCGAGGATACGGGCAGGGCCAAGGTGTAGGTGGGGTGTGTCCAGGGCCAGGGCGCATGCACCTGTTCGCCTTCTGTCAGAGGGCGGTGGCCTTGGGTGACGACCTGTGGAATGTGGTGCTCCATGACGGTCCCATCGGCAGCAGTGATGCGCACGTCAACTGGCAGGGGCAATTTGCCCACCCGCTCGAGTTCGATGTAGGTGCTGTCGGCTGTGATGCGCACAGAGGTCAGCGCCACGTCGACGTGGTGGGTGCTGTTGAGCATGTATTGGAAATAAGTGTCCAGTTCCAATCCACTTTCACGTTCCATGCAGCGCTTGAAGTCCACGGGCCCAGGGTGGCTAAAGGACCATTCCTCGAAATACCGTTTGATGCCGGCATTGCGGGCTTCTTCTCCAATGATGCTGGCCAATTGGTTCATCAACACTTCTCCCTTGCTGTAGGCTCCGGTGCCGTAAGCGCGGTTGGTGACATAGTGGTCGGCGTGGGTCGAGAGGGGTTCTTCGTTGCCGTCGCGCACCAGGTTCAAGTATCCGCCATAGGCCCAGTAGTGGGGCTGGTCTCGGGATTCATTGAATTCTTCGGCCATGAACTCTGACTCGACCCATGAGGTAAAGCCCTCGTCCATCCATTCGTGCAGGCTTTCGTTGGTGGCCAAGATGCCTTGGAACCAGGCGTGGGCCATTTCATGGGCGGTGACGCCGACCAAACTGCGCAGCTTGCGGTTGCCCCGAACCAGCGTGCACATGGGGTACTCCATGCCGCCATCTCCGCCCTCGATGACGGTATACTGTGGCCAGGGGTAGGGACCCACGTGTTCGGAATAGTAGAGCAAGGCCCGTTCGGCAATGGCGGGCAATTCTTCCCATGCACCGTAGGATGTGTCGGCCTGGCGAATGAAGTGCATGGTTGTGCCATCGGAAGCATCCAAGACATCGTGCACAAAATCGGGGTCTGCAGCCCAGGCAAAGTCATGCACATCTTCGGCGACGAAGTGCCAATCGATGACCCCTTCTTGGGGCGTGGCGGCATCGCTGTATCCGTGCCCACAATCGTCCGGGTTTTGCAATTCGCCTGTGCCCCCAATCATGTAGCGGGCATCCATGTGAATGGTGACGTCAAAGTCGCCCCATACGCCGTGAAACTCCCGGCCGATGTAGGGATTGGTGTGCCATCCGTGGTGGTCATACTCGCACACTTTGGGGTACCATTGGGTCATGCTGAATTCAACGCCTTGGGCGTTCATCCAACCTGAACGGCGCACCTGGCGCGGAACTTGAGCGTCCCACTCGAGGTGGATTTTCGTTTTCTTTCCAGCGGCCAGTGGTTTGGGGAGGGTGAGCCACCCAATGGTGCCCGAGGCATTGAATGTGGCATCGGTCTTGCCCACTCGGGCGGCACTGACTTTGATCCACCCTTGCTCATCTTCAGGAAGCCCCACAATGCGGTCGCCCACCCGGCGGTCGGGGTCGGCAATGTTGCGGCTGCGCACATCCATCATGCTTTCGGGTTGGAAAGCATTGAAGAAGAGGTGAAACGGAATCCGGTCCAGCGCGTCGGGACTGTTGTTGGTGTAGGTGACATCCATGGAGCCCGTGTACTGATGCAGCGGGGCATCGACGGTGATGTCCATGGTGTAGTCTATGGCTTGCTGCCAGCCGGGGTACTGCGCAAAAGCACAGCAGGGCGTGAACAACAGACAAACAGAAACAAGGCGGAGGTAAATCGATGCGTTCATGGCGGCCGCCAAGTTAGCCATCATCCCGCCTGCAGACCCGCTCTGAGGAATTGGCGGACTTCTGCTGCGGCATCAAAGTGCTCCATCACGGTGTCCATCAGCGCAGGGGAGACCACCTGTTCAACAGGAAGCTCGGCCATGTAGAAGAATTGCTTGTTCAAGATGTGGGGGCATACTTCTGCCGCTTCCCTGAATTCTTTGGGGATGCGCACATTGCGCGCACCTTGGAGCGCGCCGTATCTGCCGCTGAAGTTGGGGTCGGCCAACAGTTGATTGAACCGCTCTGGCTGGGAAGCGATGTGTTCGCGAAGGACATACAGGTCGTCCTTTTCGACCCAATAGGCCCCTCCGCCGACCACGAGCCGTTCAGCATCAAAGTGCACATAAAGCCCGGGATCGCCGCTCTTTTTGCCTCCGGGCGAGATGCCGGCTGAAAGGTGGGTCTTGTAAGGCTGCTTGTCCTTGGAAAAGCGGGTGTCCCGGTTGATTCGGAAAATGCAATGTTTGGGTTCCAATGTGGCAAAAGCCGGTTCCCGCTCCGCACAAGCAGCGATGACTTCTGCTACAAATCCTTTGAAAGGGTCGCGGACTTTTTGCTCGTAAGTCTTGCGGTTTTCTGCAAACCAATCCCTGTCGTTGTGAACGGCGAGATCGGCGAGGAATTGAAGCGCTTCAGGATTGAAATGTGACATGGGCTCAAGGACAAGGTAGAGCGTCCTCCGTGGCATAGATCATGATGCGTTCCACCGAATTGATGGGGTTGAGGGCATGGATCCAACGGTCGGTTCTGCTCGGAGCTATGGTGGTGACGTATCGCAGGCCAGGCATGGCGGCTTTGTATTGGCCCACAGCTTCTCCAAGGTGGCGGTCGCCTTGGAAGAGGATGAACTGAGGAGGCGAAGCGCACCACGATGCAGCCACTTGCAACGGTGGACGCTGTTGGTCCCTGCGGTTGTCGATGTGATAAGACTTCCAAGTACCGCTGTAGAACTGTGGCGGCATGGATCCGCTGTCGACTTGAACCACCGCAAAAGTCTCCACTTTTTGGCCGTACAAGAACTCCATGGCTTTTACCCTGCTGTGCTTGCCGGAATAAGGAATGCTGGCGGCCACCACAGCGGTGGAAATGATCCAGAATGTGGCCCAAAGGCCCCCTTCTAATTTGCGGTGTCGTGCCCACCATTGGCTGCGTTCCCGCCAATTGTGCCACCCGATGAGCCCCACGGTGATGAGGGCAGGAACCACCGGAAGGATGAAGCGTTCTTGCTTGTTGATGTAGGCGCTGTGGAAGATCAGAAAGCCTGCGATGGGAACGACCACGCGCCACCAGTTGCCCGGTGCGGATCGGCCCCGGTGAAAGGCGCCCCACAGGAGCATGAGGCTGGCCGGAGGCAACAGGATGCCCAGCAAGGTCAGCAGATATTGGTACCAAGGACCTTTCGGGTAATTCCCAGCATGGGTGGAATTGTACCCGATGTAGCCCCTCAGTTGCACAAAAGGTTCTCCCCAGACATACAGGTCTGGTGCTTGCATCAGCGAGAAGGTGCCCAAAGCGGTGACGCCAACGCCCACCAAGGCCTGCCATTGCCGCTGTGCCAACAACACGGGAACGAGGGCCACCCCGATGACCCCGCATTGAAATCGGATTCCCGTGGCGATGCCGATGCCAATGCCTGCGATGAGGATGTCCTGCCAGCGCAGTTGGCGCGACCGTACCAATCCCCAAAAGCCCATCATGAGCGGGGGTACACAGGCCATTTCTACCAACTGATGCACAGAAAGCAGGGGCCACAATCCGCTGGCGGCCAAGAGCCAAGCCACTGCAGTTGCGGTGTGTTTGCGGGTTGGTGCGAGGGCGCGCGCGATCAGGTACCCCAAAGCAATGGTGGCCAAACTGTACAGGCCGTGTAGAATGCGCAACACCAGTGCCTGATCGCTGGGATGGCTTGGGCCGGTAAGTTTGAACAGTTCAAACAGCAGGTATTGGCTGCCCACGTAGGCAAAGTTGGCGGGATGTGCTTTGGGTGTGCCCTTTTGGTTCCAGGGAAGCCAGTTGTTGTAGTCCTCGCCATCGGCCCAACTGGCTGCCGCTTCGACCACCAAGAAATGATCGTCGTGCATGAGGTATCCGCCACCGTACAACGCAGCCGCGAGCCGCAACAACAGTCCTGCGAGCAGGGGAAGCAGGAGGGGGTGACGCCAGGCCGAATGGTTCACAGTCCGACGCCCCAGTTCCCAGTTCCGGCAAGGCCCTTGCGCAGGTGCACCATTTTGAGGGCTGCAACGGCGGCTTCAACACCTTTGTTGCCGTGTTCCCCCCCTGAGCGGGCGCGGGATTGTTCGATGTTGTCGTCGGTGAGGACGCAGAAGATGACCGGGCGGTCGCCGTCCAAACCGGCCCTCAACACGCCCTCTGCGGTGGACTGGCACACAAAGTCAAAGTGGGCGGTCTCACCGCGGATCACACTCCCGATGGCGATGACAGCATCACACGCCGCATGTTTCAGGAGCCACTGGCTGGCCAATGGAAGTTCGAAGCTTCCCGGGACATTTCTGACGAGGATGTTTGAGACCCCCGCTTTGTCCAATACAGCCAAAGCCCCATCGCGCAGGGCGTGGGTGATTTCTTCATTCCATTCAGAAACAGCCAAGCCTATTCTGAAGGCCTGACAATCTTTGAGGCTTTCAGCGTCATAAGCGGACAGGTCGTGCCCTTGTGTGGCCATGGTGGGGGCCCGCTTTAGCGGGCAATGGCTGCGGCCAACCCTTCGGCAGTCGCTTTGACATTCGAAGAAGAGTAGTCCTCGACAATGCTGTTGAGCTTGCCTTTGGCAGCGCTATTGTTGCCGAGTTCAAGGTCCACCAATGCGCCCTTGTACAGGGCGATGGGGGCGAGGTAGTCTTCGCCAACGGAGCCCTTTGCTCCACTCACAGCTTGGCCAAAGGCGCTGGCCGCATCGCTGTAGTTGCCCAGTTCGACCTCGCAGTCTCCGATGTTGATTTGGGCCAGGACAGCGAGTACGTCGTCCTTCAAATTTGCGTTGCTGAAGGCTTCAATCGCACCATCAAAATCGCCTTGGCTGCGCAAGATGGTACCCAACTCGTACTGGGCACGTGCCTCTGAAGTGGTTCCAGCGTGGTCATCCACGATGTCGTAAAGGCCGGGGTACAAGCCATCTCCGTTCAGCGCGAGGTCCACGCTGTCCATCATGAAGTATTGCTCGGCACGCCAGCTGTCTTGATTGGCCTCAAGCTCTGCAGGCTCTGTGACAAGCTTGCCATAGCCTACAACGCCTAATATGAGGACGGCCACGGCACCAATGGCCATGACGATGTTTCGGCTGTTGTTCTCAATGAACTGTTCCGTTTGGCCCGAGAGATCTTGAGGGGCGCCGGAGGGATTGTTTTCGGCCATGGAGGTCGTATCCTGGTTGATTCTTGATAAGCTTCGGGATTCACAGTGGAAAACCCTGCACGCATCCCCGGGTCAATGACCCACTTTTGCGGACGGCAAAAATAGCCAAAGTGACCGAGTCCAAGACCAATACCATCGGCATGCGCCTCCTCAGGTTGCAATTGCTCGATTTCAAGAACCACCCAGAGGTGGAAATGGAGCTGTGCGCGCAAGTAAATTGTTTGCTCGGAGACAATGGAACCGGCAAAACCAATGTTTTGGATGCCGTGCATTACCTGGGCAACGCCAAAGGGTTTTTCAACCCCATTGATTCTCAGAACGTGCGCCATGAACAGCCCTCATTTATGATCGAGGGAACTTTTGCCCTCGAAGAAGGGGACGTCACAGAAGAGGACCGTGTGGTGTGCGCCGTGATCAAAGGGCAGAAGAAGGTGCTCAAGCGCAACGGTAAAGCCTACCAGAAGTTGGCCGACCACGTGGGCCGGTACCCGGTGGTGATGATTGCACCAGCAGACGCAGCCTTGCTGCATGAAGGCAGTGAAGTGCGCCGCAAATGGATGGATCAGGTGATCAGCCAATACGACCGTCCATATTTGGACCGGTTGATTCAATACCACCATTTGGTGCAACAGCGCAACAACTTGCTTCGGTTTTTTGCAGAGAACCGGACGTTTGATGCCGATCAGTTGACCCCTTGGAACGAGCAGATGGTCCCGCTTGCAGAGGCGATTGCGGAGCAGCGGGCGGTGTTTGTGGCTGAATTTGAACCAGAGTTTCAGAGGATACACCGGGAACTGTGCCAAGGCAAAGAGTCTGTCGGACTGGCTTTGATGAGCCGCGTGGTCCCCGGTGGCTTCGAGGAGGCCCTTGTGGAGGCCCAAGCCGATGACCGCCGGTTGCGCCGCTCAACGGTGGGGGTGCACAAGGACGATGTGGACTTTCGATTGGGGGATCACGCCCTCAAGAGGTTTGGAAGCCAAGGCCAACAGAAAACCTTTTTGTTGGCTTTGAGGCTGGCGCAGGTCGAGCACCTTGCCCAGCGTGTTGGCCGAAGGCCCATCCTCCTGTTGGATGACATCTTTGACAAGATTGATGCCCACAGGGCGGGGGCATTGATGGCCGTGCTGGGCAGGGCGCGGTTCGGTCAAGTGTTCATTTCAGACACCGATCCCGAGCGCATCCCGCGCTTGCTCAAGGCAGCGGACGTGCCGTTTCGTGCATGGTGGGTGGGGTCTGAGGGCGTTGTTCCACACGAACCCCTTCAGCCCACCACATGAACAAGCGGTATACCAAGCGTGGGCTGGGACGGCGGCACACATCGCGCAAGGCCGAGGCCGTCTCTTTGGGCGATGCGATATCTGAATGGCTGCGCCTCAGCGGCCATGGTGCCCGCCTTGAAGATGCCCGAACCGAGGCTGCATGGCGCGAAGTCATGGGCGAGGCGGTCTCACGCAAGACGCGCTTTTTGAGGGTTCGGGACGGGGTGTTGACCGTCGAATTGGATTCGGGGCCGATGAAAGAAGAGTTCCTGATGGCCCGCACGCGCATCCAAACGATGATCAACGAACACCTGGGCCGGGAGGCCATTCGGCAGGTGGTCATCCGGTAGACGGAGCAGTAGAAGTTATCTTTGCCGTCCATCATGCGTGCCCTCATCTCTTTCGTTACCCGGTTTATTCCCCGGCATTTGTTGCAGCGCGTGGCCCACATCGCACTGCAATTGGTTTCTCCCTTTTACTGGGGAAGCCGTTTTGAGGACCCGATCAATGGCAAGAAGTACCGCAAATTGCTTTCATACGGCCGCGCTGACCGCAGTCGTCCCAATGCTTTGGCGCCCAATTCACTGAGCTTGGAGCGCCACCGTGCGGTGTGGATGTACTTGAAGGGCCACAGCGACATGTTCGATGGCGGGGAGGACCGGCGCATGTTGCACCTCGCACCTGAGTACTGTTTCTTGAAGCGGTTCAATGCGGCCCAAGGGTTGGAAATCATCCGGGCCGACTTGGTTTCGCCTTGGGCAGATGTGCATTTCGATGTGCACGAGATCCCATTTGATGCCGATCACTTCGACATCATCATGGGCAACCACCTCATGGAGCACGTTGCCGATGACCGCAAAGTCATGTCGGAGTACTTCCGGGTGATGAAACCTGGAGGGTGGGGCATTTTTCAAGTGCCTTTAGACCGGAGCAATGCCGAGACTTTGGAAGACCCCAACGTCACGGACCCTGCAGAGCGGGAACGCTTGTATTGGCAGCGAGACCACGTGCGATTGTATGGCATGGACTATGCCGACCGTTACCGTTCAGTGGGCTTTGAGGTTGAAGAGCTGGACCTGCGAGAACTGTTCGGTGCGGAGCGTTTTGAACGCTGTGCACTCGGATCAGAACGCTACCTGCACGTGGTGCGGAAGCCAGCTTGAATCCCCGTCGTTTCTCAGCTTAAGCCGTTTTTGAGCCTTTCGCTGCCAAAGAACAGCGCGAAGCCTCACCCCACTTTAGAGTGTCTTGAGAATCTGCTGATGGCCTGCAGCATCCGTGGCCCGGATGATTGTGAAGCCTTTGGTAACGGGGGACCAAATTTGGCCTCGAATCAAGGATTGCTGTTCCATGCAGCGACCGGTGGCGTCGAACAGGTCCACGTGGCAAGTTCTGTCGGTAGAAATGCCATTTCCCCTCCAATGCAGCCAAGATTCAGGAGCATTGGGCTCTGTCATGCCTGTGAATTCACCTGCACATTGGGATGAGAAGAAGTCCCACATGACTTGTGTGGAAACTATGTCCATGCTTCCCCAAACGCCGAACCAATCGTGCCCCCCGCCATTCACGCGGTAGTGGTGAAATTCCTGTCCGCCAGGTGAGCCGTAATGCCGAAAAAAGTCCACCGAGGTTGCGTCTTCAACCTCTTGGTTGGGCAAGGTCACCTCATCGACCAAAGTGGTTCCCATCAGATCTGTCCAGTGGTCCATGATGTCCTCAACACCCGCACTTCCCCAGCTTCCTCCAACACCATTGTCGTAGGAAACGACCTGGTCCTGAGTGCCATGGAGGTGAACGATGGGCACCACTTCGTTTGGAATACAGCCCATGTCTGCAGTGCTCATCGCGCCTGTAACGGAGCCAACTGCTTTGAAGACATCGGGGTGTTCACACGCCAGCGAATAGCTCATGAAGCCGCCGTTGGACATGCCGCAGGAATAAGTGCAATCTGCACTGAGGCCGTAGGTTTCCTGCAGCTGCTCTGCCAATGCGACAAGAAAGCCATGGTCATTGGTGCTGCTGATTCCCAAATTGGCGTTCCAATGTGAGATGCCAACTTGGTCTGGCGTACCCTGCGGAAATACCGCGACAAACCCTTCTTGCTCAGCCAGGTTTGGCCATCCGCTGTATGCTCGAATCAGGGCGGCGCTGCTGGTGTATCCGTGGAGGACAAAGACCAAAGGAGCACCTTCTGGAATCGGGTCTGGGGCGGCCAAATAGTAGGACCTTTCTACACCTTGAAATTCGAAGGTCAATTGGGCCAATGTGGATGGGGCTAAAATGAGCCCGGTTGCAAGAGCGAGAAAGTATCGGATCATGTGGGTTTTGAGGGATTCTTTACTTCAACACCGTGGATGTTTTTCAGTTCTGAGCTGAGGGAGGGGATGCTGCCCGCCCGCACCTCGATGTCCAAAAGACAGCGGTCGGTGTAGCGTTCTGCCAAGATCTGTGCGCCTTCTTTTTGGATGGCCTGCATGACATGCCGGGTGAGGTTGGGCGGATAGGCGAGGGTGAGCGGGGCCATCAGCAGTGATTCAGATATGCCCGCGTCTTGGACGGCCTCTTGGCCTGCAGAACGGTATGCTTCTATGAGTCCTCCGACCCCGAGTTTGACCCCTCCGAAGTACCGGACCACTGCGATCAAAGTCCAATGTAAATCGTGGGAACGCAGCACCCCATGTATGGGAGCTCCTGCGCTGCCTCCAGGTTCTCCATCGTCTGCTGCTCTGAACCTGTCCGGACCGAACTGCCACGCGTAGCAAACGTGGCGTGCAGCGTGGTGGTCCACTTTGACCGCTTCCAAATGTCGAGTGACGGCCCGTTCGGCTGCTGTTTCATCGGCAAACGGCAGTGGGAAAGCGTAGCCGTGAAACTTGCTGCCTTTGGCTTTAAAGAGGCCTGTGCCCGGGGCCACCAATGTTGGGAAAGCGTCCCGCACGTTTAGCTCAATGGGTTGAGCGTGACGCTAAAGACCTGAACGGTATGGGGGTCTCGTCCGGCAAAAAACTTGTCGAGTGAGAGCAGGATGTTGCCTGCGCTGAAATAGCTCGTGTGCAATTCAGCCTCGCCGGCCACCCGCCATTGGATGGTGTAGCTGAGTTCCCGGTCTTTGTGGTGCTGGGTATACTCAAGGAGGCTTCGCAAGGCCTGGGACTTCGTCGATCCCGTGGTCTTGTGAAACAGAAAGCGCTGCGTGTGTCGCGGATTGTAGGTAAACAAGGAAACTTCTTGAATGCCGTCAAGGTCTGACCACACAAATTCCAATTGGTCTTCGGCATAACCAAAGTAGCTGCGGAGGTCTTCCAACAACCGAAGTTCTTGCTGTTCTGGACTCATGTGAGGCTGGTTTCCGGTTCAGATGGCGCGTACTCAGGTAAATGTCGGGCGAAGGCGGACATGACGTGCTCCCGGGTCCATGTACCGTCCCTGTGCGATGCATTGGAAGCGTGCAAGGTGGCGCGCACGGCTTCTCGATCGACCTCAGCGCGCGCCGCCCGGAGGATTTTGGGGTGGTGGGTTGGCAGCAGGTTTTCCAGTCCACTCATGAGTTCTTCGTGGAGCTTTTCTCCAGGCCTCAGCCCCACCAAATCGATTCGGATGTCCTGGTCTTCGACGAGCCCCGCAAGGCGGATCATGCGGCGGGCGAGGTCGGCGATGCGCACGCGCTCACCCATGTCAAAGACAAAGATGTCGTCGCCTTTGCTGGTGGCTGCAGCTTCCATGACCAACTGGACGGCCTCTGGGATGGTCATGAAGTAGCGGGTGACATCAGGATGGGTCAGGGTCAATGGACCGCCCGCTTCAATCTGTCGACGGAACAGGGGAATGACACTGCCGTTGCTGTCGAGCACATTGCCAAACCGGGTGATGACACAATTCATGCCTTCGCCTTCTCCAATGCTGCGGACCACGAGTTCGGCCATTCGCTTGGAAGCCCCCATGACACTGGTGGGGTTGACCGCTTTGTCTGTGCTGATGAGGACAAATGTCTCCGTTTTGGCCTGCTGCGCAGCAGCAATGACATTGGCGGTGCCCAAGACATTGGTGTGCCA
>JBELBZ010000008.1:0-12811 GCA_042095055.1 Crocinitomicaceae bacterium | reverse complement strand
TGGCCTGCTGCGCAGCAGCAATGACATTGGCGGTGCCCAAGACATTGGTGTGCCAAGCCGCTTCAGGCTGCACTTCCATGACAGGCACGTGCTTGTAAGCGGCAGCATGGTAAATGACGTGGGGCGCGAAGTCGGCCAACAACGCTTGCATGGCTTGGGCGTCTCTGACGTCTGCAATGCGGGTCAGCAGCCGGGTTGCTGCATCCCCCAATCGGGTCCGACACAACAGGCCCAGGTCGTGGAGTGGTGTTTCTGCGATGTCGATGGCGAGCACCTGCTCGGCTCCCCGTTCAAGCGCCTGCATGACGAGTTCCGAACCGATGGAGCCAGCGCCGCCGGTGACCAATATTCGGGCGCCTCGGACTTGCTGTGCGATTGAAGAGGCATCGAGTTCGATAACAGGGCGGCCGAGAAGGTCCTCAATCCGCGTGTCACGCAGCTGGCCGGCGCTCAGCTCGCCTTGGATCCAACGTTGGGCGGGCGGGACGTCCATCACGCGCAGTCCGTTGTCCAGGGCCGTGTCGATGATCTGCGCCTTGCGCACCGGATCGAGCTGTTGGATGGATACGATCAGGCGTTTGGCATTGAAGTCCATCAGGACCTTGGCAGCGCGGTCGGCAGGGAGAATGGGCACCCCGTCGATGCGCTTCCCTTGCTTGCTTGGATCGTCGTCGAGAAAGGCCACCACCTTGAGGGGGTCCGCGCTGGGCCGTTCGATGGCTTGTTTGGTGATGATGCCCGCCTCGCCTGCACCAAAGATGACCACCGCTGTAGGTCTGGAGGACTGAAAACGCTCATAAATGGACCGCACCGTGATGCGAAATCCGATGAGGAATACCGCAGAAGCCAGCAGCTCAATCGCCACGACACTCAACGGAACAGGGTAGGTCATGTCCATAGAGGCGGCGGCCAGGTTTTGGCCCAAAAACAGCACGCTGCCCATGCTCAATGCGAGGAGAACCCGCCGGGCATCCCGAGAACCGCTAAACCGGATGATGCCCGCATAGGTCCGGAAAACCAGCATCGCCAGGGCCCGAATCAGGATGTAAGCGGGGATGAAGCGCCGAGCCGCCTCCAGTTCATGTGCAGGCGGCGCAAATTCGAACCGGATCGCAAAGGCCAACCCCAAGGCCACCACACCCAATGACAGGTCGATGGAAAAGATGACCCAGCGCGGTACGAGCTGAGGTTTGGATTGGATTGTGCGCAACAGTTGGAACATCCTGCCCGGCAAGATACCACGGACGGCTCCCGGACGTTAATTTTCCGGATCATCGGAATGGACTTTCAATCAATGCACCCGGCGCTCCTGTGGTGGCGGTTCTCTTTTTCTTTTCTGGCCAAGGCCGCCGTCGTGGTGGCCATGGCATGGAGCCTTCACCCACCCGTTCTGGGGCAGGAAACCGACTTGGTGGCGATTGAAGTGGCTTTGACCGCCTTGGGCAAAGGGGTCTCGACCTATGACAAGGATGCCGAACGTTTTTTGGAAAAGGAATTGAAGCCTTTGCTCCTCGATCCGTCGGCTGATCCAGAAGTAACCGGTGTCTTTGTGGAACGCATCGCGCAAATGCAAGAGGTCAACCTCGGCGTTTTTCCCGAGCAGTTCGGCTATGCGCGCAGTGTGCAGCTGGCCCTTTCTGGCGATTCTTTGCGCCTTCCATTTGCCGCATGGGATGCCGCGGTTGAACGTGCGATGGAAAGCCGCAGGGCCGCGCGTGACTTCGCACCGTTGCTCGCCTTGGGCAAAGACCTGCTCAAAGACGGAACTTTCTATGCCACCAAATCGGTCCGTTGGTCATTCGAAGGGCCGATGGCCATTTCTATTCCCGAAAAGGGAGGTGCACAGTTCACCTTTGGTCCCACGGGAAACTTGATGGCATTGGCCAAAGGAGACACCCTGCTCATCCAGCGCACAGCCGGGACATACAACTATGCCAAGGAGCGGTTTGAAGGACGCAGTGGAAGGGTGGATTGGGGACGTTCAGGATGGGACCCCAACAAGAACTTTGCGGATTTCAATGCGTATTCGGTCCGACTCAAATCGCCGTCGCTCACAGTGGATTCGGCGCGATTTACCACAGAGCTCTTTCCAGACCCCTTGTGGGGGCAGCTCACCGACAAAGCCCGCGTCCGGAGGCGCGACGAAAAAACGGGGGCGGCCACGGACGACGCACGGTATCCGAGATTCGACACCTACATCAACCGCTTGTCTATGCCAGACCTTGTGCCTGGAGTGGACTTTGAGGGTGGATTGACCGTGCGCGGGGCAGAGCTTCAAGGGAAGGGCAACGAAGAGGAGCCTGCACGGCTGCAATTTCGACGGGGCGATACCGTCATGGTGGAGTGCACATCTTCCTTGTTTATTCTGCGTGCGGACCAGTTCAGTGGGGAAGGCGTCGAGGCCAAACTGCGCATAGGAACGGACAGCCTCTATCACCCTGAATTGAACCTGCGCTTCAACCTGGCAGCCAAAAAACTGTTTTTGATCCGTACGGATGAAGGCCTTGGACCTCGGGCTTTTACCGATTCATACCACCACCTTTTTGTCGATTGCAACGTGCTGTCCTGGGGCATGGAGGATACCCGCATTCTTTTGGAAGGTCCGCCGGGGTCGGTGCGTTCAACGGCCGTGCTCTCAAGCGCTGACTTCTTTGATGTCGAGCTGTACAGGGACATGCAAGGGATAGACCCTGTGCATCCTTTGGTGCGGGTAAAGAACCATGTCAAAGCCACTGGGGACACCACCTTCAGCAGCATGGCGTTGGGGAGCAGCATGCGGCTGAGTGAGGAGAAGTCGCGGGCCATGATGATCCGAATGGCACACCAAGGTTACTTGGAAATGGACCTTCAAACGCGGATGGCCACAGCCACGGACAAGCTGTTCGCGGACTTGGCCAATGCTGCGGGCAGGCGCGATTTTGACGTGTTGTTTTTTCGCTCGGAAGCCTCAGGGTCCGGACATGGCGAAATCAGCTTGCTGAATGGCCAGCTGAAACTCAATGGTGTGGACAGGGTCAATGTCTCGCGAGACCGCGGTGTCGTGATCGAGCCACGGGATGGAAAGGTGGTCATCGGCGAAGACCGCGACTTTGCCTTTGCGGGAGGTGTCAGGGCGGGCAACCTGCAGTTTGAAGGCACCGATTATGCCTTTGATTATGAATCCTTCTCCATTGAGTTGAATGCGGTGGAGTCGTGCAAGCTCCGCGTCAATGAGGAGGAAAAAGACGCACGGGGAAAGCCCAGGCGCAAACTGGTCAAAAACCGCCTGGAGTATATCCAAGGGGTGCTGCGTGTGGACGTGCCCATCAACAGGTCGGGTCGCTTGAGTGAGGCCTATCCGCAGTACCCGGTGCTGGTGACTGAAGCGCCCAGTTACGTGCATTGGGATGACCAGGCCATAGAAAATGGCGCATACGAACGGGAACGTTTTCGCTTTGTGGTCGAGCCCTTTACGTTGGACAGTTTGGATGCTTTGGGTCGGCAGGAGCTCGTTTTTGCAGGGACATTGGAGTCCGGCGACCTGTTGCCACCGCTGCAGGAAAACCTGCACGTGATGGATGACCTGCACTTGGGCTTTACAACGGCCACACCTGCAGGAGGCTACCAAGTCTATGGTGGGGTTGGAAACTTTGACCAAAACCTGACCCTCGATGGGGGAGGATTGCAAGGAGGGGGCGCTTTGGACTTCCGAACAGCCCATGCTGAGAGCGACCGGTTTGTGTTGCTTCCCGACAGCACCAGGGGGGTGGCGCAGGTGTTCACCAACCGCGAAGCAGCGGGCCCGCCGCCCGTTCCAGAGGTCCAAGGAGAGGAGGTGGCCGTTTTGTTTGAGCCCCGATCTAACCGCATTACGGCGCGTACCCAAGATGTGCCTTTGCGGCTGTTTGAGGGGGCCAGCGAGCTGGACGGAGGTTTGGTGCTGGGAACGGATGGGATGACCGGTGAAGGGGTCATGCATTTCAGTGGTGCCCAGCTGGGTTCAGACCTGTTCCGCTATAACCGGCGACACATTTTGGCCGACACCGCTTCATTCCAATTGGACCAGAAGGTCGAAGGCGCGCTGGCCTTCAAAACCGACAATGTCCATTGCGACATCGACTTTGATGACCGCATCGGAGAATTCGCCTCCAACGATGGCGAAACGAAAATCGAACTGCCCGCCAACCAGTACATGTGCTTCATGGATGAGTTCAAGTGGTTTATGGACAAGGACGAGATGGAAATGACCTCGAGCAGGGCGCCTTTGGACGACTTTGTCATCGACTCGGATGAAGCATCATCGAGTTCCAATTTTTACTCGACAAGGGCCGACCAAGACAGCTTGAATTTCTTGGCGCCCACGGCGGTGTACGATGTCAGTGAAGCGATACTCAAGTGTGAGGCGGTCAAATTCATCCGCACGGCGGACGCCTTTGTGGAGCCGGACAGTGGCCGGGTGGTGGTCAGGCGCAGGGCGCAGATGGACCAATTGACACGTGCGGTCATTGTGGCCAATGTGGTCACCCGGTATCACCGGTTGTTTGACGCCGATGTCAACATCACGGGGCGCTTTGACTACTCAGCGAGGGCCGCCTTGTTTTATGAGGATGAGAACGGGTTGGAACAGCTGATTGAATTGGAGGCGGTGGAGGTCGACACGAGTGGTGAAACGGTCGGAAGGGGCACGATTCCCGTTCAAGATGGTTTTGGCTTGAGTCCCTTTTTCGGCTTTTCTGGAGAGGTGCGCTTGGCAGCAGCGCGACAGCACCTCGAATTTGATGGTGCGGTCACCCTTGAGGCGGCTTGTCCCGAAACGGACAAGGAGCAGCTCTTGTTTACCTCGGTCATCGACCCCAAGGATGTGAGGATTCCCCTCGACACCACCTTGAAGACACCGATGATGGCGCATTTGGGCGTAGGGGCTTATTTCCGCGATGTGGACGAGCCGGGAGGTGGACCTTATGGTGCCTTTGTCGATGAGGTGCGCAGCCACAGCGAATACGGGATTTTGGCTGCGGCGGGAGAGCTCCGCTACAACAAGCGCGATGGGGCCTACCAGGCGGGTTCTCCTGAGAAGATGTTGCAGCCCAACTTGCCGGGGACCTTGATCGAACTCAAGGCGGGCGATTGCAGTGTGACCGGCAGTGGCCCAGTGAGCCTTCCCGTAGATTATGGCATGGTGACCCAGCGCTCGGCAGGTGAGGTCAAGGTGTTCCCAACAGGCACGGGGATTGAAGCGGCGGTAACGGTGGGGATGGACTTTCCGTTCGACGAACAGCTGTGGAAGTCTTTGGCCGAGAGGCTCCAGCTCTATGCTACGGCGGCCCCCTTGGACATTACAGAAACCACTTTTGAAGCGGCGACACGCGAGTGGTTGGGGTTAGAAGGCGCCGATGAGGTGCTCGGAGAAATGACCCTGATGGGGGCTTTCAAGAAGACGCCAGAGTCCATACAGCACCGCTTCCTGTTTACCGGCCTCGATTTGACTTGGGATCCTTCTGAGGATGCATTCGTGAGTGGGGAAAACGGCATCGGCATCGTGTCGATGGGCAAAGTCCCGGTCTTCAGAAGGTTGCAAGGCCGCATCGAATGGAGCTTGGCTGGGACCAATGGCATCCTGCGCATTTACTTGCACCTGGACAACGAAAACTGGTACTTCTTTGAATACCGCAACGGCGTCATGAACATCACCTCTAAGGACCAGCAGTTCATTGACGGCATCACAGAACTCAAAGACGACAAGCGCAGGATCAAGGAGGGCGATGACCGCTTCATCTACCAGATTTTGCCATCACGCGGGCGGCGCAATGAATTCGTAGACCGCTTTCCAGAGTTCGATTGATCGGACGGGCGCTTTCCAAAACGGTATCTTGTATGCTGTGAATGGGATTCGAGAACGGGGCGTTCCTGCTTGGAAATGGGCGTGGCTGTGCGGCATCTGCTGCTGTGCGGCAGATGGCTCTGCCCAATGGTCCCCTTGGTCGCTGGCTCCCAGCATCGAGGCCTACACAAATTTTACAGGGCAGGGCATCAGTTGTGTTGACTTCAACCTGGACGGATGGGACGACCTGACCGTGAGCAATGCCTCCAATGAGCTGCTGTTCTATACAGGAGGCCCCGATGGGTTGACGGAAGTTGACCTGGGCATTGTGCCGGGCACAGGCAGGCCCATTGCGCTGATGTGGCTCGACATCGACAACGATGGTGACCGGGATTTTGTGCACACGGCGGCGATGCCTTTTTCCCTGTTTTTTGGAGGGGGCTTGGTGTCGCAAAGCCAGGTGTGGATGTGCGAGGACCAAGGCTTTGTGAACCGCACAGAAGAGTGGGGGTTGGGCATTTTGGAGGACCGGGCTGCACATGGCATGGCATGGTGCGACATGGACCTCGACGGCGACCTCGATGTGATGGTGGCGATATACGCCCTTGAATGCCAGGGCTTGTGGATGACCGAAAATGTCCTCCTCGAGCAAGAGGGTGGACAGTTTGTGGATGTGTCCGAACCGTCGGGTTTGGCGGCTGGGATTCAGGCCTCTTTCCAAGGGGCCTGGTTGGACTTGAATGGAGATGGGCTGCAGGACATCTTCGTGATCAACGATGCGGGCATCGATGCGAATTGTCCCACCCAAAACCAAGCCTTCATCAACGGTGGAGACGGCAGCTTCACAGAATCTGCAGCAGAGATGGGGTTGGACGTGGCCATGTCCGCGATGTCTGTTACTGTAAGCGACCCAGATGGGGATGGGGCAGAAGAGGTTTTCGTGACCAACCAGTCCATGGGGGAATTCTATTATCCCTATCCGCAAGTGACGGGGGCTTATTTCGACCTCGATTCAACGGGAGCCTATGAGGAGCGTTCGTCAGAAGTGGGGTTGGACACCGAACGCTGGTCTTGGGGCTCCATGTGGATTGACCAAGACCTCGATGGATGGGAAGACCTGATGGTGGCGACCTCCCCGTGGAGCCTGTCGGCCTCTGCTGTAGAGTTCTATGACAACTATTTCTACAGGCATCCAGGCGCACCTCTGAATGCCGGGGCTGGGTTTGAAGAGGTGACCGATGACTGGTGGGGCAAGGACGCGCTGTGGCAGAGTATTGCGCGGGGCGATTTCAACGGCGATCTGCGGCCCGATGTTGTTGGCGCCGGTGGCGGACAGTATGCCACTTTTTTGCTCAATACAGCAGGCGAGGACCACCCCAGCCGGCACCGCCTGGCCGTATCGTTGTGTGGCACCCATTCCAATACCGAGGCCATTGGATCGCGCTTGGTGCTCCATGCCAATGGACGCTCCCAGCAGCGCACCTTGCGCGCCGGAGAGGACCTCTTTGCGCAGCACAGTGCGACCCAATTCTTTGGACTTGGAGCGATGGAATCCGCGGACTCCTTGGAGGTCTTTTGGCCCATGGGTGGTCGCTCCTGCTTGTACGATGTGCCGGCAGACAGTGCGGTCTCCATCATCGAAGGCGCGGAAGAAATGGCGGTTGAATTCACCGCTGCGGGCGACTCGGTCTGGCTGCATTTGACCGTGCCTCCCCAATGGACGTCGGTGGTATGGAATGGCGACACCTTGAATACGCTGTCTGTATTGGTGGCTGAGGGTGAGCCCACTTTCTATGAGGCCTTTTGGTTTGGCGGGTTGTACCACCTGCAAGGGACGGTCGAATGGTCACTGTACGGTGGGGCGGTAGGATGCACCAATCCGATGGCCGACAATTACCAGTCTGAAGCCGAGGAGGACGACGGTTCGTGCACCTACAACGGGTTGTGTGGTCCAGGGACGTTCTGGTCCGTCGCCGACCAGCAGTGCGTCGCGGAAACGGCTCCTTGCTCCCCGGATATCAATGCCAACGGGTTTGTTGACGTGGCAGACATCCTCCTGTTATTGGGGGTGTTTGGCCAGGCTTGTGCGCCTTGAAAGTCACCCGCATTTGGTGTATCTCAGAGGTGTATTCAGAATGGATACAGACCGTGGTTTGGCTCTGCCCAGATTGTCCGAACTTGGGGTCATGACCGGAACCGCTCCACGCCATCCGAAATACCCGCATTTGTTGCAGCCGCTGGAGGTGGCAGGCATGACCATGCCCAACCGCTCCATCATGGGCTCCATGCACATGGGGCTCGAGGAAGAACAGGGCGGCTTCACCAAGCTCGCGAAGTTCTATGCCGAGCGGGCAGAGGGTGGGGCAGGCCTCATCGTCACCGGCGGCATCAGTCCCAACCGCGCAGGCAAGCTCGCTCCCCATGGAGCGGCCCTCATGCGCTCGTCCCAAGCGGCCAAGCACCGGGAGGTGACCGATGCTGTGCACGCAGCCGATGGCCGCATTGCCCTGCAAATCCTGCACGGCGGGCGCTACAGCTACCATCCTTTCTGCGTCGCGCCCTCCAAGGGCAAGGCGCCCATCAGCAAGTTCAGCCCGTGGGCGCTCAGTGGAAGGGGCGTGGAACGGACCATCCGTGCCTACGTGCGCTGCGCTGTGCTGGCGCGAGAAGCTGGCTACGATGGCGTCGAAATCATGGGCTCTGAGGGCTACCTCATCAACCAGTTCCTGGTGCGGCGCACCAACCACCGGGCCGACCAATGGGGCGGCGAGTTTGCCAACCGCGTGCGCTTCCCCGAGGAAATCGTCTCCCGCATCCGACAGGCCTGCGGGCCGGATTTTGCCATCATGTACCGCCTGAGCATGCTCGACCTCGTGGAGGAGGGCAACGGCTGGGGCGAAGTGGTGGAACAGGCCCAAATCATTGAGGCCGCTGGCGCCGACATCATCAACACGGGCATCGGTTGGCACGAGGCCCGCATCCCTACGATCGCCGCCATGGTGCCGCGCGCGGGCTTTGCTTGGGTGACCAAGAAGCTCATGGGCCAGGTCGGTGTCCCGCTGGTGACCACCAACCGCATCAACATGCCGGAGGTGGCCGAGCAGGTGCTGGCCGACGGCTGTGCCGACCTCGTCTCCATGGCCCGCCCTTGGCTGGCCGACGGCGACATCATCGCCAAAGCCATCGAAGGCAGAGAGGGCGAGATCAACACCTGCATCGCATGCAACCAGGCGTGCCTCGATCGCACCTTCAAGGGCCAAGTGGCGGGCTGCGTGGTCAACCCGCGCGCCGGCCGCGAAACCGAATTCACCAAGGCGGCTCCACAAGGCCTCGAAGGCCGCTACGCGGTGGTTGGTGGCGGCCCAGCGGGCATGTCCACCGCCCTCGAACTCGCCAAGCGCGGCGCCACCGTCGACCTCTACGAGGCCCAAGAAAAACTCGGCGGCCAATTCCTGCTTGCCCACCAAATCCCGGGCAAAGAAGAGTTCGCAGAGACCCTGCGCTACTACCAGCACGAGCTCGACCGCCACGGTGTCCGCATTCACCTCGGCACCCGCTTTGAGCCCACCGACGTGGGCGCGGCCCAAGACAAGGGCGACCCGTTCAAAGCCGTGGCGTGGTGCGCTGGCATTCGGCCCCGCGTGCCCAGCATCCCCGGCAATGACCTGCCGATTGCGGTGCCTTACGACAAGGTGTTGCGCGGCGAAGTGGAGGTGGGCCAGCGCGTGGCCCTCATCGGGGCTGGCGGCATCGGTTTCGACGTGGCCGACTTCCTCTCGCATCCCCATGGCGAAGAAACCGTAGACGGCTTCCGCAAGAGTTGGGGCATCGACGGCACCCTCGAGCACGATGGCGGCCTCATCGAACCACAGCGCCCGGACAACGGCCGCACCCTCTATCTCCTGCAGCGCAAGGAGGGCAAGCCCGGAAAGGGCCTCGGCAAGACCACCGGCTGGATCCACCGCCTCACGCTCCGCTTCCGCGGGGTCCAAGCCATCCCCGGCGTTGCCTACAAGGCCATCGAGCCCACGGGACTCCGCATCGAAGTGGGCGACAAGGAACAGTTCCTCGAACTCGACAACGTGGTCTTCTGCTCGGGCCAACTCTCCAACAACGAATCGGTCGCGGCCCTCGAGGCCACCGGCATCCCCGTCACCGTGATCGGCGGCGCGAAGGTGGCCTACGGCATCGACGCCGAGCGCGCCATCCGCGAGGGCTTCGAATGGGCCCGCTCCCTCTGAACTGCTAAAAATCAACCTCCCGAGCGACCAACACCAACAAAATCCAGGTCCCTCATTGCCACGGGTTGGTAGATCATTTCAGAACTTGAGGTCATGAACCGAACCTACTTGCTGGCGCTCCTCATGGGCGTTGCGTTCTGTGCTGAGGCCCAAACCGTTGTCCCGCCCTACAATCCCGACGCCAACGGCGACAGTGCCATAGGCGCGCCCGACTTGCTGGGACTGCTGCCTTTGTTTGGCACCTACTATACGCCGGCGGAGGTCATGGTCGATGGCCAAACGCTCACCGAATACATCGACGCCCTCGAGGCAGCGGCCGCTAACGCCACCTCAGACACCGTGGCCATCCCCATGGTGCCTGGCACGGCCCCCGGTCAGATGCTCTATTGGGACGGCACAGACTGGACCTTGGTTCCCGTTGGGCAACCCGGCGACGCCCTGCTGCTCGACGGCACGGTCCCCACGTGGACTTCGTCGGCGGGTCCTGTTTCCGGAGAGGTGGGCTGCGCAGACGAGGCGGCGTGCAACTTCGATGCGGAGGCCACAGTCAACTACGCTGCCCTGTGTCTGTATACGGACGATTGCGGTGTCTGCGACGGCCCCGGCGCGATTTATGCCTGCGGCTGTGCTGAACTCCCCGACGGCGCTTGCGACTGCGATGGCAACCAACTCGACGCCCTCAATGTGTGCGGCGGCACCTGCCTGTCCGATGCCGACGGCGATGGCATCTGTGACGACGACGGCAACGACGCTTGCATCGGCACCCTCGACGCATGCGGCATCTGCAACGGCCCTGGCGCCATCTACGACTGTGGCTGCAGCGGCATACCTCCTGGCTACTGCGATTGCAACGGAACGTTGGATGCCGACGGCGATGGCATTTGTGACGATGTGGACGACTGCGTGGGGACGCCAGACGCCGTAGGTACATGCAACGGGAATTGCCAAACAGATGCCGACGGCGATGGCATTTGCGATGACAATGGCGGAGACCCTTGTGATGGTGACCTCGACGCTTGTGGCGTATGCAACGGTCCCGGTCCCGTGCTCGAATGCGGCTGTTTTGACATCCCGGATGGCGCGTGCGATTGCGCTGGAAATGCGCCTGATGGCGAGGGGAACTGCCAGGACTGCCTGGTGGATACGGATGGAGACGACATCTACGACACCACTTGTGGCCCCTGTTTGGGGCAGACGTCCATCACGTATCATGGCGTGGAATACGCCTTGGTCGAGGCAGACGATCGGTGTTGGTTCAAACAAAACTTGAACACCAGCCAATACCGAGACGGTACCGCCTTGAGCGAAGTGGTTGAGGAAGCCGCTTGGAACAGCTTGACTGAAGAGGGCGCCTATGTGACGTATGGCCCGGACAGCGTGTACGGCAAGTTGTACAATGGTTACGCTGCTGCAAGGGACCTGTGTCCGCAGTTCTGGGATGTGCCTACTGTCGGAGAATGGCAGGCCTTGTCGGATGCATTTGGGGGCAATGCTGCATCAGGTGGAAGCCTCAAAGAAGGCGGTCTTGGACATTGGCAGAGCCCCAATGCGGGGGCCACAAATTCCAGCGGATTTACCGCTCTCCCTGGCGGAGAACGGGCGTTGGCTCCTGTTGACTTCCAAGACCTGACAATGAGTGCGGTCTTTTGGTCCAAGCCATCGTACGTCCCGCAGGCCAACAACACCGCCACGACTGCAGTTTCACCCCGGCTGACCGCCACAGGCACTGTTCTGGAATTTCCGTCTCATGGTGTTCGCCGCGGACACAGCGTGCGTTGTTTGCGTTCCATTCCTGTCTTGGGTTGTACCATTCCAGAATTCATGGAATATGACCCCTCGGCCAACGTGAACGATGGGAGTTGTTCTACGCCCGCTATACTGGGCTGTACCGACGACCGTTTCTTGGAGTTTGACCCTGCGGCAAACGTGGACAATGGTTCATGTGAGTCACTGATTGGGTGCGCCCAGGGCGATGCCTTGACCTACCAGCTCATGACATACGATGTGGTAACCATAGGCGACCAATGTTGGTTTGTCCAAAACCTGGAGGCTGCGGATTACCGCAATGGGGATGCCATCCAAAACCTTCAGAACAGCACCGAATGGACATCGGCTAACGTCGGGGAGGTTGGCGCTTGGTGTGACTACGACAACAACGACGAATATGTGGATGCCCATGGCAAGCTTTACAATTGGTATGCGGTAAATGATTCACGTGGTTTGTGTCCGAACGGATGGCACGTTCCAACGGATGGAGAATGGACGGAATTGACCGATTTCTTGGGAGGCTCCGCGTATGCAGGAACACCGCTCAAGGCTTCTCCCGATGACTCCCCGGGATGGAATGGCACCAATCAGAGCGGGTTTTCGGCCCTTCCGGGCGGCTACCGCGACTACAGCAGTGGCAACTTCGGCAGTGCCGGGAGCAGCGGCTACTGGTGGAGTTCTTCGCCCAGTTACGGCAATGCTTGGTACCGGTACTTGGGCAGCGCCAATCCGGCCATCAGCCGGAACTACGGCGATCCGCGTTACGGCTTCTCGGTCAGGTGTCTTAGGGATGCCGATTGAGCGGAGCGAAGGAGGGTTGACACTTTGAAACTTTGGAGGCCGCAGGCCGACGGGGAGCACGTGGCGGATTTCGCCTGGCGCGAAATCCGCGCGGTGGTGGGTCAGGCAGCGGTCGGGTAGCGGTCCGACTGTCGCGTGCAGCCAGCTCTATTTGATGCCGCGCTGTTTTTTGATGGCCTCGTAGGCGGCGGTGATGCGGTCG
>JBELBZ010000007.1:0-84709 GCA_042095055.1 Crocinitomicaceae bacterium | reverse complement strand
CCCAAAATCTGAAACACGCCGATGCTGGTTTCGAGGAGGTCACCGAGTTCACCACCTCCGCCTGATACCGCAGTGTTGGCGCGCGTCAGGCCGTCTTGAGAGGCGGCTTCGATCATCTGAATCTTGAGCGTGCCCAATTGGGTGTAGTAATACTTGGGTGGATAGGAGGTGATGTACACGTCTTGCTCGATCAGCTCAGTGACCTCATTGGCGAGGCGCTCCACCAAATCGATGTCTGTTGAGGTCACCTTAAAACCGCGCTTGAGCCGGTAGCCATTGAAGACAGACTCCCGATCGACCAGGTCGCCTTCGTCGTTGTAGTGGTTGACCGTTTTGTTCTGTGGGATGATGTCAATCGACAAAAAGGCATAGGCATCCCGGTCGATGCCCTTTTCCTTCAAGAATTGCTCCACCACCGCCTTGTCTTGCTTCATGAGGGCATAAACTTCTTTCAGATCCATGGCCTTTCGCGTGAACTGACCCTGCCAAACGGCGAGGTCCGAGGTGAAATCCATAGAGGTCGACCCGGTAACCGCAATGTCGCTCGCTTGGCTGCGGAAGAAATAACTCCCGTTGCGGGCCACGAGATAGGCTGAAGCGAGGATGGAAACGGCCAAAACAGCAGCCAGGGAGGGGATGATCAGAGGGTGACGGGTCATGCAGTTGTAGGTTTTATTGGGTGTGTGGTGGTATCCTGAACATTCAACCTTGAAAGGGGCAGAGATATTGTTCGCCGGTTGTGCAACCCTATGATTTCATTTTGAGTCCTCACGACGGCGTGTATTTTCGCGCCACAAAACCGATTCAGAATGAAAATCCAAAACCTGTTTGGCCTGATGGCCGCGCTGGTGCTCATCACGGGTTGTGATGACAACACCGAAGCTTGTGACGAGGGCAACAAAGCCGTTGTTACCATTTTCAACAACTCACTCTGCACCCCAGATGTCAGTATCGCTGGCGATGAAGTGGCTGCTGACATGGGCATCCTTGCTCAAAACAGCTTTGAGACCGACGCCGGCACCATCGATGTGGAGTTCGGCTTGTCTTTCATCTCATTGTGCACTGCATTTGACACCTCGATTACAGTGGCCTGTGGAGATTCTGTCTACATCGAGTTTGACGGATTGTAATCCACCATTTCACCCATGAGAAAGCCGGCCTTGTGCCGGCTTTTTTATTGCCCAATTCTATTAGATTCTAAGCCGAACGAACCTTATGCCATTTGTGAGGGTTTATGAGTTGAATTCACACCAAATCAATTCCATGAGACTTGCCATTCTCCTGCTGCTTTCCTTTTTGAGTCCATTGTTTTCCCTCGCACAAACAGAGTGGCAAGCCATGTCCAGCTTTGGTGGAAATGGCCGTCATCACCCGATTACGGTGGCCAACGATGATTACGGGTATGTCATCGCGGGTCAGGCTGGTTTCGCAGCGCTGAACCTCGACGACGTTTTTCGATACGATCCTTCGAACGACAGTTGGCAGGAAATGGAAGCCTTTCCGGGTGGTGGCAGGGGCTATGGATATGGCGTGTGTGAAGGAGACCATGCCTACGTGGGCTTTGGCTCCAACAACAGCGGCTACCCTACAGACTGGTGGCACCTCAACATGGCTACGGGTGCGTGGAGCGCGCTTGCTGATTTCCCCGGAATAGGAAGGAATCACCCGGCCATGGTGCTGGCAGGAGGAAAGGTCATGGTGGGCCTCGGAAGCAACGACAGTGGCAACCTCGGAGATTGGTGGGCATACGATGTGGACAGCGACACCTGGGAGCAACGGGCCGCGTTCACAGGTGGAAACCGACACCACCCTTTTTATTTCGGCATCGATGGAGCCGCTTACGTGGGATTTGGGCACGGCAACACAGAAAATGGGAACCTCACCATTTACAAGGACTTTCACCGCTACGACCCCGTGGCCGATGAATGGACCCCATTGGGAGACTTTCCGGGAGAGGCCCGGGTTGCTGGAACGCAATTCGCCAAGGATGGCTATGGCTATATCCTGAGTGGCGACGGCGACAACCATGGTCCGCTGGACTACGGCGAGTTTTGGCAATATGACCCCGACGGAGACAGCTGGACGGAATTGGCAGCACACCCTGGGGGAGCGCGCTGGGCGCCAGGCAGTTTTGTCCTCGGGTGCTACGCCTACTTGACTTCGGGTTTGGAGGGTGCCAACGACACCTATCACCAAGACTTGTGGCGTGTTTCCCTCTCAGATGATTGCGGCTGCACGGATCCACAAGCGGTCAATTACACTGAAGGAGCCATTGACGATGATGGCTCTTGTTGCTATGTGGCGGGATGCATGCAAGAATCGGCTGTGAACTACAATCCAGCGGCTTGCCTGGGCGATGGGTCATGTATCGCGCCCATCTTGGGCTGTACCGATGCTGCCTCTGAATTCTTCGATCCCAATGCCAACACTGAAACCGCATTGGGAGGTCCACTCTCTGCAGACGAACTGGGGGCAGGTGGCTATCATTTAAATGACATGTGGGACATGGTCTTCAGCGTATCTGAACCCACCGTTCTGGAGAGTGTAGAGGTGCTGGCACTGACCAACTTCTCCATTGGCTTTTACATCAGAGACGCAGGGGGAGCGACCGTATTCGAGGACAATTACACCCTCGCATTTGGTTGGAATACCCTCGAAATTGGCGTTGAAATCCCCAATGGCACCGGATTCCAAATGGGCATCGATGGCACCAATGAAGGTTTGTTCCGCAACAACGCTGTTCCTGCGGGCACCTTTCCTTTGGCTGTGGCCAACCGCATGAGCATCACGGGAAATACCACAGACTCGCCACTTGATTACCACTACTATTTCTACCGTTGGCGCTTGTCTGCACCGTGCAGCGCGACCAGCGGGTCATCCGACCTCTCTTCTGAATCCCTTGGGATTTATCCGAATCCAGCGTCCGAGGCGTTGAACATTGAGGGGCTGGTTGCGGGAATGAATGTGGCCATTGTGGATGTCAGCGGGCGCGTGGTCGACCGTTTCAAGGCCACTGATGTGCGCGCAGTTATAGATGTCGCCACCCTTCCTGAGGGCTTCTACGTCTTGAAGGCAGAAGGCTTGGGACCACAACGCTTTGCCGTTCGCCATTGAGTGAGGCGTTGCCCCATATCTTCGGGGCATGACCCAAACGATTCGGTTGGCCCTTGTGGCCCTCGCCCTGTGCAGCACTTCTGTGTATGCGCAGACAACATTGCTGCAAGAGAACTTTGACGCGGGCGTTTTGCCTGACGGCTGGACCCAGCAGACCTTGGCTACCGATGGAGGTTGGTTGCCCGGAGAGAGCACAGACCTGGAGAGCCAGTGGTGGCCCATTGCACCGCACGGCAACATGATGGCCACCAATGACGACGGCTGCGACTGTGACAAAAGCGAGGATTACCTCATTACACCAGTGCTGGACCTGTCGGATGTAGAGAGCGCCATCCTGGCTTTTTCGAGCTACTACGATGGTGGCTCCTACGAAGGCGATGACGAGGTAGCTACGGTCGAATACAGCCTCGATGGAGGAGCTACGTGGACCGTTTTGCAGACCCTGGAAGGCAGCGAAGGGACATGGGATTTTGAAGTGATGGACCTCGACGTGGTGCTGGGAGAGACAGAAGTTCACCTCGGGTTCCGTTACAACGACGGCGGAGGTTGGCTCTACGGATGGGCGATTGATGATGTGACGGTTTTGGAACCGAGCGGCTTGGACCTGGCCTTGATAGGATTAGAATCCGAAAGTGTGGTGCTGGCACCCGCTACTGAGGACTTGGCAGGAACGGTGGTCAACCTCGGCACCGACACGGTGTATTCCTATACCGTGGCATGGAGCATGGAGGGGGCATCAGGAGAGACCACCATCGATGGGGTGTCATTGGGTTCCTCAGAAACCCACAGCTTCTCCATCAACGGGGTCTTGCCCTTTGATTGGAGCGGCAACTACAACGTGACAGCAGAGATCACAGCGGTCAATGGAGGCAGCGACGACCAGACCCTCAACAACACACAGTCCGTCTCGGTCTCTGCCATTTATTATGGGGTGTATTCAGCGGGCAAGGACCTCCGTGAATACTACTACTACCAGCCTTCGGACGCTCCAGCGAACTGTCCTTTGGTCTTTGTATTCCATGGCTACACGGGCGATGCTGAGGGCATCTTGCAGTATTCGAGGTTCAATGACCTCGCCGACGAATTTGGTTTTGCGGTGTGCTATCCTCAAGGCACCACGGACGGATCGGGCGAGCCTTTTTGGAATGTGGGGTACGCTTTCCACCAGAATGAATATGTCGACGATGTGGCCTTCGTGTCTGAACTGAGAGGGGAACTCATCGAGACCTATGGGCTTGATGCAGAGCGTGTATTCGGAACGGGGTTCTCCAATGGTGCAGACTTCTGTTACTTGTTGGCGTGCGAGGCATCGGAAGAGTTTCGTGCCGTAGCGCCTATTGCAGGCATTCTGATGTCGGACATCCAATCTGAATGCGCTCCAGAGTTCATGGTGCCCATTCTCGAAATCCATGGCACTTCCGATGATGTGAGCCTCTATGAGGGGGACCTAAAAAACGAAGACGGGTGGGGGTCTTATCCCAGCACACCAGACGCCATGTCTTTCTTCGTAGACATGTTTGGATTGACCTTGGAAGAATCCGGCAGCTTTCCAGACATCGTGACCTGGGATGAGTCCACCGTGGATTACCAAAAGTGGGGTTTAGAAGGGGCTTGCCCGCAAGTGTGGCTGTATACGATCAACGGCGGAGGGCACAGCTGGCCCGGGGCCTGGGGCAACCAAGACATCGATGCTTCGCGTGAGGCGTGGCAATTCTTTACCCAAGCTTGCAGCGAACCCATGTCGGTAGGGGAGTTGGCGCCATCTGGCCACAGGCAATTGGTCCGTGTCACCGATGTGTTGGGGCGCGAAGTTCTTCCCGAACCAGGTGTTCTTCTCCTGTTCCAATACTCCGATGGCACCGTAGAAAAGCGCATCTCTGGTGAGTGAGTCCTACCGCGAACATGGAGATTTCTAACGTACCCAACCCTGCACTGGACCTCTCTGCATTGCCTCGCATAGAGGATGTTGAATTCCACCAGGTCAGCAAAAAATACCGGGCCATGCGCCTGGCCCTATGGGGCAGCGTTCAGTTCTTGTATTCCTGTGCCTGTTTGACGCCGTACCTCTTGTACAAGGTGGGGGGTGACCAAGACATGGCTGAATTCAGCGGGTGGTACTGGCCTCTGGGTGCCGGTGCAGCATTTGGCTTGCTGTGGTTCTTGGAAGAATGGAAGGGTTTTCCGAGAAGGGGTTATGCTGTGCGGGAGCGGGACATCACCTACCGCGCAGGATGGCTGTTTCGCTCCACCACAACGGTCCCTTTCGGGATGATCCAACATTCTGAATTGAGCCAAGGTCCAGTATCCAGGAAATTGGGCCTCAATCACCTCAAGCTGTTCACGGCGGGAGGGAGTGGCAACTTGCGCATTGCAGGTTTAGAAGACGAGGACGCCCAGGCATTGAGGGCAGTCATCGAAGCACGAACGCGGAGATGAGCACCAGCTTTGATGTGCCCAAACGGCAGCATCCCTTGGGGGTGTTGATCATCGGAGCCCAATTCACATGGAAGTCGGTCCAAGCGTCTTGGCCCATTCTGATTGGCGCCTCATTTGGAGAACTGCAGTGGTACCACTTCTTGGTGATTCCTGCGGGCTTGGTGCTCGTTGGCGCCTTTGCGCTGCTGTATTACTTGCGCTTTCATTTTTACATTTCCTCGGACGCACTGATTGTGGAGCGCGGCATTTTTCAACGCGAGCGTCTCCAAATCCCCTTTGACCGCATCCAAGCCGTACAGCTCTTTCAAGGCCCGATCCAGCAGGTTTTTGGACTCACGGGGGTCCGAGTCGACACTGCAGGTTCCAGTGGCAGTGAACTGGAGTTGGTCGCCATTCGAAAGTCTGAGGCCGCCATCCTCCAGAAGTTCTTGAATGACAAAATGCTTCAAGCCACCCCGTTGGAAGAAGAGCAAGCAGAGTTTGATGCCGAACGTGATGAGGACAGCGGACAGCCCTTGGTTTCGCTCAACCTGACCGGTCTGCTCAAGGTGGGCCTCAGCCAAAACCACTTCAAAAACGCATTCTTGGGACTGGCCTTGTTCATGTCCTTGTTTCAGGGGGCGGAGGAACAGGTCGCACAGTGGCTGGACGGCGTTCCAACAGGGATCATATCCGTTGTGGGATTGACCTCGGTATTGCTGTTTATCCCCGGCCTTGTGGTCATGGGAATGGTAGGGGTACTCACCAGCTTGGGCTCTGCTGCGTTGCGGTATTGGAAACTCAACAGCACCCTCGGGCAGGATGGTCTGAAACTTCAAATGGGCCTGCTCCGGCGCAATACTTTCGATGTCCCTTTTGACAAAATCCACATGACCGAGTGGAAGAGCAATTGGATCCGCAGGATGCTGGGATATGAAACGGTGCGCATTCGGCAAGCACAGGCTTTGGGGTCAGGTGGCCTTAGGGTATTCATACCTGCCATGGAACCTGTTCACAGGGCGGCCATGCAAGATGCGCTGTACCCTGACTTACAGCCAGCCCAAGCTGTCTTTGATGTGAAGCCTGCCCGCCGCCTGCGCTGGCTTCTGTTGGCTGGAGCATCCATCCCGGCTTTCTTGTTGCTGACTGATCCAACCCTGTGGCACCTCGTGTTGGCTGTTGCCTGGCTGGTGGTGGTCTTTTGGACCACAGGGAGGAGGTATGAATCCTACCGATTGCAGGTGTATACCGACTGCGTTGTCATGGAAAAAGGCTGGTTTTGGCGCAGCCGAACCGTGCTCAAGATGAGCCAGCTCCAAGGCGTTGAATGGAAGCGCAACGCCCTGTTGGAACGCCGCAAGATTGGCCACCTGATATTTCACACAGCTGCAGGAGGTCGGAGCTTTGATTACGTCCCACGCGGTGCAGCGCAACAAGTGCGGGATTTTGCATTAAATCAGCTGCATCTTGGCCAAGAAAAGCGCACACGCGAACACAAATGACCCCTGATTTATTTGGCATGAAGCAACCAAAAACAGGGTGCCGTTGTACATTCATTAACCTGTGGATCATCATTCGTTAACGAAAGCGCTTGCGGCGGCCTTGACGGCATTGCCCAAAACAGATTTGAACGCCGTGGGTGCCGTTCAATTGATGCGCAGGTTTGACACCAAATATGTCGTGCCAGAATCCTGGTTGCCAGAGCTTGTAGAAGCCATGAGCGGACATGCACATGTCCTTTCGGTGTCAGGAATGGAACAGTGCCGTTATGACAACCTCTATTACGAGCTCCCTGGGGATCAATTCTTACAGGACCATTTGAGGGGAAAGGCGCGGCGTATGAAAATCAGAAAGCGCCGGTATGCCAGCAATGGCCTGGTATTTCTTGAAGTGAAGGAACGGCTGCCCGGCGGAAGAACCGTCAAAGAACGCATCGCCACGGGCCATGACATTCACCAGCCCCTCAATGCCTCAGACCATGCGTTTTTAGGGGAAAAATTGAGGGACGCAGGACACATCGAACCCCGGCTTTCTGGAGGATTCCACCGCACGACCCTTGTGGATTTTAACCGCTCTGAACGGGTAACTGTGGACCGCAGCCTCAATGCGCAGGTTTTGGGTGAAGCCGACGCCCCACTGCTCGAGGGGCTGGCCGTGATTGAAGTCAAGCAACCAAAGCCTGACCGCTACAGCCCCATTCAAATTTGGCTCAGGAGCCAGAGCCGCAGAAAGGGTGTCATTGGACGAAAGACCAAGGTGAGCAAATACACCGTAGCTCGGCTCGCAAGGGATGGCAACATCGCGGGCCGCGCTTACCTTGCGACTTATCGGAGGCTCATGGATGCACAGTCCTGGGCCGGGGACCTGCAAGCCTGACCGCAACATGACTGAAATCGCACTGCATTTCGCAGCCAATTTGATATCCTGCTGGATCATCGTCCGAATGATCTACCAATCCAAGGCCAAGCGCCGGGATTATGTGTTCACCTTCATGATGGTGAGCTCGTCCATCTTCTTGCTGTGCCGCATGTTGATCGGAGTGGAACTCGACCTGGCCTTCGCCTTGGGGCTGTTTGCCATTTTTGGTATCATCCGCTACCGCACCAATGTGGTGCCCATTCGCGAGATGACGTATTTGTTTGTGGTCATTGCCTTGGCGGTCATGAACGCCTTGGCGCCAGGTGCCATGGGAGAATGGCCAGTGGCCATAGGCAACGCGTCCATTTGGTTCCTGGCTTTTGCACTGGAGCGTTTGATGTTCGTGGAGCACTTGGTCACGAAGCGGGTGGTTTATGATCGCATTGAGTATTTGCAAAAGGACAAGCGGGCCGAGCTTCTCACAGATTTGGCCGAGCGCATTGGAGAGGATGTCGAGCGCATCGAGATTGGCAATGTGGACTTGCTCAGAGAAACCGCGGTGATCAAGGTTTCTTACAAAGGCGAAGACCATTCCGAACACATAGACCCCAACGACGGCATATGAAGGGTGCCCTGCTGGTGCTTGCATTTGCAGCAGTATGCGCAGCAGCGCATGCCCAGGTCATCAATCCTCCTCCCGGTTCAGGAGGCCCCACTGACACGACGGAATGGAGAGGGTGGACGGGTGTTTCAATAGGCTTCAAACCTGTGAAGGCCGTAGCTCTGGAATTGAATCAACAATGGCGGTGGAACAGCGACTTCACGGAATTTGACCGCCAATTGCAGCAACTGGAGTTCAAGTGGAGTCCGCGTTGGAATGACCTGAGCAAGGCGCAATCTTTGGGTATTGGAATCCGACACACTGTGCGGCCCGATCGGAAAGGGGACGTTCAAGGCGTAGACCGGTTTGTGCGGTGGCAAGTTCAACATGGCACATCGTTCGATGCAGGCCGGTGGGAGTTTGAAACCCGAATTCGTTACCAAAAACAGACTGCTGTCGCACTCAAAGACGCCAGCGATCCCGCGGCGGTTCCAGCCAAAGCAGCATGGCGCTTCAAAGGAGAGATTGGGTACAATATCAAAGGCTTCAAGTGGGATCCAGCTGTGTCCATAGAGCGCTTCGTCTCTGAGGTGCCCGATGGCTGGGAGCCTGACGGTTCGTGGAGGGTCCGGCTGGCAACGGGGACCAAGACCGGTAAACGACAAAAACTCAAGGTGTTTATCCAGCGTGATATAGAAAGCCGGTACAACCCAGCACCTCCTGGCATGACCCTGTTTGAAGTGGACGCAGGGCTGGACGACCTGAGGCTATCAGGTGCAGTGGAGTGGACGGTGGGGCTGCGGTGGAGTTACCGCATAAAACTGAAGGACAAGTAGGTTAGCGCAGGACGATGACGTCGGCTCCAGAACGCAGTTGAACCACAACTGCGGATGATCCTGCGACAGGCCAAGGCCAGCTCATCTGACCGCTGGGCAAGAACTCAGAACGCTGCACAAGCACCCTGCCTGCAGCATCAAAAGCAGTGAGGTGCAACATCCTTCCAATGGGCATGTCAATCAGCATGTCATTACCAGCCCGGAGGGCCGTAAAACGCGAAGTTTCGAGCACACCGCTCGTAGGGTCCCCAAAACCGTGGAAAGTGACAATGTCGTTGCCGGAGTTGGCGACACCCAGTGTGTCCAATCCCACTGCGTAACTGATGTCCGCGGGGCTCGAAAGACCCGCTGCCCCCGTCACCACAGTTTCTGAAACCGAAAATTCCTCAGAGTAACGCGTGATCCGGGTCGGTGACCAAGAACTCACATAATACTGGCCACTCCCGTCGCCGTCAATGCCGTCGAGGTTGCCCAAACCTGAGCCATCGACCAAGGTGCTGACCTCACCGCTTTCCAAATCCACAGCGAGGATGTCTGCGTTGTTTCCCCAGCACACGACAATGGCCCTGTTGTTGTCGGTGTCGACGACAATGCCATTGGGGATCTCCCCCAAGTTCCCCGTCAACTGTGAGTATGTCATTTCCGCAGGGTTTGATGCATTGACGGTATACAACCTGCTCCCTTGAAAATCACTCACGACAACGTTTCCAACACCATCGTTGCCCATGCCATTGAGAAATCCAACACCTGGAATCACCAGGGATCCCAAGATCTCTGCTGATGCCAGATCGTACGCACGGATGACGTTATTTCCGATGGCATAAAGGGCGCCGTTCATCACCTCCATGCCATGTGAAGCCACCGCTTCACCAAAGAATGACCACGTCTGACCTTGGTCCTCGGTGACGAGCAGGCTGCTGCCATTGCTTACAAACCAGCGGTTTCCATCGGGGTCATACTCGACCGCTTCGATGTTGTTTGGGGTCTGGGCTTGTGCTGCAAGACCTGCACAGAGAGAGATGAGGGCAAATACTAAACGCATGGCCCGAAGGTAGTCTCCGATGTTCAGTCGCAGGCCGATCCGAAGTCGGCGAGGAACAACAGCGCATCGCCCACATCAACCTGGTCATTTCCATCGATGTCCGCAATTCCACAGTCTTGCAGACAGCCAAACTCAGCGAGCACCATCAGCAAGTCCGGAGCACCAATTTGGCCGTTGCCATCGAGGTCAGCGGGACAATCGGCCACATCCAAAACGAACTGAACGTATTCTACAAAGCTGTACCGCTTCACATTGAGGGCGCGGTCTCGAATGGCGAGGGCCGACACCCCCCATGTTCCGGGCGCAGAACCTGCCGGCAAAAGTGCCGTCAAGGTTGTGGTGGTCCAGGTGTTCGCGCCTTCAGGTGGGTAAACCGCATAAAAGAAGTTGGCGCCGCCAAACTCTTCCCAAGCACTGAAGTGAAATTCATCACCCAGAGGATCCCTCAGGGTATACGTGAGGTCCCGAACACCTGAAGCAAATCCATCAAAGTCACTGGTGTCCTGAAACGCCAAAGTGAACTCCACCAGCGTTTCTCCATTGGGAAGGTCAGGATTGCTGGGCGTGGCCACAATTGAAAAGCTGTTCAAATCCACCTCAGGTGCCAAGAGGTCAGGGTAGGCCGTTTCCATGTAGACTGAATCCCGGTCTTCGGCGAAGATGTGCACCCCATCAGCATTGGAATAATTGGGGTCACCGGTAAAATAGATGGCGCTGGAATTGCCCGCCACGTCATCGGCAGCAGAGAAATTGACAGTGTAGTGACCCGTGGGAAAGTAGTGGGGGACAGGCAATACCATCTCGTGGTGCTTTACTTCCTCGTAACCGTTGGACTCAAACGCATTCGATTGGATGTCCATGGAATACCGGTGTCCGTAATCTGGATCCATGGTGGGAAAGGTCATGCGGGTCAATCCACGGCTCAGGGGGATTTTATCCCAAGTATCAAATTCGATTTGAATGCCATCAACGGTTGCAGGGCCGTCGGTGCCGTCCCCGACTTGGATGCCAGCGACCTCCTCCATCACAAAGGAATCATCGATGTACTCGGGAGGCGTGATGTCCTCCAAGGGATTGTTGAGGAACAGACGCAAACCGATGGTCGCGGGACTCTCATAGCGGTCGTTGCCCACGGCGTCCCAGATGTGGAGGCCATCGAAGTTCCACCACCCGGACTTCATGTGCTTGTTGAGGGTCAATGTGCCCGTCAACACAGAGTCGCTGCTTCCGTTTGCAGGGGACAGCCACATATCGAAGATGGTACCTACTGCGCTGACAAACCGGACCTGCCCACTCACGGCCCCATCTTGGGCGGGGTCGTCGCTGTGCAGGTGGATGGTCAGGGTCAATACTTTGTCATCACTGGGGTTTCCGTTGACCTGAACATCGGTGCCGACGATTTTGCCAGGGTAGGTGTAATCCGGAAACAGGTTCAACACTTCAAACGTCAATTCCTCCGTGATCATCGCCACATAACGCGCACCGTGCATCACGCGATCTCGGATGAAGTCGTATTTGTCTGGCGCATGTGTCATCAGCACTTGCGGATTTGAGATGTAGTAGGCGATGCTTTCGGCCATGTCCTCGTTGGGGTTCATGGCGTGGGCATAAGCGCTGACGAATTCGGTGGTCAGGGTGGTGCTCCATCCACTGGGCGCGTTGGGGTCTTCAAACCATTCCCCCAATGAAGTCCAGTCAGCCCTCAGGTCTTCGTCAAAGGTGTACTCCCATAGGAAGTGGGCCTTTTCGTGCAGGATCAAGCGGTGGATGTAGTCCATGGAGAAGTTGGCAAACCCGCTTTCCATCCACTCAATGGTCTCCATGCCCGTCCACGCGATGGCAGGGGCGGTGGGGTAGAAGGGGTTGGGCTGTCCGTTGATGCGCCTCACCAGTTTGGACAATCCGTCTTGCTTGCGCATGCCCTCCGGGAATTCTTCGAGCATGCCCATGATCTGCAGCTTCTCCCAAGCGGGGAAGGGCTGAAAATTCGTTTGGGTCTCGCTCATCAAGTCTTCAAGCTCAGGACTGGGCGTCATGAATTCTATGCCGTAGCGCTCAGAAGCGATGTTTTGGACAAGTCCGGCATTGGAGCCTTCATTGGTGAGGTGCGACAGGAGCGCCTTGAACAATCGGCGGCTAAAGAATTGCCCTTGATCGCCATCGAAATTGACAACCAATGGAGCAGCATAGGTGAAGGCATCCTTGGAGATGGTGATGACTTCCGTATCGGCGATGGTCTCTGCCATGTAGTCGCCGTCCAGCATGTCCTCCGTCAACCGCCATACCGCTACAACCGGGGTTCCCGCCTCATCGGCATTTACACGGGGGTACGGCAGGGAAGAAATGGTCTGGTGCAGTTTAAATGCGTCGTCTGTGGTCCATGCCAATTCTTGATCGTCCAAGACAAATCCATATTGCTGAAAGAGGGTCTGGGCGCTGAATCCTGCAGGGACGTCATACGAGGCGCCCAACACTTCGATCACCGGAGGATCAGCTGGCACGAACTCGGTAGCATGACCAGCAAAGCTTCCATCCTCTTCCCAAGTGAACGTATATGTGCTGCTGTCACCTTGGAGTGCGGCGACATCCAAGGTCACATTCACCGTTCCATCGACCTCTATGGTTTGTGCAGCAGGAGTGATGTAGCCCAGCGCATCCAAGGACAACATCCACGGACCAGCCTCTACTTCAAAAGAATGCGGCACAGGAACATCCACACCTTGCCCGATCACTGTAGCGTCAAACAATCCGCCGACACCGCGTTCCAGGGTCAATGCGGCAACATCGCCCGCAGCGAGTCCATCAACAGTGATGTTTACGGTGCTGTTTTGGCCCTGTAAGGCCGAAAACAACAGGGTCAACACAGACAAGCAAAGGGAGGGTCGCCAGGTTTGAGTCATGCCCCCAAATTACTGACATCACGGGGTATCACTCCCAAAAGAATTCCACAGAGGAACCCAACCCGAAGATGCCGTACCCTGTGCTGGTGTTGCTGAAGATGGTGGAGGGGTTGGCAAAAAAGCTGTCCTGTGTTTCCCAATGGGTATCCAGTGAACGGTAGAACTGCGCCAAGGGTGCATCCATCAAAACGACCTTCATCCTCAGGACATCGCCTCCCCCTGATTCCCCATAACCGCTGATCCAACGCTTTCGGTCAATGAACACATCCTCTAAGGACTGAGCATCCAATCCGTAGTCATCCAAAAGCAAGCAGAAACAAGCCTGGTTGAAAGTGGTGCGCGGCTCCAGGTCCGAATCCCCGTCTCCAATCCCCACCAATTGCCAGAGGGTATCACCCGGATTATAGACGTAGCCTTCGTGCAGCTGAATGCCATAGACATCTCGAATGCCCGGACGGTTCAGGACATCCAACTCAAAACGATCCAACACAACAGGCTCACCAAAATCGGATGTGGTGTCAGCACCTTCTTCAAACCCAACGCTGCAGATGGGCGCTGGCGGTTGCACCGCTGTTGCAGTCAAGGGCTCGAATCCAGGGGCCTCAACAATGAGGTCCAATTCTCCTTCTGGAAGGGCCAAAGGAGCCGGCAAATCCAAAACGTGCATGGTGCGGCTGTCCCAGCTTGTTCCCACCAAGGCCGTATCCGAAGGGGTCCACGACAGGAGCACGTCACCCTCTTTTTCGATGCGGGCGGTAAGGCCCTCGGGAATGACCGCGTCGTTTGCATCCAGGGTGCTGGCGGATTGGTGCAGGGCAGCGATGGCCTTGGTGTCTCCAGCAAATAAATTGACGGTGGCTGCCAACTCAGGAGTATGCTCTGGAAAATCGATGTCACGGACCACTCCGTCGGCCCATTTTTCGCATCCCACAAGGGCCATCACCAAGGCCAGAAAAACACTGTGTTTCAGAAGCTGAATTGCCATGCTATTGAAGGAATAAAGGGAAACAAACCATATTCTCGAATGACCCGAGTGCCGTCATCCGCAGTTCCAGGCAATGCCAAGAAAGGGTTCAGGTTGTTGTAGGCATTGTAAACGCTGAGAACCAGCGACCGTTCACCATTCTCCTTCACCTTGGTCCGGGTTGCACTTAAATCCAGCCTGTGATATGGGCTCATTCGAAAGGCATTCCGATTCGATGGGATGTCGAGGGAGATTGGACTCAACCCTCCTTCGTAGTCGGGAATCACACTGGCGTAGGTCACTTCATTGAGCGTCAAAGCCCTTCCAGTACCATAAACCCATGTGCCACTGAGGGTCCATTTGTCACTCAAGTCATGGATCAACACCACTGACAGGTCGTGTCTCCTGTCATAAGTGAATGGAAAACGCTGGCCATTGTTGACTTCATCAAACTGACGGTCGGTCCAGCTCAACGTATACCCCAACCATCCAGAAGTACGGCCCCGTTTCTTTTGAAACAGAACTTCTGCACCATAACTGCGCCCTTCGCCTTGTGTCACTTCGTCTTCCCACGTGGTATTGCTGGAAAGGTTGAATGCGGCAGAACCAAAACTGGCCCCTTCCTTGTAGCCAAGCAGCCCCTCCATCTCTTTGTAATAGCCCTCAATGCTGACCTCAATTTCCCCCATTGTTTTGGCTGCCCCGATGGCAGCTTGCCAACTTTCCTGCGGTCGTATCTGAGCGGTTGAAGGAAGCCACAGGTCGGTGGGGAGGGTCAACCCTTCATTGGTCAGCAGATTGACAAACTGCGTCATTTCCGCATAAGAAGCCTTCAGGGCGAGGCCGCTCGGCAAACGACGGTTGAGTGCCAGTCGCGGTTGAAATGAGAAGTAGTTCACCCCCTCTACAAACAGGACAGAGGCATGCCCCCCCACATTCACTGTCAAGTCTTCTCCGAGTTTGATTTCATCCTCGAGGTAAACAAAGGACTCCGTAGAAAACAAGTTGGGCGAACCAATGGTGGTGTCTAAGCTGAATTCGTCCCCAAAATCCAATATGGCTTGAGTGGCGCCAGGCTGAAAGCGGTGGCGGGTGAGGTTGCCTCCAAAACGCACAAAATGGCGGTTATTCGGAGTGAAGTCAAAGTCGATTCGGCCGCCAAGATCCCGAATACCCGAATTGTACAAGGAAGCAAAACGGGAGGTGATTTCGGAGCCGCCATCCTGCTCGGTAGACTTGAAGTCAAAACCAGTATTGAAATCGTACCGGCTCTTCATCAAGGTCACATTGCTAAAAAGGTCGGCACGCCACTCGTGGTTCCAACGCAATGCAAGCACTGAGTTGCGCCAATCCAATCCGAGGTCAATTTCATCTGTCGAATTGTTGAAGCTGTCTTTGGATTTCAACCCGAAATCATCCAACCCTTGAAATGTGCTCAGATAGATCCTGTCCTTTGCTCCAATGCGCCAATTGACTTTGGCATTCAAGTCGTGGAAAAAATAGGCGGGGTCTACAGAGGACTGGTCGGTGTTTGAAGCTTGGATAATGGGGTTGAGCAACAAGTCCAAGTAAGTCCGACGTCCACTGATCATAAAGGAAGCCTTGTCCTTTGCAATGGGGCCTTCCAAGGTCAGCTTGGAAGCGAGCATAGAAATGGATCCTGCCCCGTGCACCTCGCTCTTGTGCCCCTCTTTCATGTTGACCTCAAGAATGGAGCTTAAGCGGCCTCCGAATCTTGCAGGGTAGCCACCTTTGGTGATGGAGATCTTTCGGACAGCATCGGCGTTGAAAACAGAGAAAAAACCAAAGAGGTGGCTCACGCTGTACAAGGGAACACCATCCAACATGATGAGATTCTGATCAGGACTGCCACCTCTGACATAGATGCCGCTCGAACCTTCATTGCCAGACTGCACCCCGGGAAGCAGCTGTAAACTCTTCAAAAGGTCCACTTCACCTGCAATGGCTGGAAGCCGTTTGATCTGATCAATGGGAACATCAATCTTGGACATTTGAACCTGCTCTTCGATGCGCTCAGAGGCACTCGACTCCACCACAGCTTCGCCCAATTCTAGGCCAGCTGTAAGCTTGATGTCCAGCTTTACATCCCCCTTGAGGTTGATGGCGATTTTCTGAGGGGTATAGCCGAGATAAGAAAACAGCACTTCTTGCTCGCCTGCAGGCAGTGTAATGCTGTAGTGGCCATAAATGTTGGCTGTGGTACCTGATGAGCTCGAGGCATGCCAGACGGTGGCGCCGAGCAGCGACTCACCACTGTTGGCATCCTCTACGTAACCGCTGAGGGTGAAATCGAACCCTTGAGCACAGGTCGTGCCAAAGCCAAGGATCATTCCCAAGAAGAGCACGGATAAACATTCCCACTTCATGCAGACGCGTTGTTGGGGACAAACATGGCTCTAATATTTCGGTGATGGCCGCTGTCTACAAGACATTAACAGCCGTGGACAAAAAAGAACCCCTCTTCTGAAGGCCCATTTCCAATCGTGCGTCCTGCCTCAGTTTTTGTCCCGCGACACATTTTGTTGTGCGGCGATAGAAGCTTGGTGAATGGCCTTGAACACCTCTTCTACGAAACCAGTTGGCAATCCCTGTTCTGCACCAGCGGATTTGCTTTGCTCTAGAATTTGATTCCAACGTGCAATCTGAAGAATGGTCATGCCGTGGGACTTTTTATACCTCCCAATCTCCTCAGAGATCCCCATTCTCCGGACGAGCAAATCCACCAGTCCTTCATCAATCATGTCAATTTCAGCACGAAGTGTCGACAACCCTTCTCGGCCCTTCCCGTTGCCTTGAATCTTGGACTCCAGGCCTTTCATGATGTCGATAAACCGTCCTGGAGTTACCTGCTGTGCTGCATCGGTCCAGGCCGATTCAGGAGTCGGATGGACTTCGACCATCAACCCGTCAAATCCCAAATCCAACGCCATTTGTGCCACATCTGGCACCATATCCCGCTTGCCCGTGATGTGACTGGGGTCGTTGAGCAAAGGGATTTCAGGATGTTCAGTTCTAAAATCAATGGGGATTTGCCACAAAGGGACGTTGCGGTATTTCTTCTGTCCGTGAACCGTGAAACCCCTGTGAACAGCAGAGAGTTGACGAACGCCTGCGCCTGACAAACGTTCGCATGCGCCGGACCACAATGCCAAATCAGGTTGGGTTGGGTTTTTGACGGCAACAGGGATGTTGACTCCTCTCAAACAGTCGGCCAGTTCCTGAACTTGAAAGGGATTGGCCGTGGTGCGCGCCCCAATCCACACCATGTCAATGCCCGCTTTTAGAGCGGCATCCACATGACGGGGTTGGGCCACTTCAACGCAGACTTTCATGCCAAATGTGGACTGTACTTCCTGAAGCCAAGGCAGGCCCGTATGCCCAACACCTTCGAAGGCGCCTGGACGGGTTCGGGGCTTCCAAATTCCTGAACGGAAATATGAAATCCCTGCATTTTGAAGACCGGAAGCTGCAGCCAATACCTGCTCTCTGGACTCTGCGCTACAAGGACCGGCAATCAGAGTAAACGAATCTTGCACTTTGCAAAGTAAACACTGGATAGACGGGAGTTTTGACAATGGGCATAGGGCCCATTTGATTTGGGTCCACACTAAAGCTAACTTCACTGCATGAGGATTACTTGCATGGCCACAGCTGTGGTTTTAACGCTTTTGGTACACATCAGCGGGCTTGCCCAAATTTCAAACCCTTCATATCACTTTGATGCTGCTGAAGTGAGGTTGCCCGCAACGTGGAGCCAACCTCAAGAAGACCTTCAGGCCATGAGGCGCAACGCCCCTTTTTGGAGTGGCTTCAAGGCGCAACATCCAAAGTGGCAGGTGCAGTTTCACCCGGCGTCAGGAACTGTGCACAGAGCCTACGGACCGGCCATCCCAATGGAGAACCCTACAGCTTGGCTAGAAGGGCAGCTCTTGTTAGCGGGTTGGCCCGTCGAATTGGGAACATGGTCATCCACCGCCATGGGCAGGCACACGCTGTACCGGACTGACCAACAGGTCGAAGGAAGGCCTGTACTGGGAACTGAACTTGTCGTGAAGGTGGCTGACCAAGGTGCCATCATGTGGGGAGCGCAGTGCTTCCCCAATGCTACCTGGCCTCAAGGATTGGTGTCGCTGGAAGCGTCAGATGTCCTTGAAGCAGCCACAGCGGGCCTCTCTCTTGAGGGGGTTTCTACTGAAATGGGAAGCGAGGCTTTGATTCCTTACATGCAGCGTTCCGCCGAGCGCAAAAACGTCACATTTCGCCCGGCGCGTAGCATTCAGGTTTCGGGCACGTCGCCTGATGGGATTCCTGTTCAATACGCGACTTGGATTGACTTAGAGACAGGGGAGGTCCTGGAACGGATCAACCAGGTTCACCACATTGGTGACCATAAAGAAGGAGAAAAAAAGACCCGCTCCCTTCCCATGGGTCCTCCCGCCCTCATGCAAATGCTCAGCTGTCAGATCACGGGGACGGTGCACCTCACCCAACCTTTTGAAGCCACATCGGTGGTGGGCTTGGCCCATCTTCAGGTCAATGGCAATTCTGGTGAGCTATACACCGATGCCGGGGGCATGCTGAATTTCGAAGCGCCAGGTGCCCAAGACCTGGGCATTCAGCTCCAAGGCTTGTGGAGTACCGTCACCACCAATGGTGTTACCCCCCAACTCGAACTGACCGTAGAAGGAGACTCTGTGGTCAGTTTTGACGAGGAAGCCACCCTTCGTGAACTGAGCGCCTACCACAGCGTGAACCGCATCCACGATCACATGCAGTCTTGGCTTCCAGGTTTCAGCGGCCTCGACTTCTCCATCCCCACCATCGTGGATGTCTCAGGTACGTGCAATGCATTCTACACACCGGGAACTCCCAGCATCAACTTCTATTCTCAAGGCGATGGATGCAACGCCTTTTCATTGGTGTCTGACGTGGTGTTTCATGAGTATGGACACGGCATCAACGACCTCTACTACGAGAGTTTGGGCAGCGGATTCAACAACGGCGCCATGAATGAAGGGTATGCAGACTGGTGGGCCATCAGTCTGACTGACAATCCTGTACTCGGGGCCGGCTGCTATTCCGACAATCCCGAATTCTACATCCGCAGATATGACATTGACCCCAAAGTGTACCCTCAAGATTTGGTGGGTCAGGTGCATGCTGATGGCGAAATCATTTGTGGAGCTTGGTATGACACGCACCTTCTCCTCGGTGGAGACTGGAACCAAAGCATGTCTCTTTTCACGGCTGTTTTTGATGGCCAACAGGCGACCACCGCAAATGGCAATGAAGGAGAAGCTTATGTGGAGGTGTTGCTCGATGTGCTGCAGGCCGACGATGACAATGCAGATTTGTCAGACGGAACGCCCAATGGTGCCGCCATTTTGGAAGGCTTTGGCATGCACGGCATCACGTTGTTTAGCAATGTGGAGATTCTGCACGAAGCAGAGGAGTACACAGCCGCGACAGAACCGATTGCGATCAATGCCAACGCCCAAGTGCTGTTCCCGTTTAGCCAATACTTCGGGAGTTGTGAAATGTATTATCGGACTTCACCATTTGAGGACTGGGTACCCCTGACGATGGAAGCGGGTGAAGCGGATGAATTTGCAGCCGCCATTCCCGCCCAAGAGGAAGGGACTGTGGTGGAGTACTATTTCGGGATCACCGACATCTATGGCGCTGTGAGCGCAGTGACTCCCTACAGTTCAGATTATGCAGACAATGCCAACTTGCCGTTCAACACCATCGTTGGACTCACACCGGTTTTGATTGACGACCAAGACGACTATTCAGACTTTGGTTTCTGGCAAATCGGGCTGCCCGAAGACAATGCGACCACAGGACAGTGGGAGTCGACCATCCCTGTGGGCTCCTATAGCGAGCCCGGAGACCCCAGCACCATTTGTGCGCCTTCAGAAGACCACACCCCTGAAGACGGGATTTTCGCATTCATCACTGGAGTGAGCCCGGGAGCCGATGCAGGCATTGGATCAAATGATGTGGATGCAGGCAGTACGACCCTGCAATCCGAGCCCATTGACCTCTCAGAAATGGAGTCACCTGTGCTCAGCTATTGGCGCTGGTATGTCAATGCGCCTGCATCTGGAGCAAATCCAGGAGCAGACTGGTGGCAAGTGTATGTCAGTGGAGATGGAGGAAATTCATGGGTTGAGGTGGAAGAAACCCTCACGCAAGACATTTCATGGCGCCGCAACGCCTTTGCCATTGCCGATTACGTTCCATTGACAGACGCCTTCCAAATCAAATTCACTGCTTCTGACAGCCTGCGTCCCAATCAAGGCCTCGAATTTGATGGGGGCTCGTTGGTTGAGGCGGGTGTTGACGATCTGATCATTCACGACGTGGCCACTTCCTCGGTCAGTGAAAAGCGACCAGGAGCTGGCATCCTCGCATGGCCAGTGCCTTTTGCGAGTGAACTGCACGCTGCTGGATGGCAACATGGTGAAATGATTCAATTGCTGGACATCAACGGCAGGGTGGTTGCCGAAAGCCCTGCAAATGTGCGCGGAGAGACGCACTTCAAGCTCGAACATGGCGCATCAGGGACCTATATCTTGACGGGCATGGGGAACGACGGAAAAGTCCGACGGAAGGAACTTGTGAGGGTGGCCCAATGATTCAATCGTTCAGCGCATCTTTGCGCGCGATTTGAAACCCATGTTAAAGGAGAACAAAGCCCGTAGAATGGCCATCAAGGCCGAATGGCAGCGAGACAGCAACTCGGCGCCAGGGTTCAATAAGTACTTCATCACCGTTCGGGAAACCGATGGGACAGAAGTGCGGATGCCTGCATATGGCCGAGACATGCAAGACGCGCTGAGTCGTCTGGTCAAAACGGAACGCGCCGAAAAGCTGGCAGAGGTCACCGAAAAAGTGCCCGACTTCGTTTATGTCCTGTTGTTCCTAGGGACGTTGGGTGTAGGCGCTACGCTGAGCACAGCAAACGACGACCCTCTGTATTTCGCAGTTGGAGCGAGCGCTCTTGTGGTGCTGGTGGGCCTCTACCTGCTGAGGGTCAGGAGGTAATCTAGGTCAATTCCCAATGGTCACCCCACCCTCGGTGGGGGAGATCCAATGGACATGCACCAAATGGGCCTGTCCTGAGAGGGAGGCCTTGACGCGCATGAAGCCCTGGACCGCAATTTCCTCATTCGCGAAATACTGCCGCACCTCCAAGGTTTTGACAACTCCAGGACCAACCCGCACTTCAAAAATGGCGATGAACCCAAACCGTTCTTCACCCGATAAGCGGGCATGCGCGTCCACGGGCAGTGTTCCGGCATAGCTGTTGTCAAACGACGAAGGACGGTGCAGCTCTGAGCTGGTTGGTGTTTGAGCAGTGCCAGTAAAGGCGATAAAAACCAACAGAAAGGAAGAGAGGATGGAGCGCATCTGACGTGACATTTCCACCACATACGGGGTGAATACCTTCAGGGTTACGTCTCAACACTGCAAAAACCAAAGGTATCTTAGCGATATGGGAAGAGCCTTTGAATTCAGGAAGGAGAGAAAGATGAAGCGCTGGGCAGCCATGTCCAAGACGTTTGCAAGACTCAACAAAGACATCATTTTATCCATCAAGGAAGGTGGTGGCATTGCTGACCCCGACTTGAATGCCCGGCTCCGTGCAGTCATTCAGAATTGCAGGGCGGCCAATATGCCCAAAGACAACATCGAGCGGGCCATTAAAAAAGCCACAGATAAGGATGCAGTGGACCTAAAGCAGGTCACCTTCGAAGGATATGGCCCCCACGGTATTGCCGTATTTGTGGAAACGGCCACCGACAACAACAACCGCACGGTGGCCAACGTCCGGAGTTATTTCAACAAATGCAACGGCAACCTGGGAACCACCGGAAGTGTGGAATTCATGTTCGCCCATGTTTGCCACTTTAAAATCTCCGCTGAAGGCCGCGATGCCGAGGAGCTCGAGTTGGAACTCATCGATTTCGGAGCTGAGGAAATAGGGGTGGATGAAGATTCAATCGTCATCTACGGTCCTTTTGAAAGCTATGGAGGCATTCAAAAGAAGCTGGAGGAGGACGAAATTGAGATTGTGGAGTCCGGTTTTGACCGCATACCATCAACAACAAAAGCCCTCGGAGCTGAAGAAACCCTTGAGGTCGAGAAGTTGATTGAGAAATTGGAAGAGGATGAAGACGTACAAAACGTCTTTCACACCATGTCTTCTAGTTCAGATGCTGAATGAGCCCAGTGTAAGGGAAGCTCTTTCTTTATTCTGAACACACCACTCCAAACTCTACCAGAAGCTGGAGTAAGTCGTTGGTTCCCACAATACCATCGGGGACAATGTCGGCAAGGCAACTTTGATCTGAGGAAAAGACACAAGAACCATTGTCTACTTCTGCAGTATTGTCATAATTAAAGGCAGTAGGGTAGGTGCAACCGCACATGGCTGGATGGTCAAGAATGGTAAAGCTCACAGAAGCTTGCTGTCCTGACTCGTCCTCAGCAGAAATCGTGTAGTCCCCGGCTTCCATGGCAGTTAGATCGACATTGGTCAAAATGGTGACGTTGCCAACAGCACCAGAAGACTCGAGCTCAACCAGCCCTGTGGCACTTCCTGAGCATCTTGTTGAGTAAGCAGTAGCACTGAGAGACAACTGTGCTTGTGACGTAAACGCTACGAAAAGAGCGGCCACAACAAGGGTGATTCTAAGCATGACAATTTGTATTGGTTCCTGAATGTACCATTTTTCAAGTGAACCTCCACTTTGATGATTTAGAATTTTGTGTAAACGGTATAATAATTACCTAAGCCAGCATATTGACTATTTAATAACCTAAATACTGAGTTGAAATATTTTCAGACTCGTTGATTTCATCAGTAGTTTTAAGCATGGACCCTTCTTGCCAGTTTCGAGCATTTTTTGCCTGTCTTTTGAGCCTCTCGCTCATCCAGCTGAGCGCACAAACATTTCCTGTAGAAAACACCAATACGGGGGATGCTTACATGAGCATAGCGGGTGCCATTGAAGCAGCTTCAGACGGCGATGTTGTGATGTTGAACGCATTGACGTTTAACGAGACGTTGTCCATCCAAAAGCCGCTCACCCTGAAAGGCGACGCAGGAGGGGGAACGGTCATCGACATTCGCAACACGGCAAGCTGGGGAATTTTGTTGTCTTCCAGCGGAATTACCCTGGAGAACATCACTGTACTCAGTGACATTTCCCACGAGGGTTATGGCATCCATTCTGACCCGGGAGCCACAGACATCACCCTTCGCAACGTCCGCGTGCTCAACAACGCCACTTCAGGAATTGACCTCAATGGCCTCGAGGGCCCAGGAACGAACCTCATTGAAGACTGCGAAGTTGTGGGTTCCAGCAGTGGATTTGGCTTGGCTTTGAGCAGTTGCCAAAACACAGTAGTGCGGAATTTCACATCCTCAGAAAATGGGTTCGGTGACATCGGCATTTTGGAAAGTGCATACACCGACAAAGTGACCCAGACTTTAACCTTCGAGGGGGAAATGAAGTTAGAGGGCCCTCAAGGTGACGGCCTTGGAGGAATTGTAGTGCAATCTGATACAACAACGGTTGATCCAGGAATCGGATTCAATTTCGACATTGACATGCAGGCGGGCTTGTATCACCAGCTGACAGGCACCACGACATATGACGGCAATCCCCTGGGTTATGTCTTGTGTGCGCCTGAAATCGTTGGCGACTTGTCCCAGTCTCTTTCCGAAGACCTTGGAATTGAAAGCCTGCTCGGAAAAAACCTGTTGAGCGGTGAGCTCGAAGTATGGCCTGGAATGTCTCTTCAAGAGGCCATCCAGAACGCAGCGGCAGAAGATGTCATCCGCGTGGCTTTGCCAGGGGTGTATGACACGGAGACGGTGACCATCTCAAAGGCCATCACAATTTTGGGGCCCAACCAGGGCTTGGCTGCTGACGACCCTTCTAGGACTACCGAAGCCATTTTCGAAGGAGGCGTGGTGATATCGGCCTCAAACGTTACAATGGATGGCGTTCGAATCTTGGCGACGGCGGGCAAACAACAGGGGCTTTCGGTGGCCGCTGGCGCCGACAATGTGATGATAAAGAACAGTGTCATTCGAGGCTGGTTCGAGGAGGATGGAAGCACCACTCCAGTAGGATTGGAACTGCTGGGCAATGCGGAGCTCATTGATTGTTCCTTGCGCAACTGGCCCGTTGCTGTCGTTTTCAAGGGCGGCCAATTGGAACTGACCCGCCCCATTATCCAAGACAACCGCGAAGGTCTGCGCATGGAATCTGCCAATGGCAGCCAAGACATCTTTCGCATCAGCGACGGTACTTTCAGAAACGCAGGAGCCGACGCCTTCGTTGTATCCTCTGCTGACCCTTTAGATTCCCTCATCATTTCAGGAGGGACAGCTACCCTTCATCGCCACGCTTTTAGGTTTGACGGCGATTGTGCCCTTGACATTTCGGGCGGGACTTATACCCTGTCTGAAGAGCAGGTCATAGGCACAGACCTTGCAACGCGCGTTGCACTTTGTGAGCAAAATGACTTCAGCAATCCAGTCATTTCGATTGATGCCTGTGATGACCCGTCTGCAGTAAACTATGAGCAGTGCGCCTCCATGAATTCCGGCAACTGTCTATATGGCGGTTGCACAGATGAAAACGCCTGCAATTACAACGCTGCTGCAGGAGCAGAAGACGGAAGCTGTGAATACCAGTCATGTTCTGGTTGCTTGAACCCCATTGCCTGTAATTACAACAGCTCTGCTACCCTTGAAGCAGGAAGCTGTGAGTTCAATTCATGCCGCGGATGTACGGATGAACAAGCATTGAACTACCAATCTTCTGCGATTTATGACGATGGTTCCTGTCTGTTACCAGGCTGCACGAATCCTGAGGCCGACAACTACGATCCAAGCGCCAACTTGAACAATGGCCTTTGCTATTTCTATGGTTGCACCGATGCCAATGCTTGCAACTATGACATGGATGCGAATTTCAATTTGGGAGATTGTGAATATGACAGCTGCTCCGGATGCCTGAACCCGAGGGCATGCAACTATGACGAGTCTGCCATCATCGATGCCGACAATTGCGATTTCACCAGTTGCCGGGGCTGCACGAATCCTGATGCGATCAATTACGATGCTGATGCAACCGTTGACGATGGCTCGTGCCGCGTATTTGGTTGTACCGATGAAACGGCGACCAATTTCAACGCAGGCGCCGGAGTAGAAGATGGTTCATGCATCTATGGCGGGTGCACAGATCAAGGCGCATGCAATTATGATGCTGCTGCTGGTGTCGACGCTGGCAATTGTGAATACACCTCATGTGCAGGTTGTGCCATTGAAGGATTCTGTAACTATGATCCGACGGTGCTCATTCACGACGGCACCACATGTGATTACCTCAGTTGCTGTGGTGACCCTGCTGCATCGAACTACGACCCAGATATTCTGCCACAATTGACCTTTGGTTGCAGCTATGGACAGTCTGCAGGCATGATCTCCTTGGAGGTGTGCAACCTTTCTTTTGCCTGCAACTTTGGAGAAGATGCCGATTGCGAATTCGACAGCTGTGCGGGCTGTACCAATGCCAGCGCCTGCAACTATGATGCTTCGGCGACTCTGTCGACATCCACATGTACATACCCCTTAGAGCTCTATGGAAACCCCAATGTCAATTGTGCCGGAGAATGCAACAACGACGCAAACAGCAATGGGATTTGTGACGAGGAAGAGGTCACGGGATGCACAGACGCGCTGGCATGCAACTACGACATGCAGGCCATCACAGATGATGGAACATGTGAGTTCACCTCCTGCGCTGGGTGCACCGACAACGAGGCCTGCAACTATGATGCTTCCGCTGAAATCAACGATGGGTCATGTGACTATGAGACATGTGCGGGCTGCATGGATATAGAAGCTTGTAACTATGACGGAGCCGCAAGCTTAGATGGTGCCTGTATTTACCCCAACGATCTTTATGGAAGCGATGCAGTAGACTGCAACGGTGACTGCCTGGAAGATGCAGACGGCAACGGCGTGTGCGACCCTGATGAGATTTCAGGATGCACCAATGCAGGCGCTTGCAATTACAATGCCTTGGCCACCCAAGATGACGGCACGTGCGACTTCTTGTCTTGCTCGGGATGTATGGACAACACAGCGTGCAATTTTGATGCAGCTGCTACAAATCCAAGCAACGATTGCGATTATGTATCATGCTTGGGTTGTACAGACCCCACAGCATGTGACTACAATCCCGATGCCACCATCAACAACAGCTGCACTTATCCCACTGAAACCTATTTGAACTGTGATGGGGACTGTCTCTCCGATACCGACGGAGACGGCGTATGTGACCCCCTAGAAATTGGAGGCTGTGATGACGTTACTGCCTGTAATTTCATGGATACAGCTACAGAAAATGATGGCTCTTGTGACTACATCTCATGTGCAGGTTGTACCAACCCTGGAGCGTGCAACCACGTGGAATCGGCGACCATCAATGACGGTTCTTGTGACTATGCATCTTGTCAAGGTTGCACAGACCCCGAAGGTTGCAACTATGCCTCAGGGGCCATCACCGATGATGGAAGTTGCATCTACGTATTGGACCTGTACAACGTCACCAATTTGGATTGCGGCGGAGAATGTGTGAACGATTCGGATAACGACGGAATCTGCGACGAAGACGAGTTGAGTGCCTGCACAGATCCTTTGGCGTGTAACTATACGGCATCAGCCGACTTTGACGATGGGTCCTGCGAATACTCAAGCTGTGGTGGTTGTACAGACCCCAGCGCATGCAATTACAATTCAGCCGCCCAATTCGATGATGGATCGTGCACAACACCGGCCTCATTGTACGGCAAAGACTATCTCAACTGTTTTGGCGAATGCCTGAATGATGCTGACGGTGATGGCATTTGTGATGAAGACGAGACAGGGTGTACCGATGCAACAGCCTGCAACTACGAACCCGGTGCGGCCATTGAAGACGGATCGTGCACTTATCCTGAAGAGCCATATCTCGACTGCTCAGGTGGGTGCATCAATGATGCGGATGGCGATGGCGTCTGTGATGAATTAGAACTCAGCGGTTGCGATGATCCGTTGGCCTGCAATTTCAATACCAATGCCACAGACAACGACGGGTCCTGTGTATTTCCAGAGACAGAATGTGCCACCTGCAACCCTGATGGAACGGTCAATAACAATGACGAAGATGGAGATGGCATTTGCAACGAGGACGATGTGTGTGCTGGCGACTTCAATGAAGACGGCGTGCGCACTGCCAGCGACGTGCTGGTAGTCCTGGCAGCTTACGGTTGCGCCGCTGACTGCGGTGACGCTGATTTGGATATGGACGGCTTCGTAACGGCTTCAGACGTGCTGGCAATGCTGAGTTACTTCGGGACATACTGTGAGTGAAACACGCTATTTGAACCATGAATAAGGGGCCTGTTCAGGCCCCTTTTTTTATGGCTGAAAGCGACAGGCCCAAAAAAATTGACCCTCGAATACGTATAATTAATCGCTTAATCTCGTATATTTGTAGCTAAGACCTTTTTGTCATGCTGCGAATTCTTACTGCGCTTTTCCTGTTTACTGTGGTGCACTGTGTACAAGCGCAAGTGACGCCCATTGTGCCCGTATTGAACGTGACCACCGGTGCCAGCTATGATGACATTGCTGCTGCGATGGCGGAGGCGGCCGCTGGAGACTTCATTCAGCTGGCAGCATCGAGGTTCACAGAACATGTGAGCATTTCAATGCCCTTGACTTTGGCTGGCGATCCCAATGGGACCTCCATTATCGACGTGTCCACCATGGACGGCTGGGGCATCACCTTGTCCAGCAACAACATTACCCTGCAAGACCTGACCATTGTGGGCGGAGGCGCCAATGACGCATATGCAGTGCACAGTGAACCGGGCATCACAGGGCTCACCCTGCAGGACATTGTGGTCAGTGAATCCACCAAGACTTGCATCGATTTAAATGGACTCACGGGTCCCAGCCAGAACACCCTGAAAAACCTCACAGTCAGCAACAGCACCATCGGTTTTGGCTTGGCGCTGAGCACCTGTTCCAATACTGTGATTGAAAACATTACGAGCGCGGGCAATGGTTTCGGCGACATCGCCATCATGGAGTCGAACTATTATGACCAAGAGGTCAATGCCATTTCCTTTGTGGGTGAACTCGATTTGGAAGGGCCCCAGGACCTCGGTGGCGGCGGTGTCATTGTGCAGATTGACCCCGCCTTGGTTCCAGTAGGTTCCGGTAGCGGGTTCCCCATCAGCATGACAGCAGATGGATTCGAGTACTTGTTAGAAGCTCCAGGTGACGACCTCACGGGTTGCATTCTCGTGCACAACGACAATGTGCGCGAAGTCGCTGCCAATCTCGGCGCGGAAATTCAAACACTGGTTTCTTACAGCATGGTCACCCAGGACATGACTGTATTTCCTGGAATGTCCGTCCAAAGTGCAGTCAACGTTGCAGACGACAATACCACGATCAAGCTGGAGCCCGGAACCTTCGATGAAGGTCCCATCGAAGTGGGAGCAAGCATCAACTTGGTAGGAGCGAATGCTGGACTGACAGGGACCAATGCAGCGCAGCGCGATGTCGAATCTGTGCTGGATGGAATCATCGTCCAGGCTGGCCACCCTGTGGTGGATGGGGTTCGAATAAACGCCACCGCCGGCAATGCTGTAGATGTCACAAGCAGTGCCGCGGGCCTCACCCTCAAAAACAGCGTCATCGCAGGCAGCAATGCGGCACCCAGCAGCGGTGTTGTGGCGCGTCACATGACCGAATTACAGGAAGTCAAAGTGTCGGGATTCGCTCAAGGGGTGATTCACCGGTCTGGCAGTTTAACCGTATCAAACAGTACGCTCAAGGAGAATACAACTGGATTGGAGGTGGCCCACGACGGGACAGATTCTGGCGCCACGTTGGTCGAAGCCTGCCTGTTTGAAAATGCAGGCGGGGAGGCTGTCAAACTGAGTGCAGGAGGGGAGTCAGACACCTTTGCCATGAACGACTGCACCCTCCAATTGCACAGCGTAGCCTTTACCCAATCAGCCGACATTTCTACCGCTCTGCTCAACAACACCTTTTCGAATTCTGAACTGCAGGTTGCTGGGGTGGACCGCGACGGCCAAGTTGAATTGTGCAACTCCAACAGCTTTAGCCCGGCACTCCGGATAACAGGCTGTACCGACACTACAGCTGACAACTACGAAGCTTGTGCCACCATTGATTTCGCTTGCAGGTACGATGGCTGCACTTCACCCAAGGCGTGCAATTTCGACCCTGCGGCCAACGCGGATGACGGCACATGTGACTTTATCACCTGCGCAGCTTGTCCACTGGGATTTGCCTGCAATTATGACCCCGATGCCGACCTCTATAAAGTGGGTGCCTGTGATTTCGCAAGCTGCGAAGGTGAAGGGATGGCCACATCTGGAGAAGAAAGGGCTGGACTGAGCATGATCGACGGTTGCACCATCCCTCAGGCCTGCAACTATGACGCCAATGCCGATGCTGACGATGGCAGTTGCACTTTTGATTGTTACGGATGCATGGACAATGAAGCCTGCAACTTCGAGGCGGCATTCACCCAACCCTCCAATGAGACCTGCCTGTTTATTCAGGATTTGCACCCCTCAGCCTTTGTGGACTGCAGTGGAACTTGCTACAACGACATCAATGCCAATGGGGTGTGCGATGAAGAAGAAGTCAGCGGGTGCATGGATGCCCTGGCGTGCAACTTTTTGGGCACTGCCACGATCGATGACGGAGGGTGTGATTTCACATCGTGTGCCGGTTGCATCAACCCTGCAGCATGCAACCACGACGCCGGTGCGTGGGTCTCTGACGGTTCCTGCGACTACTCAAGTTGTTCTGGATGCACCTCTTCGGTGGCTTGCAACTATGACCCCACTGCCCTGATTGACGATGGCACATGCCAATTCCCCGTGGATCTGTTCAACAAAGGTTATGTGGATTGCGATGACCAATGTCTGAACGACAACGATGGCGATGGAATATGTGACGAGGAGGAACAGCTGGGCTGCACGGATTCAACCGCCTGCAACTTTGACGGGGAAGCCACAGATGACGACAGTTCATGTGAATTCACCAGTTGTGCCGGGTGCACTGACGAGAACTACTGCAACTACAATCCCATGGCTACTTTGGACAATGGGAGTTGTGCTGCCCCTGAAGACCTCTTTCCCGACGCGGTTGTGGACGGTGAGGCTACGGTGGACTGCCTGGGCCGCTGTTTAAACGACCTCAATGAAAATGGGATTTGTGACGAGGATGAACAGGTGTGTCCAGGAGACTTTAATGGCGACGGCTTGCGCGGGGCAGCCGACATTCTCGTCATGCTGGGTGCCTTTGGATGTCAATCTGAATGTGGTGACCCAGATTTGAATGGAGACGGCATGGTCGCGGCCAGCGATATATTGGTGGCATTGTCCACCTTTGGACTGGCTTGCCCCGACTAAATTCATGCAGCCACCACCCCAAGGTCAACCACTTGAGGCCTTGGTGTGGACATCTGTCTGACGACAGGTGCACCTTCAAGTGGCAACCAAAACCACGATGCTCCGTTTCCCTGACCAACAGGGGGCCAAACGGCCCTTATGCGCGCCTTTCTTGGCGGGCTGCCTCTTGGTTTGGTCCACATTTTCTCTTCAGGCCCAACACTGGAGTGAAGGGGCGCTGCCCCAAGGAGATTGGAGCTCCGCATTCAACGCGTTTGACGCCACCTGGACTGACAGCCTACCTCAGAAGGGCAAAGGGTTTAAGCCGTTTATGCGTTGGCGACATTTTGCCACTGCCCGCTTTGCTTTTGACGGTGCAAGCCCCTTCAAAGCCGCTGCGCCTTGGGAGGCCACGCAATGGGAACGGATGGGCAGGGCCGCACGTGATTCAGAACCTGAGGCTGTTTGGCGACAAGCCATTCCCACAGGCTCACCGCTTGTGGGGGGTGCTGGCCGGGTAAACCGCGTGGTCGTATCCGCCCAAGACACGGCCGAATGGTATGCCTGCGCGCCAAGTGGAGGGCTTTGGCGTTCTGAAGATTCAGGACAACACTGGAACCTTTTGGGGACACAAGATTGGGCTGGAATGGGGGTGTCCGATGTGGCCTTGCACCCTGCCGATTCATTGAGCATATTGGCTGCTACGGGAGATTCTGACTTCGGCAGCGCCTATGGGATAGGACTCATGTCCACCTCGGATATGGGGGCAACATGGCAAACAACAGGACTCACATTCGCACTTTCAGAGTCGGCCACATGCAGCAGGGTACACCGAAAAGTGGGTGCCCCACATCACATTTTGGTCGCCACCAGCGACGGAATATGGCTGAGCGAGGACAATGGAGAGACCTTCTCGTTGACATACTCTGGGATCTGTTCTGACCTGATTCCACATCCGGGAGACTCCGCTGTTTGGCACGCAGCCTTGCGTCCAGGGGAACTGCTGCGTTCCACCGATGGCGGGCGCCATTGGAATGCAGTTCAAGGTTTGCCCTCCACATTCTCTGTGAGCAGGTACACCTTGGCCGCATCGGCATCAAACCCTCAGGTTTTGGCGGCAATAGCTGCAAAAAGCGGATCGCAAGGGCTCCAAGGCTTCTATGTCAGCCAAGACAGCGGGCAGACCTATACCGAGGTTCCAGACTTGCCCAACCTTTTGGGGTGGACCTATGCAGGCGCAGATTTTGGAGGCCAAGGGTTCTATGACCTGGCGCTCGCCATCGATCCAGTGGACGAACATCACATCATCGCTGGTGGCGTCAACATTTGGGAATCCCATGACGGAGGTGACACTTGGGCGTGCATAGGCCATTGGTTTGGTGAACAAGACGCAGATTTCGTTCATGCCGACCACCACGCCCTCAGTTTCGTGCCTGGCAGCAACCATTGGGTCAGCGCCCATGACGGCGGGGTATCCCGCAAACGCGAAAACGGTTTTGAGACCTTAACAGAGGGCCTCAATGTGGGCCAGGTGTACAACCTCGGTTTTGCAAACAGCAGGCCAGACCGCTTGATATCGGGATGGCAAGACAATGGCATCAACCTGCTCGCAGACGACATTCATGCCCAGGTCATCGGAGCCGACGGATTTCACTGCCTCATCGATCCCAACGAACCCGACACCTTGGTCGCTGCGGAATACTTCGGCAAGGCCCACCTCTCATTGGATGGCGGATGGACCTGGGACCTCTGGCTGGGAAGCAACGGGGAAGGGGTCAATGAAAGGGGAGACTGGAACACGCCTATGGCATACGCTCCCTCCAACCCCGACCGCATTTTTATCGCCAAACACAGGCTCTACTGGACCGACAATCAAGGCGAAACATGGGAGCAAACAAGCGCGCTGTCAGGCGCAGAAATGGAAGTCTTGGCTTTGGCGCCATCGGATGACAGCACTGCAGTCGTGGCCCGCGGCGCGTTTGCCTTTGCCACGCAGAACTTAGAGCATTGGACCCCCCTTTCAGACCTGCCCGGTTTGCCCATCCTCGATGTGGTCTTCGACCACGCAGATGCGGATGTGTTCTGGATGTCATTCGGAGGATATGAAGAGGGCCAGCGCGTATGGAAGACCTCCGATGCCGGATTGACGTGGACAGACGCAGGAGAGGGGCTGCCGGATTTGCCTGTCAATACCCTGGCCCGGCACCCAGAAAGTGGCGACCTCTATGCAGGTACGGATGCTGGCGTTTATGCGCTCAACAGCGGTTCAGACCTGTGGACGCCATACAAGACTGGGCTGCCAGAGGTGTTGTGCAGTGACCTTGGGGTGCGGTCTTCGACAGGAGAATTGCTTCTGGCGACTTACGGAAGTGGGATTTGGCGCGCACCGCTGTTTACGCCGCCAGCAAGAGACGCGGCATTGACTGGCATTCACGGGCACCAGGCCACACAGTGTGCAGGACCCCTTCATGTGACGGCCACAGCACGCAATGCTGGCTCAGACACTTTGGCGGCCATGACGCTGCTGTGGAACGGCATCGACACGGTCCAATACGGGATGTTGTTGGCACCAAATCAAGAGGCCTCATTGCCTTGGCCCAACGTCAATCGCGGCACAGTGGGCCACAAGAATGAACTGGTTGTGCGCATCCTCGAGGTGGTTGGACTCCATGGCGGTTTAGCAGCGGGCGAACTGACCTCCGGTGTAGATGCCATTTCAGAAAACGATGCTTTGGGCGTCACCTGGGAGCACAGGGTGGGCACCGGCCCAGTCGTTGTGACCACCACAGCGGATTGCCACCCGATGGAGACGGCCTGGGCGCTGTCAGATTCGACGGGTGTGTCATGGCATCGCCGGCAACACTTTGTCCCCGAAGCACCCACCGTGGATACTGTGTGCCTGACCCACGGCTGTTATGAAGTGATCCTCGTCGACCGGGGGAGCAACGGTTTTACCAGCACCAACTGCGGTATGGAAGGGGATCTGGTCGTGGCCTCCATGGGAGGAGTTGGAATTTGGTCAGTGACGGACACCAGTGCGGCAGGCATAGGCTTCTCCAGCGGAGTGGGGGGGTCGTTTTGCTTGCCCTTGCCTGCTGTTGTCGGGTGCACAGACAGCACCGCCTGCAATTTTGATCCATCGGCCTCGATCTCCAATGATATGTGCGATTTCACCTGCTGGGAAAGCCAATGCCCTGAGGACCTCGATGGAGACGGTTTTTTTGGGGCCACAGACATCCTTGCCGTGTTGTCGGAGTTCGGATGTTCGTCTGAATGCACGGTGGACATCACAGGAGACGGTGCTGTTTCTGCCAATGACATCTTGGCTTTGTTGGCTTTGTACGGTCAAGGCTGCGAGGAATGAGGAATCCCGGTGCATCTTGCGCCCGCTATGGCTTCAAAACCTCCCCGCCCAAAAATCAACATCCGCCGTTGGACTTCTGAAATTGAAGCCCCACTGCATGCCTTGGTTCGCTCTGAACTGGGGTTGCGCAGTACCACGGCTTCGCGCAACCTGATCAAAGGCGGTGCTGTGAGGGTAGAAGGCGAAGTGGTGAAGATTCCGTCCCTGGTCATTCCCACGGGACAAGAGATTTCCGTCCCAGAAGAGAAGGAAGCGCGAAAATCAGAACCGGCCAATGCCACCAAGTCCATTCGACCCGATGACGACTTGCCCTTTGAGGTGCTGTACGAAGACGATGACATCTTCTGCTACCTGAAACCGGCAGGCTGGATATTGGCCTCTCCCAATCCCCGTGTAGACACAAGTTTCACGAGGGTAAAAGACTATTTGGTCGCCCGAGATCTCGCCGGAGGGAATCCTGAGAGGGCGGTTCACTTCGTCAACATGATGGACAAGGACAGCAGTGGAATAGCGGTTGTCGTGCGGGACATGGGCCTTCGCAAACGCCTGCAAGAAAGCTGGTCCACCCAACAATTTGAAAGCTATTTGCTGCTCCATGGAGAAATCGAGGAGGACGGCGAGTTCAGCGCACGCAAAAAGCCAGGAGAGAAGTATTCTTCAAAGAAGTTTCAATTCAGGCGCATGCGCTCAGGTGGACGGTTCACCATTCTCAAGGTAAAGGCAGGCCTGCAGGACATCAATGAAATCTTGCCAGGTCTACGTCACCACAATTGCATGGTGTGCGGCCTCGGTGCAGATGCCCCGGATCCGCTGGGCAGGCAGGGAGTCCACCTTTTTCGAATGGTCCTTACAGACCCGGAATTGGACGCCATGTGGGAGGTCAAAACCCGGGTGCCCAAAGAATTCTTGAGGGTCGTTAAATAAGAAGCGCCCCGACGTTTCGGAGCGCTTCACCTTAACCAAATCAATGCCGGTATCAAGCCGGCATCATGAACCATTATGTCGCTGCTTTCAGCTGTGTAGGTTAGTTCAACTACCGTGCCAAAAGCGTGTGTGGCACTGTTTCCTCCACACAATCAATGCCAATGAAAGTCAAAACGGACCGCTTCCTCCGGCCTGAAGTCCTTGGTATCTTTGCGGCACGCTAAACATCTGAAATGAACAGAGCAGTCGTTATCGCATCCGCCCGTCGCACGCCGATGGGCTCTTTTCTCGGAGGATTGTCCTCCGTGCCCGCCACGAAGTTGGGGTCCGTCGCCATTCAGGCGGCCATGGAATCAGCAGGTATAACAGGAGCAGACATAGACGAAGTCTTCATGGGCAACGTCTTACAAGCAGGTCTTGGACAGGCTCCTGCCCGACAGGCGGCCATGGGCGCAGGGGTTTCCCATGACGTGCCCTGCACAACCGTCAACAAGGTGTGCTCCTCAGGAATGAAAGCCATCCACTTGGCAGCCAACGCCATTGCATTGGGACAGGCCGACATTGTTGTGGCTGGCGGCATGGAAAACATGTCTCAAGCCCCCCATTACCTCCAGGGCCGTTCAGCCGTAAAGTTGGGCCACATTCAAGCGGTGGACGGACTGCTTTTGGATGGGTTGACCGATGTATATAACGCCCAACACATGGGGGTTTGCGCAGAGCTGTGTGCCACCAAGCACGGTTTCTCCCGTGAGGAACAAGACGCTTTTGCCATAGAGAGTTACCGCAGGTCAGCAGCTGCATGGGAGTCCGGGGCTTTTGAAGACGAAATCGTTCCGGTGAGCATTCCGCAGCGAAAGGGCGACCCTGTCGTGGTGGCCGTGGACGAAGAGTTCAGCAACGTCAAGATGGAGAAGATTCCAACCCTCCGGCCCGTCTTTGACAAGGAAGGAACCGTTACCGCGGCCAACGCCAGCACGCTCAACGACGGCGCTTCTGCATTGGTCCTCATGTCAGAAGAAGCTGCAAAAGCCAGGGGGATTGTCCCGTTGGCCCGGCTGCTATCAAATGCCGATGCCGCCCATGCACCTGAAGACTTTACCACTGCCCCATCAAAAGCCCTGCCCATCGCTTTGGACCGCGCCGGATTGAGCATGGCAGACATGGAGCTCGTTGAACTCAATGAAGCTTTCGCGGTGGTCGGACTGGCCAACAGCAAATTGATGGGCCTCGGTGCTGACAAGGTCAACGTCCATGGAGGCGCAGTATCTCTCGGGCATCCCCTGGGGAGCTCCGGAAGCCGCATCACGGTGACCTTGATCCATGCCTTAAAGCGCCATGGAAAAAAGCTGGGCGCCGCAGGCATCTGCAATGGTGGAGGAGGAGGCAGTGCCCTCGTTTTGGAAAACCTGGTTTAAGCCATGGGCGATACACCCGGCATCATTCGTGTCCCCCTTGCGCCCATCAGGTCCTCAGCAGACGACCGTGCAGAAATGGTGACCCAAGGCCTGTTTGGCCAGAGGTTGCAATGGGCTCCAGCCCCAAATGCCCCGGGTTGGGCTTCTGTCACCTTGGACGACGACCGATATACGGGCTACACCGATGTCAAATTGATCGCGGATACGCCCGAAGCCATTGAGGCTTTTGCAGCAGAAACCATGGTCTTGATGGCGCCATTGACCACATTGGAGTGGGAGGGGAGGCCATACCACTTGCCCGCAGGGTCCTCCGTGCCATTTGGACTCATCCCATCGGCGCCTGCGCGGCCTGATCAACCTGTCGATGCTGCCTACACATTTTTGGGAGCACCTTATCTCTGGGGCGGCAAGAGTGTGTTGGGCATGGATTGCAGTGGACTGACACAACTTGCCTGCGCCTTGCACGGATGTTCCATTCCAAGAGACGCGTCGCAGCAGTGGACTTCCCTTGAAGCTGGGCGCAAGTCCTATGAGGAACTCCAGCATGGAGACCTCGTATTCTTTCACAAAGACGACCCTTCAAAGGTGACCCACGTGGGATTCGCATGGATCACAACGGACAGCGCCCCACAAGTCCTGCACGCATCCGGAGAAGTGCGCTTCGACCTCCTTGAGCCAGAAGGAATCCGGAGGGAAGGTGCCATCAGCCACCGGTGGACAGGTGCTGCAGCTTGCCCGGTCAATGCTGGATGACCACCCGTTCTGTGCCCTGAGGGCCCTGAAACAGGTAAACGCCATCCGGGAGGGCACCGGTCAATATTCGGTCATTGCCTGAGTTGAATTGCCCTGACATGACTTCCCGACCACCCAAATCGCGCAATGACCAGGAGGACCCTACAAATTGTGGATGGGCCAACAACTGAATCCGATTTGAGGCGGGGTTGGGCTGAAGTGTAACGCCCGGCGCCTCGCGTTCCAGAGGCTCTACGCTGGAAAGTAAGGGGGTCTCCAGCGAAATGTCCTCGTCACCCGCCTCGTAGAGCACGTAGTCGAAGAAGACAAAAAACATCTCGTCACCTGTATTGTCACCGTATTCAATCATGACAGGAGGGTCGTTTGGATTGAACGGATTGTCAGAGGTGTTGTCATAGGACGCAATGCCATGCAGGGTATAACCACCCGGCACTTTGGTCATGTATGGGAATGTGAAAAAGCCCTGCCAATTGAAGTCCCAAGCGGGTATGGAAATCAATGGGATGGTGTCTTGGTTGTTGGGGCTTGTGGCGAACACTTCCCATGAGTTTCCAATCAGGTGGCTGTGCGGAGCAATGCTGATCAAGCTCAGGTCCACAGGGATGTTGTAGGTGCCGTGAAAGGTTTTGACTTGATTGGGGGGAATGAAGAACGGTTCACCCAAGGTCCACGGCCCCATGATTCCTGTCTCCACTTCCCTGTCGATGGGCCCCTCCGTCAAGAACACATTGACTTCGGTTTGGTCAGACTCCTCCGCTGCATTGGGCCCGTAATGCATCTGCATCAAGAGGTCACTTTGTGCGGGAATGACCCTGCCAATGCCTTCGGGGTAGACCAAGGTTTGCGCACCGGGTACCCAAGCACCAAAGAAGTTTTGGTAAGCATCAAACCCAAAGTCACCAAAGCTTTCATACCCTGGTTCAGGATCTTGGGCGTCCAGGTTTTCTGCAACGCCTTCAATGTCCAAACCGAGGACAGCGTGATGCGCGATGGCCCCATTGCCAGGGCGCACTTCGAGTGCCCTCACGGTCATGTCCTGTTCAAACCCAGTGGGCATTACAAAGACCTGATATTGGTCGGTCATGTCCCCGCCATGGGCGTAGGGCTCCGACATGCTAAACACGAAGTCGGGCTCGCCAATTTGGCTTCCCTCTGGAAAAAAAGGTGCTCCAGGATTGTCGGCAGGGTTTCCTTCGGGCATGTCGGCATCCACCCATGCGCTGATGGTTTCGATTTCTTCCGCGGACAACACCCGCTCACCCACGAAATGACTGTAGTCGGCATCGGGTGTCCAAGGCGGCATGTAGCCGATTGAAGTCACATACTCGATGAAAGGGCCATATGCCGACACCTCCTCGTAATTGGTGAAAGGCATGGGGCCAATTTCTCCAGTACGGTGACACTCCATACAAGCATTGTGGATGATGGGCGCCACATCGGCGTGATAGGTGACCTGACCCCAACCTGTGGTTGCTCCAAGAGCGAGCAGGAGGGCAAAGGATAGCGCTGTCTTCATGGTTGGAAATTAAAACGAGAAAAACAAAGTGCAGATGAGATCAATGCTGAGGTTGGAGAATTTTCAATCCTTCAATGGGGCAACCGACAGCTTCGGTCAGGGGGACCTGAACCTCTTGTCCCAGCAACGCTTCTGAAATGGCATTTCTCAAATCTCGACTTCGGGTCTTGTTTCTCCGCCGACCCGGTGCGAAGTACCGGTCATTGATGCGGCCTTGATACAAGACGCTGTCGTGCTCATCTAAAATGAACGCTTCTGGGGTCCACCGGGCGCCCAGCAAGGCTGCCCATTGGGCCGTGTCGCCAACACATGGCATGTTGAGGCCATAGGTCGTTCGAAATTCAGCCATTTGGTGGGCCTTGGTCGATGCATTGGGAAATACCCCCACAAATTCAACAGGAGCATCGGCAAATTCCTCCTCCAAAAGGCGCAAATCATAACACATGTTCTGGCAGATGGGGCAAAGGGGGGCCAAAAACAGCACCACCCGCAACAATGGGGCGGCCAGCATCAATTGCATGTGGCCCCGTATTGACCCAACAAAAACAGCACGTCTGAAACGGTCACTGCATTGTCACCGTCCAAATCCAAAGTGCATCCGACTTGACATCCAAATTCACTCAGCAAAAGCAGGGCGTCAGAAACCCCCACGAGGTTGTCACCCGTGAGGTCTCCATCGCAGGACGCCGTATCTGGCCCGAGTGCAATCTCTTCATCGCCCTCTTCAAAGGCCACCAAATCGATGAAGACAAAAAACATCTCGTCTTGGGTCTCTTCACCGAAATACACCCACTGTGGCGGGTCGCTTGGATTGAATGGGTTGTCGGCAGTGTTGTCATAAGTGGCTTCACCGTGGAGCGTGTAGCCTTGAGGAACCTTTGTCAGGTGCGGGAAGGTGAAATACCCCTGCCAATTGAAATCCCAAGAGGGTATTGAAATCAAAGGGATGGTGTCTGCATTGCCCGGGGAAGTGGCGTACACCTTCCAAGAGGACCCGATCAGGTGACTGTGGGGCGCGATACTCAGCAGGCTGACATCTGCGGTCACCGGCATGGTGCCATGGAACGACGAGACTTGATTGGGCGGCAGGACAAAAGGCGCATCGAGGTGCTGGGGCCCCATGATGACCGTCAATACTTCACGCTCAATGGGCTCATTGGACAGGAACACATTGATCTCGGTCTGGTCCACTTCGTCCACCGAAGAAGGGCCGTAGTGCATCTGCAACAGCACGTCAGCCCCCGCTGGAATCGTGCGGCCAATGCCCGGAGGATATGCCACAGGAAGGGCTCCGGGAACCCACGCTCCAAAGAAGGAGCTCTCAGCATTGAAGCCAAAACCGCCAAAGCTCTCGTAGCCCGGGGCCGGGTCAGCAGCATCGAGGACAGTGGCTGTTCCCGAGACATCCAGACCGAGAATGGCGTGGTGAGCCACATTGTGGTTTCCGGGCTGTACCTCAAGTGCACGAATGGAAGCCGCCGCATCGAACCCCGAAGGCAAGACGAAGACCTGGTACTGCTCGGACATGTCGCCTGCATGCGTGTACGGCTGGTCCATCGCGAGCACATGGTCAGGAGTGCCAATTTGACTTCCGTCCGGAAATTCGGGTAGACCGGGATTGTCCGCGGGGTCGCCTTCGGGTTTGCCTGCGGCCACCCATGCGCTGAGCGTTTCCAATTGACCCGCAGTCAGGACATTCTCGCCCACAAAATGACTGTAGGACGCATCAGGTGACCACGGAGGCATATATCCTATGGATGTGACGTACTCGATGAACTCCCCGTAAGCCGCGACCTCACCATAATTCGTGAAAGGCATGGGGCCAATTTCCCCAGGCCGATGACATGAAGTACAATGATTGAATACAATGGGGGCCACGTCGGCGTGAAACGTCACGTCTTGCGCTGCCAAAATCGCTGGAGCCATGCAGCAAAGAAGGGACAAGCCCGGAATCCATTTCATTCTGAAATATAACGTCCCCGTTCTGCGTGCGTTTAATCCCTTGGAATCCTCTGACGTGCTACATTCGGTGCCATGCAATTGGCGATGTTGGATTTCCTCGTGATCGGCGGGGTGTTGTTGACCATTCTCTTCATAGGAATAGCCGCTGGCCGAAAGGGCAACAACAGTGCCGATGATTTCTTCCTGGGGGGGAGAAACATGCCTTGGTGGCTGCTCGGCACCTCCATGGTGGCGACCACATTTAGCGCCGACACGCCAAATCTGGTAACCGATCTCGTCAGACAACAAGGTGTTTCAGGCAACTGGGCTTGGTGGGCATTCTTGCTCACGGGCATGGTCACCGTCTTTGTGTATGCCCGGTTGTGGAGGCGGTCTGGAGTGCTCACAGACATTGCCTTTTACGAGCTCCGCTATGGCGGCAAGGCCGGAGCGTTTTTGCGCGGGTTTCGGGCCGTTTACCTCGGCCTCGTTTTCAACGTTTTGGTCATGGCCACAGTCAGTCTGGCAGCCATCAAACTCGGAAGCATTTTGTTGGGTTGGCCAGGTTGGATGACCTTGCTGGTGACCTGCTCGGTGACCCTGCTGTTTAGCGTTTACGGCGGACTTCGCGCCATACTCTGGACCGACCTGTTCCAATTCTTCTTGGCCATGAGCGGCGCAGTCGCTGCCAGCGTTTACGTATTGGCATTGCCCGAAGTGGGAGGGATCCAAGGTCTGATGACACACCCCAATGTCATGGACAAGCTTTCGGTGTGGCCGGATTTTACAAAGCCAGAAGTGTGGGTACCCGTGATGCTCGTGCCCTTGGCCGTTCAATGGTGGGCCAGCTATTATCCCGGTGCTGAGCCTGGGGGCGGGGGCTACATTGCACAGCGCATGTTCAGCGCCCGAAGCGAAGATGACGCTGTAGGGGCCACACTGCTGTTCAATGCGGCACATTATGCGGTGCGTCCTTGGCCTTGGATTTTGGTCGCATTGGCTTCGCTGATCGTCTTTCCAGACCTGGACACCATCGCCGCTGCATTTCCTGAATTGGCTGCCGACAAGGTGGGTCATGATGTGGCTTATCCTGCCATGTTGAGTTTGCTTCCCGCCGGCTTGTTGGGGTGGGTGGCCGCCTCATTGCTTGCAGCCTTTATTTCGACCATGAGTACCCAGGTAAACTTGGGTGCGAGCTATTTGGTGCACGATGGCTGGGCGCGTTTTATTCGACCAGAGGCCACAGAACAGCAGAAAGTTGTGGCAGGCCGCTGGGCCAGCTTGCTCTCACTGTTGGCTGGGGCATTGTTGAGCCTCACGCTCACTTCGGCTTCTCAAGCCTTCAATCTATTGCTGTTGCTCGGGGCGGGAACAGGCGGGCTGTTCATCGTCCGCTGGTTTTGGTGGCGCGTTTCTGCCAGCACAGAAATCGTAGCGATGGCCATGTCCCTGCTGGTCGCCGCTTATTTCACTTGGTTCCACGATGCTTTGGGATGGTGGCCCATGGCCGATTGGGGCAAACTTGTCATCGGAAGTCTGCTGACCACAGTCGGGTGGGCAGTGGCTGCTGTCGTCCTGAAGCCTGAGTCCGCAGAAGTGCTGCAGTCTTTTGTGGACAAGGTTCAACCTGGTGGCCCAGGCTGGAAACAATTCCCACCCACCGAGGGAAAGGAAGCAGTTTCATGGAACGTGCCGAAGTCGCTGTTGCAGGCCTTCTTAGGATGCATAGCGGTCTATGGCGCATTGTTGGGGATTGGCGCTGGATTGTTTGCCCAGCTCACGACAGCGGTGATGATGTCGGCATTCTGTGCAGCTGCGGTTTGGGGAATCCTGAAGTTGCAATCCAAGCCATGACCACTGCATTCATAAGCTCGGCGCCTGGCCGGCTGTGTCTGTTTGGAGAGCATCAAGATTACTTGGGGCTTCCCGTCATCGCAATGGCCATGAACAGGAGGTGCACACTTCACTTTTCGCCAATTCAGGATTCCCGCGTAGAAGTCGCCAGTGCCGCCCTCGGACCATTGGCAGAATACGACTTGAACCACCCTGATGAAATGTCAGTCGAACTGCCCATGGGGATGGCTTTGAGGTCGATGCTTCAAGAGTTTGGAACCCCAGTGGGGCCGGGCTGGCGTGTTTGGATTGAGAGCACCATTCCGCTGCGGGCAGGTTGCAGTTCCTCGACAGCTTTGCTGACCGCATGGACCGCTGCGTGGCTCAAAATTTTCAACGGCGGTTTCGATGTGAATGACGTCGTCAAGCGCTGCCATCAGTATGAAGTCACCGATTACAATGGGGCAGGAGGCGATATGGACCAATTTGCTTGCGCCCACGGTGGAATCCACAGGTTTGGAATTGGCGCCCCCGTTCCCTTGCACTTGCCAGAGGGTGCCTTCGTTCTCGGCGATTCGGGCCAGCCCAAAGACACGCAGGGACATTTGCGCCGATGCAAAGAAGCGCGGATCCCCTTGATGGCCCACATCGATGCCCGAGACATCGCTCTGGATGCCGACGACCGGCTCCTGTTGGAGGGCACCAGGACCAACCGCGACTTAGAATGGCATTGGGGAACCCAAATGGCCGAAGCGCCATCAAGCGGCATGGCCATGGGACACGATTTAACCAAGCACCACGACGTATTGCGCGATGTCCTGAGGCTCTCGACACCCCGCATCGAAGCGATGTTAACGGCCGCTCGCAATGCGGGGGCTTGGGGAGGTAAAATCAACGGTTCTGGTGGGGGTGGGTGCGCTTTTGCACTTTCGCCCAAAGCATCTTCAGATCAGGTCAGAAAAGCCATGCTCACAGCAGGCGCAGTGGGGGCCTGGGAAGTGGAAATGGACCAAGGAGTATCATGTCAAGGTTGAATCCCACCGTCATCATGGCCGCCGGAAGGGGGAGCAGAATGAAGGCCGCCTCAAACGAGCCCCAAAACATTCTCAATGAAGCGCGATCCAGGCCAAAAGCGATGATCCGCATTGGTACAGATGCCAAGCCGCTCATAGAACACTTGTTGATGCAGCTCAGGGAAGAGGGGTGCACCGAAGCCTGCTTGGTCATTGCACAAGAGGACACCATCACCCAGGCCCACTTTGACGTCCATCCCATCGCCGGGATGGCCTTGACCTATGTGCGGCAATCCATTCCTTCTGGACGCAAGAAACCGCTGGGGACAGCACATGCTGTGCAATTGGCACTTGAGGCCAACCCTCAATGGTCCAACAACAGCATCACCATCGCCAACGGAGACAACCTGCCGCCACGGGGCATGTTCAGGGCGCTGTTCGAGCACGACGCTGTACTGCCGGCCTTTGACCCGCGTTTTCTCGGACTGCCACAAGAGCGGGTGCTGGCCTTTGCAGTGCTGCAAGCTGACCAAGGGGGAAAGCTCACGGGCATCATTGAAAAGCCCACCGCAGCAGAAGTCAACGCATCGCGTTGGGGCGATGGCCAGCCCAGGGTCAGCATGAACTACTTCAGGTTGCCCTACGCCCCCTTGTTGGACGCCGTGCGAAATGTTCCGGAACATCCTGTGCGAAGGGAGCGCGAGCTTCCCGAGGCCGTCTCACTGTTCCTCAAGAGCGGTGGGCAAATGCAAGCCCTGCCTTTGGCCGGAGCCTTCCTGGATTTAACCCACCCTTCAGATATCCAAAAAGCGGGTGAAGTCCTCGACCAAGGAGGCACCCGGTTGCTCGACCGAACCTGAAGTTTGGATTTTTGTTTATACCACATGAGCCAATATTCAAGCCTCTTTAACTGCATTCCATTCTTGATGTTGCTTGGGCTGTGGACCGTCCCGCAATCCATGGAAGCACAATGTGACTCGCTGGACTTCAATTTGCTGTGCAATGAAGGTGACCTGGTCAACGACGCGGTATTCTCATGCGGCTTTGACTGCATTTTTGCTGGGGACCTCCAAAGTTGCTTTGCCAGTTGCATCGCAGCGGGCATTCCCACGATGAGCACGGGTTGTGTGGGCTGCTTTGCGGAGCAAAGCGTCTGCGCTCAGAACAACTGTCTGCTCGTGTGTGGTTTCGGAAGCACCGCGGACTGCGAAGCTTGTGTTTTGGCGAATTGCCAGGCAGATTTCGAAACCTGTGCGGGCATCGTGGACATGGATGGAGACGGGGAGACCACCGTTTGCGACTGTGACGACAACAATTCCGAGGTGTTCCCTGGCGCCCCAGCCAATGCCAGCGGTGTGGACAACAATTGCGATGGCATCCTCAGTCCGGAAGAAGCCTCATGTCCCTTGGATCTCAACGGAGACCTGCTGATCAGCGTGTCCGACGTTTTGGTGCTGCTTTCAGACTTTGGTTGTCTTGAGAGCTGTTCAGCCGATGTCAATGGCGATGGCGCAGTGACCGTTTCTGATGTGCTACAGCTGTTGAGTGCTTTTGGCACAGAATGCTGATCAACAACCCTCAGGCAAACAGGCTTCTGCCTTCTTTGGCCCGGGTCCTCAACAATGGACTGCAGCGATAGCGGTCCTCTCCATAAGTGTCGCGAAGTTCGTCCAGTGCAGCAACGCAGCGGTCGAGGCCCACTTCCTCAGCCCATTCCAGCAACCCCTTGGGGTAGTTGACGCCCCCGCGCATCGCCTTGTCGACATCCTGGGCCGAAGCCACGCCCCAGAACACGGCATCTGCAGCCTCATTGATCAACATCACCAGGATGCGCCACAAAATGTCTTGACCCAAGTCTTTGTCCATGCGCGCAACGGGCTGGTCGGCACCCTCGTCGTGATCGTACCACCCCTGACCTGTCTTTCGGCCAAGCCAGCCTGCGTCCACATTGCGCTTTTGCGCAAAAGAGGGCTTGTAACGCGGGTCAAAGTAAAACGCGGTCCAGACACTTTCTGTGACGGCATAGTTGACGTCATTGCCGATCAAATCCATGAGTTCGAATGGGCCCATTTTGAACCCTCCCAATGACGTCATGGCCCAATCAATGGTCGGCACATCGGCAAAGCCTTCCTCCAGCATGCGGATGGCCTCACCGTAAAACGGACGGGCCACGCGGTTGACGATAAAACCTGGCGTGTCTTTGGCTACAGCGGGTTGTTTGCCCCATTGCTGCATCAGCACCAACATTTCATCCGAAAGACCAGCCCGGCTTTGCAACGCTGGAATCACTTCAACCAGCGGCATTAAGGGTGCTGGATTAAAAAAGTGAAGGCCGACAAAGCGGTCAGCATGTTTCAGGGAGGCCGCCAATGCTGTAACCGATAGGGAAGAGGTGTTGGAGGCCAATACACAACCTTTTGAGACGACAGATTCGAGCTCAGAAAACAATGCTTCTTTGATGTCGGCCCGCTCTACAATGGCTTCAATTACAAGACCGCACCCAGCCATGTCTGACACCTCCTGCGTGGACGAGATGCGTTCGAGTAAGGCATCGGCATCTTGCCTGGAGATCCGCCCTTTGGACACAGAACGGTCTTGGATTTTGGCCAAAAACGATTGTGCATCCTTGAGCACAGCAAGATTTCTATCCAACAAATGGACCTTGTGGCCTGCAGCAGCAGCCACTTGGGCGATGCCCCGCCCCATCGTTCCGGCGCCAACAACGCCCACTGTCATCACATCATTCATGTCACAGACAAAGGAAAGACGAACAGTGACGAATGAACAGCTGGTGAAATCGTGTTTCACACAGGACTTTATTTGATTGCGTCAGATTCGCATCACTATGACCAAATGTTTGGCCTGTAAAGCCCGTATTGAACCATACAAAGCAGCCCCATACACCGGCGACTTCTGTTCGGAGTATTGCTTCTCTACCTATCCCGGACAACAGCGAAAAATGCGCTCAAAAATGCCAGCTGTTTACCACGCACGGCCGCATCAAAATGCCGTAGGAAGGATACTCGACCGCAACCACAGCATACTCAGGGCATTTAAGGACTGGCATGCCAGCGCCCCTACCATGTCCGATATCGGGGGGATGCAGTGGCTGCGCGACAAGGGCTTTGCCTTTGAGTACCACACCCATGTCAAACACGTCAGTGATGGGGGGACTGAAGTCTGGGTGTATGATACAGGGTACAGATTGGAACGGGACGGGGTGGTTCAGCCCGTGTGGGAGCATTAACGGCGTTTTCCAGACCGCCCCGAAGCATTCCTCCCTTTGGAAAATGGCTTGCGCTTTTTTTCATGAAAAGCCCCTTTGAAGGTGGGGTCGGCCTTGCGCTTTTCTCGGTCAATGGAGCGGGCCATCGCTTGGGCTTCCCACTTCGGTGTGGCCACCTCAGCGACGCCGTCCGGTACGGGCTTGAAATTCAAGGGAACACCCAGCAGTTCCTCGACACGGAGCAATGCCGCTTTTTCGCTCGGGTCGACCAAAGTGATGGCTTGACCCTTTCGCTTCGCCCGGCCTGTCCGCCCAATTCTGTGGATGTAATCGTGCGGATCTCGAGGAACGGTCACGTTGACAACCAAGTCCAATTGCGGGACATCAATGCCCCTGCTCGCTACATCGGTAGCCACCAAGTAGCGCAACTCCCCGGACTTAAAGTCCTCCATGGCATTGATGCGGCTGTTCTGCCCTTTGTTGGCGTGCAGTGTTTTTACGGACCACGATACACCATCGTGGATGGCTTGTCCAATCCTTTCGGCTTGGTCTTTTTCCCGCACAAAGATGAGAGCTTGCTCGGGCGCATCATCCCGACCCAGGATCTCTACGAGCAGGTTCAGCTTCGTTCCGAAATTCGGAGCCCGAAAAGCACTCTGGGTGATGGTTTCAACCGGCGTTGATTGAGGTGAGGCTTCGACACGGGTAGGCCAGAGCAAGAATTCACCCGCCATTTCCTCCGTCTTGGGGGGGTATGTGGCTGAAAAAAGGAGGTTTTGTCGCTTGTTTGGAAGGATCTCCAACAGCTTGCGGAGCTGGGGCATGAATCCCAAATCCATCATGCGGTCCGCTTCATCCAACACAAGGTGTTCAATGTTCTTGGTCACGAAGGCATTTCGGAGGTAGAGCTCCATGAACCTGCCAGGTGTAGCCACCACCAAATCGGTTCCCGACTCCATTCGCTCCTGTTGTGCCCTGTGGCCGACGCCCCCGTATACGACCTCAACCCTCAGGTCTGTATTGGCAGCCAGTCTTTTGGCCACATCGGCGATTTGAAGGGCGAGCTCCTTGGCAGGGGTCAAGATCACACAACGAGGTCCCTTTCCTTGTGCGTGGGACAGCATCGCCATCACAGGCAACAAAAAGGCCAGGGTCTTTCCTGTCCCTGTCTGCGCAATTCCAATGACATCCTGCCCAGCGCGAATCCGGGGAATGGCCTTGGATTGTATCTCTGTCGGCTCCACAATCCCCATATCCCCGAGGGCATCGAGGTATTGTCGGGTGACCTTGAGCTCTGCAAACGTCATGGTGCAAGATTAAACCATGGAAGCGGGCGGGGCGATTGATACACCTTGCTTTCCTTTGCGCACATGGCGGAAACGGCTATTTCCTTGGATCAGCTTCCCGAAATCAAGAGGATTCAGCATTATCTGCGGGCCAAGGGACTGGAGTTGCCATCTGCACCCAAGGACATTCAAGCAGAATGGAGTGTTCCCTTCATGCGCTGGGTCACCGCCAATACAACGGCGGGCATTGAAGCCACCATGCAGCCTGCGGATGAGCCCGGAATCCGCATCAGCACGCACAGGGACATCGTCTGCGACCCGGCATTGTACAACATGGCCCGCTTCGATGCAGGACTCAGCACCACCCACATTGTCCTCGGAAGCAATTTGGCGCGTCTGCCTTGGGTCAAGACTTTGATGGAGGCCAATAAAGCCATTTTCATAGACCGCAGTCTTTCCGGCCGGTCGGCCTTTGACCAACACAAGGCCATCAGCGAACGCATAGCTGATATCACAGATCGGGGAGGTCAAGTTTGGATTGCACAAGGACCAGGCCGTGCGAAACAAGGGCGTGACGAGACCCATGTAGGCTTGCTCAAAATGTTGGCCAAAGCAAGGGGAGGAGACCGCTTAGGGCCGCAAGTCCTAACAGGCCTGGTCCGTCCACTTGTGGTGCGGTACGACGTGAACCCCTGCGACATGTTGCTCATCAAGGAAAGGCTCGACGGCATCAAGACAGAAAAGGACGATGAGCGGAGCATGCGCATCGGCCTTGAAGGCTGGAAAGGAACCGTCCGGATTGCTGAGGGTGTTGCCATTGAATCGGTGGATTGCGCCAACGACCGAGCTGGCTGGGAATCCTATGCCCAACGTGTAGACGACGCCATGGAATCCATGGGAATCTCTGGGCAATGGGCACATGAAGCCCAACAGGCTTTGGATACAGGAGATTTCTCTGGTTTGTCCGAAAGCTTCCTTGACCGGATCGCATGGATTGAAGTCGAACTTGGGGTGTTGGGAGAAGGGTTAGGGCGCAACACCCTCACCCGCATGGCTTGTGAAATTTACCGCGAAGGTTCAGCCCGCAGTGGGCCAGTCACCCATCCTTGAGGGTCGTGCTGTGCCAAGCCGCCATCACAATGCCTGCTGCCATAGATGCGTTGAGGGATTCAGACTGTCCTCCACCGGGTATGTGAATGAACTCTGAACACACTTTTCGCACCTCTTCAGAAAGACCGTGGCTTTCACTGCCCACCACTGCCACCCTCGCGGCGGGGGGAGTTCTCTTCTCGCGCTCCCAAAGCGATTCTCCGGCAAGCTCCAAGCCTTGGATTGACACTCCTTGGGCGGAGAGTTTGTGCAAGGTGACTGGGAGGTCAACCGACCAGATGGGCAACCGGAAAATCGCCCCCATCGTGGCTTGCACCACCTTGGGGTTGAAAGGGTCGACCGAGCCGTGTGAAATCCAAATGCCCGAGACACCAAACCAATCAGCGGTGCGGATGATCGTACCGAGGTTGCCTGGATCAGAGAGTCCATCAATGGCCAAGGCAAAGGCCGCAGGATCTTCCACGTCCGGTTCTGTGTCGCCTTCTTCTGGCATGCCCATCACGGCCAGAATTCCCGGTGGTGCCTTCAGTGTGCTCATCCGGGACATGTCTTTGGTGGACACCCGTTCCGCCTCCCAATCTTCAGGGGCCCTGCAATCTGCTGTGCCATACAAGCCATGGACCAACCAACCACTGGACAAGGCTTCCTCCACACCCTTCAGTCCTTCCACGACAAATTTGCGCTCTTCAGAGCGTGTTTTGCGGTTCCTCAAGGCCCGCACGGCTAGAATCTCGTTCTTCGTAGGCATGTTCCGCGTCCCCCGTTTCTATGCAAGATGGGCCTTCTCCTTGGCACTTTGGGCATTCCTGTGGCCGAATGCAGAACTTCTGGGACAAGACAATAGCACTGTAGACACAGGGGAGCCCCTGGTTTGGAACATCGAATGGCGGCTGGCCTCAAGCGAAGATTCAATCGAAACGGACCTCGCCCAGTGGCAGTCCCTGCTCCAAGGCGGATTGGCAGTGCAGCCACCAGAACGGTTGGCAGGAATTCCTTGGAGGCACCTTTGGGCCAAGTTCAATGGCAGGTGGCAAAAGGCCGTAGATGCTGCTCAGCCTGTGCCTGCGGGAACGGCCTCTCCATTTGACAGCAATTTACTGGGCCAAAACCGCGCCCTTTTGGAGTCGCGAATGCTGCGCAGCGGATACTTGGACGCTGAGGTCTCCTTGGATACCACCATGAAAGGCCAACACGTCAGCTTGGTGATCATTCTGAATCCGGGACAGCGGCAACGCTGCTGCAATGCACGAGTCAATGCAGATGGCAGCGGGCTACCTCGCCTGCAGGTCGCAGCCATTGAAAAAGAATGGAAGATGTGGGAAGGGCGCCCACTGGAGCTCGACGCCTTGGATCGAGAGCGCGACCGGTTCGCAAAAAGGCTCCAGCAAGAGGGCTGGTTTGGACTCACCTCCGGGTTTTTCTCGATTGAAATAGACACCACCGAGAGCCGATCCAGCAGATGTGTGGACCTCGACTTGCGAATAGCCCCCGCACAATTTGATGGACTCATGGTGCCGCACCGCAAAGGGCAGATTGACAGCATCAGCTTCCACTGGCACCCTGTTCAATTGGAACCCATGGAAACCAGGGACATAGATGGGATTCAATGGAGGGTGCCTATCGCACGGGACATCCGAGGTCTCAGCCACTTCATGCGCATAGAACAAGGGGGCTTGTTTACTCCACTGAAATTGGCGCAAACGCGACAGGCCATTCGCCAGCTGCCCCTGGTGCAAGACTTGCGGGTGGGGATCACAACGATGGACCAGGTCGAGCCGCAACCATACACGCCCTTGCACATCCATATGGATGCCTACCCTTCGGAAAGGAGGGTCATGAAGGTAAACGGCGCGGTGACCCAACGGCAAGGGGTGGGGGGAGAAGTGGCCCTGTCGTTGTCCGATCAAGACTTCCGAAAACGCGCAGAACAACTGTCTCTTGAACTCGGTCTCGGTCTGGAATCTGTGCAGCCTTATGGACTGGACCTGGTCAATGATGGTGGAGCAAGCGGCGCCTTGAATTCCCGCATTCTGAGTGCAGGCTTGATTTACCGGACAAACCGACTCATTCCTTTCGGCGCCAAAAGCTTTTCGAAGTCCAACAAGCCAGAAAGCCGAATATCGCTGACCATTCGCGATGAAGACCGTGTGAAATTCAGCAGAACCTACATCCAACTTGGATTGGTAGAGCAGTTCATCGAAAACCCAGCGACGGGTTCCAGTATAGAGTTGAGGCCCTTTGAAGTGGCCTTCACATCCAGCCAATTGGAGCCTGTTTTTGTGGCCGATCTGGACAGCTTGCAGTCGGACTTTCTGACTTCATCTTTCGAACCACGAGCGCTGTTCAGCTCGGGCATACGTTGGCGGTTGAGATCGAAGTTGGACAAGCGGTCACCTCTTCAATGGAGCGTCGATGTCGAGTTTGAAGGTTCTGGAAACTTGTTCCACCTCCTTCACAAGGATGCCCCGGAAGAGACGAACATCCGATTGCCAAGCGCCTTCGCACAATCCAGAGACGTCCAAGTAGCCCGCTATACGCGGTGGATGGCGGATTTACGGGCAGGGTGGACGCCCAAAGGCAAAAACGGCATTTTTGGACGTTGCGTTGTGGGCGTCGCTGCCTCCTCCATCGACAACGTTGCTGTCCCCTTGGAGAAACAGTTTTACGTTGGAGGTCCAAACAGCATGAGGGGTTGGCAAGCCTTGAGTCTCGGACCGGGCGGTTCCAGCAATGCGAGCCTCAGGGTCAGAGGTGACATCCGCATTGAGGCCAACATCGAATTGAGGCGGTACATCAACGACTGGATTCAATGCGCCTTGTTTACCGACGCCGGCAACATATGGATGACGCGGCCAGATCCGGACTTGGCAGATGTGGAATTCAATGCGGCCACATTTCTATCGCAAATGGCCATCGCATGCGGCGGGGGAATCCGACTTGATTTCGGGTACTTCATGCTCCGCTGTGACGCAGGAAGGCCTGTGAGATGGCCCAATGGCGCACAATCCACGCTTACCGGTTGGCGGATTCATCCAGCCATATCCTTGCCCTTTTGAAGCTGGACTAAATTTGCACCTTATGGCAGACAAAGACCAGCAGGCCAAGGCCCAACCCAAAGAAGCCGAGAACACCGAAGCCGGTGGACTGGGATGGTTCCGCCGAATGAAGGAGGGCATCACCACCAAAACAGCCGAAAAGAAGGAAATTCCCGAAGGCAATTGGTACAAGTGCCCCTCTTGTAAAACCGTGATAGCTTCACCGGAGCACGAGGGCAACCTGTGGGTGTGTGCCCACTGTGACCATCACGAACGGATTGGGTCAGCTGCCTATTTCAACTTCTTGTTTGACGGTGGAAAGTTCAGGGAGTTGCAGGCCAAAATGACCTCAGCCAATCCGCTCAATTTCAAAGACACCAAGGATTATGAAGACCGGCTGAATTCTTCCATGGAGAAAACCAACCTGAAAGATGCCCTTCGCACAGGAGTAGGGGAGGTTGCGGGAAGAACCATGGTCATCAGCTGCATGGATTTCAGCTTCATCGGCGGCTCCATGGGATCGGTGGTCGGAGAAAAAATCGCCAGGGCCATTGACTACGCCATCAAAAACGGCTTGCCCTTTGTGTGCATCACGAAGTCCGGCGGCGCCCGCATGATGGAGGCGGGCTTTTCGCTCATGCAAATGGCCAAGACCAGCGCCAAGCTCAGCCTGTTGGCCAAGGCAGGACTGCCTTATGTCTGCATCTTAACCGACCCTACAACTGGGGGAGTTACAGCCTCCTTTGCCATGTTGGGTGACATCCACATTGCCGAGCCCAATGCCCTCATCGGATTTGCAGGGCCAAGGGTGGTCAAAGAGACCATTGGCAAGGACCTCCCATCAGGTTTTCAACGCGCTGAATTCTTGCTGGAGCACGGTTTTGTAGACCGCATTGTTCACCGCAACAAATTGCAACAGGAGCTGTCGACCCTCGTGGGCATGCTGATGGACTGATTGTCTTGCAGTAAGGCTTGTCCAATCGCGGGCGCCAACGTACTTTTGCACCCCTGAATTCCAGGCAGCATAACGAACATCCAAGAGATTTCCACATGTACCTCACACCCGAGAAAAAACAAGAGTTCTTCGCCAAGTATGGCAAGAACGCTGAAGATACTGGCAGCGCCGAAGGGCAGATCGCCATGTTCTCCTTCCGAATTGCACACCTTACAGGACACCTGAAGGAGAACCGGAAAGACGTCAACACCCAGCGCTCTCTGATCACCTTGGTCGGAAAGCGCCGCCGCTTGTTGGACTACCTCATGCGCAAGGACATTGAGCGTTATCGCGCCATCGTCAAAGACCTCGGTCTCCGCCGCTGATACGCCCCAACCAAGCATATGCTACAACCCTGCGGCACGGGCATCCGGTCGCGGGGTTATACAATGAATAACCCGCGGGGAAATGCCCTGTGGTCTTTACGGATGCCCGATTTGACAACTCCTTTATGGAACTGAACATTGTAACCAAGACCATCGATTTAGGCGATGGTCGCCCAGTCACAATTGAGACTGGAAAGCTCGCCAAGCAAGCCCACGGAAGTGTGGTTGTGCGCCAAGGCGACACCATGCTTCTTGCCGCCGCAGTGAGCAATTATGACGCCTCAGAAGGCGTCGACTTCCTTCCACTGACTGTGGACTACCGTGAGAAATACGCCTCAACAGGCCGCTTCCCTGGTGGATTCTTCAAAAGGGAAGCCCGTCCAAGTGACACCGAAATTCTGGTCATGCGCCTCGTGGACCGCGCTCTGCGCCCCACATTCCCCAGCGATTACCACGCTGAAACACAGGTGATGATCCAGTTGATGTCAGCTGACAAGGAGAACATGCCGGACAGCCTCGCTGGTTTGGCAGCATCCGCAGCATTGGCTGTGAGTGACATCCCCTTTGACGGCCCCATCTCTGAGGTGCGCGTTGCGCGCATCAATGGGTCATTTGTCATCAACCCTACATACGCTCAGTTGGAGGAGGCGGACATCGACATGATGATCGCCGGTTCGATGGACAGCATCGTGATGGTGGAAGGTGAAATGAACGAGGTGTCTGAAGAGGAGATGGTGGGTGCCATTGAAGCGGCCCACGTCGCCATTCAGAAGCAATGCCAAGCTCAGCTTGACATGGCTGCAGAAGTGCCCAGTTCTTCTCCCAAGCGCGAGTACGAGCATGAAAAGCAGGATGACGCACTCAAGCAGCGCATCCATGACGAGTTGTACCAGCAGTATTATGATGCAGCAAAGAATGCCGGTTCCAAGGAGGAGCGCGGCAAGTCTTTCAAGTCCATCAAAGAGGGCTTCCTCGCCACCATGTCCGATGAGGAGAAGGCCGAGAAGCAGTACATGCTCCGTGACTACATCAAAGGCGCTCAGAAAAAGGCCATCCGCGACCTGCTTCTGAACGAAGGCATCCGTTTGGACGGACGTGGCACCAAGGACATTCGCCCCATTTGGTGCGAAGTGGACTACCTGCCAGGACCGCACGGCTCAGCCATCTTTACACGTGGCGAAACACAAAGCCTCACCACGTTGACCTTGGGCACCAAGGACGACGAGCAGCTCATTGACAATGCCCTCGTTCGGAAGACCGAGAAGTTCTTGTTGCACTACAACTTCCCTCCATTCTCAACAGGTGAAGCGCGTCCCATCCGTGGAACGAGCCGCCGTGAGATTGGCCATGGAAACTTGGCTTTGCGGGCCCTGAAGCCCATGCTGCCTCCAGTAGAGGACTGCCCGTATACCATTCGCTTGGTCAGTGAGATTCTGGAGTCCAATGGATCCAGCTCCATGGCTACCGTTTGCGCTGGCACACTCGCCATGATGGACGGCGGTATTCCCCTGAAGCGCCCCGTAAGTGGCATCGCCATGGGATTGATCACCGATCAAGCCAGCGGCAAGTACGCTGTACTGAGCGACATCCTTGGTGATGAAGACCACCTCGGAGACATGGACTTCAAGGTGACAGGAACATCCGAAGGCATCACAGCCTGCCAGATGGACATCAAGATCAAGGGCCTGTCCTTTGCTCAGTTGACCGAAGCCCTCTTGCAAGCCAAAGAAGGACGTGCACACATCTTGGGAGAAATGCTCAAGACGATGGACACGCACCGCGACGATTACAAGGACCACGCGCCCCGCATCGTCTCCTTTGAAGTGCCAGCAGAAGCCATTGGCCCCATCATTGGTCCAGGTGGTAAAATCATCAATGAGATCCAAGACACCACAGGTGCCAACGTGACCATTGAAGATGCTGACGGAAAGGGCCTCGTGGAAGTTTCCGGTGACAACAAGCAGAAGATTGACGCTGCGGTTGCCCGCATCCGCGCCATTGCATTCCCTCCAACTGTAGAGGTAGGAGAGGTGTATGAAGGTCAGGTCAAGACGGTAATGCCATACGGCGCTTTCGTTGAAATCATCCCCGGACAAGATGGGCTGTTGCACATCTCTGAATTGGAACACGGCCGTGTCAATGAGGTCACAGACGTGATCAACGAAGGCGACCTCGTGAAGTTCAAAGTCACCGGTCGCGATCCACGCTCAGGAAAGCTCAAATTGAGCAGAAAAGTGCTTCTTCCGAAGCCCGAGTGAAACGAATGACCGAAAAATACGTTTGAAGGGGAGGAAGGGTCTGCCGGCCTCCCCTCAAACACTTGAAAAGCAACGCCCATGAGACAGCTAAAAATCACGAAACAGGTCACCAACAGGGAGACCGCATCGCTGGACAAGTACCTCCAGGAAATCGGCAGGGTCGACTTGATCACAGCCGAAGAAGAGGTGGAGTTGGCCCGCCGCATCAAACAGGGCGATCAAGTCGCTTTGGAAAAGATGACGAAAGCCAACCTGCGTTTCGTGGTTTCTGTATCTAAGCAATACCAAAACCAAGGCCTTTCCTTGCCTGATTTGATCAACGAAGGAAACCTCGGCTTGATCAAAGCCGCGCAGCGTTTTGATGAAACCCGCGGATTTAAGTTCATCTCCTATGCGGTTTGGTGGATCCGCCAAAGCATCCTGCAGGCCCTTGCAGAGCAAAGCCGTATCGTACGCTTGCCCCTCAATAAAATCGGGTCCATCAACAAGATCAACAAGGCCTTTGCCCGACTTGAGCAAGAGTTTGAACGCCCTCCGACGCCAGCAGAACTTGCTGAAGTATTGGACATGACCCTTGACGAGGTCAAGCAAAGCTTGAAGAACGCAGGGCGCCACGTATCGATGGATGCCCCGTTGAAAGACGGCGACGACAGCTCCAGCACGATGTACGACGTGTTGCAAACCAATGACACTCCATCACCTGACACGGTGTTGATCACAGAGTCGTTGCGCAAAGAAATCGAGCGGTCCTTGCAAACCCTGACCAGCCGTGAAGCAGATGTCGTTCGCCTCTACTTTGGATTGGGCGGCGAGCATCCTTTGACCCTGGAAGAAATTGGTGAGCGCTTTGACTTGACGCGTGAGCGCGTTCGTCAGATTAAAGAAAAGGCCATCCGACGCCTCAAGCATACCAGCCGCAGCCGGATCTTGAAGTCTTACTTGGGCTGAGCATTTAAGCTCTGCCACAACAAACGGCTTGCAGCCGTGCGAAACGGGCTCCATACCAGGGCCCGTTTTGCATACACCGTTTTCGGGGAATCCTTGGGGATGGACAATCCCTTTTCCATCGCCCGGCGCACGCCCAAATCATCCACTGGAAAGACATCAGGTCTGCTCAGCTGAAACATCAGATGCATTTGGACGGTCCATGGACCCAGGCCCTTGACCTTGGTCCAAGATGTGATGACTTCCTGATCCGTGCACTGCCCGACTGCATCGAAGGAAGCTGGATCGGCCAAATAATGGCGGCAGAGGTCCATGATATAGCCATGTTTTTGACCACTCACACCCACACTGCGGTGAACCTCAGCAGCCTCTTGTACCACCACCTCAGGGTTCAACTCTCCGTCATACAGTGCAACAAAACGGCACCATATGGTGTGGGCAGCCTTTGTGCTCAGCTGCTGGCCAATCACCGCCCGAACGAGGCTCTCAAAAGCGGGCCTCTGGTCCACATCAACTGGATTTTCAAGACCCTTGACGACATCGTGAAATTCAGGGTCTGCCTCTTTGAAGTGAAGCCTGGCTTGATGCCATGACCAGTCCGCATCAGATTTCGTAGAAATGAACGTTGATTCCAGGTCAGCCATGGCATAAAAGTTAAGGACCCAATTCCCAGCCTTAGTTTCGCAACATGTTCCAACCGGACAACATCAGTTCCCCCTCCATTCCTGCTTCCCGTCCATGGATCTGGATCAGCGGGTTTTTGGCCCTCTTCTTGGGCTTGGTTTTGTGCACCGGTTGTCAGGGGGACAAGTATTACCTCGGTGCCGATGCAAGGGTGTCTTTTAGCCAAGACACATTGTGGTTTGACACGGTGTTCACGTCCATCGGGAGCGCCAGTCAGGCATTGCGCATTGTCAATGAAAGCCCTGGACGCATTTTGCTCGAGGATGTCACCTTGGAGGACGGGATTGAGAGTGAATTCAGGATCAACATTGATGGAATACCCGGCCCGTCTGCGGGCAATCTTGTATTGGAGCAAGGGGACTCGATCTACGTTTTTGTCGAGGTCACCGTGGACCCTGAAGATGTCAATCTCCCATTTGTGGTGAAAGACCGCATCAGGGTGACCGTCAACGGATTTAGCCAATACGCGCAGTTGCTGGCTTGGGGTCAGGACGCTTTTTTTCATGGCGCCCCAGGAGGCCTTTCCTCGCTGCCTTGCAACGACATCTGGACTGCTGAGCGGCCCCATGTGATTTACGGCGTTGTCGGCGTCGCACCCGATTGCAAATTGACCATAGAAGCGGGGTGCGATGTCCACGTGCATGCCGGAGGCGGGATATATGTGGACAGGGGTACCCTCGAGGTCAATGGTGAATTGGGACAAGAAGTCACCTTTGAAGGGGACAGGCTTGAGCCAGAATACGCGGACATCCCCGGTCAATGGGGAATCCAAGTAGACACCTTGATTCAAACTGATTTCGGAGTCGCCCAAGCGAGCATACTCGGAGGTGGCATTTGGCTGTACGGATCGACAGGCAGCACCATGCGCCACGCCATCTTGCGCAATGGCACCATTGGTTTGCAAGTGGACACCGCTGGGACCGCAGACCAGGCTGCCTTGAGTATGGAGAATTGTGTCATCCACAACATGAGTGGCATCGGCTTGCTGGCCCAAGGCGCCAACGTTGACGGCACAAACCTGCTCATGTACGACTGTGCCCAAGCTTGCGCTGCGCTCACCTTGGGAGGCCGTTATAGGTTCACACACAGCACCTTTGCGAACTACTGGTCTGATGGAACCCGTTCCACGCCCACCGTTCTCATCAACGACCATTACGAAGACATCAACGGGGTTGTACAAATTCGCCCATTGGTCGAATCGCGTTTCCTGAACTGCATCATGTGGGGAAACAATGCCGGGCTCGAAGATTTTGATGAATTGGTCGTCGATCTTGAGGGCGATGACAATGACCTGCTCATTCGGGGCTGCGCCGTGGAAATGGACGATTTCGGGACAGCCGACTGGATCGAAGAAAGCAGCTTGGATGCTGCCCCACCCTTTGCCGATGTCTTCAACAGGGACTTCCACCTCATTAGCGGCAACAGCCAGTGGAATGGCCTCGGTATCCCAGCAGGGTTGCCATTTCTTGCCACAGACCTCGACGGTTTACCGCGGGTGGTGGGCTCAGCACCTGACAAGGGCTGCTACGAGCGTCAATAACCCCAGGGCCTTTGAGCCCTCTTTTACTTCCATTTCGTAAGCGATGAGCCGTCACATTTTAGACGCCTTGATGCGCTTGTTTGCCCTCATCACTTTGAGGGAAGAGGGCCTGGAAAAGGGGCGGGAAGTCGTGGCTCATTTCTTGCGCAGCCGGCTGCCCAAAGAAGCTGTAACCGAGTGGCTGGATGTCTTTGAAGGCCACCTCGCAAGCCAAGGTGGTGCCGTAGAATCCAGAGAGTTGGCAGGACTGAAGCGCACCGCATTGCGCTCGACCAAGGTCTTGCGCACTTGCACGGACATCAACCGCGACCTTCAAGCCAGCGAGAAGGCACTCGTGTTTTTGCGCATGCTCGAGTTTGAGCATGCCATGCTACCAAGCGATGGAGCGCAGGACAACCTCAGCCGAGAATTGACCGACCTCGTCGCCGACGTATTTGGCATTCGGGAAGGGGAGAAGCGTTGCTACGAAACGCTGGTCTTCAACACGGCCGATTGGCCCGTGATGACCCAGCGTTATCACGAGGCCTTCCTCATTGGCGACCAGCCCCAACTTGGAGGCGTCGTCAAGGCAGGTTGGACCACTGCTTTGGCCTGTTTTCGGCATCCAGAATCCCAGGTCGTCTTTATCAGGCCACTTGGAGCGGGCACCGTGCAGCTCAATGGCGAACCCCTCGATCCACAGCGCACCCAGCCTTTTACTCCGGGCTCCACATTGCGCCACCCTGGCACTGCACCCCTCCATTTTGTGGACATCCAACGCTCCTTTATGGAGGAGGAAAACATACCAGAGCTGACGCTTGAAATCAATGAAGTCAGCCATTGGTTCAATTACCCGGACAAACAAGCGCTTCACCCTTTTCGAACTCAGGCCCGGTCAGGCATGCTGGTGGGCGTGATGGGAGCGAGCGGGTCGGGTAAATCCACCTTGCTCAACCTGTTGGCGGGCACTGAGCCTCCCACTTTTGGGGAAATCACCATCGATGGCATTCCTGTAGCAGATGACGCTGCCCGCTCTTGGATTGGTTTGGTTCCACAAGAAGACCACCTCCTGCCAGAGCTGACCGTTGAAGAAAACCTGTTCTATGCAGCAAGGCTCGCCTATGCTGTAGACGACAAGGCCCAAAGCAAGCAGCGCGTTGAAGTGTGCTTGCAACAATTGGGCCTTTGGGAAGCCCGCAACCTCCCTGTGGGAGATGCGCTAAACAAGACCATCAGCGGGGGACAACGCAAACGGCTCAACATCGCCATGGAGCTCATCCGAGGACCTCGGGTTCTCCTGGTGGACGAACCCACAAGCGGCTTGAGCAGCAAGGACTCTGAACTGCTGATGGACCTGCTGAAGCAGATGACCTACAATGGGACCTTGGTGATTGCTGTCATTCACCAGCCCAGTGGCGACATTTTTAGGAGCTTTGATGCACTGTGGGTGCTAGACCATGGGGGCTACCCTGTGTTTACAGGAAGGCCTTTGGATGCCCTGACCCATTTCAGAACCATCGTCAACCACTTCGAAGCGGACAATGTGGCGTGTGGGATGTGCGGACACGTCAACCCAGAGCAAATCTTTGACATCATCGACGTTCCCGTTTTGGATGGGAGGGGGAAGTCGACGGGGCAAAGAAGGATCAGCCCCAAAGAATGGAATGACTTTTACAACGTATTGCTGGTTCCCAAAGTGGAGGCAGAAATGGAACGCAGCCAACCAAAAGGAAATGAACCTGCGGCAGCCTTAGGCCTGCGTCCGCCGCACTGGCGGCGCCAATGGCTCGTCCAAAGCGCAAGGGACATCGCCCGCAAATGGAAGAACAGGCAATACCTGCTTATCAATCTGCTCGAGGCGCCCCTTTTGGCCATTCTTCTCGCTTTTATTTTGAGGTCTACGGAGAGCGGCAAAGCATACAGCTATGGCCAAGCCAGCAACATCCCACACTTCCTGTTTATCGCTGTGATCGTGGCCATATTTATGGGGCTTACGGTCAGTGCAGAAGAGTTGTTTAGGGACCGCTTGATGCGCAAAAGAGAGCAGAACCTCAGGCTCAACTGGTCGGCCTACCTCACAGCGAAAAGCAGTGTTTTATTTGGCATCAGTGCCATTCAAACATTGCTGTTCGCAGCCTTGTCCCACATCATTTTGGAACTCCCAGGACAGTTTGTGGCATACTGGTTCACCCTGTTTTCAGTGGCCGCCTGTGCCAACATGTTTGGCCTCGTCATTTCTCTGCTGTTCAACAGCGTACGTGTCATTTACCTGGCCATTCCCTTGTTCATCATCCCGCAGTTGATGTTGGGTGGTGCCATCGTCACCTTTGACAAACTGAACCCGGGGATATCCAGGCCCTCTGGCGTTTCGCCCATTGGACAGGTCATGATCAGCCGCTGGGGATTTGAAGCCTTGACCACCTTGTTTGCTGCAGAGACCCCTTACTCCAAGGCCCTGCATGAGAGCAATGCCACCCTGGCACGGTCGTCTTTCTTGCGCGACCGCTGGCATCCCGAAATGCTGCGCCAATTGGACCGGGCCCACCAAGGTGACGAAAGCGCATTGCGCACCACAGCATCAGAGTGGAACACCCTGTATGAACGCGGTGAGCTTGCCATCAGCATTCCCTTTGAGGACGGGATTGACTCCACCGAAAAAGCGCTGCTCACCGAAGAGCTCCAACAGTACCGCGAAATACAACGACAGGCATGGCGCAACGCGAAGTCCAGAAAAGACCAAGTGCTGCAGCAAAAAGGGTGGGATGATCCTGTGCTCGGAGCCGCCGTCAAAGACCGCCAGTACAACCAGGTGCTCATCGATTGGACCACCCAAGATCAAATGCTCAATTCGGGCATTGCGGTCCACAACAACAAGATCATCAATACGAGGGACGCGCTCTACGCCGGCTCACTTTGGCCGGGCATGGGGGCGTTTCATGCAGCCGAAACCAGAATAGGACCACGCTCATATTCCAAAAGCGGCGGGAATTGGATGGTGCTGTGGGGCACCACCTTCATCTTCATTTTGGCCTTGGCCTTGAAGAATGCCTTTAGGCCTCAGGGTCGATCTCCACGAATTTGAAGGGGACGTTCACAATGTGATCGTAGTCTTCTCCTGCCTCAAGCATGTCTTCGTCGTCAGCATCGAAATACCATTGCACCTCCAACGCTTCACTTTGCTCAAGGCGCTTAAACAAGTCCAATAGGCATTTGCTGCTGCTGGTATTGAAGTACTCCAGCTGCACTTGAACGGTGAGCTTAAACGCGGAAGGAATGGATTGGGCCCAGTCTAAGACCGGTCGGTAAAAGTCAACGGCATTCTCAGGAATAGAACGTCCAGAGAGCACGAGGCGCTGTTCTCCCGAATGGAAAACAATCTCTGGAGTCTTGACAGTTGGAGCGATGTGTAAGGGACCCATGAACCAAAAATAGTCAACGCGTGCACGCCACTTCCACTGAGAAGAACAATTTCGGACCATCCACAGCGTGGATAATCCGAATGTGGGGCAGATTGACTGCAGCCTTGGCCAAGGAAACCCAACCCAAACCAGCGCCTCCACGGGGGGTGCGCTCATCTGAATTCAAACATTCACGGTACAGATTTCTCCAGTCCAGCTCTCCCTGATCAATTGAAGAAGCCGTCATCTCTTGCAGCGAGCTGTATTGGCGGATCCAATCTTGGACATAGGCCACCTCGTTTTTTCGAATGGCGTTTACACTCCGGATTTTGAAACGGGGCTCTCCATCTAGAGAGCGCCCCAACAGTTTGAAATGCGCAGAGCGGGATGGGTCGGCGTGTCGCTCCATATTCTGCACACATTCGATGAGGGCACGAAACACCCTGCGGTCTTCCATCCGTTGGACAACCACCTGCTCGAGGTGCTCGAGCAAGGCGTCCAAATTGCGTGTGGTTGGCCTTCCAACAAAAGAAGCCAAGCCCATCCAGTGCCCTTTAGAAGGGGAAAAGACGGGGCGGGTATCCATAGAAATCATCAAGCAGCAGGAATCGGAATCGTTGCTTCTACGCAAATCAAGGTTCTGAGGTTGCCCAATTCGTTGGAATTATCTTCGACGCCTCAAATGGATTCCTCCCATCAATCCCCTGCTTGGTTCGAAGCTTGGTTTGACAACCCACATTATCACCAGCTCTATGGGCACCGCAGCAATGCAGAAGCAGAAGCTTTTGTATCGGCCATGCACAACACCTGGGGATGGGAACAGCTGAGCCTGTTGGACTTGGCCTGTGGCAAAGGCCGTCACGCCCATGCCGCAGCAATGAAGGGCCACCAAGTCGTGGGCCTGGATCTCAGTTCAAACAGCATTGCTGCAGCACAATTGGATCACAAGGGCGCAGCTGGACTGTCTTTTGTGGAAGGTGACATGCGCCACTTCTCCCTTGGACAACAATTTGACGGCATACTCAACCTTTTTACGAGTTTCGGCTATTTCAACCAGCCTGAAGACCATTTGGCTGTTCTCGCCAATGTGCACGCCCATTTGAAACCGGGTGGATTTTTTGTTTTGGATTTTCTCGACGTGCACTTTGCCAAGAAACATTTGGTGGCCGAAGAGCAATTGGAGCGGGGAGGGGTCCATTACCACATTTCCAGGGAATTGTTGCCGGCAGTGGGAGACGGGTATCCAACCTTTGTAAAGCACATTGAGCACAGCTCACCTTCGGGAAGCAAATCACATGTAGAGCGTGTGGCTGCATTGGAGAATGGGCACTTAACCTCCATGATGAACGAATCTGGATTTGAAGTTTTGGGCCGCTACGGCTCATATGCCTTGGAACCTTGGACGCAAGGAGAAAGCAACCGACTCATTCTACACGCACGCAAGTCATGACAGCTGGCATTACATTGGTTCTGGTCGCCATCATAGGCGCTGCATTGGGAGAATGGCTGGGGGACAGGTTCAAGCAACACATGCCCTTGCTCTTGTCCTTTGGAGGGGCCTTTCTTTTGGGCTTGTGTTTTTTGCACCTCTTGCCCGAAGCATTTGTGATGAATGCTGGCGCAGGACAATGGGTGATCGCCGGGTTTTTGCTTCAAATCGGCCTTGAATATTTGAGCAAGGGGATGGAACACGGGCACGTGCACGGCAACCGCTTTGGCTTGCTGGCCTTCTTGAGCTTGTGCCTACATGCACTCATTGAGGCCATGCCCTTTGGATTGGATACGGCCCAGTTGGCGCACGACCATATGCATGACCACGGCCATGCTGGCCACCACCATCATCACCCTTCAGGAGAGGGGCAACTTGCCCTCTTGGCAGGCATTGCATTGCACAAATTGCCGGTGGCCTTGGCCTTGGCCACCATCCTCAAGGCCACCGTACCAAAGAGCTCTTTGAGGTGGACTTGGATTTTGTTTTTTGCGGCGACTCCTGTGTTTGGCATGCTCATCGCGGGTTCTTTGCCCCAAGTTCCCGCCGTCTTCGGCGCATTGAATGGAATCTTGGTGGGAATTCTACTGCACATCTCGACCACCATATTGTTTGAGACGGCAGATGGCCATGACTTCAATGCACGCAAGTTGCTGACCATCTTGGGCGGCTTGCTGATGTCTTGGCTGGCAAGCCCACATTGAAGGTCGTCTTGTAACCCTACAGTTGAATGCCGCGTATCGGGACCAAATCTTGTCCCATGAAGCGCTTCCGCATTCGCATTACGATCAAGAAGTTCGAACGTATAGAGCTGAGCTCTGATAAGTTTGGATTTGAGCTCTTCGAGCACTGCTTGAATTGAGCCATCATTGAAGACCAGAGAGCAGGCTTTGAGCCAGTGTCAAAGCCTCCTGATTCCACTCTTTTTTTGCCCCGCCCCAACCTGAAGGGGCTCCCATCAAAATCTCGGTTGGCAAGTTCCCGACCAGTTCGTCTTTGGCCATAGGACATCCACCCAGTCCTCCCAAGGCACCATCAAATCTGCGGCATCCGCCGCGCCAAGCGGCCTCCATCAATGGAGCAGCCGCTTCTCGTCGTCCATGCAAATGAACGCCGACAGCCATCTCGGGAGAGGCCGCGATGACCTGAGCGCACACAGACTCGACCATGCCTTCGTCGGCCTGGCCCACGGTATCGCTGAGGGCCAAATGCGCCACCCCCAATTCTTCGTGTAGGCGAAGGGCCCACTCACCGGCCAATGCTGGGGACCATGGGTCTCCATAGGGGTTTCCGAAACCCATACTCAAGTAGACCACCACACCTTTTCCCGCTGCAGAAGCTGCATTTTGAATGCGGTCCAAGCGCCGCCAGCCCTCATCGATGCCTCCCCCAGTATTGCGTTGCTGAAAGGTCTCTGAGATGCCAAACGGGAAACCTATGAAATCTGGTCGGCCGTGGGCCAACGCTTCATGGGCACCGCGCTCGTTGGCCACGATGGCCAGCACCGCTGTTTGGGTCTCCGGCAAGGCTTCCAAAACTGCAGCGCTGTCCGCCATCTGAGGAACGGCCTTCGGAGATACAAAGCTACCGGCGTCCAAGACGTCAAAACCCACCTTCATCAGTGCCGACAGGTACGCCACCTTCTGTGGGGTGGGAATCATCGGGCCAATGCCTTGCATGGCATCCCGAGGACAATCCGTGAGGAACCAGGGATCACCGCCAGTTTTGGTGCTGCTCATGACGCAAAGATTGAACAAAATGAAACCCCAACCGACACAGTGACGTATCGGAACCCACATCCGCCCTGCGGTGCGATCACAACACAACGTCAACCCCTTGAATATGGACCTCCGTACTTTCAACAGGCTTCCCCTCGATGAGAAGACCAACTACATGTGGGACCACGGGAATTGTATTTCCCAACGCATGGTAGAAAACCGATACATCCTTTGCATTTTCGAGATCAATGGATTCTATGTAGAGGCGATCTACAGCAAACAAAACAACCGCGTCAATGCGATCCTTCCCATCATGGGCATGGAAGCTTGGGAGACCTATGTCGAACGTGTGATTCGCAACGTCACTGAGATGAATTGACGACACGCCATGTCCCCTCTGCAGTCCGGCAACGGATGTAGTATGGTGTCATGGCCCATTGTGCACCGCACCACCGGATTGAATCGGGTGGATGATTGGAAACCCGCTCTGTCAACGAGCGGGTTTTCCATTTTAGGTGGCTTTGACCGGGGCGGGCAGGATGCTCGGTAAACACAGCGGAATAGCGTCCTTGAACGACCACACAATCGGTTCCTACCATGAAGCGCTGGGGATGGTGCTGCACCAACTTGGCGCCGCGCAACAGAGCGCAGGCGGTAAAAGCTCCCGCCAAGCCGAACCAAATGGGCCGTTTGACGGCCAACCCCCACAAAACACCCAGGGCCAAGGCACAACCCGCGCAAGTGGTCACATTCGGGTTCAAAGGCAACAACAATGGCCCCCATTTGGACCAACCTTCTACCAGGTTCAAAAACAGGTGCAGCAACTGGATGAGCAGTGGTTTTACAAGACCGCCCAAAACAGGGGGGACCACACACCATGCGGCGAACAAGGCCAAAATCGCCATGACCAATGGTGTGGCCATGATGTTGGCCGGCACAAAGCACATGGGGAGCTTCCCGAAGGCCGGCCATGAGAGGGGGGCTGTGCAAGCTGTGGCCACCAGAGGGACGCCTACCAGCATCCCACAATACCGACGCCAACCGGTCCAACCCAACGCAGCGAAATAGCGGTTAAGCAGCAAAATGCCCGCTGTTGCCAGAAAACTCAGCCCCAAACCCAGGTCACCCAGCGCCTCAGGACGGAATGCTGCAGTCAACACGCCCACAGCTGAAAGCACGGTCAAACCATCAGGCTTTCTGCACAAACCCACTGCAAAAGCAGCAACAGAAGACATGGCGCCAGCACGAACGGCAGACCCCGGCCAACCGCACAGCCCGACGTAAGCCCAGACCAAGGGCACAAACAGATAAGGCTTCCAAAGACGGGGGCATTGAAAAGCCTGCAAGACCAGCAGGATCATTCCGGCCACCAGCCCCACGTGGAAACCAGAGACGGCCATCAGGTGGGACAAACCAACATCAGAAAAAGCAGCCCTTGTCGGCCGAGGCAATTCGGTCTTGTCCCCCGTAATAAAGGCCAACAGCAAACCTGCAGGGACTTGATCCCCCAGGCCAAGGCAACGTTGCGCCACTTGTTTCCTAACCGCACCTAGGGCCCTGCGCACCCATGCCATCAAGCCCTCAGCCCCCGCAGGTTGACCGCACCACACCACCTCGTATTTGGCCCTGAACCCCCGAGCCCGAAGAAATGCACCTTCATCAAAATCTGCAGGATGCGCCTGTGAATCAGGCACCAAGCACCGAACACCTGCCACCACAACCTCTCCAATGTGAAGGCCAAGGTCTGACCCTTCCAACAGCACCCTCTTCTTTTGTGCGTCAATGGCCAGCCAGCGCTCGGTGTTTCCTCGGTTGGGCCAAGAACGCACCAATTCGAATCGACAAACACCCAGACCCTGACCATCTGTAGGGTACGAAGCCCTGGTCTGACAGCCACTGGCACCGAATCCTATAGCGACCCCAAGCAACACCGACCCAGCAATGGCTTGCCGGATGGCACTGAACCGCAGCAGCATCAGCCCGGATATGACCGCGACAATACAGGATCCCAAGGCCGCGCTCAAAGGGTTCATCCACATGCCACCAATCCATCCCAAGACGACGCCCGGTAGCAACCAACGCACAAGCTCTGGACCACGCATGAGGCGCAATCAATGCCTTACCACATGATAAACAACGGCGCCTTTGTTGCCGCTGTTGAGCAATGTGTAGGCGATGATTTGGCCTAACGAAACCGAGAAGCAGGCAAGTCAGACCATCGTTTTCTGCCGCGCAAAAAATAGTCGACGATGATGCTGCCGCGATAGCGGCCCGCCATGGCTTCTGGCGTCAACACTGCGTTTGCACACGCCTCCATTTCATTTTGACGCTTGCGCAACATCGAAGCTTTGGTCTGTCTGAATTCAGCATGCGCTTGAATCACAGCCTTGAAAAAGTCCACCTTGCCTTCGGACAAGAACCGCAAAGCAGCGATTCCATCGAGCAATTGGCGGAAGAAGATCCGAAAGCCAATGCCCGACCGGTGGTCGTTTTTCAGCAACAAAAACAGGTTGTTCCTGAAATTCAATTTGGCCTTTCGGGGGCTTGAATGGGCCAGCGTGCCACCACCGAGGTGGTACACATGGACGGAGGATGCCACGCCCACGACATGACCGCGGTTGCGCATCCGCCAGCACAGGTCGATCTCCTCCATGTGGGCGAAGAAATCAACGTCCAAACCTTGGGTCTCAGCCCACGCAGAGGACCGAACCAACAACGCGGCCCCAGAACCCCAAAATACCGGTCGATCAGCATCATATTGGCCCTTGTCCGGTTCGAAGGCGTCAAATATGCGGCCCGCACAAAACATGAACCCAAAGCGGTCCATATATCCCCCCGCTGCACCGGCATATTCAAATTCGGCCCGTCGGTCCACCGATCGGATCTTGGGCTGGACCGCAGACCAACCGTGGGCCTCGGCCGCATTGACCATGCCGTCAACCCAGTGGGGCGTAACCTCAACATCGCTGTTCAGGAGAAGGACCCATTCGGACCGCAATTCCTGACCCAAGGCTTCCAAACCCTCATTGTAGCCCCCTGCAAAACCATGGTTTTGATGCAACTGAACCACGCTCACCTCTGGAAACTCATCCCGCAACACAGCCAAGCTCTCATCGTCAGAGCCGTTGTCAATGACCACCACTTGGTCCGAGGGACCGTTGTGTGCAACCACCGAAGGAAGAAACCGACGCAAATGGGCCACACCGTTCCAATTGAGAACAGCAATGGCTACACGACAGGAGGGAAGCGGCTCAGTGGGCATATCAACGAGGATTGAAGAACAAATCCTCGGGCTCTTCTCTGCTGTACGTGTCTCTGTTGCCCAGCTGGTTCATGCGACTGTCGACCACTGAATGGCCCAGTTCCCGCGTCTTGAGGATGTCGAGCCAATCTGCATTGCGCAATTCTCGGGGATGGTCGCTGTGCAACAGTTCGAAGCATTCGCCCACCACTTGTGGCGTGTAAAACAAGAAACGCCTGTTGTTGAATTGACCAGCCTTGTGGTAGTGCCAAATCTCGTAAGGGTAGTAGGCGGTGCCATTGTGCCGCTGCACCACCGTGTTAGGCCGGCCGTACCGAAGCAATATCCAACCCATGTCCGTCTCATGGCCTTCGCGGTTGGGACAAGCGCCATACTCGTAGTCTGCAACCGCCACTTCCCTGCGGTAAATCTGCCATGCCTCAGCAGGCCCTTCTGGTGACCTGACCGTCCAGAAATGTTCGAGGAATGACTGCAGCTGGCGCAAATCCGCCCCTTGAAGCACATGTTCGATAGACCTCCGCTCACCAGCATCGGCGATGGGAATGAGGGTCTCTACCAAGGCGAGCAGGCTGTCACGGTCGTCGTAATCCATGACAAAAGGCGACAAAGAGCCCGCCGCCTCAGCCGCATCTTGCGCCGCCCCGGATACACACTCAAGCCTGACTGCGTTGGACACCAACAGTTCCTGTTCTGGCGTCATGATCTGAACCACAAGCTCATGCGGCCCAGCAGGGGGCGGGGGCAAGGCTTCGAGCAAAGGAAGCACGGGAGCTGCGGTCATTCTAAAGAAGCGCTTGGTCTCGTTGATCCACGGTCCACTTTCTCCAGGAGTCCGAAAGCCTGCCACAACCAAAAACGCACCTGATTCGCCAAATGCATCCTCGGTGCCGTACAGCTCACAATAGAAGGGAATCCGGCTGGCTTCGGCAGAAACCCTTCGGTCCAGCAAAGGCAGAATGTCCTTCCCGGAGCGGGTGAGTGGCCCGGGGGGCTCCGAAGCGGCAGCCACCCCTTGTACCACAAATAAATCGCTGATATCCAGATTGGCAGGTGCCGAAACCTCCACCACAGTTTCGTATTCGAGGTGCAACCGATCAGGATCACCAATGTCTTCCACTTCCAGTTCCAATACATGGGGACCGGGTGCCAACTCCATGCGCACCACATCGACAAAATCGCCTTTCAAACCGAGGAGGCCCGTTCGGGCTGTAGACTTCGCGAATCCAGCGACTGTCCCTGCGCTGTCGTAGGCGATGACAGTCCATCTGACCGCCGCCCGAAACACAGAGTCACCTTCTGCCAACCACGTCACACTGCTGGCCAAAAACTCTGCTTGAACCTCGAGGTAAGGCAAGCCGTCAGGCGCCTGAAATTGGCGTGTTGCCAACCGCAAGGAAGGGGTGTTGGTTGCTACTTGGGCCTGCATGCGCACGCCGGAACCAAGCAAAAGTGGCACCAACACCAACAAGCAGGAAAGCCGGCGCATCGGGACGAGATGCTTTACATTGTAACCTGTGAACAGCATGAATTGGCAAGATACATTTTCAATGAGGTCCATGCTCCTGTGCGGGGCATGTTTGCTCATGGGCCCCATGGCTTGGGCCACACACCTTGTGGGAGGGTCCATGTATTACGAGCATTTGGGGGGAGACCAATATGAAGTTTTCCTCGTGATTTACAGGGATTGCGGGCCCACCAACACCAACGGCACAGGTTTCGATCTCGCGGCAAACATCGCCGCCTACCAAGGCACCACATTGGCCTCTCAAGTGCAGGCGCCCATCACGGGCGACGTGGAACAAATTGACCTTCAGAGCGGAAACCCCTGTGCACAACTGCCACCTGGTGTTTGCGTGGAGCGTGCCGTGTATTCCACCATCCTCACTTTACCCGCCAGCACTGAACCCTACACCATCGTGTTCCAACGGTGTTGCCGAAACCCGCAAGTCATCAATTTGGTGGATCCGACCAACACGGGATTCACGATTTTCGTGGAGGTACCACCGGCATTGGGCAACGGCGACATCGACCTCACCTCCAACTCCTCACCGAAGTTTGAAAACCTGCCGCAAGGCTACGTCTGTGTCAATCAGCCTTTTTCTTTGGTCAACCCCGCACAAGACCTCGACGGAGACAGCCTTTCTTTTTCTATCAGCAACGTGTTCATCGGTGGAAGCTTTTCTGCCCCGACCCCAAATCCACCGGCTCCGCCTCCGTATGACAACGTCACCTGGGCCGACGGTTATGCCCCCCAGACGCCCCTCGGGAACAGCCCAGAAGATTGGATTCAAATCGACCCACAAACGGGCACATTGACCGGCACCCCGACCACCATTGGAAAATATGTCATCGGTATTTTCATCAATGAATCGCGGCAGGATGACAATGGGAATTGGATCAATTTGGGGAAGGTGTTTCGGGACTTCACCATTGACGTTGTCCCCTGTGAATTGGTCTTTCCAGAGGTGCAATGGCCAGAGCCCTGCACTGGACTTGACGTGAATTTCGGTGTGGGCGCCAACACCGGTTCCTTCGCGTGGGATTTCGGAACAGGGGCGGCCAGCGACACCAGCTCCTTGACCACGCCTTCCTTCAACTTCCCAGCCCAAGGAAACTATACCGTCTCTTTGGCTTACGACCTCGGTGGATGCGGTGACAGCATCTCCCAATCCATCCTCGTCGCACCTCCCGTTGAAGCTTCCTTTGTTTTGGGTGAGCCCAATTGTTTTGCCGCAGGCTGGGGCCAACCGGTGGAATACACCGGCGACCTGTTGGGTGAATCAGGATCCCTGACTTGGCTGGTCGATGGGGAAGAGGTCGCCAGCAGCACTGCTCCAGGTACATTGCCAATCCCCCCTGGAGACCACACTGTATCCACAGAGCTGGTCAATGACATCGGGTGTCAAGCGACCTCACAAGTGGACTTGGAACTTCCCGACCTGCCAACAGCGGCATTTGAAACATCAGAACCGCCGTGCAACGGCCTCGAGATTGGTTTCAACAACCTGTCCATCAATGCCACATCCCAACAATGGACCTTTGACCTCAATGACCCCTCGACAGAACAAGGTCCTGAAAACACCACTGGTCCGTCCGCTTGGACCTATTCAGATTTTGGCAGTTATGTGGCACAACTGATTGCCCAACCCGGTGAAGCTTGTGCAGATACCGCGTCCATCCTGATTGAGGTCCTGCCCCAAGACCCGTTGGTACTCGCCTTTGGTGCAGTTGAGCCTTTGGCATGCTCCCTCGAAACAACAGTGGAATTCACATTCAACGGCGCTTTTGCAGATGCTGTCACCTGGGACTTCGGGTCTGCAGGCTCAGCTTCGGGTGACACTGTAGCGTTTGACTTTGGCGGTTCTGGATTGTACCCCGTGACATTGACCATCGTAAACGACACCTGCGCCACAAGCCAATCGGCAGATTTCGAAGTCTATGTCCCTGAATTGGTCGCGGAAGTCGAACTGGTCATCCCCAATGTGATCACCCCCAATGCAGACGGCAAAAACGACAGGTTTCGCATCGGCACCAAACGGACAGATGGAAATGGCGTGGATGTGACCAACTCTTCGTCTTTCTCTTACTTCAAGCTCCAGGTTTTTGACCGCTGGGGCGTTCAGGTGCACGAATCCGAAGGTGTTGGCGCAGGTTGGGATGGCCGCATCGGAGGGAATGTGGCTGCTCCCGGAGTGTATTACTTCATCCTCAATGCCGACCACAGTTGTTTGGACAATGACATCGAGGAAGTCGGACAAGTCACTTTGATCCTGGATTGACAGCCCGCCTAAACCAGCGGGTGCGTTCTACCCGACACAACACCACTCGGAAAGCATCGTACCATTCGCCCACTCCTCTGGCCTTGGCTCTTCGGTGACCCAGATGCGATGCCCAAGCATCAACAGAAGTCAAGTCCTGCCAGTAGCTGATAAAGATGCCGTCGCGACCCTCCCGCAAAGATTCAAATCCCAGATAGCCTTTGATTTGTTCGGCCTCGACCATCATGGCTTCCATCGTCTCGACGTAGCCTGGAGGGTCCAATGGGCGCTCAGAAATAAAGATGCTTGCATAGTGTCCAGCTTCAAGCTGAACACGGTCGTCTATCACTGCCATGAATGCAAGATCGCGCACCCCATCTTTGTAACATGAACGCCGCTTGGGACAGGGCATTTCCAGACTGCATCAGCGATGGTGCAGGACGCCGAAAAGGCACAACCCTGAAATGGGGGTTGCGCACATTGGCTACGCTGCCTTGGGCTCAAGACATCGGCCGAGGGTGGAGTGAGGCTGACCTGCGCCAGCTTTTGACGGGGTCCTCACATGCCCTGATCGTGCTGGATTTGCCCGCAGGAGTACCTCCGCTCAAGGAGCTTCCAAAAAACACATCAGTTGTGCTCAGGCACACCAGACAATCCCCGTTGAATCGGGACAAGGATCCGGTGCTCGCCTGGCCATCCACACGCCGAAAGCAATTCAACCGCGCTGAAAGGGAAGGCATGACCATCGAGCCGTGTAGTGACCTTTCTCTTTTGGTGGATCTCCACCAAGCGGCAAGGTTGCGCAAGGGCATAACCAGCGATGAACAGGCCCTCAGAAACTTGCTTCAAGAGCTGCTTCTCGAGCCAAACACACACGCCTGGGCCGTCCGCCAATCCACGGGAGAGGTGCTGGCCGGCGGGGTGTTTCATGGTGCTGGAGATGGGCGTTGCATCTATGGGTTTGGCGGGCAATTCCGAACCGGATCTCCCGGTGCCAGCAGCAGGGCCACCGTTTTGCTCATTGGCCACGCCATGCGCCAAGCCGCACAACAAGGCGCTGAAACGTTTGATTTCGGCGGCAGCATGGACCCCGGCGTCGACCGCTTTTACGCAGAATTCGGAGCACCAACTGTAGCCAAACAAAGGCTCGTCCGCATGGCCCCCATTTGGAGGCCCGTCCTCAGGTGGCGCAGACCAGACCTGTTTCAGTCTTGATCAAGGCCAGACTTGGGCCTTGCGCTCCTCAGGAATAAAGCAGGCATCTCGTCCCCAAGCATTGATCTGCTTGAATTCCTCTGCACTGAATCCCATGCCATCCCTCAACAAACGGTACTCGTCCATAATGTCGATGTTCATGATGCCAGGGTCGTCGGTATTGACCGTAGTGCGGATGCCTGCCTCCATGATTTGACGGAAGGGGTGCGCCTCTCGAGAGGCACAGACACCGCTCAACCAATTGGACGTTGGGCACAACTCGAGAACCACGCCCCGGTCCCTCACGAACTCCAATACAGCCTTGTCCTCAAGGATTCTGACGCCGTGACCAATTCTATCCGCGTGCAACAGCTCAATGGATTTCTGAATGTTCATCGCAGCCTGTGGGCCTTCAGCTTCACCCGCATGAATGGTCACGGCAAAACCCTCAGACTTGGCCCTTTCAAACAGCGGCGCAAAAATCTCGGGACCAAAGGCCAACTCATTGTCGGCCAAATCCACCGCTAGAAAATCGGCCCTTTTTTCAATGGCAAAGTCCAACCAATACTTGTTCTCCTGCACCGTCTTGATCCTCTGCAGCAAGCAAATGAGCCCCACGGCGATGGGAAAATCTTGTTCTGCACGCTCTATTCCCCTCAAAATGGCGGCGTGCATGGCATCTGGTGCCATACTGGGGTGTGCATCGCACAGAAAGCTGGGGGCATAACGCAATTCGAGCAACCGCACCCCATTGGCACTCATGTCTTCGCAACACTCGTATGTCATGCGCTCCACCACTTCTGGAGAGTCCAGTAAATCACGGTGCCCCAAAAAGATGTTGAGCAAGGTCGGCAAGTCCCCAACAGGCTCCGTAATCAGGTAGTCCCGACGAAACGCAGCATCATCTATCCGACGCCCCTTGGCTGCCAACAGTTCTTTGAGCAAGCCATGCCGAGCTGTCAATTCAAGGTGGCAGTGCAATTCCACCTTGGGCAAGGCGCGGAGGGCTTCATCGTGCATGACCCACAAATTTACGCCTTCGACCGCCCGCTGTTCATTTTGCAGACCAAAGCAGCTTCAAGTAGAGTCTGATCGCACTCATCTTAGTGGGCATGATTGGAATAGGAGCCCGCATCAGCCACCCCAAGTACGGGGAAGGCGCCATTTTCGGCGAATCAGGTGCCGCATGGCGCATACAATTCACGGAACATGGAGAGAAGGAACTCGCCAAAACCTACGAGTCTTATGAGGTGCTCGAAGCCGCACCTGCGGTCAGCGAAGGCATCTCATTGGAAGACGTCGTCACCGCCGTGGAAAACGTCTTTGACCAGCACCTTGAATCTCCAAGCCCCATTGATTTGGGAGACAAATGGGAGGGAGGCGTCATGGAGTTGCGTCCAGGCGAAGAAGGACTCAAGGGAAAGGAAATCCCCATCGAGACTTTCTTTCACAAAATCGTCATGCTGCGGGACCGTTTGCGCGTTCTGGAACAGAACATCAACAGCAACTCCAAGTTGTCGGATGAAGACAAGGTGAACCTCCAGCAATACATCACCCGTTGTTACGGCTCTCTGACCACCTTCAATGTTTTGTTTGACAGCAAAGAAGACTGGTTCAAAGGAGAAAAGAAGGGCGAATGACACCTGAAGACGTATTTCAACTCGCCAATGGCACCGCTCCCTTGGCTTGGTTGGCCATGATCGCTGCTCCCGACAACCGTTGGGTCAAGCGCACCGTGCTCAGTGGAGCGTGGGTCGCCATGCTAGCGTCCATGTACTTCCTGGTGGTGGCCACCCATTTCAATTTTACCGCAGCGGACTTCACAACCCTCGAAGGTGTGACGGCGCTCCTGAGTGACCCTTGGGCCATGACAGCGGGTTGGATTCACTATTTGGCCTTTGACCTCCTCGCAGGCGTGATCCTCACCAAAAAAGGAAGTGCGTTGGGGATTGCGCGGTGGCAGCTGCTGCCGTGTCAACTGTGCACGTTCATGTTGGGCCCAGTGGGCATCGTGCTCTTTGTGGCCATTGCCAAAGCCAAAGGGATTCAATGGTCCGCATTGGCCATCGGCCAGCCCTGAACCATCAGCGCACCACCGTCAGCGCACCACTGTCAGCGTTCCGCTGAATTGTTCGGGGTAGTTTCCGTGGGTCCAGCGCACCTGAACACTCCAGGCATACGCTCCGTCTTTCACGTAGTGCTCGCCGTCTGCGCGCTGGTCTTGGCCCAACCATGCTTCGTCGGGATCAACGGAGGAGAATACCACCTCACCCCAACGGTTAAAGACTTGAAAGGAATAATCCTCAGCTCCGAAGGCTTGCCCCAGCGGCCTGAAGGCATCGTTCAACCCGTCGTTGTTCGGAGAGAAAGCATTGGGCACATACAGCTGCAATTCCTGTTCCGTAAAATGGGCCACCACCTGAACCCCACCATCAGCAGGCATTTCTACACCCAAATCTGAAGACATGACGTTCGTATGGGACACAGCGCCCTGGATTTCCCAATGGCTGAATTTCCAGTCGTTGCTTGCCACCGCATTGAAAGCCTCTGGACCATCGGCCACAAAGCTGTCGGACCAGTAGTCTGATACCGTTGCCCGGTTCACCACCTTCACGATGCCTGACCCCGCGGGCTCTACTTCAACAACAAGGTCTACGTGCTCGACGTACTCGAAATGCGCCGTCACAGCTCCTCCTGTATCTACGTAAAGCACTGCGGAGGCCTCTTGGTCCGACACAATGCTGTTGGCCTCATGTGTCCAATGTGAGAAGTTCCACCAAGGGATGGGGTTGGCCATCAGGTCGTACTCTCCATCAAACAATTCAACCCCGTCAGGATAGGGGCCGAGCACCAGACCATCCAAAGCTATGGTTCCCGTTCCAGGAGGATCCACTTCAAACACCAAGGCCTCAGGTGGAACTGGCTCTCCGAAGTGGGCCATGATGGTCACATTTCCTGTCAGCTCAATGTCGATGATGTAGTCTTGGATGTCACCGATGACCAGGTCGCCAGAGACCACTTCCCAATACAGGAATTCAGCGCCTTCACACTCTTCTTCGGCTTCTAAACTGATCGGGACGCCAGCAAAATACCAACCAGTGAACGGCACCATAGAAGGGTCGATGTCCACTGAGTTGAGTTCCACTTCTCCACAGCCATCGATCAACAAGGTCAGGTCCACGGGCTCGACATCGTAGCAGTCCTCCATGCCACTCAGCACCGTCTCGTTGCAACGTTCGTCAATGAAGTCGTGCATCTCCTGCACCTCTGACATCCACCCATCGTAATCGCCACCCCAGCGGTCAAACTGGCGGGGCATCTCGGGCTCTATGACTCCGATCATGCTGTCCAGCACAGCGTGCATGTTCTCGCAAGTAAAATGGGTGTTGCCCAAATCGGCCCAACGGTTGATGTAGGTGGCCCAGAAGTCGTCGTTGTCCATCAAGGCATTCAAGACAGGGATGTGACCTTGCCCACCGACGTCACCCATGTTTTCGGGGTTACAAGGGTCGGCCTCAGCACCCGTATCGGGCAAGCCGGTATAGTTGGCGCCGTGACCAAAAGTGTTGTCGAGGTCCCACAGCACATAACGCCAGCGGCGGCCGTCTCCATCGGGGTTTCGTCCCCGCCACCATGCCGTGTTCCAGTTCAACCAATCCGCGCACACCACATAGCTGTTGAGGATGAAGTAGTCGATCAGTGACATCTCATTGAGCTCGCTCACCGCCTGCTCATAATTGGCCTGCACCGTCATGTCGTTGCCGGTGATGAAGTCTACGAGGTCATACCAGTCGGCGCCGTTGCCGTATTCCGTCCAAGTACCGCCCCACGTTTTCAGGAAATCAATGTCATAGCGGCCTTGGTCGTAGTAGCGGTTGGTAAAGTCACTGTCGTCCACCTTCTCACGGTATTCGTAAACGCCCCAGTACTGGCCATTGATGTACACAATGCAGCTCTCACTGGTTCGCTCATCGAGGTGCAGGTCCGCCAAGCCGCTCAAGGTCTGGCAATAGGCATCCCGCACGTGGGCGCCACCGGAAAAGGGGTAGTTGTCGTTCGCCGCGGCTTTAAAAATCAAGCGCTGAAACTTGCCCCGGTTGGACAGGTGAAACAACTCGGCGTCCACCACATCATCGTACCCCATTTGGTCACGGGTGATGTAGTCAAAGCCCTTCTGAGGATAGGCATTGGAATCGTTGCCGTGCTCGTTGGAATCGCCTTCGGCCTCTACCCAAAACGTGCCGTCTTCGTTGAAAAACTCAATGTGCATGGGTTCATCTCCGACCCATGCGCCATCTTCCAAACCGGGCCCACTGACGCTCACCACGCGAATGGAGTGCTGGTCGTCGCCAAAAAAGTAAGTGTTGGTATTGGTAAAGCTTGGTGCCAACACACCCGTTGGGTCGATGGCGATCGCCCTGACCACCACGGTCTCAAACAACCCGATCGGAGCAACATACGGAAGGCTCGCTGCAGACGGGCCATAGCCATCCAACGTATAGTACACTTCCATGCCTGGGTCTGCAGTGAGGGCCAAGGACATGGCATTGGCATGGTAGCCTGGTGCCTCGCCCATTTCAGGCATGGGGACGTAACCATTGTAAAAGAAGCCGGTTGCCCCAGCATTCGTGGCATTGGGGGTGGGCAGTGTGCACACCTTCCAATCACCGCTGCCATCCACGTCACGGGACCAACTGTGGTCTTCTTGCGTGGTGGAAATGTCTGTGCCATAGGTATAGCTCTCTACAATACTTCCCGTCGCATCAGAAAGGACCACGGACTCCTGCTTGCACTGGTGAATGCGGAAATTGGTGTTCAGGAATCCCCCTCCGTACAACAGACCCGCTTGGGCTTCACCGCTGCAGATGATGGTCAAATATCCATTTGGGGGAACGATGGTTCCCGCTGGAATTTCAAACTTGGTCGGGTTGTCTTCGTCGTCGGACATGTACCAGCCGCCAATGTCAATAGGCCCGGCTGTCTCATTGAAGAGCTCCACAAAGTCCTCATTGTTGCCCGCGACATTGAGCGAATAGTTGGAACAAGAGAACTCGTTGATCACCACCTGCGCAGGGGCAACAAAAGACAACAACATCGCACCAATGGCGAGGAGGAGAGGATTTTGGTTCAACGTCACAATTTCACAAGATACAATGACACAACATGAAGGACTCGGCTCAGGTTGCGCAACCCTCCATTTTCTCTGAAATCCAGAAAAAGCCCGCAACTCTGTGGCCCAAATTTGAACCAGAAAAGTTGCTCCAGACTCCCGAAGTTGCCGGGGCTGGTGGGCCTCTTAGTTCACCGAGTAAATCCACATAGGAGGGAAGTTCCTCCACACAAAACGCAAACACCGCAGATCAAACATGTGGTAATGGGGCTTCATCAAAGGAGGCATATAGGTAAAGAAGCGAAACACAGTGCCACATTCAGTCAGCTCCTTCAAGGTGGACAGCATGGGCCCTTTCACCTCGGCGGGAAGGACAAAAGGCAAGCCCGACACCACCAAATCCACACTTGGCCAATTTCTAGAGCGCAACAGAGCTTTTAAGTCAGCGGCACTGGCCTGGACAATGTCAAACCGATCGCCAAAGCGCGATTTCAGGGCGGCAACATATCCCGCATCCAGTTCAATCACCAAAACCTGAGCATCTGGGTGCAAGCGCTCATACAGTTCTTGGGTAAACACTCCCGTTCCAGGCCCCAGTTCAACCACATACCGCAAGCTGGACATGTCCACACCTGTGAACATTCTTCGGCTGGCCACACGACTGCTGGGCACAACACTGGCGTTCCTAAGGGGGTGTCTGATGAAATTGAATAGGAAAGACCAGCGGTCTTGTTGTTCGGCTCCCATAGAAGCCGAAGCTAAGCCGCGAAATCACGGGCTTTAGTAACAGCTGTCACCAAATGCCGACAGCAGAATGAGGACATCTGCCACTCCAACCAGGCCGTCACCGTTGTTGTCTGGACAAACATCGGGCCCATCGGCGAAAACACAGGAGCCATCATCCCATTGGGCTGACTGCAAGAAGTTGCCTGCGGATGGATAGGTGCATCCTGCCTCGGCCAAGCCGGTGCAATGGGAAATGGGGGAGTTGGGGTCGGCCAAGGGGTCAAAGTTGGCCGCAAATGGATCTGCGCAGCCTTGACAGGCGGAGCACGCTCCGAAGCAGACCAACGACATGGTGGTGTCTTCTGTGAAGGTGGCCGACCTCATTCCTGCTGTGCTGCATGATCCAGAAGGCGATTCCCAAGCGGTTCCGAGCACCCCTGCAGGCGTCCCGAAGCGATAGGAAACAGGCTGACCTCCCACAACGGTCACATTGGCCGCTTGAGAGCCCCACAGGGCGCTGCTCATGGCGTATTCGATGCCATTAACTTCGAGCACGGCAGTCAGGGATGGATCCTGCATCTGAACCCTAAAGGTCACCGCATGATAGGTTGGCTCGGCCGGCAAACAAGCCTCGCAACTGTTGAAGCAAACGGTGCCCAAATCAAGGGGGGAGTTTACCACCTCAAACACCCTATTGGTGTAAACATTCGGACCGTCGTAGGTCGTATTGGTGCAAGGAATTCCCACCGATAAATCCTCAACCAAACCAGACCAACCATTGGTCGTGAACTTGAATTCATGAGGGCCCATGGGCAGCGCCATGGTCAGCTCCCAAATGCCTTCTCCCTCAGGATCAAACATGGGGTCACATTCACCACACCAACCGTTAAAGCCCCCGTTGACATAAGCCGTGTGCCCCAGCACATCTTCTTCGCTCAGGTCAACCCGAAACGTAACATCGTATGTGCAACTTCCGTCTTCGACCGTCGCGGCTGCGGAATAATTGGCCGCATCGAAATCAGTACACCCAACACCACCGCTTCCCGGGCAGCCCTCCGGAGAGGAAAAGCAATCGGCATCGGTGGTCAGTGCATCCCATTCCACATCGATGTAACGGTTCACAAAGGTCACATTGTCCCCGTAACTGGTCAATGTCCCTTCGGCACCTGGCGAGAAGGATTCTTCCATGCCGCCCCAACCATTGACCGTGAATTTGTACTCATGGATGCCTTGCGGCAGATCAAGCGTTGTGGACCAAATGCCTCCTCCTTCTTCCTCCAAAGCAAGGGAATCACCGCTCCAGTCGTCAAACGACCCCGTCACGTAGACTTGGTCTGAAGGGCCCAGTGATTCCTGACTGAGGTCCACCCGAAAGGTGACCGGTTGTGGGACCGGGACATGATCATACACACGAACCCAGTCGACCATCATTTCCTGGGGGAATACTGTGCTCGCATCAGGAGGGCCAGGCCAACCGCCGCCTACCGCCACATTCAACAGCATATGGTAATCCTCCGCAAACAACCAAGGGTGAGCAGGGGCGACCTGAGTGCGGTCGAGCTCGAAGTACTCTTGGCCATCCACAGACCAACGTATGTGGTCAGGCCACCATTCAATGGTGTACACATGATAGCCGGTCGTCCAGTCTGAAGAAGTGATGCTCCCCCCCATAGACTGCACATTGCCTACCTCGCCCCAATGCGCGGTCCCGTGACAGCTCCAAGGGGCATTTCCAACAAGTTCCATGATGTCAATCTCACCGGGCCAAGGGTTGTATTCACGGAGCATCCAAAATGCCGGCCAGATGCCTTGTCCCGTTGGCAAATCGATGCGCGCTTCCCACTTCCCATAAGTCTGGCTGAATGTGTTGCGGGTCACCATGCGTGCCGACGTATAACTGCTTCCTCCAAAGTTTTCCTCTCGAGCGGTGATGATCAGATCGCCATTTTCTACCCGGGCATTGTCCAAGTCATCCGTGTAGTACTGAAGCTCTCCGTTGCCCCAACCCCAAAGCCCCTGGGCAGCACCAGTTCCAATGTCATACCCCCATTTGCTGTTGTCAATGGAGCTGCCATTGAATTCATCGCTCCAGGAGAGGGTCCAAGTTTGGGCCCACAGCGGTGTCATAAAGAAGAGCAGCAAAAGTGAAAGAAGGGAATGCCGCATGGCCAAATGGGTTAAGGGTAAGATACAGACTGCCCGACAATTCATTCGGTGCAGGCCTGGCCAAAGGACCCCAACACCAACAGCAGGTCCACGACCGTGACCATACCATCCCCGTTCAGGTCCTCTGGACAGGGGTCTGGCAACGGGGGGAAGCAGGTGCCCAGGAGGGGTTTTCCATCGAGGTTCCACTCTTCCTCCAACGGAACGCACAAATGAGCCAAAGCCATGACTGGCACGTCGACCAGCCTCGGTGTCGCACTGTAGTCCCACAGAACGGTCACGCCGTCGCTGTCCCATAGCCCCCCCTCATTGGTGGCGTGGTGGCCGTTTCCAGAAACATCCTCCAAGAAATCTCCAATGCCCTCATCCAACGGCCAATGCCCACGCAGCGCAGCCCAATCCGGATGTGCCATTGTCAGAGGGGAACAATGCCAGTCGGCAATCACGCCGCCATCCAATGCTTCTGACCAATAGCGAACTTCAGACACAACACCCTCCATTCCATAGGCACCCAACGCATCTGCACCAAAGAACAGACCTCCGACATCGAGATCAGCGAGGCCGGACATGTTCGCTTCATCGCTCAGCACACCGTCGGTGTACATGCGCATCATTCCATCCCGATCAAAGGAACAGGACAGCGTATGCCAAGTTCCATCTGCTATGGGAGGCCCATCAAGGTCAATGCGAGATGCCCCATCTCCAGCGTTGACCTTCCAACCAGGACCAGAAGGGTAGGTGAAGGAAAAGACCCATCCCGGGTTCAATCCGGAATTCCAGTCCTTGTTTCCCACCATGGATACATCTGCCCCCTGCGCAGTCCGCACACGGCACTCCACCGTAAAATCACCATTGGCCCCAGGAAGGAAGTCTGCATGAACCGGAACCGATGCCCTAGAACTGCCATCGAATGAAAGGAGGGGAGCTGCGCCAAGGCAATTTTCAGCAGCGCCAACAAAAGACAGCGTATCCCTTGAAACCCATTCTGGGCTCACTGATTCTCCCGATGCAATGACAAACACCCGGCGCTCTTCAATGCTGTTGCCCCCGTGTGATGTTCCAATGCCACCGTGGTCGGTCGTCACCAGCACAATCCAATTCTCCTCGGTGTAAGCCTCCCTGGATTCCAGAGCGTCAAGCATCAGTCCGACCAGCGCATCCATCTCCTCAATGCTGTCCAAATACGGAAAGACAAAAGGGGAGAAGCCAAAGGCATGCCCGGCATAATCCGGATCGTCCAAATGCACGAAAATGGCGTGGGGGTTTCCATTTGCAAGCGCATCCACCACCACCTGAGCCGCCTGGGCCGCAGAGCCGGGATTCACAACAGCATCTGCTGAGCTCCCCACAATCTGCGCATTGATGGGGCTCCACTGACTCGCCGAAAGGGTGCTCCATTCTGGGTGCAACTCCTCTACACGCTGGAGCCATCCGGGGTATTGAACGTAATTCTGACCGGCAAAACTGTTGTCGATCACATTGTGCTTGCCGGACCTCACACCACAATGAATGGACGACCACCCCGGACCGCTCATCGTGATGTCATCGTTGAGGGCGTCCGGCGAGAAAAAACCATTGGAAATCAACCCATCTAATGCTGGGGTAACGGCCACTTGAAGGGCATCCGACCTGACGCCGTCGATGCCGATCATCAGTACCCTTCCCGGCTGTTGCTGCGCCATGATGGCGGGCAGAAACACAACGAAACACGCAAAGAACAGGGTCAGATGGGCAAGAAGCTTCACCCCAACAAGATACGGCTCGTGCGTATGCAAGCCTGAAGTCAGGCCTTTGTGAACCAGGCTTCCACCGCGTCATACACAATGCGTCCGTCCTGAATATTCAGTCCTTCGGCCAATGCTGGGTTTTCAGCACAGGCTTTGTTGCTCCCTTTCTCTGCCAACTGAAGCACATAAGGCAGGGTGACATTGGTCAAAGCAAGGGTAGATGTGCAAGGCACGGCACCTGGCATATTGGCCACACAATAATGCACCACATCATCTACGATGTACACGGGATCATCATGGGTGGTGGGACGGGTGGTTTCTATGCAACCACCCTGGTCCACAGCAATGTCCACAATGACCGTGCCCGGCCGCATATCAGAGAGCATTTCGCGGGTAATGAGGTGGGGAGCCTTGCCTCCCTTGAGCAGAACAGCTCCTACAATGAGGTCATGCGTTTTGATGGCTTGCCGAATGTTGTATGCATTTGAATACTCCGTCACCACATGGTGCGGCATGATGTCATTGACCTGCCGCAGACGGGGCATGTTGATGTCCATGACCGTCACGTGAGCTCCGAGCCCTGCTGCCATTTTCGCGGCTTGGGTTCCCGCCACACCCGCTCCGAGCACCAACACCCGTCCTGGAGGTACGCCGGGCACGCCACCGAGCAAAACACCACGGCCCTTCTTTGGCTTCTCTAAATACTTGGCGCCTTGCTGGATGGCCATTCGGCCTGCCACCTCAGACATGGGGGTCAATAGGGGCAGGGACCCATCTTCAGTTTCGACGGTCTCGTAAGCAATGCATGTAGCTCCGCTGTTCACCATGGCCTCCGTCAAAGCCACTGACGAGGCGAAATGGAAGTAAGTAAAGACCACCTGACCCTTCCGAACCAGCGGGTACTCTGGCGGTATGGGCTCCTTGACCTTGACAATCATGTCGGCCTCTGCATAGACTTCCTCGATCGTCATCCGTGTCGCCGCGCCGGCTTTGAGGTAATCGGCATCAGAAAAACCACTGCCGCCTCCCGCACCGGATTGAACGATCACGCTGTGACCCCTCAAGGTCAATTCATAAACACCCGCGGGCGTCATGCCCACCCGGCTCTCTGAAGGTTTGATCTCTGTAGGAACTCCTATGGTCATCCTGCAAAGGACATCAAAGCAGGCACATTCGCGCTCCTTTCAAGGCATAAATTTCCCGCAAATTGCTGACAATCAGCGCATTCGTGTACGTCGTACACGGTTTAAAAAAGC
>JBELBZ010000006.1:0-94651 GCA_042095055.1 Crocinitomicaceae bacterium | reverse complement strand
ATGGAGTAGGCAGCTTCAACATTCTCAGGACCTACACGGTGACCGTGATGGACGACTGCGGCAACAGCAGCTCAGCCATGACGAGTCACACCATTGCGGTCCTCGATACGCTGAACCCGAGCATGACGCCGGACTTCCCGAACGACACCATCATCTATGCCGACGACAGCAACGGATACTTCGATCCGATGCCGAACAGCACGGGTGGTCCTTCTGTGGAGTACAGCGACAACTGTAGTGGTGCAGGTGATGACACCTATGGTTCCGTGGGACAGATTGTGCCTACGGGCGGGCTGATCATCACGGCCATCGGCGATCCAAACGATGCGGCTTCTTCTTGCCGCTTCGTGGAGATCCACAACAGCAGTGATGCCGACATTGATTTGGCGGGTTACGCATTGCAGCGCTGGACCAACGGCAATTCCGGACCGTCCACGGGCAGCAACATCGACCTCAGCTCCATCGGAACGTTGGCGCCGGGTGCGTATGCCCACATCGCCAACAATGCCGGATTCTCCGGATGCTACGGATTCGCTCCAGCCATTGTGGCGGGCAGCGGTGGACCGGCCGATAGCAATGGTGACGACCAAATCTCCATCATTGACGGTGCTTCCAATGTCATCGACATCTTCGGAGTTCCTGGTGAGGACGGTTCCAACACCTGTCACGATTTCGAGGACGGCATCGCCCTCCGTGCGGGAACAAACACGGACCCGAACGGCGGAACTTGGAATGAAGCGGGTTGGACCGTGTATAGCGATTACTCCACTGCGAGCGGCTGTACCGATCACAACTCCAACCAGCCACAAAACGCGGCGGACATTGCACCGCTCGTGAGCAACTGGGCCGGTGCAGCTCCACCTGCTCCGCAGACGGACTTCAACACCACCGACATCTCCTTTAGTGATGTGACCACGAGTTACACAGCTTCGGCGTGCTACACGTTCGAGCGCACGTGGATGATCACAGTGACCGACAACAATGGCAATGCAACGACGATGACGTCCATGCAGACCATTCAGGTCGCTGATACCACAGCACCGGACATCACAGCAGATGCTGACGTTGAAGCCGCTTGTGACTTCTTCGGGTTCGACCTCTCCGCAGGAGACGAGTCTACCGTCATTGGTTACACCAGCTTCGAGGAGCCCAGCACGGGAGGCCAGTACTATGATGCGGGAGACAACAGCGTGGACCACGCACTGTCAAACAACGACGGTCAGGCGAGCGTGAACTACACCTCTACAGGTGGTGAGCTCGGGTTCTCCAGCTATTACTACTCCACAGGTGGAAGTGGCCTCACAGACGGTGACTACGTCGGTGTGAGCTCCTTTACCGGAGTCGTTGACGCCTATACTGATGGTGCTCAGGGCTTCCAATTACAGGATACCGATGGCATCATGGAGCTTGTGTTGGACAATGTTGACGTGAGCGCTGGTGGCGTGACCTTGACCTTGGATGCCTTCGTACAATCCACTGGATGGGAAACGGGAGACCGCATCCGCATCTGGGTGGTGGCCGACGGCGGTGAGGTTGACTTGCTGGATACCGACTACCAGGACATCGACGGACTGGGACTCGAGGGACAGTGGAATGCCTTTAGCCTCGACCTCGATGGATTCGACGATGCTGAATTGCACATTTCGTTGGAGTCCAACTCTGGCAGCGAAGGTCTCTTCATTGACAACGTGCTCTTCTCGCAAGGTGCCAGCCCACTGGCCACTTTGGCTGCCAATGGATATGTTTCCTTCTCTGACAATGTCGAGTTGGCGACTACTGAAGCGGCGATCACATTCGATGCGGCTCCATGTGAAGGTGCTTACGACATCGTATACACTGCGACGGACAGCTGTGGCAACATGACCACAGTGAACCAGCGTCTTGTGTTGGTCGACGATGTGGCACCAGGTCTCGTATTGACCGAGCCTGCAGATACAGTGCTCTTCGCTGATGCAGACTGCAGTGCAGACTACATCGATGGTGTGCCTTATCCAGCAGCGTCCTCGTCGGACAACTGCGATGGAGATGCAGAGATCACGTCATACCACGTGGACAGTCCAAAGCAGTACGCTTGCTTGCCAAGCACAGGTGCTTTCACCTTGCTGCGGACTTACACATTCACAGCAACGGACAACTGCGGCAACACGACCACAGAGCAGGTGAACCGCCTGGTGACCGTGGTTGACACCATCAGCCCGACCTTCAATGCAGCTGCTCCGGCGGACATCACAGTCAACATTGATCCGTTCTGTGGTGCCAATACCAGCACGACCATTGCGGGTATGCCGACGGTGACCGATGAATCCGACAACTGCGACAGCAGCATCGACATGGAAACCACTCATGTCGACAGCGCTCCCGTCTTCACTTGTGATGGTGGCGATGGTGTGGCTGAAGGTTCCTACACCTTCGTGAGGACGTTCACGGTGACAGGAACGGATGACTGTGGAAACGAAACCACGGTAATGCTGACACAGAACATCACTGCCCTCGATGTTGCGGCACCGACCATTCTGGCTTTGCCAGCATTGGCGACGGATTCGTACACCTTGGACGGCGATTGCATGGCTGACTTGACACCCATCACGACGCCAACGGCAACCACCACGGATGCCTGCGACACTGACGTTGCGGTCAGCTTTAGCTTCTCAAATGGAACACCGACATACTCTTGCCAAGGCTCAGACGACGATGCTGAGGGTTCATACATCTTCACACGTACCTGGACGGTAACGGCTACTGACGATTGTGGCAACAGCACGTCGCAGCAAACCACCCAGTCCATCGTGGTCACGGATGACGCTGCCCCTGCCATTGCGGCAAACTGGCCAGCAGATTACACCGCGAACCTCGAACCTGACTGTACGGCAGATTTGTCTTCGGCAGCGGCTGGAAGCGCTACTGCGACGGCAGACGACGCTTGCGATAGCGAAGCGGACGTTGCAATCAGCCATGTGGACCACGACACCACCTTGTTCGCTGTGAACGCAGATGCGATTGCACAAGGAGGGTTCAGCTTCACACGTACTTGGACAGTGACGGCAACCGATGATTGTGGCAACTCCTCTATGGAGCAACACGACCAGCTCATTACCGCCAACGACGTGACTGCGCCAGCAGTGACGCTCGAGACGCTGCCCACCTACACAGTGGAAGGTTGCTATGGAGATGTGGACTTGTCACCATCCGCTGCAGGCACCCCTTCAGCTTCGGCTGAGGACGCTTGTGACAGTGAGGTTGATGTTGATGTGACCTACTCTACCGATGAGCTCGCGTTCAACGAGGTGGTGGGCAACTACAGCTTGATCATCGACACCATCAGCGGTCCTGAGGAAGGTGTCATGGGTATGACAACGGTGCGGATGTACATCCAAACTGAGAATACCGACGACTTCATCAGCGCAGTGGCAGGAGACGCGGTCAACCCGACGGGCATCCGCACGTCGACCAGCTTCTACCAAAATGCATTGGGTGGTTCCACAGCGAACAACTACAATACACTCTTGGAAGCTGCTGACCCACTGGTGGCATTCGACAGCTGGGTGACCATCGGCATAGACCAGATGCCTGACGGACCTGCCGGCGAAGCTGCGGTAACGACGGTTGGAGAATGGGCTGGTTCCTTCGAAAGCGGTGGTGACTTGCTCATCAACGACTTCTTCGGCGGAAGCTGGTTCACCACCTATCCAAACACGGCAGCTGTTGCCGGTGCTGATAACCGTGTGCTGATCGGTCAGTTCACCACCGATGGACAGATGAGCGGACAGCTCTTTGTTCAGGTGTTCCCGAACGGCATTGGCTCGGATGAGATGCGCTTGAGCTTCACCTTCGGAGATTGTGCCGAGGATGATGACTTGCAGGAAGGCAGCTATGCGTTTACACGCCGCTGGTTGGCCACAGGTACAGACGATGCTGACAACCTCGACTCTGCTGTAACCTACCAGCACATCATGGTCTTGGATACTGAAGCACCTCAGCTGACCAACACCTGTGACATTGACAACGGTGAGGCGGTGACTTACGACTGCCCAGGCTCTGGTGTGATGGACTTCGATCCTGTTCCAGTGGCATGCGACATCATGGCAGTGGACAACTGCGACACCGACGTCAACATCACGCTCTTTACTGAGACAGAGGGTTACATCCCAACCGATGCCATCCGCAACTACTGTGCTCCGGCCACACCGGAGGCGCAAAGCGGAAGTCAGACTTGTGATGACCGTGCTCCAGAAGCGTTGCGCTTGTTCAACTTCCCAGGTGCTGACGACAGTTTCGTCATGTCATCTGAGTCTGAGAACCTGGTGCAGGTCATGGCAGACGGCAGCCTGAGCATCGCAATGGAGGTAGAAAATGCTGATGGAACAGGTGGTTTCATCCTCTCCGCGGAGTATGGTGCGGGTCAGGACTGGACCACTTGGGAAGCCGGTGGCAGCAACTACAAGAAAGACTGTGCTGAAATCTACCCAGGTGAAGCAGTCTGGGAGGATTGGTTCTACTTCCTGATGTCATCAGGTTCATTGGAAGGAACAGGTCTCTATGCCGGTTCAAGCTTTGAGCTCAGCCATCAGCCAGCGAATGGATACTACGGCTTGCAGATGGGACAAGGCGCCAACAACAAGAACGCCAACTACGGCGGAAGTGCTTGGTTCTTCTGGCAGGGTAACCTGTTCATGAATGGCACCGACATGGGCTCCATGGCGAGCTCTGGTGACATGTACATGGATCTTGATTGCTGCCTCGAGTGGCAGGTGGATTACTTCTACACGGCGTTGGATGACTGTGGCAACCCCACAGGCTTCAACTACAGCGAGTCCATGGGCAGCGACCTCGACGGTTCAGGTGCTGATGTTTCTGGCGGGCACACCGTTGGACCTGTTGACATCACCAGCATCGGGGGCATCAAGGAGCCCATCCGCATCACGGGCTTGTCACCTAACCCAACGAACAACCAGAGTCAGCTGACATTCTTGGTCAACGAGAACCTGCGCCTCCGCGTAGACCTCTACAATGCCAATGGATTGCTGATCCAAGAGTTGTACGATGGCAACGCAGTGACGGGCGTGCAGTACAGCATGGACATCGATGTCGACAACCTCTCTGCAGGCATGTACCAGGTGCGCATCAGCAGTGCCTCTTACATCGCAGTGAAGAAGCTCTTGGTGGCTGAGTAAGCTGCCTTCGAAACTTTGAATTGGAAACGGGCTGCCTTCGGGCGGCCCGTTTTTTTGTGCGTCAGATAAAGGCCATGAGGCACAGGGATCACATTATTTACACATTACATCAAATAGTCGATGATAATTTGATTATATCGTGTCTTATACACTAAGATTTCGACGAAAATCAAATCGTTTTATAAGTGTATGTAGATAAATCACTGTATAACAGAGTGTTGAGCGAAAACAAAATTATATGTTCTGCAGACCAATGATATACGTAGACTAAATGAAGTTTTGGAAATTACACATGACCAAATCATGTCATGATGTTCCATTCCCCAGCAAATCCGTCGCCATCCCTGCGACACCTGTTTACCGCAGTGAGTTTGATTGTCATCTCCTCCGGCCATGTCATGGCCTCCTCAGGTTGGCCCGATTGTGATACCACATGCACCGTCACATCATATGCATTGGAAAACGATACTGTGCAATGTCTTGAGGACTTGGCGGCATACAATTGTGCCTCTTTGACCTTGGTAGATACGTGTACCATGGAGCAGACCCTCGCCTTTCATGTCATTGGAAGTGGGGCGGATACGGTCACCACTTGCAATGCCACAACGGCCTTTGGAATAGGACCTGACGGTGCATTGCGTCTGTTGGGATTAAGCACCCACGCACTGGTCAACAGTGACCTGTTCTTGGAAACGGATGAGGGGCTCACCCTGACCCAATACGCCAACGGCATTGCCATCTTACAGGGAGAGGTGGCCAATGCGAACAACGTGGACCAGCGATTTGAAGTCTTCGTGGTCTATGAGAATGGCACGAGTGGTGCCGACTGGGAAGGAGGGTTCAAACATGCCATGTCATGTGATCCGCCTACGGACACATGGGAGATCTATACCATAAAGCCCGATCAAAGTCACCTCTTGGGTCGGGGTGACTTCGAAGGGAGTTTGTTGCGTTTACAGCATGCCCCCAGTTCACAATTCTTCGGCTTCCAAGTGGGACAGGGAGCCAATGACCACAACTGTGATTATGGTGCAGGAGGTTGGTTTAGTTGGAGTGGGACTTTGTTTGGACAGGAGGTCGCAGGCGCCATGGGGGACGTCATCGTAGACCTTGATTGCGCTTCTGATTTTGACCCTTGTACGGCCCAGTCTGTGGTATACTTCAGTGCATACAATACCGACTGCGGTGTGTTGGAATATTCCTTTGATGTGCTGCGGGTCGACGACACGCCTCCTGTCATTGCTGGATTGCCTCAAGACACCATTGTGGAGTGTCTGCCGGAATTCCCCCTGTTGGAAACGGTGACGGCAACGGACAACTGTCCGGTACCTGGGTTCCCAGTCTTGACATACGAAGGGGTGTTCGAAATAGAACCCTCTGAGGGCTTCTGCCGCTCATATGAGCAACGGTGGCGGGCTGAAGATGAATGCGGCAACGTGACTACAGCCAGCCGTTTGATTGATCAGTTCGAGGACATTTTGCCCGAAATGGTAGGAGAGGAGGTCGTGTTGATCGAATGCGACCAATGGCCTGGAGGTTTCGAGCCGCCGTTCGCCGATTTGGTGGCTGCGGGCATCATCGATGCCATCGACAATTGCAGCATCGACACGGTGCTGATTGAATACGGTGTGATGTCGGGCGGATGTCACTATGACCACATCATGACCTATACACCGGTCGACGGTTGCGGAAATGTGGGTGAAGCTTTCTATCAGATTGTCGCTGTAGACGATACAACCCCGCCAACCCTTGTGAATGTCCCCGCGGACACCTTGGTCTCTTGCACCACGGACCCTGCGGCTGTTGATGTGGTTCCCAATGCCATCGACAATTGCGATCCTGAGGTCAACATGACCTTCGAGGTCAACTACATTGACGATGGCGACGGCTGCGACGAAACGTTCATCATAGAACGCGTCTTTATTGCAGAGGACTGCAGCTACAACCACACATTGGACACCCAATATGTGCACGTTGCGGATACAGCAGCACCTGTGATCACGCTCAGTGTGCCCGCGGACTTCATGGCGCAAGGATGCTTTGCCGATACCGATGTGAGTGTATCCGCGCTGGGTACCGCTGCCTATACGGCTGCAGATGACTGCGGCGAATTGACAGAGGTCCTGACGCATTCGGACGGACCGCTGACAGAACCTTGCGGAGCTGGTGGTGGATCGGGATCTTTTCAGAGGACCTGGACTTTGACCGTTACCGATTGTGCAGGCAATGCCTCAGAACTGCAGGGTATCCAGACCATTTCCGTCGTGGACGAACAGGCTCCAGCGCTGGAGGTGGCCAATGCTGTCTCCCTCGACTGTGTGGATTGGTATGATGGCTTCAATTCTGACGATGCCGTATCGCTCGGCTGGGTTACTGCCTCTGACCATTGTATGATGGATACCCTCTTCGTGACAGTCATCGGTGAGTTCAGCAGCGATTGTGCGGGCGACTGGGAGGTTGAATACACGGCTGTGGACGCATGTGGCAACGATACCACAGCAGCACAGATCATCAGTTTGGTGGATACCACAGCGCCGTATTTCACAGCTGTGCCCAACGACCAGGAGTTGACCTGCGACGGTGACCCAGCGCCTTATCAGGCCGGCGATGCAGTCGCAGAAGATGTGTGTGGCAGTGTGTCCATTTCTACACACGATGAGTTGGTGATCGAAGGCTGTGCTTCTTCAGCGGTTTGGGAGCGGACCATCACAGCCACCGACGACTGCGGCAACACGGCAACCCATGTGCAGCAGTTCGCGAGGGTGGACGGTGTGCCGCCGACCATGAGTACATGGCCTGCAGACACTGCGGTGACCTGTGCCTTGTTTGCATTCGATGCCTCCGAAGTTGTCTTCTCTGACGACTGTGACGTGGCCCCCACATTGGAGGTCACCGATGACACGGTCCATTTCGAGTGTCCAGGAACCTTCACTGTGGAGCGTCACTTCACTGTGACAGACTGCACGGGCAATGAGAGCGAGGAAATTCAAGTCATCGACGTGCTCGATACGGTGGCTCCTGTTTTGGTCACCAGTGGGGTTCAAATTGAAATTTCTTGTTCTGAATGGAACTGCGACATCGACCAATTGGCGTCGCTCGGGCACGTCTCCGCCACAGACAATTGCGGTGAAGTGTCATTGAGCGTTGTGTGCAACCAGTTCTCCGGAGGGTGTCTCGACCCCAATGGCATGCTCACTTTGGTCTACACGGCCGAAGATCCATGCGGAAATGTGACGCAGGCAGAGCAGATTCTGCTGTTGATTGATACAGTGGCACCAATGGGCAGCATCACCTGTCCTGCCGATGTTTCCTTCGAGCTGAATTCAGACTGCACCTATGATTTGGGTGCGCCCGACCCTGCGGCCCCATGGGGTGCGCCAACGGTAAGTGCGTTGGACAATTGCGACGATGCCCCTGAATTGACTTTGACCCATATGGACGGAGCCCCCCAATATGCTTGTGGGGATGCTGGCAGCATGACCATTGAGCGCACGCACACCCTCATTTCAGAGGACCGATGCGGAAACGCAGATACAGTCACTTGCGTGCAGACCATTGAATTGATCGATGTCACAGGCCCGGTCATCACTTTCGACGCCCCCCTGCCCCAAAACATCTTTGGTTGTCTGGCGGATACGGATACCAGCATATCGGCGCTTGGAGCCCTAACGGCAACCGGAACGGATGCCTGTGGTGGCGACGTGTCCGTCGTGGTCACCCATTCCGATGAGGTCACGGCGTCCTGCATGGGGGATGATGGTACACCCGAAGGCAGTAGCACCTTGGACCGTACGTTCAACATTACAGCCACTGATTGCGGCGGAAATACATCCACAGCCGTGCATGTTCAAACGGTGAACTTCTTTGACATCGCGGCTCCCAGCGTGATCCTGGTCTGTCCTTCGGATACCACAGTGGCTTCATCGGCGGATTGCTCTGCCGATTTGGCGCCCTCCTTGTTGGGGATGCCCGACGTGGTGGCTTCAGACAACTGCGATACGGACGTGGCCTTCACCACAGCATACACGGATGCCGAGTTCTCAGCCGGGTGCATTGGGACACGCTTTTACACCCGGACCTTCACCGTCACTGCTGTGGATGACTGTGGGCAAGAGACTCAAGTCACATGCGCACAAGACATTACGGTAGAGGATGTCACGGCACCCCTCATTTCTATCGCGTGTCCTGAGACAGCAGATATCGTCCTGGACAGTGACTGCAGCTGGTCCGGGTCTTCGGGACAACCCGCTGTGGTGGTCAGCGATGGCTGTGACCCCGCGCCGTCCTTAGAGGTCAGTTATACCGATCACGATACCACGCAGTTGTGTACAGGTGATGACGGCATGTTTGAGGGCAGCATCTCATTTATTCGGACGTTCACAGCGACATCGTCAGATGCCTGTGGCAATGTGGCCACGGAGAGCTGTGACCAGCTGGTGAACCTCTGGGACAGCGCAGCGCCCGCCCTTCATGAACTGGAGACCTTGTCCACCGACACCTTGTTCTTGGACGCCAGCTGCTCCGCAGATTTGGCTCCTGCGGCCCTTCCATCTGTTGATGTGGAGGATGCCTGTGACACCGATATCGCCTTCGCGGTCACCCACTCTGATGACCCGGCCGTTTACGAGGCGCTCTCTGACGGAGTGGCGATGCAAATCGATACCGTGGCGATCGATGGTGCTCCGGGCATGACCACGTACCGCCTCTATGCTGTGCTCAACCATCCTGACGATTGTTTGAGTGCTGTTGTTGGTGAGGGGGCAGATGCCACGTGGATCACGTCCACAGCACCGTTCTATCAGCACCCATTGGGTGACGCTACCCCATCCAACATCAACCCGATCTTGTTTGATGTGTATCCAGAGTTGGAATATGACTCTTGGGTGACCATCGGCATTGACCGAATTCCAGACCCCATCTTGGAACAAGGTCCCGTTCAACTCGTAGAGTCTTCACCATGGGTGGGTGACTTTGATGAGGGTGGGGCTTTGGCCCTGAACAGCGCTTTTGGAGACGGTTGGTTTGCCCTCCCGACAAGCGCCAATTGCCGGCCCAATGCCGATGGGCGCGTGCTGATTGCTCAGCTGAGCACATCTGGGCATGTCAGCGGACAAGTCTACGTACAGGTCTTGTCTGGAGGTCCAGGAGGTGCTGACAACCGCTACACGTTGTCCTTTGGAAACGCATGCACCGCAGAAGATGGCAACCAAGAAGGCAGCTACAGTTTTATGCGCACTTGGCAGAGTGTGGCAACGGATGACTGCAGCAACGCAGATACGGCCATTACGTTCCAGACCATAGCTGTATTGGATACCACTGCGCCTCAGCTCATTGAAACCTGTGGCTTGCTGAATGGAGAAGAAGTGGTGTTGGACTGTGCGGGACCAACCGTGTTTGATATGGATCCGCTGCCGCTTCCCTGCAATGTGGAGGGTGCGGACAACTGCGACACTGAAGTGGGGGTAGCCCGGTTTGATGAAATCGATGACGACGCTCCTACGGGCAGCGTGTGTAACGTCTGTGCACCGGCAGATCCAATGCCGTTTGTCAACGGTTTAACCTGCGACAATGAGGCACCCGAGTCCATGCGCTTGTTCAATTTTGACGGTCAGGCGAATGCTTCATTTGTACTCGAAGCTTCAGAGGTTTCGCGGTTTGATGTCCAATGCGACAGTGCATTGCAAGTGGAACTGTTCTTGACCGATGGGGAGGGAGGAGGCTTCCACTTCACGGCAGAATATGGGTTTGCCGGCGACTGGGACAGCTGGTCCAGTCCAGACAACCCTTACCATGAAGGGCTTGCGGGCAATTACAAAAAGGACTGCGAGGCAGTCTATCCCGGTTCCCCCATCTGGGTGGATTGGAATTACTTCGTGATGCTCGAAGGCACGTTGGAAGGGTCTGGGACCTATGCGGGCTCCTCGTTCGACTTGGCGCATCAACCCGCCAGCCATTATTTCGGGTTCCAAGTGGGCCTGGGGGCCAACAACAAGAATGAAGAATATGGTGCCGGAGGTTGGTTCTTCTGGGATGGTCAACTCGTTGTAGATGGACAGGATCAGGGCAACATGGCTTCGAGTGGAGATATTTTTGTGGACCTCAACTGTTGCTTGCCTTGGACGGCTTCACACTACTATGCGGCCTCTGATGATTGCGGCAATACCACGCCGTTTTCTTATACCGTCACCAATACAGGTGAGGAGGCTTCGGATGATGCAGGGCTTTCTGGCAACACCCAAAATCCAGGGGGGCCAGTGGTCTTGGGTGGGGGCATCAATGGCAAACAGCCCTTCCGGGTTTTGGGCCTGAGTCCAAACCCAACCGCTGACTTGGCACAGCTTCAATTCGAAGTAGATGTAGCGCAACGTATGATTGTTCGGCTGCACACCATGAGCGGCGAGCATGTCATGGATGTATTTGATGGAATGGCCGAGCCCGGAGCTGCTTACCAAGTGGAAATTGGTGTGGCTTCTATGTCGGCAGGACTCTACCAGCTGCGACTGTCTTCATCCATACACAGCGAGGTTCGAAAACTGCTCATTGCTGACTAAAAAATATATTTTTCGATAAAAAAGCAGAAGGAGGGGGCGATAGTCCCCTCTTTTTTGTTTACACGTCCGCCAAAGCTTGCGTTTTACGGCATTGCCAACGCCCACAAGATTAATGGTAGAATCAAGGCTTCTGTCGATGAATTTCATTGTTCCCGCCCCATTTTCACCTTGACCAAACCAAGTTCAAGCTATGCTCAGCCCTTGCTGCTCTTTCAGTGCTCCTTCAACGGCGCCTACTTTTTCGAGATTCACCGCCCTCGCCTCTCTTCTGACCCTGGGTCTTTGGATGCTTTTTGCACCGACGGGCCATGCCCAATGTCCGGATGACAACGACATTTGGCTCACGTGGGAACTCACGACGGAAGGACAATCCGCCTCGACCCAGTGCATTTTTAGTGGGGAACACAACGTCCTGCAAGTACTCGAGGCCGCGACTTATGAAGTCAACACCTGTGGTACTTCTTGGGATACACAGCTCACCATTTATGACGTTGCGACTGGAGCAGTCGTCGCTTACGACGACGATGGGTGTGGGTTGCAATCGACTGTGACCTTCACAGCTGCACAGGATGGGACCTACCTTCTCTTGATGGACGATGCGTCCTGTTCTGCTGCGACGGGAACTGAATGCGGATACATGTCAGCGACATTGGTCAACTTGGGTATTCCCGGTGCTTGCGCCAACGCCGTTGTGGCTGTGTCTGGTGAAGTCTATGATTTCAACTTGGCAGCGGGCAATGGAGAGCTCAATCCGTCCGATGGACCGAATGGAACACCAGGCGATGAGGCGGTGTATGAATTCACCGCAACGGTGAGTGGTACCCACAATGTGACGGTAACCAATGACGAATATTTGGTGGATTTATTCGTGGGGGAGGCGTGTTCAGAAGATGACTTCACATATATAGAGCAGGTAACTCAGTTTCACCTGCATTCGCTCGAATTGGTCGCGGGCTCGACGTACTACTTTTTGGTGGATGATCAAAACACAACAGCCAACTCAGGAACCTTCTCCATCACAGACCCCAATTACTGTGGGTCAGGGATCAACGAATCGCATGCACTCTTGGCAAACGATCTGTTGACCATTCAGGGCAACACTGCAGACTTGATCGACTGTTGTTATCTCCAGCCTTCGAATGATGCGACATTTGAATTGGTCGTGCCTGAATCGGGCAGCCTTTCGGTATCTGCCTGTGGGTCTGATTTCGACACCTACATGTACCTCTCAACCTCAGTTTGTGGAGGCACCATTATTGCGGAAAATGACGATTTCTGCGGCAGTCAATCGCTCATAGAAGTTGACCTGCCCGCTGGAACGTACTATGTGACTTTAGAGGGAAGCCAAGCCGCCGAGATGGGTGCGTTTGAACTTGAAATACTCTACGCGCCCTTCGCCCCTTATTCCGTGCATTCGAAGCATGCGAGTTCACAGCAGGGTGATGGCTTGAAATACGGCTCTGCCGTTGCGATGAGTGGCGATGTACTCGTAGTCGCGGATGAGGAAGAACACGTGGAGGTCTTGAGGAAGGCCGGTGATGGTTCTTGGTCCCTGGAAACCGTGATTTCCGCTCCTTCAGCGGACATCCGTTTCGGTGACCGGGAAGCGTTGGCGACCAATGGAGATTGGATCGCCGTTGGTGCCAAGTTCGACGATACATACGGCAACAATTCAGGTGCCGTTCACATGTATCATTACGATGGCTTGGACTGGCAATATGAAGGCTCTCTGAGCCACATGGCCCCATTTGGAAGCATTGCCACCGATTTGTTTGGTATGGCCTTGGCCATGGACGGAAACCGCATGGTCGTGGGTTCTCGGGCTGAGAATGGAGTTGGAGCAGCGGGAGCGGTTCACTACTTCGAATACAACAGCATGTTGGGGATGTGGCTCGAAAGTGGGTTCGTCGCCAGCACGCATACGTCGGGCAATTCCACCACCAAGTTTGCTGAGAGCGTAGACATCTCTGGGAATTACATGATTGTTGGAGAGCACCGCAACAACACCAACGGCAATTTCGCTGGTGCGGCTTACATCTACTCTTTCTACAACCAGTGTTGGCACCAGCAGAGTGTCTTCTACGGACACAATGCGGATGACATTCTGGGTAAGGACGTCGCCATCAGTGGTGCAATAGCCGTTGCAGGATCGCCTTTTGCCGATACCGATGGCTTGAACGAGGCTGGCGCGGTGACGATGTACCGTTTGCTTCCTTCCTCTGGAGGGGACAGCGCTTGGGCTGAGACGGCACACTTTGCGCCTGCAGGAACGGCACAAGGTGACTGGGTCGGTTCTGCAGTAGACATTGACGGTTCACTGCTCGCTGTGGGTGTGCCACGGGACGATGAATTCCCCATCAATGGAGGTGCGGGTTATTTCCTCTTTGACTGCACAGGTGGTTCTTTGGATTGTGTAAACGAGGGCTTTGCGTGCGATGCCATGCAAAATGACCGTTTGGGATTCGATGTAGCGGTCAGCGAAGGTTTGGCGGCCATTGGTGCCACTTTGGACGACAACATTTATGAGGACGCAGGATCTGTTTACATCCTCGGTTCCAATGACATCGGCTTCGAGTGCGACCTCACGGCTCCAGGCGCTACCGAAACCGATTTGATTTCAGCGGACGATTCAGGCGCGAGTGCTTCGGATGACACGACCCGCAATACCACACCTGATTTCGATGTGTTCCTCCCTGGAGGAGGTGCACTCTCTGTGACCGAAGGATACATGGCACAGGCAGGCGACGCCCTCATTTTCTACCGTGAAGGAACCGGTGACAGCACGATTGTGATTTTGTCCGACGGCGACATCGACAACGGCTTTTACAACTTTGAATTTGTCTACCCTGGTCCAGTCTTGGAAGATGGAGAATACACCTTTTGCTCTTACGTGATGGATGCGTTTGGCAACATGGGTCCCACAGACTGCTTGGACATTGTGATCGACAATGAGGACCCAGAGCCACTGCTTGACTTTGGCCCTTCCGCCATCGCAGGCGCAGACACCACCCTCTACTTGGACAGCAACGGTGCCGTCGTTTTGGACGTGGCAAACAGCTACAACCTTTCCGCTACGGACAACATCGCGATGGATACGCTGTATGCTGACATCACCGACTTCGATTGTTCCGATGCAGGTTCCATCGCCACCGTGACCCTCACAGCGATTGACTTGGCGGGCAACATCGGCACCACCACGTTTGATGTGGCTGTAGAGGATGACATCGCTCCAGACGTTCTGGTGCAAGATGTCACCGTACAGCTCCAAATGAATGGCACAGGCAGCGTGACCGCAGCCCAAGCCGACAATGGCACCACCGACAATTGCGGCATAGACAACCTCGTCCTCAGTCAAACCACCTTTGATTGTGACGATGTGGGCGACCAGACCGTGGTGTTTACCGCCACAGACCTCAATGGCAATACGGCCACGGCCACCCTTACAGTGACGGTGGAATTCAATCAGGCACCTCAGGCCAATGCCCAAGACATCACGCTGGAGCTCGACGCTTCTGGCAATGCCAGCACCACGGCTGCTGCGGTTGACAACGGTTCTGGAAGCGCATGCGGCATCGGCGGCATGAGCCTGAGCCAGACGGACTTCAGCTGTGCCGATTTGGGTCCAAATATGGTCACATTGACGGTGACCGATACCTATGGAAATGTCACCACGGCGACCGCGACGGTTACCGTAGTAGACCTCTTGGCTCCAACACCTGTGGCACAGAACGTCACGGTGCAGCTCGATGCTGCGGGAGAAGGCAGCCTGACCGCAGCTGAGGTGGACAATGGGACCATCGAAAATTGCAGCTTGGACAACCTCTCCATCAGCCAGACGGATTTCGATTGCACAGATGTGGGTACCACCACCCTTGAGCTCTCTGCCAGGGACATCAGCGGCAATACTGGCGAGACCAACTTTACTGTGACAGTGGAGGACAACGTGCTTCCTGCGGCCATTGCCCAAAACTTGACCATTCAGTTGGACGCTTCCGGCAATGCTGCTACCACAGCAGAAGCTGTAGACAATGGTTCGAGCGATGCCTGTGGCATCGCCAGCTTGAGCCTCAGCCAAACGGACTTCGGTTGTGGCGATTTGGGTGACAATACCGTCACCTTGACGGTCACCGACAACAATGGGAACGTTTCCACAACGACCGCTGTGGTCACAGTGGAGGACACCGCTCCAACCATCGCCATCGCCCAAGACTTGACCGTTGAATTGGATGCCGCAGGCATTGCATTCATCACAGCCGCTCAGGCGGACAACGGTTCCAATGACCCATGTGGCATCGCTGCCATGACGGTGAGCCAATCGGGATTCGATTGTGATGACCTCGGAGACAACGACGTTGTCTTTTCCGCTACGGACGTCAACAACAACACCGCCACCGTCACCTTCACGGTAACGGTGCAGGACAACATTGCTCCGACCTTGAGTGGTACCCCCGCCAACATCACGCAGTCCGCAGCAGGCGGTACCTGCAGCGCTGCTGTGACGTGGACAGATCCAACGGCCAGCGACAACTGCTCCGCTACGTTGACCAGCACCCACTCCAGTGGTGATACGTTTGCCGTGGGCATCACCACGGTGACGTTCACAGCCACGGACATCGCAGGCAACGAGACCACTTCAAGCTTTACGGTCACAGTGACCGACGACGAGTCACCCGTTATTTCGGGCATGCCGACGGACATTACCCAAACCAATGACGCTGGAAATTGCAGCGCTGTTGTGAATTGGACGGCGCCAACAGCCGATGACAATTGCGAGATCGATTCCATGGTAGGAGATGCCGCTTCCGGTGACACCTTCCCGGTTGGAACGACGACCGTAGCGTATACGGCCACTGACATCCACGGAAATTCAACTGCTGCAACCTTTACGGTCACGGTGACCGACGACGAAGCTCCGGTGATTTCGGGCTTGCCGGCCAACATCACGCAAACTGCGGATGCCGGTCAATGCACGGCCGATGTGACCTGGACAGCACCTACTGCTGCTGATTTCTGTGGCATTGCAAGCTTTACTGCTGATGCGGCTCCAGGCGATGCGTTCGCGGTGGGCACCACGACGGTGACCTACACGGCCACTGACATTCATGGCAACAGCACAACAGGGTCATTCGACATCACAGTGACCGACGATGAGTCACCTGCCATCGCAGGCATGCCATCCAACATCACCCAATCGAATGATGCGGGCATTTGCGGCGCCGCAGTGAGTTGGACAGCCCCAACAGGGACAGACAACTGTACCGTGGCTTCCTTGACCTCGACCCACAGCATTGGAGACACCTTCGCAGTGGGCGCCACAACCGTAACCTACACGGTCACTGACCTCGCGGGCAACACGGCCACCAGTTCCTTCACGGTCACCGTGACGGACGACGAGGCACCTGTCATTTCGAACATCCCAGCAGACTTCACCGTGTTGACAGATGGAGGCTCGTCCTCTGCCGTTGTCACTTGGCCTGAAATGCCATCTACGGTGACGACAGTGGCTGCGAGCAGCTTGATGGACGCTGGTCCCAACGCCACATGGCCGCATGTGTTCACCATGACCACGGCAGCGGATCCCACCAGCGGATCGCAGCAGACAGTGGAAATCAACGTCACATCGTTGCCAACAGGCGGCGCCAACTACAGGGTGGTGAAGACGGTCGCCAATGGCAACTGGTTCCAAGCCTCAGCGCAGCCCTTGACTTTGGGCACCAACACCATTACGGTCAGTGGGGTCGCCTTTACCCGTTCGGTGAAGTTGCAACTCGGCAGTGGAGACATTGAATTTGATTCATTGGTACTCAATGGTGAGGAGCAGGTTTCCCCGACCATGACCACCGGCACCAGTGACCTTTTCGCTGCAGGACCCAATGCCACCTGGACACAGGTCTTCACGGCCACCACGGCTGCAGACCCCAACAGTGGAAACCAACAGACCGTCTCGATCAATGTCACCTCACTTCCCGTGGGCGGCGCCAACTACAGGGTCGTCAAGACAGTGGCCAACGGTAACTTTTTCCAAGGAAATGCCCAGCCCCTCTCATTGGGCAACAACACCATTACGGTCAGCGGAGTGGCATTCACCCGTGCTGTGAAGATCCAGGTGTCCAGCCCGGAGATTGGATTTGATTCCCTCGTGCTGAATGGCGAGGAGCAGGTGGAGACGCCGGCTGATCCCGAGGCTTCCGATAACTGCGGTGTGACTTCGTTCACTTCGACGCATGCCAGTGGAGATACTTTTGATGATGGGATAACGACCGTAACGTATACCGCCATGGATGCTGCCGGCAACACGACCACATCATCCTTCACGGTTACCGTGAGCGACGGTGAAGCACCTGTGATCAGCGGAAACCCAACGGACATCACCCAGACTGCCGAAGCAGGCGCGTGTTCGGCTGTGGTCTACTACACGGCGCCTACGGCAACCGACAACGTGGCCATTGCTTCATTCTCGGGCGACGCCGCCTCGGGCGACGCGTTCCCCGTGGGGACGACGACGGTGACCTACACGGCCATTGACGATGCAGGTAATACGACCACGTCCGACTTCACGGTGACCATCACCGATGACGAGGCCCCCGTAATTGCCACGGGTGGAGGAAGTGGTGGAGACTATGTGCTCGGCCCCATCTCCGATTCTGGAAACAGCACCATCCAGGGGGGATGGACCGGTGGAGCCCAGGCCTACTTCCAGAACGACGCCACCGATGACGAGACCGTCACCGACGCCGAGGCCAACTCCGGAAACAACAGCTGGTTCTTAACCAACGCCTACAACAACCCCGGTCAGGGTTCTCCGCACGCGCCCAGCCTGGGACTTCCATCGGGAACGGGTCCGGGAACGGTCTTCACCCTCGAGCTCTACTTCAAGGCGGAAGCCACCGGCGATGGCGATGGATCTACCCACAAGATCTACCAAGGAACCTACGCGGGGGATGACCGCACAGGCATCAACATCAACATCAAGAATGACACCGATGCCTCGGGCGATGGTTTGAACATCTCCACGTACTCTTATGATGCGGGTACAGGCGCTTTCCCGGCCACGACGATTGCAAGCAATCTCGACCGCAACGTCTGGCACAAGGTCAATGTGACCTATACCATCGATGCAAGTGGCGATCCGTCTCTGGATACGGCGGTCTACTCGGTAGACGACGGAGCTGGAGTCTCCGCCAACACGTGGATGAACGTGTGGCGCGTGGCCAATGGATACACCCAGGCGTACGGCGACAACATCGCGTGGGGCGGAGCCAGCAATGCATCCGGGTTCTACTACGACGACATCACGTACAGCAGTGATTTCGATGGGTCTTCGCAGACCATCGGATTCGAGGGTGCGTCCAACGATTTCGAGGACATCACCCTGTCCAACGATGCGGGCATCTGTGGTGCTGTGGCCACGTGGACTGAACCCACGGCAACGGACAACTGTGGCTTGGCTTCCTTGACCGGAACGCACGCTTCGGGGGCGACCTTCGCCGTAGGCACGACGACGGTGACATATACGGCACTGGACATCCACGGAAACACCGCGACCAGCTCTATCACGGTGACGGTGACCGACGATGAGGATCCTTCGATCACAGGCACGCCAGCGAACATCAGCTTGAACAACGACGCGGGCAATTGCACCGCGGTCGCCAGCTGGACGGCTCCCACGGCTGCAGACAACTGCGGCATCGCCTCGTTCACTTCCGACTACAATAGTGGGGCGGCGTTCCCCGTGGGCACGACGACGGTGACCTACACGGCCACAGACATCTACAGCAACACGACCACATCCACCTTCACGGTGACTGTGACCGACAATGAGCAGCCGACCATCAGCGGCATGCCGGCCAACATTAGCTTGAACAACGATGCGGGCAATTGCACCGCGTTGGCCAACTGGACGGCTCCCACGGCCGCAGACAATTGCGGCATCGCCACGTTCACCTCTGACTACAACAGTGGCGCGGCGTTCCCTGTGGGCACGACGACGGTGACCTACACGGCCACGGACATCCACAGCAACACGAGCACGGCCACTTTCACGGTGACCGTGACCGACAATGAGCAGCCGACCTTCAGCGGCATGCCGGCGAACATTACGCAAACGGCAGATGCCGGCGAGTGTGAGGCCGATGTGACCTGGACGGCCCCCACGGCCGCCGATAACTGTGCCATTGCCACATTCACTTCTGATGCGAACCCTGGGGACGCCTTCGCGGTGGGTACGACGACGGTGACCTACACGGCCACAGACATCCATGGCAACAGTTCGACGGGATCTTTCACCATCACGGTCACCGACGATGAGGCGCCTGCGATCAGTGGAACCCCCGCGAACATCACCCAGACGGCAGATGCAGGTCAGTGTTCGACTTCAGTCAACTACACGGCCCCAACCGCTGCGGACAACTGTGGCATGTCGGCGTTCTATGGAGATGCGACTTCTGGTGACATCTTCCCAGTGGGCACCACGACCATCACCTACACAGCGTCTGACATTCATGGCAACGTCAACACGGCGTCCTTCACCGTCACGGTGACCGACGACGAGAATCCAGTCATCAGCCCCACGGCGGAAGACCAGACCTACCAGCGCGATGGCAACGAAGGCGCAGCCTACAGTGCCTGGATTGCGGGTTATGGTGGCGCAGCTGCTACCGACAATTGCGGCATTGACGCTTGGTCAGACAACAGCACGGGCTTGAGCGATGACTGCGGAAGCACCGGTACTGAAACGGTGACCTTCACTGTGACCGATATCCACAGCAACAGCAGCAGCACGACGGCCACCTTTACGGTGATCGACGACTTCGCACCGAGCTGCCCGGTCATCGACCTTACCGATGGCAGTGACAACGGACTGAGTGGAACGGACGACGTGACCAACGATGACACGCCCACCATGCGCGTGATCTTCACAGGAAGCGGCGTAGAGTCTGCGGAAGAAGGAGACATCGTCGAGTTGTACATCATGGGTGCGCTGTCTGAGACGCACACGGTGACTGCTTTGGATGTGGCCAATGGCTATGCTGAGTTCGAGACTGGTCCGTTTGCAGATGGATCAGTGATGTTCAGTGCACGTCACATCGACGGCTGTGGGCAGGCGAGCATTTTTGCCTTCCTCAACATCGTGGTCCACACGACAGATCCCGCAGCACTGGCCGATGGCTTGACCTTGTATCTGGACCCCGCTGGAAATGCATCTATCGAAGCCGAGGATCTAGACAATGGATCCAGCGACGACTTCACTGCAGTGGATTTCGCAGCTTCCCAGACCGCATTCACATGTGCTGACTTGGGGGACAATACGGTGACCTTGACCGTGACCGACATTGCAGGAAACACGGCAACGGCAACGGCTACAGTGACGGTGGCTGACATCATCGACCCCATCATTGTCGCTTCAAACATCACCAAGCAGCTCGATGCGGCCGGAAATGCGACGCTGACTGTGTCGGAATTGGCCTCGATCACCGACAACTGCACAGTGGCATCCTCTAGCATCGACATTGAATCATTGGATTGCAGTGATGTTGGAGACGTGACGGTGACCATCACTGCGGTGGATCAGAGCGGCAACACCAGCTCTGCGACAGCGATTGTAACGGTAGAAGACAACGTGGCTCCCACATTGGTCCTCGCCGACGCTGTGCTCTACCTCGATGAAGATGGCGCTGCTTCAATCATGGCCTCCGATTTGGACAACGGCAGCAGCGACGCATGCGGCATCGTTGGATTCAGCTTTGGCGCTGCAGGGGCGGATGGCCCAGGCATGGCATACGGTTGTGAGGATGCCGGTATCAACACCATGACGGTTCAGGTAGAGGATGTCAATGGCAACGTGACCAGCGGATCCGTCAATGTGACGGTACTGGATACCCTGTCTCCTGTGCTGAACATCTTTGATCTCGAGGACTACACCATGTATGCTGGAGAGTCCTGCGTGGACATGGTGGACTTGTTTGCAGCCGGTGCGCCATGGTATGAAGCCACGGACAACTGCTCATTCGATGTCGAGATCCTCTACGATGAAGTCAACGAAACAGGCATCGCAGGATGCCGTGAATTCGATCGCCGTTGGGTGATTCAGGCCACGGATGCTTCAGGCAACATGTCCAGCGACACCACCTTGCAGCACATCATCGTGATTGACAACACTGCACCTACAGTGTTCCTCGACGGTGTTCCTGGAGACGTCTCCATTGACCTCGATGCCAACTGTAACGGCACCATGCCAACTGCAGCAGCTGTCACGGCCAGTGCCACAGACAATTGCGCAGATGCACCTGTTGTGGGTGTGGTCTCTTTCGTGGACAGCGAGCCTGCTTACCTCTGCGGAGATGCGGGCAGTTACACCATCGTGAGGACATACATGGCGTCTGCAACCGACGACTGCGGCAACTCAGGAATGGGCAGTGCGACACAAACGGTGACGTTCAATGACGTGACGGGACCACAAATCACAGACAGCGAGGGCATCATGAATGGAGACGCCCTCACCCAAGAAGAGCAGGTGGGATTGTTTGATTTCGACTACGTTCCAGAACCCGTTGACTTGGAGGTCGAGGATGCGTGCAGCGATGCAACCTATGAGGTGGTCGAAACCATCACGGGCTTCGTGCCCACGGATGAGATTGGCAACCATTGCGCCGCGGGCACGCCAGAGGCTTTCCTCAATGGGGAGTCTTGTCAGGAAGGCGCCACTTCAGCACTTGTATTGGAGGGCGCACCTTTCAATGGAGAGTCATTCTCCATTGTTCCAGGCGGTGTCAACATTGTCGAGAGCTTCTATGACCAATCCATGAGCATCGAAGTCGAAGTTCAGAATGCTGACGGTACAGGTGGTTTCATCTGGAATGGAGACTACAACACAGCGTTCAGCTGGGCGGAGTGGGAAGCATTGGGCCGAGGTTACAAGAAGGATTGCCCTAACGTTTTGTCTGGGTTGAACATCTGGACGTTCTGGAACTACTTCGTGATGCAGACTGGAGGTATGATTGGTACCGGCATTTACGCTGGCTCAGAATTGAGCTTGACCCATCAGCCCACCAATTATTACTATGGCATGCAGGTTGGTCTTGGTGCAAACAACCAGAACGCCAACTACGGCGCAAGCGCTTGGTTCTATTGGAGCGGAGAGCTCATCTTGAATGGTGCTTCGCAAGGGTACCTCGGATCAAGTGGTGACATCATGCTGGACTTGGATTGTGCATTGCCTTGGTCGGCGGTATATGATTACACCATCAGTGATGCCTGCGGCAATACCACCACTTTCGGTTACGCTGTAACCAATGCTGCGGTTCAACCTGATGCTCCTTATGTCAGCGGCGAAGCTTCAGGCCACCAGCCCTTCGATGTTTCGGTGGGTGGAGACCTCAAAGAGCCCATCCGGGTGACGGGCTTGCAGCCCAACCCAACCAACAACGTGAGCCAGCTGGGCTTCGTGGTGTCGAACAACATGCGCTTGCGTGTTGATCTATACGACATGGCTGGCCAGCTCGTGCAGGAGTTGTACGATGGCAACGCCATGAGCGATGTGGAGTACTTCATGACCGTCGATGCCGGAGGGCTCGATGCAGGCATGTACCAAATCCGCATCTCCTCGAATTCCTACATGGCCGTGAAGAAGTTGCTGGTGACCCAGTAATGTCAAGCGGTTCTAAAACCATTGGAAGCCGGCCCCTACAGGGTCGGCTTCCTGCTTTTAGGGCGGTTATCTTTGGCGCCGATTCACTGGCGACTCAAATCAACTTCACATGCCAAGCATTTCGTCCAAGGGCCATGCCATGCCCGACAGTCCCATTCGAAAGCTCGCTCCCTTTGCCGTTGCTGCTAAGGCAGCGGGGCGCAAGGTGCTCCACCTCAACATAGGGCAGCCCGACATTCAAACCCCTGCAGTAGCACTCGAGGCCGTGCGCAACATGGACCGTACCGTGATCGAGTACAGCCCCAGTGACGGCTTCGCTTCATACCGAGAAGGTCTGTCAGGGTATTACAGTTCGGTTGGGGTCGATGTGAATCCCGATCAGATCATCGTCACCACAGGCGGCAGTGAGGCACTGATTTTTGCGTTTCAAGCTTGCCTTGAGCCCGGCGATGAGGTCATCATTCCAGAACCGTTTTATGCCAACTATCTCGGATTTGCAGCTTCGGCGGGGGTGAAGGTGGTCCCCGTGACTTCTTGGATCGAGGACGGATTTGCATTGCCGCCGGTGGAGGAAATAGCCGCCAAGGTGACCCCGCGCACCAAGGCCATCCTCATCTGCAACCCTGGCAACCCGACCGGGTATGTCTATACCGACGACGAACTCAATGCCATTCGCTCTTTGGTTTTAGAGAATGACCTGTACCTCTTTGCCGATGAGGTTTACCGGGAGTTTTGTTACGGAGACATTCCGCCGCGCAGCGTGCTGTCGTTGGAAGGCTTGGAAGACCATGTTGTGTTGATGGATTCCGTATCCAAGCGTTACAGCATGTGCGGCGCGAGGGTAGGGGCCTTGGTGACCCGAAATGCTGCGGTTCACCGGGCTTGCATGCGGTTTGCCATGGCGCGTCTTTCACCGCCAACCTTGGGGCAAATCGCGGGAGAAGCTGCGCTCAAAACACCGCGGTCATATTTCGATGAGGTCAAATCTGCATACGTGGGACGCCGCGATGCCCTTGTCGAAGGGTTGCGTGCCATTCCCGGCGTGACGGTGCCTACTCCAGGGGGCGCTTTCTACGCGGTTGCCAAGTTGCCCATCGATTCCAGTGACGCATTTTGCGAATGGATCCTGTCCAATTTTGAGCGCGAAGGCGAAACCGTCATGATGGCTCCAGCAAGTGGGTTTTATGCTACGCCTGGCGCAGGGAGCGATGAAGTTCGCATCGCCTATGTGTTGGAGGAAGATGCGATTCGTCGGGCCGTTCAAGTGATTGCTGCAGCCCTGGAAGTGTACCCGGGCCGTGCTTAACTTTTGACCATGATTCAGGCTGTGATGCGACCATTCTTGCTCGTGCTCCTCTGTGGAGCCGCACTCTCTTCTACTGCAGACACGACGACTGTACAGACGTACACGTTCGAGGCGCAGAACAATCCTGAAACGGCCTACGACAGCCCAGGACGCCGGTGGTTCAATTTCCCCCCAGCCGACAATGGAGTAGCCTACGGAAAGGTGCTCATGGAATACTCCTTGAAGTGTTTCGAGGACGGCACAGCTGGGAATCTCGGATTCGCCTGTGGCGAGTGGGACTACCTGTCCTACACATACCTGTTCGACCACACGGGCCTGCTCGACAGTGCGGCATTGCAGCATCCGTTTCAGTTGTTGGCCGATGCGGCTTTTGATACGGCCAACGTCGTCCCTTATGTGGATGGGGTTCAGGATTCGGTGTGGCTGCCTGCGGCTCAGCACATCGTAGACATGGTGCTGTCGGAAACGACAGTGCAGCCGGGTGAGGTGGTGTATACAGCGCCCTTGTTTGAGCCTGCCACGGCCAAGCGGGCCCAATTTCTATGGACGGCCGAGGAACTGGCTCCGCTTGGTGCGGGCAGCATTGACCGGTTGTATTTGCCAGTACAAGGCGCGCCAGCAGCGCGGCGCATGGACCTCAAATGGGGACTGACATCCGATACCGTGTTGACTGGATTCAAAGACCTTCCCAACACATCTTATCAATATGGATTGTCGCCATGGCAGTTCGCCGACGACAGCCTGTCCATCAGGCTGTCCCCTCCGATTGAATGGGACGGCGAGGGCAACCTCGTTCTGGAATTCGCCTTGGAGGATGTGACATCCCAAACCGATGGCAACGAGGACGGCTGGGTGCCGGCGACGGGCATGGCAGGCGGGGCGTGGACCACCAATGGCCACGACGGTGAAGTGGACTTCACAGCGCCTGATCGCGTGGAAGTCGATGTCACGGACCTCGAGGGCCTTTCTTCAGAAATCACCATCGAATGCTGGGTATACGGTGATCCCAACATCCAGCCAGAGAACGGCACCCTGTTTGAAGGCATCAACGCAGCTGGACAGCGTGTGGTCAACGTGCACCTGCCATGGAGCAATGGGCGCGTTTACTGGGACTGCGGTCAAGACGGCGGCTACGACCGCATCGATCAGCAGGCTCAGCCCGAAGATTATGAAGGGCGTTGGAACCACTGGGCATTCGTGAAGAACGCCGATACGGGCATCATGGAGATGTACCTCAACGGTGCCCTCTTTCATTCGGGGACCAACAAGGACAATCCCATCGAGGGCATCGTCAAGATGAACCTGGGCGCCTCGGGCAATGGAAACAACCGTTACAATGGCCGTGTCGATGATTTCCGGGTGTGGTCCCAAGCATTGGACGCCGAAACCATAGCCTCTTGGATGAACCGTCAGCCCACAGCTTGGCACCCCAACTACGAAAACCTGCTGATCGACTATCGGTTTGATGGTGCCAACGGAACCGAGGAACAGAACTACAGCCCCAACGGGAACCCCGGCCATCACCACGGATCGACCTTGCGCCGCACCACCCCTGCACGTGAGCAGGCCAAGGGGCTCGGGGCAGACTTCCGGCCATACATCGGTTTTGGTCGTGGTGAATACCTGGAGCTGGTGGCCGACGGCGCCATCTTGGATCTGCAGCCCGTCGCCCCGATGAGCCTGTCGGCTTGGGAGGTCGAGGGCAATGGGGTGGTCATGACCGATTTGACCTACCACTATGCTCCGGGCGAGACAACCTCGGTGCCGCTCTTCGGCGATACGGTGACCTATCCCGTTCCCGGGGAGGTGACCGAAGTGGTCAACGACACCTTGGATTATTTCGGTGTGTCCTTTGAGGTCATTGACCGCTATGAGTTGTACCGGTACATCACGCCCTATGGGATTGGACTGGATCTGGGGGACGATGGCTGGACGTGGTGGTACGATGTGACCGATTACCTGCCCTTGCTTCGTGACAGTGTGGAATTGCAGGCAGGCAATTGGCAAGAGCTGCTCGACCTCAAGTTCCACTTCATTGAGGGTGAGCCTGCCCGAGACGTTTTGGATGTGGAAGCGTTTTGGAAAGGTCAATACGGCCTCTCCACCTTCGACCAGAACGTGGTGGGTTACGAATACACCCCGGAAGCCGCTGAAGAGATGTGGCGCCTGAAGACCCGCGCTTCTGGCCATGGCTTTGGCTCGGGCAACAACTGCGCCGAATTCTGCTACAACATCCACAAGGTCAAGGTCGACGGCCAGGAGCTGTGGTCTTGGCAAATCATGCAGGAGTGTGCCGACAATGCGCTGTTTCCTCAAGGAGGCACTTGGATTTATGACCGGGCGGGCTGGTGTCCTGGAGCACCGGTGGACACACGTGACATGGAATTGACGCCCCACGTGGCCGGAGACGGTCCCTTTACGGTGGACTACGACGTGGACTATGATCCCGATGGCAATTACCGGTTCGAGGGACAAATCATCGCATACGGTCCAGCCAACCACAGCTTGGATGCCGAGCTGGTGGAGGTGTTGGCGCCGAGCGGGACCAAACTGGCATCGCGCACCAACCCCATCTGCGACCGTCCCAAAGTGGTGTTGCGCAACAGCGGCAGCACTCCGTTGACATCTTGCACCATCACCTTTGGCTTGCCTGACAACCTGCAGTCATACACTTGGACTGGAGAGCTGGGGTTCTTGGAAGAAGAAGTGGTGGAGCTGGTGGCTTTGGACGCCTCATTGTGGGATGGAGACGACGAGGTAGACCTGATCTTTGTTGCCCGGGTTTCCGCGCCCAATGGCGGCACGGATGAAGTGGATTGGAACAATGAAGTGCGCAGCACGTTCCGCCGCCCTCCAACCTACACCTACATGGAGGATCCTGGGGATGAGGACGACAACCGCTTGATTGTCTTCGTTCGAACGAACAGTGCACCATGGGAGAACAGCGCCAAGCTCACCCACCAAGACGGCACGGTGTATTTCGAGCGGAGTTATTCCGAAGCCAATACCCAATACCGGGATACCATCTACCTGAACCAGGGTTGTTACACCTTTGAGTTCCAAGACGCGGACGATGACGGCATTGGTTTTTGGGCCAATGACGATGGCAATGGCTTCGTGCGCCTAAGAAAGGTCGGAGGAAACTGGATCACCTTTGAGCCGGATTTTGGAAAGTCCATTGTACACCGTTTCCATTTCGAGACCAACCTGATCAACAGCGTGGCGCCTCCTCCGGCGGAGTCCACCTCCTTTAGGGTGTTCCCCAACCCGACAAACCAGGACATTGCGTTTAACCTCGAGGGGTGGCAGGGCCGTTTTGATTGGCATCTTCAAGATGCTGCTGGACGGGTTGTGCGCTCAGGGAGTGGTCGGTCCATTGAAGGGGGCATTGTACAGGGTCGAATTCCCGTGCAGGGAATTCCATCAGGGGTGCACATGCTCACCCTGACCCAACCGGGCAGGTTGGTCCGGGAAAGGGTGGTCATTTTTGAATGACAGCGGCCAAAATCAGGCCTTTCCCCTTGAAAAAATCACTTTTCAACACATCACCCCCTCTGAAACTGGGGTGGTGATGAGAAAAAGCACATGAATTTGTCTTTGAGCCCCTCTTTTGAGGGGGTGGTTGCGTAATTTTGCGCATTCAGACAAAAACATCATGTCAACTTTCCGCATTACCGCCATCGAGGACGTCCTCGAACGGTCACCCAAGTCGGTCAACCCGCCTTCTGCCAAAATTTCCGAGTACTACGGCGATTTGGCCTTTACGCTCAGCGCCATGCGCGAGTACTTGACTGAAGAGGCATACGACCACGTGGTTTCTGCCATGGTCGATGGCACACGCATTGATCGGAAAATTGCCGATCAGGTGGCCAGTGCTCTGAAAGAGTGGGCCATGGCCCGCGGCGCCACGCATTATACCCACTGGTTCCAGCCGTTGACTGGAAGCACTGCTGAGAAGCACGACAGCTTCATTCAGCCGGATGGCCGAGGGGGTGCCATCGAGCGGTTTGACGGCAGCTTGCTCGTCCAACAAGAGCCCGATGCATCAAGCTTCCCCAATGGCGGCATCCGTTCGACTTTTGAGGCCCGGGGTTACACACTTTGGGATCCGAGCAGTCCGCCGTTTTTGATCGGGGAGACCTTGTGTATCCCGACCATTTTTATCGCCTACACCGGTCAATCCCTCGACAACAAAGCGCCTTTGCTCAAGGCCTTGACTGCGGTGGACAAGGCCGCCGCAGAAGTGTGTCAATACTTTGACAAAAATGTCACCAAGGTGGTGGCCACCCTCGGGTGGGAACAGGAGTATTTCTTGGTCGACAAGGCGCTGTACAATGCGCGCCCAGATTTGAGCCAAACGGGCCGTGCCTTGCTTGGCGCTGCGCCGGCCAAAGGGCAGCAGTTGGACGACAACTACTTCGGCAGCATCCCCCCCCGAGTGATGGCGTTCATGCAAGAGTTTGAGTGTGAAGCGCACAAACTCGGCATACCCGTGACCACGCGTCACAACGAAGTGGCGCCAAACCAGTTTGAGGTGGCTCCCGTGTTTGAGGAAGCCAACCTCGCGAACGACCACAACTTGCTGTTGATGGACTTGCTGGAGCGCGTGGCACTGCGCCACGATTTCCGGTGCCTGATGCACGAGAAGCCTTTTGCAGGGCTGAACGGTTCAGGAAAGCACAACAATTGGTCGCTGGGCACCAACACAGGGGTCAACCTGTTGAAGCCAGGTACGAACCCTAAGACCAACCTGCGTTTCCTCACCTTCTTCGTGAACACCATCGCAGCGATTCACCGCCACTCGGATGTGTTGCGCGCAGCCATTGCCAGCGCCGGCAACGATCACCGTTTGGGGGCCAACGAGGCGCCTCCAGCCATCATCTCAGCCTTCATTGGTTCCAAGCTGACTGAATTGCTCGATGCGGTCGAAAAGAACGTGAGTGCAGGAAAGATGAGTCCTGACGAGAAGACAGCGGTGAAGCTCGAAATCGGGCGCATTCCGGAGGTTCTGTTGGACAACACCGACCGCAACCGGACCTCTCCGTTCGCCTTTACGGGCAACAAGTTCGAATTCCGCGCGGTGGGAAGTACTGCGAACTGTGCGGTTCCCATGACGGTCCTCAATACCATTGTGGCCGATCAGTTGAACATGTTCAAGGCGGCCGTCGACAAGCGCATCGCTTCGGGTGACAAGAAGGACGAGGCTTTGCTCAAGGAAATCCAATCCCTCATCAAGCAAAGCAAGTCGATTCGATTCGAAGGCAATGGTTACGGTGAAGAGTGGGTAGAAGAAGCGACCAAGAGGGGGCTTTCCAACCTGATGGATACACCGAGTGCATTGGCCGTTTGGGACCGCAAAGAAGTGGTGGCGTTGTTTGATGCCATGGGCGTGCTTTCTCCGGAAGAAGTGGCTGCGCGAACCGAGGTGGAGTTCGAGAACTACACCATGAAGTTGCAAATCGAGGCGCGCGTCTTGGGTGACATGGTCACGAACCAGGTTTTGCCGGCTGTCATTGACTACCAGGGAGACTTGCTCGCCAACATTCAAGGATTCATGGACGTCTATGGCGATGCCGAAGCCGAAAACATGACCCGGGCCCAACGTGGCATCCTCGAAGAATTGTCTGCTGGACTTTCCGCCACTTACGCTGCGATGCAGTCCTTACGAGAGGAGCGCTCAAAAATCAACAAGATGGAGGATTTGAAGGGCAAAGCGGAGGCTTATGCCAACGTTGTCAGGCCTTTGATGGATGAAGTTCGCGTTCAAGTGGACCAGTTGGAGAAGTTGACCGAGGACAGCCGATGGCCTTTCCCGAAGTTGCGTGAATTGCTCTTTACGCGCTGATTCAACAACGATTTATAAAGAAGGCCTCGGATTCATTCACGCGATGTTCCGGGGCCTTCTTACATTCGCCCGTAAACCTATTTGGGAATGCTGAACCTGCTCTCCGGGCATCCATATGCCCTGCGCCCCGCGCTCGCTACCATTTTTGCACTCTTTGCGTTGCAAAGTGTTGCTCAAAATGACATCACCGCTGATGCCGACGCGGCCTTTGACCGCGGCGGTTATTTCGAAGCGGCCAAAGATTACCAAGCTTCTTATGCGAAGCTGAAGGGTGATCTCGAAGAAAAAGGCCGTGTCTGTTATCGAATCGGTGAGTGCTACCGTTTGGGCCGGGCATTGCCCGCCTCAGAAGAATGGTACAAGCGTGCCATTGACCTCAAGTGGGCAGACGATCACCCTGACGTATTTAAGCATTACGGAATGGTGTTCATGGGCCAAGGAGAGTTTGACGATGCCATCGAGCAATTCCAGAAGTACAAGTCGGCAGGCGGAGACGCTGCGTTGGCTCAAACGATGATCGGATCCTGTAACGCCGCCGCGGAAAGCTTGATCATCAATGACAGCCGCTTTGTCGTCGAGCCCCTCGTGATGGTCAACTCTCCGAGTTTTGACTTTGCCATGACTTTTGCCGACAAGCGCGGAGAAGAGGTGATTTTTGCCTCCAGCCGCAGCAGCGCAGCGGGAAGTGGTGAAGACCCCATCACAGGCGAGAGCTACATGGACCTGTTCATGGCTGAAGTGGACCGGAAGGGCAAGTGGAGCATTCCCGAGCCCCTCGGAAACACCATCAACAGCCCCAGCAACGAGGGCGGAGTGACCTTGGACTCGAAGTTCAAGACCCTGTACTTCACCCGTTGTTTGATTGAAAAGGACAACAACTACCCCTGTGACATCTACGTGTCGCAGCGGATAGGATCCAAGTGGGGCGTCCCTGAGGAATTGGCCGTTGTCGACCGCGAAACCAATGACAGCTCTCAGGTGGGACAACCTACGATGAGTCCCGACGACATGTACCTCGTTTTTGTGAGCGACATGCCCGGTGGCCAAGGAGGACGCGACCTCTGGTACATGCCGTTCAACGAAGCTTCTCAAGAGTGGGGAACGGCTCAAAACATGGGCGCGGACATCAACTCCGCCGCTGACGAGTACTTCCCCCACATTCGCAAGAATGGTGACCTCTATTTCGCTTCTGACCGTCCTGGAGGAATGGGTGGACTCGACATCTTGAAAGCAGTTTGGAAAGGAGAAGGCATGGCCTTTGAGACGCCGGAGTTCATGGAGTATCCCATCAACACCGCCAGCGATGACTTTGCCTTGGTCTATCACCCCAAGGAAGAAAAGGGCTACCTCTCCTCTGACCGTCCCGAGAGCAAGGGCAAGGACGACATTTTCTCCTTTGCGATGCCGCCTCTTGAATTTGACTACGTCGCCTATGTGTACGATTATGACACCGGTATGCCCATCGAGGGTGCTGCGGTCACCGTCACTGGAAGCGAAGGCCAAAGTGTCTCTGCGGATACCGACTCAGAAGGCGGTGCAGAAGAAGGAGGGTGGAGCATTGGTTCTGAAAGCACCTATTCCGTGGACATTTCCAAGGAAGGCTACATCAGCGCAGGTGACCAGTTCAGCACAGTGGGCTTGTCGAAGTCGACCAACTTCATCAAGGAGTACTTGCTCCGTGAAGTGGTGACCAATGAGGATTATCCCATGCCATTGGTTCAATATGAATTTGCCAAGGCTGACCTCGTGGTCAGTGCCGCAGTCAACTCCAAGGACTCTTTGGATTACCTCGTGGATTTGCTTGACCGCAACCCCACGTTCGTGATTTCACTGGAAGCCCACACCGATACACGTGGTGGTGACAAGGCCAACGATGAATTGAGCCAGCGCCGTGCTGAAACCTGCGTCAACTATCTCGTGGAGCGCGGCATCGAACGCCAGCGCCTTCAGCCCACTGGACGCGGAGAGAAGATGCCATTGATCAGCGACGCTGACATTGCAGCCCTGGCCACGGAGGAGGAGCGCGAAGCCGCGCACCAAATGAACCGCCGCACGGTGTTCCGCATTACCAGCTTCGACTTCGTACCGGAGTGACGGATACCACATTGGAAGGGTCCGTGCAAGGGCGGTATGCCAAACGCGGAGTGTCCTCTGGCAAAGAGGAGGTGCATGCGGCCATTGCTGGTCTGGACAAAGGCCTGTTTCCCAAGGCATTCTGCAAAGTGGTGCCGGATGCGCTCACGGGAAGTGAGGAACATTGCTTGGTGATGCACGCCGATGGCGCGGGCACCAAGAGCGCCTTGGCTTGGATTTATTGGAAGGAGACGGGCGATTTGTCCGTCTGGAAGGGCATCGCCCAAGATGCCCTCGTCATGAACATTGACGATCTGTTGTGCGTTGGCGCGACCGGTCCCATTTTGGTGAGTTCGACCATTGGACGCAACAAGCGGCTCGTGCCAGGCGATGTGATTTCGACGCTCATTCAGGGCACGGAATCGTTGATGGAAGAATGGCGCGGTTGGGGCTTGGATGTCCGGGGCACCGGAGGCGAGACCGCCGATGTTGGTGACCTCGTGCGCACGGTCATTGTGGATTCGACCGTGGTCTGTCGCATGCGCCGAGAGGACGTCATCGACAATGCCCGCATCCAGGAAGGCGACGTGATTGTAGGTCTCGCCAGCCACGGCCAAGCGCATTATGAAAGCGATTGGAACGGAGGGACGGGAAGCAATGGCCTGACGAGTGCACGGCACGACCTCTTTGGACCGGGGTGGCGTGAGAAATACCCGGAATGTTTCGATCCGGGACTCCCAGATGAGCTGGTGTATACCGGGCCCTTTGATGTCACAGATTCCGTGGAAGGCGTTCCGGTGGATGCCGGTAAGCTGGTGTTGTCACCCACGCGAACTTATGCTCCAGTGATGGTCGACCTCTTCAAGGAAGGCCGAGAGCCATTGCATGGTTTGGTTCACTGCAGCGGAGGCGGCCAGACCAAGGTCCTTCACTTTGCATCCGAAAACCTGCATGTTGTCAAGGACAACCTCTTCCCGACACCAGCGTTGTTTGGTTTGATTCAGGAGCACAGTGGCACGGCCTGGAGGGAAATGTACCAGGTGTACAACATGGGGCACCGCATGGAAGTCTACACCTCCCCTGAACATGCCCAAGTGGTGATGGACATCGCAGCTCGCCATGGCGTGGACGCCCGCATCGTGGGTCGGGTGGAGCAGCGCACCGCAGATGGCCCCCGATTGACCATCGCTGGACCGGAGTCAACAGAGACATACAGCTGAAATGGAAGGGCTGCTCGAGCAGTTGTCGTCCTTGGAGGACCGCTACCGCGAGCTCTCACTTCGGGTCATTGATCCTTCTGTGATTTCAGACGCCGCTGCTTACCGGTCCGCCATTCGGGATTTCAAGCAGCTCGAGCCCATCGTAGAACAGGTCAAGCAATACAAGGAGTGGGCCAGCGCATTGGAAGAGGCCAAGTCCGACCGAGAGAGTGAGGACCTTGAATTGCGCGAGATGGCGGCTGAAGAGGTGGCCCACCTGACCCAATCCCTCGATCAGCTCAGGCGCGCGCTGCAGGAGGCATTGGTGCCAGATGACCCCAGTGACGGCAAAGACTGTGTCATTGAAGTGCGCGCGGGCACCGGTGGTGATGAAGCAGCACTGTGGGCGGGGGACATATTTCGCATGTACCAGCGGTTTGCCGAAGGGCACGGTTGGAAGCTGGAGACGATCAGTGCGCACCCTGGCACTGCGGGTGGCTTCAAAGAGATTGTGGCCCGTATTTCAGGTCAGTCTGTGTTTGGGTTCTTGAAGTACGAAAGCGGCACGCACCGCGTTCAACGGGTCCCGGCGACGGAGTCGCAAGGGCGCATTCATACGAGCGCAGCGACCGTGGCCATCCTCCCTGAGGCCGATGTGGTGGACTTCGAACTCAACACCAAAGATGTGCGCAAGGACACCTTTCGCGCCAGCGGGGCAGGGGGGCAGCACGTCAACAAAACGGAAAGCGCTGTGCGGTTGACCCACCTGCCTACCGGGGTGGTGGTCGAATGTCAAGATGGCCGCTCGCAGCATCAAAATTACGAGCAGGCCTTGACGGTACTGCGCACCCGCTTGTGGGAAGCAGCAGACCGCGAAAGGCGGGCTATAGAGGCCGCAGAGCGGAAGTCTCAAGTGGGCACAGGAGACCGCTCGGGGAAGATCCGCACTTACAATTACCCACAGGGGCGGGTCACCGATCATCGGATTGGTTTGACAGTTCATGCCCTGGAGCGGGTTTTGGCAGGAGATCTGGGTGAAATCGTCCAAGCTTTGAGGAATGTGGAGCGCACAGAGCGCCTGAAACAAGCGGGCCTTTCGGTCGACAGCTGAGCGGGAGTCTTCCGCGATATCTTCGCCGTCCATGGATGTTCAGCAGCTCGTCAATACGATTCGAAGGAAGTCGTCTTTTCTATGCGTAGGCCTCGACCCCGATCCGGACAAAATGCCGCAGCATTTGGGTGCCGGACCTGAAGCGGTGTTGCGCTTTAACCGGGCCATCATTGATGCGACCGCAGACCTGGCGGTGGCCTACAAGCCCAATGTGGCCTTTTATGAGGCCATGGGGTCCGTCGGGTGGGATGTGCTCAGCAAGACGTTAGAGGCGATCCCAGAGGGTTGCCTGCGCATCGCCGATGCCAAGCGGGGTGACATAGGCAATACGGCCACCCGCTATGCCCAAGCCGCGTTCGAGCAGTGGGGTGCAGATGCGGTGACGGTGGCTCCTTACATGGGGCGGGACAGCGTCGAACCTTTTCTGGCGTTTCAGGACAAGTGGACCATCTTGTTGGCAGCCACGTCCAATCCGGGTGCCGAAGACTTCGAATTTCACGGTTCTGAGCAGGGCTCGCCCCTGTGGCGACGCGTTTTTGAAGTGAGCCGGACCTATCAAGGTGCCGAGCGGTTGATGTATGTGGTCGGAGCCACACGTCCTGAACTGTTGGCGCAATGCCGCGCAGCAGCGCCTGACCGCTTTTTATTGGTGCCGGGAGTGGGGGCCCAAGGGGGGTCATTGGAGCAGGTCTGCAAGGCTGGTTGGGCAGAAGATTTGGCCGGAGGTCTGCTGGTCAATGTGGGGCGAAGCTTGCTTTATGCATCCGATGGCCAAGACTTTGCAGAGGCCGCGAGAAAAGAAGCCCAACGTATTCAAGGCGCGATGTCCACAGCTTTGGCTTCCAACCGTTAATTTCCCGACGTGTACTACCGCTTCAAGTCCTTCACTCGAATTGCCTTTTCGCTGGCCATTGTAGCCCTGGTTATCGTGGTGGGGAGCGTGGGCTTTATGCTGCTGGAAGAGTACACCTTCATCGAGGCCTTTTACATGACCATGATCACGGTCAGTACAGTGGGCTTTCGGGAGGTGCATGAACTCAGCCCCAATGGCATGGTGTTCACATCGCTGCTCATCATCTTCTCCATCGGTACATTCGCTTACACGATTTCCGCGATCACGACTTACTTCGTGGCGGGGGAATACAGGGACCTCTTCAAAGCCAGGAAATTGGAACGCACCATCGACAACCTCAAGCAACATGTCATCGTCTGCGGCTACGGCCGTGTGGGCGAAAAGGCTTACGCCGACTTGACATCCAAGGGATACACAGCGGTCATCGTCGAAAAAGACGAAGAGCTGGTCGGCCATCTGCGCGATGACTTGACGCCGCTCGTGATTGCGGGAGATGCGACGCGCGACGACCGGTTGATCGCTGCGGGGGTGGACCATGCCAGGGCGGTCATCTGCACCTTGCCGAGCGATGCGGACAACCTCTACACAGTGCTTTCAGTGCGGGAGCACAATCCGGACGCCGTCATCATCAGCAGGGCTTCTCAAGCGGGCTCACAGGCCAAATTGCGACGCGCAGGAGCGGACAATGTCATCATGCCCGACACTGTGGGCGGTGCACACATGGCCTCTTTGGTGGCCAATCCCGACGTGATGGACTTCATCGACCACATTCGGATTCAGGGCAAGGACGCTGTGAACCTTGAGGAAGTGGATGTCAAGGATTTGCCCCCTGAATTCAGGTTGCCGACACTGGGAGAGGTTGATGCGCGCAATCGGATTGGTGTCAATGTCATTGGGGTGAAGACCTCCGAGGGAGAGTTTATCATCAACCCCGGTCCTGAGACACCGCTGGACAACGCCTGCAAACTGTTTGTGCTCGGCAGCGATCAGCAGCTGCGTTTGCTCAACAGATTGTTTGGTTTGCAAACTCCGGAGTAACATCTCCTGCACGCTGTAGAGTGGGGCCTATATTGCGCCCCATCCAACGCACGACTTCATGAAACGCCTGATTGCCGCCAGCCTTGCGCTGTGTGCCCCTTTTTTGTTCCCTTTCACAGCCTCAGCAGCGTCTGTTGACGATGCGATCAATGAGGTCATGGGACCTGTGACCGATGCCATCACCTCGGTCATTTTTTGGACGGTAGATATTGCCGGGTTCACTGTGCCCTTTGTCCTCATTTGGCTCTTCGTCGGCGCCCTCTTTTTTACCGTCTATTTCAAGTTCATCAACATCCGGGCATTCAAGCACGCGCTCGATGTGGTTCGGGGCAAGTATGACGACCCCAATCACCAGGGTGAGGTGTCGCACTTTCAAGCGCTGACAGCTGCCCTGAGCGGCACGGTGGGTGTAGGCAACATCGCAGGTGTGGCAGTGGCAGTATCACTCGGTGGCCCCGGTGCCACCTTTTGGATGATCATCGCGGGGTTGTTTGGCATGAGCAGCAAGTTTGTCGAGTGCACCCTTGGCCTCAAGTACCGCCGTCAAAACGAAGATGGTTCAGTCTCTGGAGGTCCCATGTATTACCTCCGGGATGGTCTCGCCAAGAAGAACATGGGCGGACTGGGCAAGGTCTTGGCCGCCCTGTTTGCCGTGGCCTGCATTGGAGGTTCGTTTGGTGGTGGCAACATGGTCCAAATCAACCAGGCGACGCAGCAGTTGATTGCGGTTACGGGTGGTGAGTCGAGTATGTTCTATGGCCAAGGGTGGATTTTTGGCGTTGTGATGGCGGTGGTCGTCGGCATTGTGATTCTGGGGGGCATCAAGTCCATCGCGAAGGTGACGGACAAGATTGTGCCTTTTATGGTGGGCATCTACATCTTGGGTGCGCTGTGGGTCATCCTGACCAACTTGGGTGCGGTTCCCGCTGCTTTTGGGCGGATTCTTTCCGGCGCATTTGATACCGAGGCGATGTACGGAGGTTTGGTGGGAGTATTGATTCAGGGCATTCGCCGTGCCGCCTTTTCAAATGAGGCCGGTATCGGTTCTGCATCCATCGCACACAGTGCTGCCAAAACAGACGAGCCTGTGAGCGAAGGCATCGTGGCCTTGCTCGAGCCGTTTATTGATACAGTGGTGATTTGCACCATGACCGCGTTGGTGATTGTGATCACAGACTACGGTCAATTCGATGCGGCGACGGTCCTTGAGAGTGCCCAGTCTGGGTCTTTGAACGCCATTGGCTTGACCTCAAGCGCGTTTGAGCAGAGCATTTCCTGGTTCCCCGTGGTATTGTCTTTGGCGGTCATTTTGTTTGCCTTGTCGACCATGATTTCATGGAGCTACTACGGGCTCAAGGCGTGGACCTATCTGTTCGGTGAAACAAAGGCAGCAGACTTGAGCTACAAGGCGGTCTTTTGCGTGTTTGTGGTTGTCGGAAGCGCCATCAGTGCAAGCAGTGTGTTTGACTTCGGCGATGCCATGATTTTCGCGATGTGCTTCCCCAACGTTTTGGGATTGTATTTCCTCGCTGGAGAGGTCAAAGCCGATCTCGGCGATTACCTCAATCGGGTAAAGTCAGGTGAGATCAAGCGTTTCGACTGACGCTCTGCCCTGAGGGCATGCACATATTGAGAAGTGAACGCCTCGGCACCTTATGGTGCGGAGTGGCGGTGTTGGTCTGCCTATGGGTTGAAGGTTGGAGGGCATTGAACCCTGTAGTTTTGGAGCCATTGGCCGTCAGCGACGTATTGCGGGCCTTGGAATCCATGCCTGGGCCGCTGCTCTCCCCAGATGGCGCCAAGGGTTCTTGGTCCCATGAAGGGCAGAAGGCAAATGGTGCGCTGCGGTTTGATGCCGCAACGGGGCCCATAATGGTGGGGGCGTTGGATTCTGCCGGTTGGGTTAACCTGGGGCTTTCTCCTCTGCAAGCCAGGGCTGCAGTGCGCTACAATAGGGCCGTTGGCGGCATTCGGGATCAAAGGACTTTGAGCCGCATGCGGGCGCTGCCAGAGGGGTGGATGGACCATTATGAGGCCGCTCTTCAATTTGACCCGAGCTTCCATCAAAAGGCGGCCACTCGGAACGAAGAGGACCGTCGTACTCGCCCTGCTCGGACCCCTTCGGCATCATTAGGCGAGCGGGCCACGGCCCACGAGGCTGCTGCCACGTCTTGTGAGGTCACACCTGTCATGCCGCTTGACATTAATGTCGCAGATAGCCTGACCCTGTTGTCGGTTCATGGCATAGGTCCATGGGTTACGGGAAGAATTTTGGCAGCACGCAGGCGGTGGGGAGGTTTTGCTGAAATGAGCCAGCTGACCGAGGCATTGGATGGTTGGGACAGTTTGGCCACTGCTCTGTCGCCGCTTTTGACGGCTGATGCGGGACGTGTGTCCTGTCGCTGCGCGGACACCTTGTCGCTGGATCAATGGCTTTCGTTGCCGGGCCTCAATCCCAAATCAGCGCGGGTATTGGAACGTTATGTTCATCACCACAAAGGGGCTCGGAGTCAATTGTTGGCGCATCCCATACTCGATTCAGCCCAGTCAAGGTTGCTGTCACATTATCTCTGCCCTTGCCGTCATGAATGAAGGAGGCTTTGGTCGACCTTTGCACAAAACCCGGACGAAATGACCTTCCAGGAAAACGACACCCTCTCTGCCATCAGAAGCATGGTGAGAGATTTCGCTGCACAAGAAATGGAGCAGCACATCCTCGATTGGGACGAGAGGCAGCATTTTCCGAGAGCATTGTTCGGAAAGATGGGGGAGCTGGGACTCATGGGCATGCTGGTGCCTGAGCAATATGGTGGAATCGGGTTGGATTATCCCGAATACGTTGCAGCCATCGAAGAGCTCGCGGCGGTGTGCGGTTCCATTGGCCTCAGTATGGCCGCGCACAACAGCTTGTGTACGAACCACATTTTGACCTTTGGAAACGAAGATCAAAAGCAGCGGTACCTGCCCAAACTGGCGGCTGGTGAGCACATTGGTGCTTGGGGGCTTACAGAGGCCGGCACGGGCTCCGACGCGATGCGCATGCGCTGCACAGCCGTGCGGGACGGAGACGATTGGGTGCTGAACGGAACCAAGAATTGGATCACCCACGGCATCAGTGGAGATGTGGTGGTGGTGCTGGTGCGCACTGGAGAACTTTTGGACAGCCGTGGCATATCTGCTTTTGTTGTGGAACGCGGGACACCAGGGTTCAAGGGAGGCAAAAAAGAAAACAAGCTGGGCATGCGTTCCAGTGAGACCGCTGAGTTGATTTTTGAGGATTGTCGCATTCCATCGTCCAATATGTTGGGCCAGGAAGGAGATGGTTTCATTCAGGCTATGAAAATTTTGGATGGTGGGCGCATTTCAATTGCCGCATTGTCCCTTGGCATAGGTCGTGGAGCCTATGATGCAGCCAGGAAGTATGCGCTTCAGCGGGAACAATTCGGGCAGCCTATTGCCCACTTTCAAGGGATAGGCTTCAAGCTCGCGGACATGGCCGTGGATTTGGAAGCCTCTCGAGGTCTCATCGCCAAAGCGTGCCATGCCAAGGCTCAGGGAGGTGATGTCACGCGTTACGGGGCCATGGCCAAATACATGGCGTCTGAGGCCTGTGTCAGAATTGCCACCGATGCGGTGCAGGTGTTCGGCGGATACGGCTACACCAAGGATTTTCCCGTAGAGAAATTCTACCGGGATTCTAAATTGTGCACCATAGGTGAGGGGACGTCGGAGATCCAAAAACTGGTCATCTCGCGGGGATTGGTCAAAAACGGCCCGCATTCATCAGATTCGTAGGAAAGGGCATTGGTTTTAGGTAAAATCAGCTATCTTCGCGACCCAATTTTTAGCCATGCTTATCATTCCGGTCAAGGAGGGAGAAAACATCGAACGGGCGCTTAAGCGTTTCAAGAAAAAGTTCGATCGCACGAAAACCGGGCGTATGCTCCGGGCCCGAAAAGAGTACGTAAAGCCCAAGACGGTTCGTCGTGAAGCGATGAAGAAGGCCGTTTACAAAAACAAGAAGGCATTGATGGGGTGATAATTTGGAGTATTTGGTTTGGTAGGGTAATATTCGCCTTGACCAAACCAAAATGTCAAGTTCATCCACTGCCCAATCGCCTTTACTGGCCTTCCTGCACTTTCTCGAGAAGGAGAAAAGAGGCAGTGTTCACACCCTACGTTGCTATCGTTCAGACCTGAATCAATTTCAACGGTTTCTCGCAGATCAATACGAGCACGACTCCTTGATTGGCATTGAAGGGGAATGGGTCAGGTCGTGGATTGTGAACATGATGAAAGAGGGGCGCAGCCCCCGCACCATTCACCGCAAAGTGAGTGCGTTCCGAACCTTCAATAGGTTCGCCCGTCGGATGTCTTACACCGACAGAGACCCCAGCAACGGTGTTTCATTGCCCAAACTTGAGAAGCGTGTCCGGGAAGTGGTTCCCGAGCGCAACATGGTTTCCTTGCTCGACGGGTCTGTGTTTCCCAAAAGCTGGTCAGGCATGCGTGACCGGCTCATGATGACCCTGTTGTATGAAACAGGAGTGAGACAAGACGAGTTGATCACATTGCGCCATGCTGATGTCAACGTCAGCCGCAAAAACATCAAGGTCACGGGCAAGGGAGGCAAGGACCGCTACATCCCCATATCGGACGATACCATTGATCAAGCAGAATTGTACATGCGTTCGCGCCCCGGAGACAGTGAGCGGTTGCTCGTTACGGATGGCGGAAGAGAGCTGTACCCCGCGTTTGTTTACCGTCGCGTTAATCACTACATTACAGAAGCGAGCTCGCTTAGCAAGTGTAGTGCGCACGTCATTAGGCACTCGTTTGCTACGCATTTGTTGAACCGCGGAGCAGACATCAACGCGGTGAAAGAGTTGCTTGGGCACAGCAGTTTGAATGCGACCCAGCACTATACCCACGTGACAACGAGTCGCATGAAGGACGCGCACAAAGGATCACCACTTGATACGCGAGGCATTTTCTAAGGTCTCACCCTCAAGTGGTTTACATGCAAATACAAGTCCAGTCCATTCATTTCAAGGCCGATGGTTCCTTGATCGAGTTCATCCAGGATAAACTCAACAAGCTGACGCTTTTTCATCCCGGAATTATCGCAGCTGATGTTTTTTTGAGGCTCGACAAAGACCAGGACCGCGAAAACAAATGCGTGGAAGTGAAGCTCAATGTTCCGGGTTCAGATGTGTTCAGCAGCCGCAAGGCAACCTCTTTTGAAGAAGCGGCCTCAGATGCTGCAGAAGCTTTGCGCAGGCAGCTCGAAAAAGTCAGGAACCGCGCGGCTTAAGCCCGATTATGAAAACGATGTAATCAGATGCGTTTTGTCCATTGCGGGCAAGTTTTTCTGCGCTACATTTGCCCTCCCGAAATCGGGGAGGGCTTTTTTTTGCCCTTGTTCTTTGAAAGAGAGGCCGGTGTAGCTCAGTTGGCTAGAGCAGCTGATTTGTAATCAGCAGGTCGGGGGTTCGAATCCCTCCACCGGCTCAATCATCGTCCAAAAATTGTACCAATGGGGGTACGCCGGAGTTGGAGAGCCGGGGCAGACTGTAAATCTGTTGTCTACGACTGAATAGGTTCGAATCCTATTACCCCCACGTAAGAAATATAGAAGCGGGAGTAGCTCAGTTGGTAGAGCGTCAGCCTTCCAAGCTGAATGTCGCGAGTTCGAATCTCGTCTCCCGCTCAAAAAAATATCCGGTGCGCACCCAACGGGGTGGCTCCAAACACTGCCGATGTAGCTCAGGGGTAGAGCGCTTCCTTGGTAAGGAAGAGGTCACGGGTTCAATTCCCGTCATTGGCTCCATTGAACAGTGAAATAGAATCCTTTAATCGTTAACTCTAAACAAACCAAACCATGGCTAAAGAAACGTTCGATCGTTCCAAGCCGCACGTGAACATCGGGACCCTGGGTCACGTTGACCACGGCAAGACGACCCTCACCGCAGCAATCACGAAAGTGTTGGCTGATGCTGGCTTTAGCGAGGCTTCCTCGTTTGATCAAATTGACAACGCTCCCGAGGAAAAGGAGCGTGGTATTACCATTAACTCCTCACACGTTGAGTATGCGACGGAAAACCGTCACTATGCACACGTTGACTGTCCAGGTCACGCGGACTATGTGAAGAACATGGTAACAGGTGCTGCCCAGATGGACGGCGCCATTCTCGTTGTGGCTGCGACCGATGGTCCAATGCCACAAACCCGTGAGCACATTTTGCTCGGCCGCCAGGTTGGTGTGCCAACCATCGTGCCTTTCCTCAACAAAGTCGACATGGTCGATGATGAGGAGTTGCTCGAGCTCGTTGAGATGGAGGTGCGTGAGCTCCTCAGCTTCTACGAGTACGATGGAGACAACGTGCCTTGCATTCAGGGTTCTGCCTTGGGCGCTCTGAACGGAGAGCAGAAGTGGGTTGATACTGTCCTCGAGCTGATGAAGGCTGTGGACGATTACATCAAGCTGCCTGTTCGTGACAACGAGAAGCCTTTCTTGATGTCTGTTGAGGACGTGTTCACCATCACCGGTCGTGGAACCGTTGCTACCGGTCGTATTGAGACAGGTATCATCAACACGGGCGATGAGATTGACATCCTCGGTCTGAATGCCGAAGGCATGAAGTCCACCATTACGGGTGTTGAGATGTTCCGCAAGATTTTGGACCGTGGTGAGGCTGGCGACAACGTCGGTTTGCTCCTCCGTGGTATCGACAAGAAGGACATCAAGCGTGGAATGGTCATCGCCGCTCCTGGAACGGTAACGCCACACAGCAAGTTCAAGGCTGAGGTGTACATCTTGAAGAAAGAAGAGGGTGGCCGCCACACTCCTTTCCACAACAAGTACCGTCCACAGTTCTACTTCCGCACAACGGACGTAACGGGTGAAATCATCCTCGAGGAAGGCCGCGAGATGGTCATGCCTGGTGACAACGTAACAATTGCTGTAGAGTTGATCTACGGTGTTGCAATGTCCCCCGGTCTGCGTTTCGCTATCCGTGAGGGTGGCCGCACCGTAGGCGCCGGACAGGTGACCGAGCTCAGCTGAGCTTCGGTTTTCACTGAATACAAATCTGGGGAAAGAAGATGCCCAACTGGGGCATCTTCTTTCGCCGTCTACGGGCATAGCTCAATTGGTAGAGTAGCGGTCTCCAAAACCGTTGGTTGCAGGTTCGAGTCCTGCTGCCCGTGCAAATACACCGAATCGACATGGCAAACGTCATAGAATACGTCAAGGATAGCTACATCGAACTGGTGGAGCGTGTGACCTGGCCTGGCCCCAAGCAATTGCAAGAGGCTTCGGTATTGGTCTTCATTGCTTCCCTCCTCATTGCGGGCATTGTGTTCGCCATGGATTGGGTGTTCGGAGTGAATTCATCAGAGAGCATCTGGCAAGGTGTCATCGGTTTGATTTACACCTACGTCATTTGAACGCGAACAGAACCATGAGCGAAATCGACAAGAAATGGTACGTAGTGCGCGCCATAGGTGGGCAGGAGAACAAGGCCAAGGGTTTCCTTGAGTCTGAGATTTCCGCGGCCGGCTTGTCTGATTACGTGGGTCAGATTTTGATCCCAACGGAAAAGGTGCTGCAAATCAAGAACGGTAAAAAGGTCGCCAAGGAGCGCAACCATTACCCGGGCTATGTGTTTGTGGAATGTGCGCTTGTGGGGGAGGTGCCCCACGTCATCCGGAACACGCCCAGTGTGATTGGATTTTTGGGTGCAGAGAAACGAGGGGATCCGCTTGCATTGCGGGCGAATGAGGTGAGCCGCATGCTGGGCCGTGTGGATGAGTTGGCCGAAAGCGAGGAGGAATTGTCCATCCCGTTCAAGGTTGGAGAGGTCGTCAAGGTGGGAGATGGTCCATTCAATGGATTCCATGGCACCATCGAGGAGATCAACGAGGAGAAGCGCAAGCTGAAGGTGATGGTGAAGATTTTTGGAAGAAAGACCCCAGTCGAACTGGGTTTCCTCCAAGTGGAGAAGGAATCCTGAGGCGGCAACTGAATATCACTGTATAAAGAGTATCATATATAAACCGGAACAGCCAGGACGACCCGTGCCCTGTACCAGAATGCTTCCCTGGACACTGCGGCCGACCTGTTCATTATAAACAATAGATCCATGGCTAAAGAAGTCGCCAAAATGGTCAAACTGCAAGTGAGGGGTGGCGCTGCCAATCCCTCACCACCGGTTGGTCCTGCACTTGGTGCGGCAGGTGTGAACATCATGGAATTTTGCAAGCAGTTCAATGGGCGTACCCAGGACAAAGCAGGCAAGGTTCTTCCGGTGGTCATTACCGTCTACAATGACAAGTCTTTTGACTTTATCATCAAGACACCGCCCGCAGCAGTGCAACTCATGGAAGCCGCCAAATTGAAGAAGGGTTCTCCGGAATCTAACCGACAGAAGGTGGGCAAAGTGACGTGGGACCAGGTCCGTGTAATTGCAGAGGACAAGATGCCCGATCTCAATTGCTTCTCCATCGAATCCGCCATGAAGGTGGTCGCTGGAACGGCAAGGAGTATGGGGCTGAATGTGACCGGCGATTCGCCTTTCTGATCTTCAATCATCAGACACAATGGCAAAACTGACACGCAATCGCAAGGCCGCGCTCGACAAGTTCGACGTGGACCAGGTGTATTCGCTCGACGATGCAGCCGGCATCGTGAAGGAAATTTCCTCCACGAAGTTCGACTCATCTGTTGACCTCGCCGTTAGCCTCGGCGTGGACCCGCGTAAGGCCAACCAGATGGTACGTGGTACGGTTTCCCTTCCTCACGGAAGTGGAAAAAACGTGCGCGTACTGGTGCTCTGCAATCCCGACAAGGAAGCAGAAGCGAAGGAGGCCGGAGCGGACCACGTTGGTCTCGATGAATATGTCGAGAAGATTAAAGGCGGATGGACCGATGTGGACGTGATCATCACGACCCCCCAAGTGATGGGCAAAGTAGGAGCGTTGGGCCGAGTACTCGGACCGCGCGGCTTGATGCCCAACCCGAAATCGGGTACAGTCACTATGGAGGTCGGGAAGGCCGTCCAGGATGTAAAGGCAGGTAAGATCGATTTCAAGGTGGACAAGTACGGCATCATTCACGCTTCCGTAGGGAAGGTGAGTTTTTCGAAAGAGAAGCTCTCAGAGAATGCCAATGAAGTACTTCAAACCTTGGTTCGTTTGCGCCCGTCTTCTGCGAAGGGCACCTACATCAAGAGCGTTTTTATCAGCTCAACGATGTCCCCAGGTGTTCGGATTGAATCGAAAGCATTGAACAGCTGAACCAGGAACCCATGAAACGCGAAGAGAAAAACCAAGCGATCGAGGAGCTCCAGGCCATGCTCAAGGATACCAACGTGGTATACCTTGCAGATGCTTCGAGCATGAATTCCGCAGATACGACGAAGCTGCGCGGGGAATGCTACAAGGCAGAAGTCAAAATGCAGGTGGTGAAAAACACACTGCTGCGCATTGCGATGAAGCGTACAGAAGGCCGTGAATACGGTGAGCTGTATGACGTGCTGAAAGGGCAGACCGCCATGATGACAAGTACAGTGGGCAATGCCCCTGCCAAGCTCATCAAGGATTTCCGCAAAAGCAGTGAGCGCCCCATTCTAAAGGGTGCTTACGTCGAGGAAGCAGTGTATATCGGTGATGACCAATTGAAGGCCCTCACGGAGATCAAGAGCAAAGAGGAACTCCTTGGAGAACTCGTTGGTCTGCTCCAGAGCCCCATGCGGAATGTCCTCGGATCATTGCAATCTGGTGGCAACACCATATCCGGATTGGTCAAAGCTCTTTCCGAAAGGGAAGGCTGACTTTGACACACCTATTACACAACCCAAACAAGTAACCCACAATTCCATATATCATGGCTGATTTGAAAACCATGGCAGAATCGCTGGTAAACCTCACCGTAAAGGAGGTCAGCGAACTTGCAGATATCCTTAAGGACGAGTATGGCATCGAGCCTGCAGCTGCAGCAGCAGTTGTCGCCGGCCCCGCAGCAGGCGGTGGCGATGGCGGCGCTGAAGAGCAGACTGAGTTCGATGTGATCCTCAAAGCCGCTGGTGGCTCTAAGTTGGCGGTCGTGAAGCTCGTAAAAGAGTTGACCGGCCAAGGCTTGAAGGAAGCCAAAGGCATCGTTGACGGCGCTCCCGCCACCCTCAAGGAGGGCGTAGCCAAAGACGAGGCCGAGGCCCTCAAAGCACAACTCGAGGAAGCCGGCGCGGAGGTTGAGATCAAGTAAGATCACAACCCGCTGAATTTCAGAAGGTCAGGCTGGGCGCAGGTCCCGGTCTGACCTTCTTGTACCCTGTATTTCGCAGGGTGCTCCCCAAAACCAAACCTGCACCACTGCGATTTGTTCCTCCCTCGTTAAGCCGCCCCCATGTTGACGCCACAACTGCAGCAGCGACATTCTTTCGCCACTACCACCCCGGATATCCCGTATCCGGACTTTCTCGATATTCAACTGCGGTCCTTCCGCGAGTTCTTTCAGCTTGAGACCAAGCCCGAAGACCGCGACACGGAGGGATTGTTCAAGGTGTTCAACGAGAACTTTCCCATCACGGACACCCGGAACCAGTTTGTACTGGAATTCCTGGACTATTTCATTGATCCACCCCGATACAGCATCGAGGAGTGCATCGAACGCGGTCTGACTTACAGCGTGCCGCTCAAGGCCAAGCTGAAGTTGTACTGCACAGACCCTGAACACGAGGACTTCGAGACCATCGTTCAGGACGTCTATCTCGGTACCATTCCCTACATGACCCCACGGGGCTCATTTGTGGTAAATGGTGCAGAGCGCATCATCGTGAACCAGCTGCACCGCTCGCCAGGGGTGTTCTTCGGTCAAAGCCGCCACGCCAACGGCACCAAGCTGTACAGCGCGCGGATCATCCCGTTCAAGGGAAGCTGGATTGAGTTCGCTACGGACATCAACAGCGTGATGTACGCCTACATCGACCGGAAGAAGAAGCTTCCTGTGACCACCCTGTTGCGTTCCATCGGATACGAAGGAGACCGCGATATTTTGGGCATTTTTGATCTCGCAGAGGAGGTCAAAGTATCCAAGGCTGGTGTGAAGCGTGTATTGGGCCGCAAGCTCGCCGCGCGCGTTTTGAAGACCTGGATTGAGGACTTCGTAGATGAGGATACCGGAGAGGTGGTCAGCATCGAGCGGAACGAGTTGGTACTCGACCGCGACACCGTTCTCGAAAAGGAGCACATCGAGCTGATTGTTGAGTCTGGATCCAAGACGATCATCCTGCACAAGGAGGACATCAACCAGGCCGACTACGCCATCATTCACAACACCCTTCAAAAGGACCCTTCCAACAGCGAGAAGGAGGCTGTGGAGTACATCTACCGCCAACTGCGGAACGCCGAGCCACCAGACATGGAGACGGCCCGCGGTGTCATCGACAAGTTGTTCTTCTCAGAGCAGCGCTATGATTTGGGTGAGGTAGGCCGTTTCCGGATCAACCGGAAATTGGGCATCGACATGTCCGAGGAGTCACGCACGCTGACCAAGGACGACATCATCCTGATCATCAAGTTCCTCATCGACCTCGTGAACTCGAAGTCTGACGTGGACGACATCGACCACTTGTCCAACCGTCGTATTCGTACGGTGGGTGAGCAGCTGCACAACCAATTCGGCGTTGGTTTGGCCCGTATGGCCCGTACCATCCGTGAGCGGATGAATGTGCGCGACAACGAGGTCTTCACACCAACGGACTTGATCAATGCCAAGACGCTGAGCTCAGTGATCAATTCGTTCTTCGGAACGAACCAGTTGAGCCAGTTCATGGACCAGACCAACCCGCTGAGTGAGGTGACGCACAAGCGTCGTATTTCTGCACTCGGACCAGGTGGTCTTTCGCGTGAGCGCGCTGGCTTTGAGGTGCGAGACGTGCACTACACCCACTATGGCCGTTTGTGTACCATTGAGACGCCTGAAGGACCAAACATTGGTCTGATCAGCTCACTGTGTGTATACGCCAAGGTCAACCGCCTCGGATTCATCGAAACCCCTTACCGCGAGGTCAACGAGGGCATCGCACGGGTCGGAGGAGAAGGCATCACCTATTTGTCAGCTGAAGAGGAGGACAGCGCCACAATCGCCCAGGCGACGGTGGGCATGAATGATGACGGTTCTTTCAAGAACGACATCATCAAGGCCCGCTTGCAGGGTGACTTCCCGCTGGTTGCGCCTACTGAGATTAAGTATGTTGACGTTGCACCGAACCAAATCGCTTCGATCGCGGCTTCGCTGATTCCCTTCTTGGAGAACGACGACGCGAACCGTGCGCTGATGGGCTCGAACATGATGCGTCAGGCCGTGCCATTGATGCGGCCCAACAGCCCGATCGTGGGCACGGGTCTCGAAGGTCAGGTGGCCCGCGACAGCCGTGTTCTCATCACTGCAGAAGCAGACGGTGTGGTCGAATATGTGGATGGAAATGAGATTCAGATCCGTTACCACATGGACGAGAATGACCGTTTGGTTTCGTTCGAGGACGACATCAAGGTCTACAACATCACCAAGTTTGCCAAGACCAACCAAGGCACCTGCATCAACCTGAAGCCACTCGTGTCTAAGGGGATGCGTGTGGAGCGTGGTGACATCCTCGTCGAAGGATACTCCACGCAGGCTGGTGAATTGGCGCTGGGTCAGAACATGAAGGTGGCCTTCATGCCTTGGAAGGGTTACAACTTCGAGGACGCCATCGTCATCAGCGACCGCGTGGTCCGTGAGGATGTCTTCACTTCCATGCACGTCACCGAGTACAGCTTGGAAGTGCGGGACACGAAGCGCGGCCAGGAGGAGCTCACCGCAGACATTCCAAATGTCAGCGAGGAGGCCACCAAGGACCTCGACGAGAATGGACTGATTCGCATCGGTGCCAACGTTGGAGCAGGTGACATTCTGATTGGAAAAATCACACCGAAAGGTGAGAGCGACCCCAGTCCAGAGGAGAAGCTGCTCCGGGCCATTTTTGGTGACAAGGCGGGCGACGTAAAAGACGCCTCTTTGAAGCTCGGACCGAGTGCAACGGGTGTCGTGATCGACAAAATGTTGTTCTCGCGCATGGTCAAGGACCGCAAGTCCAAAGCAGCAGACAAGGCCGTTTTGGAAATGATCGACGCTGAGTTTGATCAGGAAGCAGCGGTACTCCGCAAGGCTCTGATCGAGAAGCTCATGCAGGTCATCGGAGGCAAGACTTCCCAAGGCGTGCAGAACTACTACAAGGAGATGCAAATCAAAAAGGGCGTCAAGTTCACGCAACGCGCCCTGCAGACTTTGGATTTCAGCATCGTCAATACGGAGGGGTGGACCCGCGATGAGGACAACAACAACCTCGTGAAGCGTGTCGTCCACAACTACAACATGAAGTACAACGACCTGCTCGGCACCTTCAAGCGGAAGAAGTTCCAGGTGACGGTGGGTGATGAGCTCCCTGCGGGCATCGTCAAGTTGGCCAAGGTTTTTGTCGCCAACAAGCGGAAGCTGAAGGTGGGTGACAAGATGGCTGGACGCCACGGAAACAAGGGAATTGTGGCCCGTATTGTCCGCCAGGAGGACATGCCATTCCTCGAGGATGGAACCCCTGTGGACATCGTGCTCAACCCGCTTGGTGTACCATCGAGGATGAACCTTGGTCAGATCTACGAAACGGTCCTCGGATGGGCTGGAGAGAAGCTCGGCACCAAGTTCGCAACGCCCATTTTTGACGGAGCCCGTCTGGATCAGATTTCTGATTTCACTGAAAAAGCGGGGGTACCCAACTTTGGTGTGACCCACCTTTATGATGGTGAAACCGGAGAGCGGTTCGACCAGCCTGCCACGGTCGGTGTGATCTACATGATCAAGCTGAGCCACATGGTAGACGACAAGATGCACGCCCGTTCAATCGGACCATACAGCCTCATTACCCAGCAGCCGTTGGGTGGTAAAGCGCAGTTCGGTGGACAGCGTTTCGGTGAGATGGAGGTGTGGGCCCTCGAGGCCTTCGGTGCCTCGCACATCTTGCAGGAGATCCTCACGGTCAAGTCGGACGACGTTGTCGGCCGCGCCAAGACCTACGAGGCGATTGTAAAAGGAGACCCCATGCCCACACCAGGCATTCCGGAATCCTTCAACGTACTGATGCACGAGTTGCGCGGATTGGGATTAACCGTGGCCTTGGAGGCCTGAGTTACTCCTGCTTCAACCCATTGATCTTCACCAAAAGATGACCAACAACAAGACCCCGAAGCTCTCAAGCGACTTCAACAAGATTCGCATCAGCATGGCATCGCCCGAGGAAATCCTCGAGCAAAGCCATGGCGAAGTCCTGAAGCCTGAGACCATCAATTACCGGACTTATAAGCCGGAGCGCGATGGCCTGTTCTGTGAGCGCATTTTTGGCCCTGTCAAGGACTACGAATGCCACTGCGGCAAGTACAAGCGCATTCGATACAAAGGCATCGTCTGCGACCGATGTGGTGTAGAGGTGACCGAGAAGAAAGTCCGGCGTGAGCGCATGGGACACATTCAGCTCGTGATCCCAGTGGCCCACATCTGGTACTTCCGCAGCTTGCCCAACAAAATCGGCTACTTGCTCGGTTTGCCGACCAAGAAGTTGGATCAGATCATCTACTACGAGCGTTATGTGGTGATCCAGCCCGGTGTGGCGACGAAAACCGACGGCGAAGCGTTGGACGTCAATGAATTCCTCACCGAAGAGGAGTACTTGGACATCCTCGATACACTGCCGAAGGACAACCAGTATCTGGACGAGAAGGACCCCAATAAGTTTGTGGCGAAGATGGGTGCTGAGGCGCTGCACGACATGCTGGGCAGCCTGAACCTCGACCAGTTGAGCTACGACCTGCGCCATGCGGCCAATACGGAGACGAGCCAGCAGCGCAAGAACGAGGCGCTGAAGCGCCTGCAGGTGGTGGAAGCCCTCCGCGACGCCAACCACAGGATCAACAACAATCCCGAGTGGATGATCGTGAAGGTGGTTCCTGTGATTCCACCTGAGCTGCGTCCATTGGTGCCCCTCGACGGTGGCCGATTTGCGACGTCCGACCTCAACGACCTCTATCGCCGTGTCATCATCCGGAACAACCGTTTGAAGCGCTTGATTGAGATCAAGGCTCCGGATGTGATTTTGCGGAACGAAAAGCGCATGTTGCAGGAGGCTGTGGACAGCCTGTTCGACAACAGCAGGAAGTCTTCCGCTGTGAAGACCGAGAGCAACCGTCCATTGAAGTCGCTGTCAGACAGCCTCAAGGGAAAGCAGGGTCGCTTCCGCCAAAACCTCCTCGGTAAGCGTGTGGACTACTCTGCGCGTTCTGTGATCGTCGTAGGACCAGAGCTCAAGCTGCACGAGTGCGGCATGCCAAAGAACATGGCCGCCGAGCTCTACAAGCCGTTCATCATCCGCAAGATGATTGAGCGGGGCGTCGTCAAGACAGTCAAGTCCGCCAAGAAGATTGTAGACGCCAAAGAGCCCGTTGTCTGGGACATCCTTGAGAACGTGATGAAGTCGCACCCCGTGCTGCTCAACCGTGCTCCGACCCTGCACCGTCTCGGCATCCAGGCCTTCCAGCCCAAGATGATCGAGGGCAAGGCGTTGCAATTGCACCCACTCGCGTGTACGGCGTTCAACGCTGACTTCGACGGTGACCAGATGGCGGTTCACCTTCCATTGGGCCCAGCGGCCATTTTGGAGGCGCAGCTGCTGATGTTGGCCAGCCACAACATCTTGAACCCTGCCAATGGTGCGCCGATCACGGTCCCCTCGCAGGACATGGTATTGGGCTTGTACTACATCACCAAGGAGCGGAAGTCCACCAAGGAGGAGCCTGTGGCAGGAGAAGGCATGACCTTCTATTCTCCAGAGGAGGTGATCATTGCGTACAACGAGGGCCGCGCTGCATTGCACGCGGGCATCAAGGTGCGCTGGGTCGACCATGAAGGCAACAGTTCCATCATTGACACCACTGTAGGACGTGTGCTCTTCAACGAAGTGGTGCCGACCGAAGCGGGCTATGTCAACGAGCTTTTGACCAAGAAGAGCCTCAGGACCATTATCTCGGACGTTTTGCTGTCCGTCGGTGTTCCACGAGCGGTCCAATTCCTCGACGACATCAAGAAGCTCGGCTTCACGATGGCATACAAGGGCGGTCTGAGCTTTAACCTCAACGACATCATCATCCCTAAGGAGAAGGTGGAGTTGGTCGACAAGGCCAACGAGCGTGTGGGTGAGGTGATGGACAACTACAACATGGGCCTCATCACCAACAACGAGCGGTACAACCAGATCATTGACATCTGGACCAATACCAACTCGCGGTTGACGAACATCTTGATGGAGCGTTTGGAGACTGACAAGCAGGGCTTCAACTCGATTTACATGATGATGCACTCTGGAGCCCGTGGTTCCAAGGAGCAAATCCGTCAGTTGAGTGGCATGCGTGGCTTGATGGCCAAGCCCCAGAAGTCCAGTGCTGCCGGTGGTCAGGACATCATTGAGAACCCCATCCTCTCCAACTTCAAGGAGGGCCTCTCCATCTTGGAGTACTTCATCTCCACCCACGGTGCCCGTAAGGGTCTGGCCGATACGGCGTTGAAAACGGCTGACGCGGGTTACTTGACCCGTCGTTTGGTCGACGTCGCCCAGGATGTGATCATCAATGAGCAGGATTGTGGAACGATCCGCGGCCTTACGGCAACGGCATTGCGCAAAAACGAAGAGGTTGTAGAATCTCTCGCAGACCGCATCACCGGCCGCACCGCTGTTCAGGATGTCAACCATCCAGAAACCGATGAATTGATTGTAGCCGGTGGTTCTGAAATCACGGAGGAGGTGGCTGCCAGCATCGAGGAGGCGGGCATCGACGAAGTCGAGATGCGCTCAGTACTCACTTGCGAAAGCCGCCGGGGTGTATGTGCCAAATGTTACGGCCGGGCATTGAGCTCGAACCGCCTGGTCCAAGAGGGCGAGGCAGTGGGTGTGATTGCAGCGCAGTCCATCGGAGAGCCTGGAACGCAGTTGACTCTGCGTACGTTCCACGTTGGTGGTACAGCATCTAAGATTTCGGATGAGAACGAGATCGTCGCCCGCCAAGAAGGTGTGGTGGAACTCGAGGACTTGAGAACGGTCCAGCGTGCAACACCTGACGGTGAAGTGGAGACTGTTGTGGTTTCGCGCTCAACCGAGTTTAAGGTGATCGACCCCGAGGTGGGCATCACATTGAGCTCTACAAACCTTCCTTACGGTGCTGTCCTTCAGGTGAAGAATGGCAAGAAGATCAAGAAGGGGGACACCATCTGCACTTGGGACCCCTACAACAACGCGATCATCAGCGAGGAGCAGGGAACGGTGGTCTTTGATATGATCGAGGATGGCGTGACCTACCGCGAGGAGCTGGACGAACAGACCGGCTTCCGTGAGATCGTCATCACCGAGACCAAGGACAAGAAGAAGAACCCTGCGATTCACATTGTAGGCCCGAAGAAGGAAGTACTCAAAGTGTACTCGCTTCCAGTAGGTGCCCACGTCAGTGTTGAAGAGGGCGATTCAGTAGAGACGGGCCGTATCCTCGCCAAGATTCCGCGGATTGCGGGTAAGTCTGGCGACATTACGGGAGGTCTGCCGAGGGTCACCGAGCTCTTCGAGGCGCGGAACCCTTCTAACCCAGCGGTGGTGTCCGAAGTGGACGGCATCGTCTCTTACGGTAAAATCAAGCGGGGTAACCGTGAGATCATCGTGGAGAGCCGCATTGGTGATAAGCGCAAGTACCTCGTGCCATTGTCCAAGCACATCCTCGTGCAGGAAAATGACTTCGTCAAGGCGGGTATGCCCATGTCCGACGGTGCCACAACACCAGCCGACATTCTGGCCATCCAAGGACCCACTGCGGTTCAGGAATACCTCGTCAATGAAATCCAAGAGGTTTACCGCCTCCAGGGTGTGAAGATCAACGACAAGCACTTCGAAGTCATCGTTCGTCAGATGATGAAGAAGGTGGTTGTAGAGGATCCGGGCGATACGAAGTTCTTGGAGAAGCAGTTCGTAGAGAAGGCCGACTTCATCGATGAGAACGACCGCATGTTCGGCATGATGGTCGTGACCGAGGCTGGCGACAGCAAGGATTACAAGGAGGGTCAAATGGTCTCTGCGCGTCAATTGCGTGACGAGAATGGCACCATCCGACGTGAAGACGGCAAGCTTGTCGAAGGAAGAGAGGCCATGCCGGCGACGGCACGTCCCTTGCTCCAGGGCATCACGCGGGCTTCTTTGCAGACCAAGTCCTTTATCTCAGCGGCATCCTTCCAGGAAACCACCAAGGTCCTCAACGAGGCAGCGGTGAGCGCCAAGGAGGATCACCTCGGAGGTTTGAAGGAAAATGTGATTGTAGGACACCTCATTCCCGCCGGAACCGGTATGCGCCACTGGCACGACCAAGTCGTCGGTTCTCAGGAGGAGTTTGACCGCCTCGTTGAGGTGGGTGAAAGTGAGGAAGAAGAGGCCATAGAAGAATAATTCAGCCGGGCGCAAGGCCTGGGTCAGAAATGCGAAAGGCGGCTCCAAAAGGGCCGCCTTTTGCTTGGGATTAACCGAGGTTTAGAGCTCCACTCTGGAGTGCCTCAGTTCAGCATGGCTGCACCAGCAAAACCTCCCGGGTCAGTCGGGGTGGGGCCTTCATATCCGAAGAGCCTGTTTTGCTTGATGATCTGGTCCACTTCTTGGGGGACGAGGTCCTCCCAGCCCGATAGCCCGTCGCGGATCATCCGGAGCACCTCAACACTGAAGATGTCCAGCAGCGAAAGGTCGTCAAGCTGAATGTCACTGATCCGCTTGTTGAAGAGCAGATAGTCATACAAAGGCTTGATTCTTGGATGGATGGGGGCGTTGTCCGTGCGGATCAAGACGTCATTTTTGGCATCGTGCCAAGGGTAAGCGTAGACCTTGAGGTCTCGGCTGAACATGATGCCAAACGCCTCCAGGATGCCTCCATTCAACTCGCGGTAGTAGCGTTCATTGAAGAGGTCCATCATCGCATTGCCGCCCATGATGACGCCCATGCGTTTCTTGGTGTAGCGCGAGAAATACTCGATGAGTTTGTAATACTCCTGGTAGTTTGAAATCAACACCGTATGCCCCAATGAGCAGAGGATGTCGGCCCGGTCCAAGAAGTCCTTTTCGTCGATGTCGCCCTCTGCCTTGAGGTTGTTGAGTGTAATCTCAAACAACAACTGAATGTTGTTCTCATCGACCCGGTTCTCCTCACGGAACAGGGCCAGTCCCCGCTCCATCATGTCCAAGTTGACCTTGGTGACGGGACGGAAGCTGCCGCGAATGGCCAAGATGTTCCGCTTGTACAGCACGTCAGCAGCCTGGAGGTTCCGTCCATCGGGACTGAAAATGACCGCGTCTGTCATCCCGTGTTTCACGAGCTGCAAGGACAACAGCCGGTTGTCCACCCCAGCGAAGTCAGGCCCATTCATTTGAATGGTGTCGATTTCAATGCGGTCCTTGTCGAGCTCGTCATAGAGGCTCTGCAACAGGTCGTTGGGCTGCTTGTACAAGAAGTGGCACCCGTAAATCAAGTTGACCCCCAAGATTCCAATGGATGCGTGCTGCAGCAAGGCGTCAGGCTCATGGAACCGGGCGTGGAGGATGACCGAGTTGGGTTTTTTGTTGGGACCGGTTTGAAAGCGGATCCCGAACCAGCCGTGGCCCTCAATCGTTTTGTGGTAGTTGATTGTCGCCACGGTGTTCGCAAACGCGAAGAAGCGCTTGGCAGGGTGCTTTTCTCGAGGCAACCGTTCCTCACACAACCTGTATTCGTGGTCGATCATCTTGTGCACACGGGCCTCACATACGTATCGGCCTGAGGGCTCTACGCCATAGATGGCATCGCTGAAGTCCTTGTCGTAAGCACTGATGGTCTTGGCAATGGTCCCACTGGCACCCCCCGCACGGAAAAAATGCCGCACCACTTCTTGACCCGCCCCGATCTCGGCAAAAGTGCCATAGAGATCGTGGTTCATGTTGATCCGCAGGGCCTTCTGCTTGGCCGAAAGGACGACACGGTTGGATTCCACGGTGCTGGTAATTGAGGGTGTTGCTCATTACAAAGGTACCAATGCAGGGTGGGAACGCCGGAGCCCCGACCGATTAACTTTGCCCATATGGGCGTTCACCTCACACTTCTCGGCACCGGTACCTCTCAAGGTGTGCCTGTGATTGCATGTGATTGTGGGGTGTGCACCTCTGCAGACCCCCGGGACAACAGGCTCCGCTCCAGCGCCCTGTTTCATGTCGACGGGGATGATGCCCCAGAGGGACCGCGCAATTTTGTGGTCGATACAGGTCCTGACTTTCGGCAGCAAATGTTGCGAGAACGGGTCGGAGCGGTGGATGCGGTGCTTTTCACACACGAACACAAGGACCATGTGGCGGGGCTGGATGACATCCGGGCCTTCAATTTTCGCTCAAAGCGGGACATGGATGTCTATGCTACCCCATCGGTCCAAGCGGCACTCAGGCGGGAGTTTCACTATGTGTTCAGTGACAACCCCTATCCCGGCGTTCCGCAGGTGCGGCTTCATGACCTCGACGCGGAAACGAAGTCCATTGGAGGCGTGGAGGTTCATCCCTTGCCCGTCATGCACTACAAACTGCCAGTGCTGGGATTCCGCATAGGTCCCATCGCCTACATCACGGACGCGAACGCTTTTAGTACAGTCACTTGGGATCGGCTTCAGGGGGTTGAGGTTCTTGTGCTCAATGCGCTTCGCAAGGAGCCCCACATCAGTCATTTCAACCTCGAAGAAGCACTCGAGGTCATTGAAAGGGTAGGGCCAAAACAGGCCTACCTCACCCACATCAGTCACTTGCTCGGTCAGCATGAGGAAGTGGACGCCGCATTGCCGACAGGGGTCTCCCTCGGTTGGGATGGCCTTCGGATATCCTGCCCATGACCCGGATCTTGCACGCCTTGTTTGTGGCCCCCATTGGCCGATTGCCCTATGCGGTGCTGTACCCATTGGCGGACATGTTGTCCCAATGCCTGTGGTGGTCTGGTTACCGGCGCACAGTCGTGGAATCCAACCTGAAGCGTGCATTCCCTGAGATGACAGCCGTAGAATTGCGCCGCACTGCCCGCCAGTTCTACACCCACCTCGCGGAGGTGCTGGTGGAATCGCTGCGGCATTTCCATGCAGGCCCTGAGGAGCTGTTAAAGCGCTTCCACCATGTCAACCCGGAGGTGTTGGCCCCTTATGCAGACAAACCGCCGGGCGTGCTGCTCTCTTGTGGACATTTTGGGAATTGGGAACGCTTTGCTGTGACGGCGGGGGCAGCATTGCCTCTGCCCGTGATGGGGGTCTATAAACCGCTTTCCAATGCGTTTTACGACGACCTGATTTTGCGCACCCGTGGAAAGCTCGGCACTGAACTCGTACCAATGAAGCGTGTATCGGCGTGGATGGTAGAGGAGACGGGGCGTGCTAAGGCCGCGACGTTGGCTGTCGACCAGCGTCCCCTCGACCCCAAGAAGGCATGGTGGATGGAGTGGATGGGACAGGAGACGGCCATGCACTTTGGGTTGGAAGCCTTTGCCCGCAAGTTTGACATGCCCGTGGTGTTCTTTGGGGTGCGCAAGGCCGAGGGCAAGCCACGGGGATATTGGGAAGTACACTACGAATTGATCACAGATGCCCCCACAGAATGGCCCAAAGGGGCGCTGCTCAAAGCGACCTATGACCGCATCGAATCCCAATTGAGAGAAGACCCCGCCCACTGGCTCTGGTCGCACACCCGGTGGAAGCACAGCCGCCCAGAAGGTGTTCCTTTGAACGTGGTGGCAGTGCCTGAGAAAAGCCCAGTTGAATCCACATGAGCGTGATGCACACACCAGAAGCGCCGTTGGCCGAGCGCATGCGTCCCAAGTCCCTCGAGGATTATGTAGGGCAAACGCACCTGATTGGAGCAGACGCCACCTTGCGCCGTGCACTTGAGGCGGGCCAGTTGCCCTCTATGATCCTCTGGGGGCCTCCCGGGGTGGGCAAGACCACCTTGGCTCGCCTCATGGCTGAGGCCACGGGCCGCCCCTTTCATCAGTTGAGCGCCATCCGAAGTGGGGTCAAGGACGTCCGCGAGGTCATCGACAGCGCCGAACGCCAGGGGATGTTTAGCACCCGGGCGGTGCTGTTCATCGACGAGATCCACCGCTTTTCTAAAGCCCAGCAGGACAGCCTGCTCGGCGCGGTGGAACGCGGATCGGTCACCCTCATCGGAGCGACCACCGAAAACCCCAGTTTCGAGGTCATCCCGGCCTTGCTCTCCCGCAGTCAAGTCTATGTGCTCGAGGCTTTTGGAAGGGAGGAGCTCGAAGCCTTGGTGCACCGGGCGTTGGCTGAGGACACCTGGCTGCAGGAGCAGCGCGTGGAAGTGAGAGAGTGGAATGCCTTGCTCAGGTCCAGCGGCGGTGATGGGCGCCGCCTGCTCAATGTCCTCGAGTTGGTCGCGGCGGGCGCCGCGGCAGAACGCCCAGCAGATTCTGAGGGGGGCATCACCGTGGACGACGCGCTGGTATCCCGGTTCGTTCAGGCCAACCTCAGCCGCTACGACAAGACGGGCGACACCCATTACGACATTGCGTCTGCCCTCATCAAGTCCATCCGCAGCAGCGACCCGGACGGGGCGGTCTACTGGCTGGCGCGGATGATCGAGGGCGGGGAGGACCCCAAATTCATCGCGCGCCGATTGCTCATCAGTGCCAGTGAGGACATCGGCCATGCGAACCCGACCGCCCTTGTACTGGCCAACGCGACTTTTGATGCGGTTGAACGGCTGGGCTATCCCGAATGCCGCATTCCCTTGTCCCAATGCGCGACCTATTTGGCCTCCAGTCCGAAGTCCAACAGCGCTTATTCGGCCATTGGACTGGCTCAGCGGGCAGTCCAGTCCCAAGGCGATTTGCCGGTGCCCATGCACCTGCGCAATGCGCCGACCAAGTTGATGAAGGAGCTGGGCCACGGCAGCGGGTACCAATACGACCATGACCATGGTGGCTTCAGTGGCCAAGAGTGTTTGCCAGAAGCACTGATCGGGCAGCGTTTTTTCAAGCCAGGAAACTCCCCGAGAGAGCGCAGCATTGCAGAATTCCTGCGCAGCCTGTGGGGCGAACGAAAGGGCTGATTCAGAAGTGTTTGCAGGCAGCGAATCTTCCTTGGACCAAGGAAAGTCTGCACAGGATTGTAACCATCTTATACAGCGTGCGTATCTTTGCCGACCGCCATCGGGAACGGTGTGCAAGCCGATATAGCTCAGCTGGTAGAGCAACGCATTCGTAATGCGTAGGTCAGCGGTTCAAGTCCGCTTATCGGCTCCAAAAAGCCCCTCCTGCGAGGGGCTTTTTTAATGCTCCATCGCAAGCAAAACGGCACGCCTTCAAATGGCCCAAGGCTCAAGGCCCAAGTCATAAGGTGTCAGTATTGGCGCCGCTTGCGTTTGCGCTTGAAGAGGTTGCCCACCTTATTGGCCGCTCGCTTGGTCCAAGGAATGGGGCGTCCTGATTTGAACAATCCCCGGTACCAACTGTCCGGTCCACCGCCCCGCCTCATCCGCTTGGCAGCGCGACGCTGCGCCCGCCAGCGTTTGCGCGTGGAGCGGTCCTGGGCCTTCCAGTGGGTTTTCCTTCCATTGCGGAAGGCTTGGTCCTGCTCTTTCTGACGCTCTTTCTGGAGCTTCATCTGCACCTTTCGCTGGTATTTGGCGCTTTGTGTGCGGTCCCGCTGCGCATGACAACCGGAGGTCACTGCCAAAAGCAAGCCCATCAACAAACCCCACCGCAATGACAACGTGCGCAGCATCGGATCAACGTGATTCTACGACAAACCTGGCCCACGCGGTGGGGATGCGGGATTCATCTTCTTCGGGCACCCCATAGAGGGTGAGGATGTAGGTCCCCGCTTCCAGCATATCTGTGGGCAAGGTGAAGGTGGTGAGGGGCGCTTTCTCCCGTTCGATGGATCCTAAGGCGACTTGGCGACCCAGCGCGTCAGAGACCATCCAGGTCAGGGCACTTCCCGAAGCGGCGAGGAGGTTTTCCTCCTCAAAAACGACGCGAAGCTCCTGGTTGTTTGTTGTGATGGGGTTCGGGTAAACCAAGAGGTTTTCAGCTTCCCAAACCGTCTTTCCGCCCAGGGCCAAGTGGGCCTGCCACATGTCGGGTATGCCGAATCCATAGAGCGTGTCAGGTGCGCCAACTTGGTGGGCCGATTCAATCAAAGCCCGCCTGATTTCCCAAGCGGCACGGTCGGGGTGGGCGCTCCAGAGGCTTGTCGCCGCGCCACACAGTATGGGAGAAGAAAACGAGGTTCCATTGCCTTGTCTGATGCCGCCATCAGGGTGGATGTAAGCCGCGTCCTGGCCTGTGGCGCAGAGGTCGGGTTTGATGCGGCCATCGGCGCTGGGGCCATAACTGCTAAAGGAGGCATGCTGCCCTGATGGATTGACAGCACCTACGGCAATGACACTGTCTCCGTCGGCGGGAGCGGTGATTTTTTGCCAAGGGCTGTTGCCACTGTTTCCGGCGGAATTGAACACCAGCATGCCCCTTGTAGCGGCGATGTCGGATGCCTGCGTGATGGGAAAGGTATTCCCGTCGAGGTCGTTGGGATCGTGGTTCTCAGAAGCGCTGTCGAAAAGGGAGTAGCCGAGTGAGGTATTGAGGATGTCGCAACCCATGCTGTCCGCGCGTTCTGCAGCAGCGACCCAGTGGTACTCCTCCACAAGGTGCTCCCAGCCTACATCCTCTGTGCGGAACAGCACGTAAGTGGCGTCAGGAGCTGTGCCCAGGTAGCGCTCTTCGCCCGGGCCATCAAGGAATCCGACCATGGTAGACAACACCATGGCTCCATGGTAATGCTCCTCATAAATCCAAGGTGAAATGCCGCCACCATTGGGGAAGTTACCGCCGATTTGGAGGCGACCTGTATTTCGGGCCCTTTCGAAAGCGGGGTTGGTGTCGACCCGGTCAAATCCACTGTCCAACACACCGACCATCATCCCCGCTCCCCTGTGACCCAATCCGTGAATCAGGTCCACTTTTAGCTGGCGCGCTTGAAGCCAGGCATCACCATAGGGTGCGGGCCCACTTTCGAACAGGGCAGCATGCCCTGCGCGGTTTTTGCGCACGGCTGCTGGAGGGCCCACATCGCGGTACCACGTTGCGCGCTTGACTTCTGAGACGCCATCCAGTTGGGCGATGTTGTCGAGAACGTCTGCGATTCCTGCTGAATCGAGGAGGACAGTATCCAGTTGAATCACGATGCCATTGAACCATTTGCTGCGGTGCAACAATGCAAGGGAAGGGCCTTGTTCCGTGGCGCCAGCGGCGAGCACTTCGGCAATCCGGTGGGGCGGCACCGGTAAGTCCAGTGAGTCCAAGCCGATGCCCTGTCTTTCCCTGCGCTCCAGTGCCCGGGGTGAAAGCAACAGTGCGCCCGCTGAGGGGCTGTTGAGGTCAACACCACATCCGACTTTATCAGAGAATCCAACCCAGTGGTGCAGCGGTGCAACTTGGGCACAGACGGCCCCCATGAATCCTATGAAGGCAGTGAGAGCGGCCTTGCGGATCAAGCAGGGAAAGGGGGGGTGGGTCATTCTTCGGTTCCGGTCAGTTTGCCTAGGGTCCACCGCTCGGTGCGGATGTGGTCACCCTGTTCGTCAAAATAGCGCCACGTTCCGTCTTTCACGCCGGCTGTGTATTCGCCCATTTCTTTCATGGGCTGGTTGCGCAGTTCTTGTCGCATCGGAGAATCACCTCCGGCGCTCCGCGCTCCTTGAGTGGGAGGTCCCCCCCGAACGCCCCCCTCTTCGGCCGGGACCATCTGCCATTCTCCCAAGTCGTGCCAAGCCGTGAAAGGCCCATCGAGGTTGCCGTGGGCATAACGGCCCATCCATTCTGGACGGCCACTCGGATAGGTGGCCTCGAATTCACCATTCTGGGGCCTTTCCGTGGTCACTTTCCCTTCCACGTAAGTCAGAATGGAACGGGTTTTTCCATCGGCGTTGTACAAGGTCCATTCTCCGGAGGGCAAGCCATTGTCATATTGCCCTCTGCTCAGAGGGACTCCGTTGTCTTGCATGACCACAGCCTCTCCATGACGCTCGCCTTCCCTCCACAGTTCTTCGGTCCTGGACGCGCCTTCTCGGTTGAATGAGGCCCACTTGCCCGACTTCTTTCCTGCGCGATAATGCCCCTGTTCGAGGACATTGCCATTGGGGTGAAAGGCCTGATATGTGCCGTCCAAAAGGTCCGCCTCATAGTGCTCTTTGATCCGCACTCTGCCTTTCTTGTCCAAGGCTTCCCAAGGGCCGGTTTTGTGCTGTGTCCATGCTCCATCCACCTGCACAGTGCGGTATTGGCCCCGGTGGGAAGGGGTGCCGTCCTCCCGGTACAAGGTGGCCTTGGCCATGTCGCTGTCCTCCAGGTGGTCTACTTCACTGAGTACACGACCGTTTTCTCGGAAGAAGGTGAAGTGGCCTGACGGCTTGCCGTCGGTAAAAGAGCCGCTGTAGTAGAGCTGTCCATCGGGGTACACCCTGATCCAACGCCCTTGCTTGAGGCCGCGGGAATCGGTCACATTAAAGTCGGACCCTGGCTGGCCATCGGGCCAGTTGTTGGTGTCGGTTTCTGGCTGGGCCGACAGGACCAAGGGAAGGCCCAAAAGCAGGGCGGCAACGAGGGGGAATGTCAAAACTCTAATCACAGGACCAAATTGGGAACGAACGGTCCATGTTCTGCAGTATTTGCTCCCTTACTTTTGCAAACCGATTCACCAACCCAATTCACCACCCCATGATCCAACGTACCAAGGTCACTGTAGTAGGTGCAGGCAATGTGGGCGCGACCTGCGCCGATGTGCTCGCCACCCGTGAAGTCTGCAACGAGGTCGTCCTCCTCGACATCAAAGAAGGATTTGCCGAGGGCAAGGCCCTCGATATCTGGGAGACCAGCCCGGTCAACAGCTACGATACCCGCACAGTGGGCTCGACCAACGACTATAGCAAGACCGCAGGATCTGATGTCGTCGTGATCACCAGTGGCCTGCCGCGCAAGCCGGGGATGAGCCGCGACGATTTGATCGCGACCAATGCGGGGATTGTCAAGAGTGTGACTGAGCAGATTTTGCCCCACAGCCCTGAAGCCATCATTGTGATTGTATCCAATCCCTTGGATGTCATGACTTACCAGGCATGGAAGACGGCCGGATTGCCCGACCACCGTGTGGTGGGCATGGCTGGTGTGCTCGATACCGCCCGGTACCGCGCCTTCCTTGCAGAAGCGTTGAATGTGAGCCCCAAGGACATTCAGGCTGTTCTCATGGGAGGACACGGCGATACCATGGTTCCGCTTCCCCGTTACACCACGGTCAGCGGGATTCCTGTGACCGAAATGATCGATGCCGATGCCCTCGAGGCCATTGTGCAGCGCACCAAAAAAGGGGGTGGCGAAATCGTCCAGCTCTTGGGAACCTCAGCTTGGTACGCTCCAGGTGCCGCTGCTGCCCAGATGGTAGAAGCCATTGTGAAAGACCAGAAGCGCATTTTCCCTTGTTGCGCGCGCTTGACAGGCCAATATGGCCTCAGCGACATGTACTTGGGTGTTCCAGTCAAGCTTGGCGCCAAGGGGGTCGAAGAAATCATTGAACTCGAGCTCAACGACGACGAGATGGCCTTGCTGCACGACAGCGCCAAGGCGGTCAAGGAAGTCGCGGAATTGCTCGATGGGATGGGCGTTTAAGCCGCCTCTGCATCAAGGGTCAATCACGACCAGCCGGCGGGCGCTTTTTCCAGAGGAGAAGGCGCCCGTTGGGTTGTACCCCCCTTCTTCGGGAAGCACGAAATAAGTGCCGGCACTCCATTCGACGGGCCAAACGACCGCACCACTTTGTGCTTTGAGGCGGCCCATTTCGCGCCCTGTCACATCCAATACCAAGACGGTGGGAGACGGCACCTTGAGCTGTCCGCCCCTGCTAAGGGGGTTGGGGTAGGGTTGCCATCCTTGGTCAGGAGCGTCAAGTCCCTCTACACCGTCGATGACGTCGGGACTGGTGCAGCCCAACAGCGCAGGTTCAGATGCTGCGCCATTCCATAGAGTCAGACCTCCGTCCCGGACCCCGACCACCAGGTCATAAGTGCCATCGGCGTCGAGGTCGGCCAGGGCTGGTGCGGCGAATTCACCTTCGTAAAGGCCCAACCACTGGTCGGTGACCTCCGTCCACGGTGCTTCGGGTTCTTCCATCGGGGCACCGGGGACATCGTACAGTTGCAGCCGCCCCAATTCGTTGCCAACCAACAGCGTCAGTCCAGAGTCAGTGGGCCAAACCACAGGTACGGAAAACCCATTGATGCCGAGCAAATTGTCGGCCAAGACTGCACCAGCAGAGGCGGTCGTCAGGGTGTAACTGGGTGCGGCAGCATTGCCGGTGTTCTCAAAGAGGTTGAGGTTGCCGTTTTTTTCTCCGACGAGCAGGTCCAGATCTCCATCTCCGTCCAAATCAAAGAGGCATGGGGTCGCAAACTGTCCGACATCGATTGCGGTTCCAGCAGCGTCGGGCATGGCGGCTTCGGCCAGCGTCAACGCCATGTCTTCGCCGGGGTTCGCGGTGTTCTCCCAACGGTGAAGGTTGCCCAATTCATCCCCCAAGATGAGGTCGTCATCGCCGTCGCCATCCAAGTCGCCAAACGCCAGGGCCACACTTTCTACCCCGTAGTCAGGTAGAGAGAGCCAATTGGTGTCGAGCTGCTCGAACGCGGGCGCAACAGGGGTCCCCACGTTTCTGAACCGAGCGAGCAGGGCAGGGGTCTCACCCGGGCCCAGGTAGCGTTCCTTGTTGGCCACCACCATGTCCATGTCGCCATCTTGATCAAAGTCCGTAAAAGCGGGATAAGCCCCCCTTCCCAAGTCGATCATGCCCTCCTGAAGAAACGCCTTGGTGTCGAGCGTCCATTCAGGGGCCGACTCGGATCCCGCGTTGCGGTAGAACCAGCTCCCAAAACGACCGTCGATTTCGAAGGTGGCATTGGGGGCGATGAGCAGGTCGCGCACCCCGTCTTGGTCGACGTCCAAATGGTAGGCAGCAGGAAAACGTTGAACGTCGAGGGTGTCCTCATTGCCCAGGTCTGCCGGCCAATGTGTAGTGGTGGTCATGGTGCTGTCCTGACCATCCACGGCATCTGTCATATAGCAGGCCACAAATTGGTTGTAAGAGACATCCCCGAGGAGCAAATCCAAATGGCCGTCTCCATCCAATTCAAGGAGGGCTGTAGTTCCACCCGCGTGGCGCACGGTGTTTTCCGTTTCCGCATTGCCGTCCATTGCACGTGGATCGGCCACATTGAAATCACACTCATGCGCTTCACCAATGAACACCGTATTGTCTTCGGTGGCTTCGTCCAACATTCCAAAACACCGGTTGGTCACATCCCAAATCAACGTGTCTCCGCATCCTACAGAACCCATCACGGCCCCGCGGCCGGTGTAGCTGTACAGTGTAGAGGAGGTCTCTGTCCACGTGACCATGTCCAAGTCCCCATCGCCATCAAAGTCCCCCAGCGCCGGTATATCGGTGTTGAGGCACACCATGGGCAGTTGCTGTTCGCCAGACCCAAAGTCCCAGTTGGCAACCACATTGGATGCGGGGGCGCTGGGATACTGTGTCATTCCATCTTCAAAGACGCCGGGCCAAATGCGCATCCCGCTTTGGCTGTTGGTGAAAAGGTCCATGACCCCATCACAATTGGCATCGCGCAACAAAACCCAGTTTCGCAAGCCTTCGGGAAATGCAACGCGCCAGTCAGGCCGGTGGAAATAGGTCAAAGGGGCCTCGGGCACATCCGAGGAACAGCCTTGAAAAGGCAGGATGCGGTTGCCGCTTCGGTCAAACACGACAAGGTCACCGACCCCATCGCCGTCCAAGTCTGCCGCTGAAAACTGCGGTGCCGTCAACCCTCCGGTCCATGGGTTGGTCAACAAGTCCCCTTCCACGCCCCGCACCGATACGGTGTCCCAGCGCTGGTATTCGTCAGCCTGCCCCAACATCTGCGGCGGGTGCAAGGCACCCATCATCAGTGCAGCAATCATGAAGGAGCCGCTGTTTCTCGGAAAGAAAACCAATCGGCAGAATGGCAATGGGCGCATGGGGTATTGCTGTTTACTCTGGTATACTGAAGAAAAGGGGAGCATGTGACAACGGACTCCTGTGCGAGGAGCAGCTGCTGCCAGATGTCAATCCCACTGAATGGACTCCACCATTCCCATGACGGGAATCACCAAGCCACCGTCGGTCTCCACTTCCCGACCCAAGAGGCGTGACCCTCCACAGACGAGTTCTCCCTTTTCATTTTTCTCAATGGAGACCGTTTCCCCATTGAGGTTTTCATAGACGCCCTCCAGCATTTTTGGCCCTTTGATGCCCACGATGATGTGGGCCTTGACAAAGCGGTCCAGTGCGTCCTGTTGATCTTCTTCTAAAATCCCCTTCCAGTCTTTGTTCTGGGTAAAGGTGTCGTCTTGAGGAATCAAGATGGCATGGCCGCTGGAGTGCACCGTGCGCGCCACCGATGATTTGCCCACCATGCGTTCAAAGTACTGTGTCTCTGGGCTGGTTACGATATAGCGCCAGGGACTGACCGTGCTGTAGGGCTCGTTGAGCTCTTCGGGGGTGTATGCTCGGCGTTTTTGATTGGCCGGGTCTTTTTGTTTCACCACTTCACTGGGGGCCGCCTCCTTTTTGGCAGCGCCATCTTTCGGGGCGTTCGATTCCGAACAGCCGATGAGTAAAAGGGGAGGGACAATCAATGCGAGCAAGCGGAAAATCATGGGGAAAATGAAATGATGGTGAGCGCCAAAGATGGGGGCCAGTGGGGGTTTTCTTTGCATGCAAATTAGTTTGGTATGAACGAAAAGAAAGCAGCTTCCGTGCACTTCCGCAGTGCAGGCATGATGATCGTTTTGGGCACAGTGGCTGGAGCTTTTGGTGCGCATGCATTAGAAGGGGTGCTCGAAGCGCGGGGCATGGCCTCTTTTGAAACGGCATCCCGATACCTGCTCGTCATGGGGGCAGCCTTGATCGGAGCACTTGCGACAGGTGAACGCAAGGGGTTGGCATGGATACAATGTGGGTCTTGGCTGTTTTCAACCAGCATTTTTCTGTTGGTGGCAGATGGGTTTTGGAGTTGGGGATATACGGCTATTTGGGGTCCCATCACCCCCCTTGGCGGGACCATGATGATTGTGGGTTGGCTCCTGTGGGTGGTCCGTTTCGGGAGGCGCAGGTAAAAACCCGTGGACAAAAACCCGGAATTTTCTGATGGTCCCGGATACGGGCCAGTGGCATTCAGATCTTATCTTTGCCGCGGCACGCAATGATCTGCCGAACATCATGGTACACCAAGGAAATACCCCTTTCCACCCCAATCTCCAGCAGATTGGATTGCGCAAAGCACGCAACGTATGGTGGAATCTCCCCCCTGCCCGTTTGATTGAACGAACGCTGCTCGCAGGCGAAGGGAAACTGACTTCAACAGGCGCCATCGCCATCGAAACAGGCCGGTTTACAGGCCGAAGTCCATTGGATCGGTTTATTGTCAAAGACACCGCCACCCGAGATGAGGTGTGGTGGGGAGACATCAACCAAGCCATTGAGCCCGAAAAGGCCATGCTCTTGCATGCGGAGATGATGGAATACATAGAGGGCAAGGGCCTGTACGTGCGCGATGCTTTCGTAGGTGCGGCTCCTGAATTTCGCAAAGGCGTCCGCGTGATGACCGAAAAAGCGTGGTCCAATTTGTTTGCCTACAACATGTTTATCCGCCCTACGGCCCAAGAAATGGGTTCTTTTGAGCCGGACTGGCATGTGGTGTGCGCACCGGGGTTTATGGCAGATGCAGAGCGCCACGGCACCAGGCAGTCCAATTTTGCCGTATTGGATTTCACCCATCGGAGGGTGCTGATCGGCGGAACAGGATATACTGGAGAGATCAAAAAAGGCATGTTCAGTGCCATGAATTTCTTGCTGCCCACGGCGTCCAACGTTTTGCCCATGCATTGTTCGGCCAACGAGGGAGAGGATGGCAGCACGGCCGTGTTTTTTGGCCTCTCCGGAACGGGGAAGACCACATTGTCGAGTGACCCTCTGCGCAAGTTGATTGGAGATGATGAGCACGGTTGGGGGCCCAACGGGATCTTCAATTTTGAGGGGGGGTGCTATGCCAAAACCATCGATTTGGACCCTGACCGCGAACCTGACATCCATGCCGCGATTCAACATGGTGCGATGTTGGAGAACATCGGTTTTGATGCCGATGGTGTCACCCCGGATTTTACGGATTCCCATACCACGCAGAATACACGGGTGAGCTATCCCATTGAGCACATCAAAGGAGCCAAACCCGGTGGTCAAGGAGGCCATCCGGATCACATTTTCTTTTTGACGTGCGACGCATTTGGAGTCCTTCCTCCATTGGCGCGCTTGGACGCCCCGACGGCGATGTACCACTTCATCAGCGGCTATACCGCCAAGGTGGCTGGAACGGAAGACGGCATCAATGAACCCAAAACTGTATTCAGTGCGTGCTTCGGGGCGCCATTCTTGCCGCTGCACCCTGGTCGCTACGCCGATATGCTGGGAGAGCGCATGGCGGCGCATGGAGCAAAGGTGTGGCTGGTCAATACAGGTTGGACCGGTGGCCCTCACGGTGTAGGCCACCGCATGGCCCTCAAAGACACAAGGGCATTGCTCAACGCAGTGTTGGACGGCAGCATGGATGATGCGCAATTCCGCCGTTGTGACCGTTTCGGATGGGAGGTGCCATTGGGCGCTCCGAACATGGACAGCAACCTGCTCGATCCGAGGAACACCTGGTCCGATGCCAGCGCTTTTGATGCCACAGCGGATGCACTGGCCGGGCGTTTCAATGCCAATTTCGCCCAGTTTGAGGAAGGGGCGTCAGAGGCTGTGCGCCAAGCGGCCCCCAAGGTGTTGGTTAACGCGGGCTGACTGTGCGCTGTGGATGAAGCCTAAAATCCAGGGGCGCAGCGTCCCGGGACATCGCTTTCTTTGTCTTCATGCGTCGATTCTACGCTCCGGACATTCAGCCGGGTCCACACTCATTGGGTCCTGACGAAGCGCGCCACCTGGTGCAGGTATTGAGGGCCCGCGTGGGCGATACGGTTGAGTTGGCAGATGGCCGGGGCGCCGTCTTCCCCGCCGAGGTGGTGTCCATCGAAAAGCGGCATGCTGCCTTGGTGGTGGGCGTACCGGAATGTTACCCCGAGCCCTCACCACAGCTGACCATTTTGGTCGCGCCGACCAAGCATACGGACCGTTTTGAGTGGTTTCTGGAGAAAGCCTGTGAATGCGGCGTTTCCAGGGTCATGCCCATTTGGACCGCGCGCAGTGAGCGCAAAGTAGAGAAGTACGAAAGGTGGCACCGCACTTTGGTGGAGGCGATGAAGCAATCGCGCAGAACGTGGTTGCCCGAGCTTCTTCCGGCGCGTCCATTGGAAGAGGCCCTAGAAGGGCTGGAGGAAGATGTGTGGCGTGGACTGGCACATTGTCCGGTGCCCGAGCACCCCGAATGGAAGCGGCAGTCCATGGTCCAGTCATTGCCTTTAGGCCAAAATGCCGCCATTGCCATTGGCCCTGAGGGGGATTTTACACCCACCGAAATTGAGCTTTTCGGGCGCTGTGGTTTTTTACCTGTGACCCTGGGAGAGCACCGCTTGCGCACGGAGACAGCTGCCATATATGCTGTTCAGGCATTTCACATCATCAATTCCAAGACATGAAGTTTTTCTTGAACCTGACCGTGCTTTTGGTCTTGGCAGGAGGTGCATTGTACCTCACCAATCCGGACAGCGAAGATTTTTCCCTCTACCTCTCGGATTACGTGCAACAAGAACTGGCGGATGATGTGCCCGGAGAAACCGAATTGGGAAAGAAATTGCGCCGAGGTTTGGGGCAAATTGCAGGGGCTGCTGCGGAGCAATTAACCCAGCGTCAAGAGTGGCACATCGCCTCTGTTTACACCATTGAGATCGCAGGAGACTCCAAGGTGTTTTTGGGGATCGCAGGGCAATTCCTTCCTGTCAAATCCCGGTAGTCCCTGTCCTTATTGCTGTTCTCCTTGCCCGTCTTCGCGGGGAGGAGGAGCCTGAGGCATGGGCATCCAGTGGGTCACCGCTTGGAAGTATTGGTTCGAGGATCCCTCCCCAGACCAAAAGTGCCGCCCATGGCTGTCCGCGCGGTCTGACTGGGCAGAAAAGAAGTTCTCCATGAACCTCAGGACCAACACATCCCGCAACTCAAAACTCGCTTTGCCGGGCAACAGAACCTCATTTCCGGGCACGACGGCAAGGACGCGCTGCCCGTCCCCCGGGAGGCGCTCTTCGCAGTCAATCCAGCTTGCGCTGTTCTCGGAATTGTGCTTCATGATCAATGCCCTGCAAAAGTGGGCTTTCGCTTCTCAAGAAACGCAGCCACACCTTCTTGGTAGTCTTCTGTACGGGAAGCGGCGCCTTGAAGTTCCAATTCGGTGTCAAGTTGATCGCTGAATCCTTGCTCGAAGGCTTTGTTAAAGGCCTGTTTCGTCAGAGCCAATCCCTGGGTTGGCATCGCGGCCAATTGATCAGCCAGGGCCATCACTTCGGAAACAAATTCTTCCGAAGGGAAGGCCCGATGAATCATTCCCATGGCTGCCGCTTCTGCCGCAATCACGGGAGTTCCGAGGTAGGCCAATGCCGTTGCGCGCTGCAGTCCGACCAAGCGGGGCAGCATCCAGGTACCACCGCTGTCTGGGATGAGGCCAATCTTTGAAAAGGCCTGGATGAATTTGGCATCTTCCGCAGCTACACATAGATCACATGCCAGTGCGATGTTGGCACCTGCTCCGGCGGCCACGCCATTGACTGCCGCAATCACGGGTTTTTGAAGCCCGCGGATCAACCTTACTGTGGCATTGTACGATCCGCCTACAATCTCCTCAAAAGTCGGGGCGTTTTCTGCCGTAATCTCTTTGAGGTCTTGGCCGGCGCAAAAGGCCTTGCCTGCCCCCGTTAACACCACACACCTCACCGACGCATCGGCATCGGCTGAGCGCAGCTGCTCCTGCAGGGCTGCAGCCATGGGTTGCGTGAAACTGTTGAAGGCAGCCGGGCGGTTGAAAGTCAAAGTCAGGACTCCTCCCTCCCGGGTTGTTAGGATGGTGTCTTCATGCATTACATGCAATGTAATGCCCGAATCACCTGCGGACGACCACCCTTTCTATCGCTGTTCCCTTGGTGTGTTGGACTTCGATGAAGTAAATGCCCTCAGGCCATGAAGACACCGCCATTGTACCCGATGCCGAAAGGCTCGGCGTGGCCAATGACCGACCGGTGGCATCGCGCAGTGTGATGGACCTGACATCCCATGCTGCAGGCAGGGTCAATTGAACAGCATCCGAGGCAGGGTTGGGGTGCAGCTGAAATGAAACAGCGTTCAAGTCTCCTGTACTCATAGGGCCTACGAGCACACAGGAGGTGGCGGTACAACCTGAGGCATCGGTGATTTCCAAGCAATAGGTGCCGTCAGGCAGGTCGACAAAAACAAAAGAAGGTTCGTCGGATTCTGAAGTCGGGAAGCCGATGCTTTGCAGGTTTTCATCCAGAATATTGATGGTGTAAGGCGCTGTTCCCCCCACCGCTTCTGCAGTAATTGTACCGGGGCTTGTGTTGGATTCTGCCAGCAATTCGAGCACGGTGCACAAGGTGGAATCGGGCAGGGCGCAAGGGTTGAAGTTGCAGGATTCTGGGTTGTTACAGCCCGTTTCGAAATTGCTCGCAGGAGCCGTATAGCCATCGTAAAGGGGCCAATACCAACCTGTACCGTCGTAATTGACCACAGTGGTATCGCCGAAGAACCCGCTGACCGCCGTCAATTCGGTGCCGCAGACGGCAACGGATTGTGAATTGAGGTCGTTGAGCAGGATTTCGAAGCCAGAAGCCACCATGAGGGCTTCGGTTTCAGGCGTGATGAACCATTCGTATCCGGTTTCCATTCCCCCGGAAGAGGGGACGAGGGTGATGGAAGCATCGTCGGTGACTTCATAACCGTTGGCGCAAGAAATGGAGTCCACGAGGCCCAGCATAAACGGCCCAGCCACATCGATGTCGGTGTCGATGAAGGTGCAGTCACCCTCCTCACCATAGTTGCAGGCCAACCCGTTTTCGCACAGCAGAGGCTGGCAGACTTCGAGTGGCGTAGGGTCCGTTTCGATGACCATTCCTGCAGAGAGGTCTTGCCCGTTGAAAGCGGGAAAGTCCAGAGGGTAACGGTCGGCGCGGAAGGTGAGGTTGTTGTTGAGTTGCAACTCGGTACCCTGTGCCACAGGCGCGCCTTGAAGGAGGGGCGTGCGGTATTCCCATGCGAGTTCACCATCCTCTGTGATTTCAAACAGCTCTCCGGTGCGGCCATTGCAGATGAGGTTGCCACCATTTCCGAGGCGCTGGAAGGAGCTCAGGCCGGTGCTGCTGAGGCCCGGTTGGGTGTAGGTCCACTGAAAGTCTTCGGGTCCCCATCGTCCGGTTGCAGTATTAAAGGCATATCCGCCATCGTATTCGTCGAAGATGGGGGAGATCACCGCCACCTCACTGTGGGTTCCCGTCGTATCGGCGTTGGGCACCCTGTTGTTGAAGACAAAGAACTTCGTGAAGTCGGGGTTACCCGGGTTTACGCCCAATCCATTGCCCCAATGGATATCGTGCTGGTAGAAGAGCTTCTGGTCCGTGCTGTCGCCCCGCTGGTAGGCGGCGGGGTTGCCCCAACGCCAGATCAGGTCATCGCTGAATTGGTAATCGTGCCAGATGACCCACACCTCGTCATAGGTGGGGACACTCATGATGATTTGACCGGCGGTGTCGTAAAACGGGAAGTAATCGATGGCGTTCATGTGGTGCCAATCGCGGGGCTGGTTGAGCACCGTGCCGTAATTGACATCAATAAGCTGTTGGTTATCGGCCACCACACCATAATTGGCTTTGGTGCTGTCGAAATCTTGCACGAGGTGGTCCCACACGCGCCATTCCCAGACGACCTCCGCTCCGCCCATTCCGTCGGGCTCGAGTTCGATGACCTTGTCGCTCCAGAGCTCCCCTCCTTGGAGCAGTTCGGGGTTGCGTCCATTGGCAATGCACTCGAGGCTGTCGATGACCTCCCAGCAAATGGCGATCACGTTGCCTTCAGGCGTCACGGTAAAGTCGTGGTGCAGCCGCAAGCTGTCGTTGTTGGCATTAAAGCTCCACAGGACTTGGTTGTCCCAGGTGCGTCGTTCAATGGAAGCGCCACCTCCACCGGCCCAGATGGCATCGTCACCAACGGCAGCTGGACGCGACGTCATGATGATGTCGCCATTGGGCTGCAGGTACGCCGTGTTGCCAGGGCGCCGGTTCTCATCGATGGTCCAGTCGTGCACCACCTCCCCACATGCGTTGAGCAACATCGCGCGGTTTTGGTTGTGCGGATAAATCATCGTGTACCCATCGGTGTACAGATCAGGGTCATAGGCAATCGTTCCTACGGTGTTTTGACCCCAAGCAATGGAGCTCATTAAAAAGAGCGGCAACAGAAAGCGGTTCATGGCACGTTTTGGCTTTTGGTATTTGTCAACGGATGATGTGCAATCGCGGTCGGCCCATGGGGAGGCCCGTAAAATCGGAAAGCGAAAGCATGTAGATGCCCGGCGGAGCCCAAGGGCTCGAGCAGAAATTGTGGCCAGGGTCAAGGATTCCTGAGGCCCAGATGCGGCCCATGCTGTCTGACAGTGACCAGCGGGCTGCTTTTGGGCTGTCGAGGGTAAACCTGCCATTTGAGGGGTTCGGATAGGCCAACCACCCTGATTCTGGCAGTGCGGTTGGCACTGTTGAAATGGAGGTGTCAACCTCCGCTGGGTAAAGGATGCAATCAAAGGGCAGAGGGTTGAGTTCCACAGGGTCTCCCGGGGTCATGTCGCGGCCTTCGAAAGCCGCATAGGAAGGGGCATAGCGATAGGCGCGAAATGTGGCGTTTCCAAAAGGATTTTCACCTTGGGTAGCGGCTCCGAATTGGCTGTAAGCCGTGATGTATTCCCAGACCGTTTCCCCATCTGGTGTGATTTCAAAAAGGTGGCCGCTGGCACCTTCACAGATCAAGGTGTTTCCATTGGGCTGTCTCTGAGAACCGCTGATGTTGGAACTGTGGAAGGCTGTACTCGGGTTTTCGGGCCAAGTCCAATCGAGCCCTTGTGGAGCAAAGGCCTCCTGGGTATCGCTGGAAGATGGCAGCAGGTAGGTACCTGTGCTGCTGTCCCATGGAAGGGTCAACTCGTCGACGGAGCTGCCGGTGCCGCCCGGCCTTCCATTGCCGTTGTTGTACACCAGCACAGCCTGCGCGGGGTCCCCAGCATTGGCTGCGGGGCCTTCTTCCATGATCCAATGGGCATCGTGCTGTTGGTAGAACACCTTGTCTTCATCATCTCCACGCCCATAGGTCTGGGGATTTCCCCACCTGTAGAGCAAATCGCCCGCAGGCCCAGCGGCCTCTTCGGAAGTGGTGCCGTGGTCTATGATGTAGAACTCGCACCAATTGCGCGAATTCAACATCAGGTGGTCTCGCGTTGGATCGTAATCCAATCCGTTGCAATGGAACCAATCGCCACCCGCATTGCCTCCTGGGAACCCACCGCCAGTAACATTGCCGTAATTGATGTCAAACCGGGTGACGTTGTCCTCTGGCATCCCAAAATGGGGGAGGGAAGGGTCGCTGGATTGAATGAGGTGGTCCCAAGCATGCCATTCCCACACGACCGTGCCGCCTTGGGTGCCCACAGGTTCAATTTCAACCAGCATGGGGGGCCACAGCGGGCCATCGGAGGTTCGGCCTGCGGCTGCAGCGTCCTCAGGGCTTTTGTATTCCCAGGCCATCAGCACCACATTTCCATTCGGAAGCCAAGCCATATCGTGGTGGTGGTGGGCTGTATCGGTGGCCAACTCATAGCTCCACATCAGGTCGCCTTCCCAGTTGAAGCGTTCTATGCGGCCGCCAATGCCGCCGCCATTGAAGGTTTGGCTCCCGAGGCGGGCAGTGCGCAACAAAGACCCATCTTCGAGCAGATAAGCCGACTCCCCCGCGCGGTAACCGCTGTCCCACTGGTTGATCACGCGGCCACAATTGTCGATCAGGTGGGTTCGGGTAGCACCGTTGGGAGCGACAAGGGTATAGCCATCAAATGAAGCGGGGCTGTTTGCGAACAGGCCCACCGTTTGTGCGGAGGCATCCCCTCCCAAAAAGGCAAATACCAGGACGAAAAGGAGGGTCTGGATGTTCGGCAAAAGGCAGGTGTGAAAATCGTATGGGTGCAAATTAAGCAAGTGCTTGCCCCGTGCGAAGAACGCGCAGCGCATTCTTGAGGTTGCACCTTGGAAGGTTGGCCGTAATTTCGAGTGGCATGTCCATTGAGATCAAAAACAAAAAAGCAGCATTTAGCTACTTCCTCACGGACAGTTACACGGCGGGCATTCAACTCCAGGGCACCGAAATCAAGAGCATCCGGGGTGGGAAGGCGAGCATCATGGAGGCCTATTGCAGGTTTGATGGCGATGAACTTTTCATTTTCAACATGCACATCGACGCCTATGGCAATGCCGGGTATGTCACGCACGAAACGCGGCGCATTCGAAAGCTGCTGATGAAGCGCACAGAGCTGAACAAGCTGCAGCGCAAGCTCCGTGACGTGGGGGTGACGGTAGTGCCTACAAGGCTGTACATCGCGGCCAGCGGTTTTGCCAAGCTTGACATTTCCGTCGCCAAAGGAAAAAAGCTCGTTGACAAACGGCACACCATCAAAGACAGGGACCAAGCGAGGGACCTCGACAGAAGGGGGTAGAGCGTTGGGGGTGAGGTTGCAGTTAAACTGCGGCGCTCTGAAGGCTTTGCGCCTGCACGCGGTACTGCTCGTTAAACGAAGACCAATCCCACAAGAAGTGCTGGAGGACGTCCTCCATTTGCATCAAGAACCGGGGATTGGGCACCGAAAGCGACCGGAAGTATTCTTCTTGGTATCCGTTGAGGTCATACCCGATATACAGACCCCGGGACATGGCACTCAATGTCTTCTTTGAAGGTTTATTGAGTTTGGCCATCGCATCCCGCATTTCTGAAATCTTCGGAGCCAGCTGCTGGGTGGGGAGTTCCAATTGGATGGAGAGTTCATTGAGGATGGCCTCCACTAGAATGCGATCGGTCCCAGCATCAAAAAAGTGCGGAATGAAATCCAAGTTGCCGGCCATGACGACAAGTAGGAATGGGCCTACCTCTGCATCTTCAATCTCGGGTACGCGCTCCAAATGAGGCGTTTCACGCATCAAACCCAGAACGTCAGGCCAAGCATCCTCAATGCTGTCAAGGGTTGCGTGAACAAACATCCGCGCTACCTCTTCAGGCTTGAGCTTTTTCTTTCCCCAGTTAAACAACATCTTTCAGGTTGTGCCAAAGCTATCTTCACTTCTAGAGGCTTTGTGCTGCGTGGACATTGTCCGTGTCCACATGTTTATTAACATCTTTGCTTTTCATGAACGTTGCATCCTTCGGAGACTTGATTTACCGGCGTTTTTTGCGGCCCATTGCTTTTGTCATGGACCCCGAACGTGCCCATTACCGCACCATGGGTTTGTTTGGATTCGGGTTGAAAATGCCAGGGGTCAAGAGCGCGCTCAATCGTTCCTTGCGGGCAGCGGTTGTTCCAGAAGACGCGGTCGAAGTGGCTGGATTGAAGTTCCCGCATCGCATAGGTTTGGCGGCAGGGTTCGACAAAGACGGAAGGTGGTTGTCTGAGCTGTCCACCATGGGTTTTGCCTTTGTTGAGGTAGGCACCATTACCCCCAAGGCGCAGCCTGGCAATCCTAAACCTCGGCTTTTCCGCCTCAAGGAAGACCGTGGCTTGATCAACCGGATGGGCTTCAACAATGGAGGGCTTGAGGAACTCATCGGCCGGCTAAAGGACAGGCCTCCGGGCTTGATTGTCGGGGGCAACATCGGCCGCAACAAGGTCACCCCCAACGAGCAGGCATCGGAGGATTACCTCACCTGCTTCAAGGGATTGCATCCGCACGTGGATTACTTCGCTGTCAATGTGAGTTCTCCCAATACCCCGGGCCTTCGCGAACTGCAGGAACGGGCTCCACTGACCGCATTGTTGAACCGGTTACAGGATTACAACAAGGCCCAAGCCATCCAGCGGCCGGTTTTCTTGAAAATTGCTCCGGACTTGAGCGACGCCCAGCTCGACGACATTGTGGGGTTGGTTGCCGACACGGGCATCGAAGGGGTGATCGCCACCAACACGACGGTTTCACGCGAGGGGCTCAAAATGCCTGAAGATCAGGTCGAGGCCATCGGTGCTGGTGGATTGAGCGGGGCTCCCGTTCGCAAGCGGAGCACGGAGGTTGTGCGTTACTTGCGCCAACGGGGGGACTTTGCCATCATCGGCGTGGGTGGCGTGGAAGACGGCCCCTCTGCCCAGGAAAAGATCAGCGCAGGTGCCGACTTGGTGCAGGTATACAGCGGAATGATTTACACAGGACCGGGCATTGTAAAGGCCTGCCTTGCGGGGCTTCGTTCCTGAGGTCACCAGCCAAATTCGCTGCGCCGCCCGGCCCTTTGAAGGCGGACCCCCTTCTCTGTGCGGTGCACGGTGGCGGCTTCATGGTGGGCGTCGTGTTCAAACAACAGCGTCCATTGTTCCCGCTCTGCGCAGGTGAGAATGCGCTCCTTTTCCGTGACCGTCAGCAATGGGCGGGTGTCATAGCCCATGACCCAAGCGGTTGGAATGTGGGTGGTGGCGGGCAACAGGTCTGCAGTAAACAAGGCCTTGCGTCCGTCTTTTTTGAGCAGCGGCAGCATTTGGCTTTCGGTATGTCCATCCACAAACAAGACGTCAATGTCGGGGAACCCAGGGATGGGCTGACGGGTGTCCGTGGTGCCTTCGGCGCGGGGAATGAACTTCAATTGTCCTGAAGCCTCAATGGGGTGGATGTTCTCTTTCAGAAAGCTTGCCTTCTCCCTGGGGTTGGGTTCGGTGGCCCATTTCCAATGGCGTTCTGTGCTCCAGAAAGTGGCGTTGGAAAAAGCGGGGTCAAATTTCTGTGGATCGCCGGGCCTCCGTCGGATGGCCCCTCCACAGTGGTCGAAATGCAGGTGGGTCAACAACACATCTGTGATGTCGTTGCGGTGGTATCCCAATGCAGCGAGTTGAACATCCAGGTCCTCCGGCTGCGGGGCGTAATGGGAAAAAAACTTCGGGTCTTGCTTGTCGCCCATGCCGCAATCCACCAGCAACAGGCGGTCTCCTTCTTCAACGAGCAAGGAGCGCAAACCCCAGTCGCAGCGGTTGCGCTCATCGATAGGGTGGGACTTGGACCACAAGGGTTGGGGAACCACTCCGAACATGGCGCCGCCATCGAGCTTGAAAAGTCCGTGCGAAACGGTGTGAATCAACATATGCGAAAGGTAAGCGCCGCCCGCGCTACAGTCTGTAATTTCGGCGTTCAACCCATCCGACGCGATGTCCGAAAATGCAGCCCTCAACGCCATCAGTCCGATCGATGGCCGTTACCGCCGTCATACCGAGCCTCTGGCCGCTTATTTCTCTGAGGCTGGCCTCATTCAATACCGCATCCGCGTGGAGATCGAGTACTTCATCGCCTTGCATGGCTTGGGGCTGCCCCAGCTTCCGGAGTTGTCGGCCGATCAGGTGGAAGGGCTGCGTGCGATTTATGTGGGTTTCGATACCGCAGGAGCCATGGAGGTGAAGGGCATCGAAAAGACCACCAACCATGACGTCAAGGCTGTAGAGTACTACATCAAGGAGCGCCTCGCCCCTTTGGGACTTGAGGGGCGTTCGGAGTTTGTGCATTTCGGCTTGACTTCTCAGGATGTCAACAACACCGCCATCCCGCTCTCCATGGCAGAGGCCACGGCAGACGTATTGTTGCCTGCCTTGCAGGCTGTGCGCGATGACCTCGCGCGGCTGGCTGAGCAATGGGCCACGGTCCCCATGTTGGCCCGCACCCACGGACAGCCTGCGAGCCCCGTGACCTTGGGAAAGGAGCTGTCGGTCTTTGTGGAGCGCTTGGATCACGCGGTCGCCCAATTCGAGGCCGTGCCTTTTGCTGCCAAATTCGGTGGCGCTACGGGCGGATTCAACGCCCACCACGTGGCTTATCCGGAGGTCGACTGGCACGCCTTTGCAGAACAGTTCGTGCAGGACGAGCTCGGACTGCACCGCAGCCATCCGACCACGCAGATCGAGCATTACGATTACCTCGCGGCGTGGTGCGACGCATTGCAGCGCATCCACACCATCCTGATCGATTTGGACCGCGACGCTTGGCACTACATCAGCTTGGATTATTTCAAGCAAAAGGTGGTGGCTGGCGAAGTGGGGTCCTCTGCCATGCCACACAAAGTCAACCCCATCGACTTCGAAAACAGCGAGGGCAACTTGGGCATGGCCAACGCTTTGTTGGGGCATCTGGCCCGAAAACTTCCCATCAGCCGGCTGCAGCGCGATTTGACGGACAGCACCGTGTTGCGCAATGTCGGGGTTCCCGTAGGTCACAGCCTGGTGGCGCTCAACGCCTTGCGCAAAGGGTTGGGAAAGCTCGTGCTCAATGAAGCCAAGCTGCACGCGGATCTCGAGTCCCAGTGGGCGGTTGTGGCTGAGGCCATTCAGACCATTCTGCGCAGAGAAGGGGTAGAGAAGCCCTACGAGTTGCTCAAAGACCTGACCCGGGGCAATGCCGGGATCGACGCGGCCTCCATTGCGGACTTTATTGCAGGACTCCCGGTCACTGATGCAGTGCGCATGGAGTTGCGCGCCATTACCCCACACAACTATACCGGTACGATAGGGGCATGAGGAGGTTCAAGGACCTTTTTAGGCTGGTCTTGCGTTACCGGCTCAACCTCATCGGAAACATCGCATTCAATGCACTGGGTTCGGTCCTTTCGCTGTTCACCTTCTTGGCCATTGTGCCTTTTTTGAGGATACTGTTCCGCACGGAGGGTGCCGCAGAGACCGCTGCGGATACCCCTGCAGTTTTTGCGCGGGTTACCGCAGCATTGGACGGGTATGTGGCCGTTCATGGTTCTGAGCAAGCCTTGCTTGCGATGTGCGGCGCCATTGCGGTTTTGGCCTTGGTCAAAAATGCCGTTACCTATTTGTCTTTCTACAGTTTGGCCACCATTCGAACGGGGGTCGCCCGCGACCTGCGCAGCCAACTGTTTGACCGCATTCTCTCGCTGCCTGTGGGGTATTTCACCGAACAGCGCAAAGGGGATTTGATCAGCCGCATGACCAACGACCTGATGGAGGTTGAATTCAGTGTCATCGGGACCTTGGAGGTGTTGTTCAAAGCACCCATCATGATTGTGCTCTCCCTGATCACGTTGTTTGCCATCAGCTGGGAGCTCACCCTGTTTGCATTGGTATTTATGCCGGTCTCTGGATTTGTCATCTCCCGCATCGCCACAGCCCTGAGGGGGGCAGCGGGCAGGGGAAAGGCCCGACTCGGCGATTTGATCAGCCGGTTGGAGGAGACGCTGGGCGCCATGATGGTGGTCAAAGCTTTTGATGCCGCCCCTCGATTTAGAGGGCGGTTCGCCGAACACAACGAGGGCTATTTCCGCCTGATGCGCAAACTCTACAAGCGGGAATACCTCAGTTCACCTGTGAGCGAGTTTGTATCCATGACGGTGATTGCCATTTTGCTTGCGGTAGGGGGGCGTCTGGTGCTGAGGGGTGAAGGCCTCGAAGGTGAGCTGTTCATAGGATACCTGGTGGTGTTCAGCCAGATCATTCCACCTGCCCGATCGCTCAGTGATGCTTTTTTCAAAGTCCAAAAGGGGGCGGCTTCACTCGACCGCCTCGATGAGGTGCTCCAGGCCGAAATCACCGTGGCAGAACCTGCCGCACCGGTGGCTGTGGACTTTCAGAATGAACTGCGTTTTGAGGACATCACCTTCCGGTATGCAGGCGCCACAGAGCCTGCCCTTCGCGACTTTTCCCTGTCCATAAAAAAGGGCGAAACTGTGGCGTTGGTGGGGCCTTCGGGCAGCGGGAAGACCACGGTGGCCCGGTTGCTCTTGCGTTTGTACGATCCAGAGCAAGGCAGCGTTCGCATGGACGGTCTGGACCTCCGTGAGGCCTCCACAGGAGAGGTTCGAGGGAAAATGGGCTTCGTGACCCAGGATCCCCTGTTGTTCAACGATTCTGTGTCTGCCAACATCGCCTTGTTCGATCCCAATGTGGATCCCGAGCGCGTCCGATCTGTGGCCGAAATCGCCCACGCATTGGAATTCATTGACCAGCTTCCACAGGGCTTCGATACGCCCATTGGCGATGGCGGGAGCCGGCTCTCTGGAGGTCAGCGGCAACGGCTCGCCATTGCGCGTGCGCTCTATCACGATCCGCCGATTTTGATGCTCGATGAAGCCACCAGCGCATTGGACGCCGAGGGGGAACGCCTCGTTCAAGCGGCCATCGAACGCGTCATGCAAGGGCGCACAGCCGTTGTGATTGCCCACCGGCTCTCCACAGTGCGGCACGCTGACCGCATCATCGTGATGGACCGCGGTGGCATTGCGGAGTCGGGCAGCCACGAGCAATTGATGGCTGCGGGAGGGGTGTACCACGGCATGGTGGCCTTGCAGCAACTCGAGGGTTGAGCATGGGTGTTGATGTGCGGCCAACGGGGGTAATTTGACACCATGAATCCGCCGCGATCCTATTTGGCCAGCATATTGGGGAACCGGTGTCCGGCATGTCGGCAAGCGCGCATGTTCAAGGTCTCCAACCCATACTTGCCCCGTACCATCAACGCCATGCACGCCGCTTGTCCAGTGTGTGGTGAAAATTTCCAACGCGAACCCGGCTTCTATTTCGGTGCAGCATACGTGAACTATGCCATGACGGTGGCCCTGTGGGTAGCGGTGTTGGTCGCCCTGTATGTCTTTGGCGCTCTGGGGTGGATTGAATTCACAGGGATGTTCGAGCAGCCGGATACGGTGATTGTGAGTGGCATCGTGACCTTGTTGGTGTTGCTCCCGCTCATCCAGCGCTTGAGCCGTTCCCTGTGGATCCACTTGTTTGTGAGGTTCAAAGGGACAAAGGCGAAGCAGTAGAGGCAAAAAGTGCCTAAAATGAGAAAGGGCCCTCGCGTTCGAGAGCCCCTTCGTTTCACCAAATCGCCTGTTCCCTTGCGGGAGCGGCTGTAACCAAAACCATTACCCTTTACTGAGGTCCCTCCTTTAGGGTTACAAAACCTGCAGTTTTTTTGAAAGAAAAAACACAGAGTATTGATTATGAGGAAGTTGGAAGTGAAAATATTTTGACTGAACGATTAGAAATTACAGGCGCTCGTGCGGTTTTATACGCTTTTGCAGTTTTATATTTACGAGAATGACCGAAGGGCAGCCCATCGTTTGGATCACAGGACAGCCTGGCGCCGGGAAATCCACGGTGGGTCGGGCTTTGCTGGGGGACCTGAAAGCGGGGGGGCATGATGTCTTTCTTGTGGATGGGGATGACCTGAGGGCATTGACCTCCAATGCAGACTATAGTCCAGCGGGCAGAGAGGCCAACATTCGCCGTGCCCAGGACATCGCATTGTACCTCAGCCGCCAAGGCAAGATTTCAATCGTGGCTGTAGTGGCGCCTTTCCTTTGGCTGCGCGAAGAATTCAAGGCGCGCGCCCATGTCAAAGAAGTGTACGTCCACACCACCGAGCCCCGGGGAAGGGAGCACTTTCATTCTGATGAATACGGCATCCCGGAGGCGGACTATTTAGATTTGGACACCACAGACATCACGGTGGAAGAAGCGGTTGTGGCCGTTCGTGATTATGCCGGATTGAACTGATCATGGACGAAAAGATTTCACGCAAACGGCACATCGCCAAAACGCTCACGTGGCGTGTGATCGCCTCTGCCACCACCTTCATGTTTGTCTATGTGGTGTTCGGGGATGTCAAGGCGGCCAGCGGCATCATGGTCATGGAAAGCATCCTGAAAATGGTGCTGTATTATTTCCACGAACGGGCGTGGTTCCGTTATGGAAGCATTGGAAGACAAGAGAAAAAATGAGCAGCGAATACAACCTGAGTCACCTCGACGAGCTGGAAGCTGAGGGGATGTATGTTTTGCGTGAGGTGGCGGCACAGTTCGACCGTCCCGCCATTTTGTTTAGCGGAGGCAAGGACAGCATATGTGTGACGCATTTGGCCCGCAAGGCTTTTGCGCCTGCCCGCATCCCGATGCCGCTGGTGCACATTGATACTGGCCACAACTTCCCGGAGACCATTCAGTTTCGCGATGATCTGGTCAAGGAGCTGGGGGTGCAGTTGATTGTAGGCAGTGTCCAAGACCTCATTGACAAAGGGGAGGTGACCGAGGAAAAGGGGTTCAATGCCTCGCGGAACCGCATCCAAACTCCAACCCTCATCTCCACGATTGAGGCCCATCAATTCGATGCTTGTCTCGGCGGAGCGCGGCGGGACGAAGAAAAGGCCCGGGCCAAAGAGCGTTTCTTTAGCCACCGTGACGACTTCAGTCAGTGGGACCCCAAGAACCAGCGCCCTGAGCTCTGGGACTTGTACAACGGCAAGCACCAGCCGGGAGAGCACTTTCGCGTGTTTCCACTGAACAACTGGACCGAGCTGGACATTTGGAACTACATCCTCCGCGAAAACATCGCCATTCCGAGCCTCTACTTTGCGCACCAGCGTGAAGTGATCAAGCGGGATGGTCAGATTTTGGCCAACAGCGATTACCTCAACCTGCGGCCCGATGAAAAGCCAGAAACGATGCAGGTTCGGTTCCGGACCCTCGGGGATTTAACCATCACAGGAGCGGTGGAAAGCGATGCCGACGATCTCGAGAAAATCATTTCCGAGGTGGCCGCAGCCCGCAAAACGGAACGCGGCGGCCGCATGGACGATAAGCGCAGCCAAAGCGCCATGGAAGACCGCAAGAAAGAAGGGTACTTCTGACCATTGGAATCAAGGAAAAGAGCAGCAAGAAATCATGGCACAGGGACTCCTTAGGTTCATCACAGCAGGCAGTGTAGACGACGGCAAGAGCACGTTGATCGGGCGCTTGCTGTATGACAGCAAGACCATTTTCGAAGACCAACTCGAATCCATCGAGCAGGCCTCCAGTCAGCGCGGTACAGACGGCGCCGACCTTTCTCTCCTGACCGACGGCCTGCGCGCCGAGCGGGAGCAGGGCATCACCATCGATGTGGCGTACCGCTATTTCGCGACCCCCAAGCGGAAGTTCATCATCGCCGATGCCCCAGGCCACATCCAGTACACGCGCAACATGGTCACAGGCGCTTCGACAGCCGACCTGGCCATCATCCTCATCGATGCCCGCGCTGGCCTATTGGAGCAGACGCACCGCCACAGCTTCATCACCCATCTGTTGGGCATCAAGCACATGGTCGTCTGCGTCAACAAGATGGACCTCGTGGAATGGAAAGAGGAGCGCTATGAGGAAATCGTGGAAGCCTTTAGGAGCTTTTCGAGCCGTCTGGACATCCCGGACATTCGGTTCATTCCCATCAGTGCCTTGCAAGGTGACAACGTGGTAGACCGGTCCGAGAATACCCCTTGGTATGATGGTCCTACGTTGCTCCACCACCTCGAACATGTCCATGTGGCGGCCGACCGCAACCTGCAGGACTGCCGGTTTCCAGTCCAGTATGTGGTCCGCCCACAAACCGACGCCCACCGTGACTTCCGCGGATACGCGGGCCGCGTCTCGGGAGGCGTGTTCAAAGTCGGCGACGAAGTGGTGGCCTTGCCCAGTGGATTGGGGAGTAAAGTCACGTCCATTGCCATCGGTGAGCGCCAAGTTGACATGGCCTTTCCGCCGCAAAGCGTGGTCATGACCCTTGCGGACGACATCGACCTTTCTAGGGGAGACATGCTCGTGCGGGAGAACAACCAGCCCGAGTCCGTCCAAGACCTCGATGCCCGCATCTGCTGGCTCGGCGAGCGGCCCATGCGCCCCGGTACCCGCTTTGAGTTGCACCACACCTCGCGTGAGGTCAAAGCCGTCGTGAAGGAGGTGGTCTACAAGCTCGACATCAATACCCTTCACCGCATGGAGGACGACTTGGACATCGCGATGAACGACATCGCCCGGGTCAGAATCCGCACAGCGGCTCCCATTCTGGTGGACGACTACCGGCGCAACCGCGCAACGGGTTCCTTTATTCTCGTGGATCCGGGCAACCGCCTGACGGTGGCTGCGGGTGTGATCTATACCTGAGTCTTTCTCAACACGTTACTTAGGGCTGGGGCGTCAGAGCGTACCAGCAGTATCCGTCAAACTGCCGCCATTGGCCCAAATCGGTGTCCAACCGGTAGGGCAACATATCCGTGCAATCCTCTGCGCATCCTGGATAAAGCCGGCCCTCTTCGTCGAGCAGGTAGGGCGAGCCAAAGGTTTGTCCATCGAGGTCCCAGGTCATTTCGCCATCTGCGTGAAAGGTCATCCGTCCTTCACCATGACACCCCGTCCACAGGTGGGGAACGTCGAGTCTCAAGACGACCAGGTGTTCAGCGGCTTCATCTGCGGCAATGGCCGATTCCGAGGGCCCAATGCTGACATTGCCCGCGACAGGATCAATGGGGTCCATGTAAGTTTCAGGTGAGCAGGAGGCCAAAACCAAAGTGGCCAACACGGGCAGGGAGTTCTTCAAGCGCATGCACATGATACGCGCAAACAGGAACGAAGGATTCGTCAGCGCTTTCTGATAACTGAAGCGAGGTTGGCCGCTACTCCGCGAAGCTCACCTTGCGCACTTGAGGGTGAATGCACAGATCCACAGGCCAAGACTGGGCGAGGAAGAAGGCGACACAAAAAAAGAGCCACCATTGCTGATGACTCTTTCAGTACCCAGAGCGGGACTCGAACCCGCACGTCCTAGGACACAGCCACCTGAAGACTGCGCGTCTACCAATTTCGCCACCTGGGTGTGACCTCTGGCTCGCGCCAAAGAAGGAGGGCGAAATTACTCTTTTCCCTCCAATGCGCCAACCTTAAAGCGTCGACGGGCAGACATAATCGCTCAGGGGCGCGACCGTCTCCTTGATGGCAGTGAATCCGCCATTGACATTGATGCCATTGTGATAGCCACGGGCCTTGAGGATGCTCATCGCGATGAGGGAGCGGTATCCCGACAGGCAGTGCACGTAGAAGTCTCCTTCTTTGGGGATTTCGGCCAAGTGACCGTTCAAGTCAGCCAAAGGCATGGATTCGGCGTCCAAGACGTGTTCCGATAAGTATTCGCCAGGCTTGCGGACATCGACCACCTTCAAGTCTGTCTTCGACCGGAGCTCGGCGAATTCGGAAGCTTCCAAAGCGCTGATGTGGTCGGTTTCCATCCCATCAGAAGTCCAAGATTCAATCCCGCCATGGAGGTATCCCAATACTTTGTCAAAGCCCACTCGGGACAGCCGGGTGATGGTCTCCTCGACCTTGCCCTCTGGACACACCAGTAAGATGGGTTGCTCCACATCGACGATCATGGCGCCAACCCAAGGAGCGAAATTGCCGTCGAGGCCGATGAATGTGCTCCTTGGAATGTGCGCCTTGGCGAAGTCCTCTTTGCTGCGCACGTCCAGTACCACGGCTCCGATTTCGTTGGCTGCGGCTTCAAAGGCGCTGGGAGACAGGGCGCGGGTCCCCCTCGACAACACTTCATCGATGGGCGCATAGCCTTCTTTGTTCAGCTTGACATTCAAGGGGAAGTAGGCTGGAGGGGGCAGCAATCCATCGGTGACTTCAGCCACGAATTCTTCTTTGGTCATGTCGGCCCTCAGCGCATAGTTATTGGCTTTTTGATCCCCAAGAGTACCCACAGTTTCGGAGCTCATGTTCTTTCCACAAGCCGACCCCGCGCCGTGACCGGGATAGACAATGACATCGTCGGGGAGCGTCATGATTTTGCTCCGCAGGCTGTCAAACAGGGTGCCAGCCAGCATCTCTTGGGTCATGTCTGCCGCTTTTTGAGCAAGGTCGGGGCGGCCTACATCTCCCAAGAAAAGGGTGTCCCCTGTGAATATGGCGTGAGGCTTGCCCTCCTTGTCACGGAGCAAATAGGTGGTGGACTCCATGGTGTGTCCCGGGGTGTGGATGACCTCGAGGGTCACCTTTCCGATCTTGAACACCTCACCGTCCTGAGCGATGTGCGCACCAAACTTCGGGTTTGCGTTAGGGCCGAAAACAATGGGTGCTCCCGTCTTTTCTGAGAGGGTAACGTGGCCGCTGACGAAATCCGCGTGAAAGTGGGTTTCGAAGATGTATTTGATCTTTTTCCCCCCTGCTTCTGCGCGGTCGATATAGGGCTGCACTTCACGCAACGGGTCTATGATGATGGCTTCGTCGCAGCACTCGATGTAGTATGCGCCTTGGGCGAGACATCCGGTGTAGATCTGTTCGACTTTCATGGATACAATTTCAGGTTCAAAGATGAGGTGATTAACCTTCAGACAGTGCTGTTTGGGTGGCGATTTGCCGTTGTTGGCTGTTCTCTTGCTCTTGCAATGCCGCCTCCACATTGGTGTGGAAATGTGCCAAGCCAATCCGCTCCATAAGGCCTGAGCGGTGCAAGGCATCGCGCATGGGACCGATGACGCCTGCAAATTTGAAGGTGATGCCCTGTTGTTGCCATTCGTCCAGCAAGTCGGAGAGCATCGCACATGCCGAGGCATCCACATAGGGAATGGACTCTGCGTGCAGCACAATGGTATGCACGGGGCCTTGCTCAGTGTTGCGCGCCGCAAGCCGTCGCTCCAAAAACGCTTTGAAATGGGTCAGGCTGGCGTAGTGCAGGGGGCCGTCATAGCGAACAATGAGCCATCCAGGAACCAGTGCAGCCTCGGGGAAGCGCTCCACATTGCGGTATATCCCTGCAATGGCTCCCAATTCCGCTGCGTGCGGCCGTGTGCTTCTGAAGAGGGTCAGGATGAAGCTCAAGACAACGCCAGCAGCTATTCCCAAGACCATGCCGCCAAATGCGGTCAAGGCAAAAGTGGTGAACAGCAGCAGGGCTTCTTCGCGGTGGCTCCGCCACAACGTCCGGGCATAGCGCAGGTCAACCAATCCTGAAATGGCGGCCACGATGATGGCGCCGAGAACCGGTTGGGGCAGTTGGCCAAACACGGGGGTCAGAAATGTCAAGGTCAAGGCGACAACTGCGGCAGAAATCAGGGCGCTCATTCCGGTTGCTGCACCTGCCCTGTCGTTGACCGCTGTTCTGGAGAATCCTCCAGTAGTAGGGTAGGCTCCGAACATGGACCCCAAGAAGTTCGCCAGCCCCAATGCACGCAATTCTTGGTTCGCATCGATGGACGGGTCACTGTGGCGTTGGGCAACGGCTTGTGCCACGCTATAGGCTTCCATAAAGGCAATCAGCGCAATGGTGGCGGCCACAGGTGCCAGTGTTCGCAGGTCTTCCCAAAGCAGTTTCGGCATCTGGAAGCCAGGCAGGCCGGAAGGGATGTCACCTACAATTCGGACTCCCAGCGTATCGGCCCCAAAAACAGCAGACATGGCGATGCCTGCGGCGACAACGACCAGGGCGCCAGGGACGCGCGGTGCCCACCGGCGGAGCCCCCACAAGACCGCGAGGGCAGCTGCCGACAACAGCAAGGTGGGAAAGTGCAGTTGCCCCATGCCCTCGTATGCACCCATAATCAATGCATGCATTTGGGCACTGCGGTCCATTTGAATGCCCAGAAGGCTTGGGAGTTGGTTCAGCCCAATAATGAGGGCTGCAGCACTCGTAAACCCGCTGATCACAGGTCGGGAGAGGAATTGAGCGAGAAATCCCATGCGCAGCATGCCGAGCAGGAATTGCAACGCCCCCATCATAAAGGCCAGGAGCAGCGCGAGTTCGATGTACCGATCGGAACCTGCTACAGCAAGGCCAGTCAAGCCGGAGGCGACAAGGAGCGAGTCCATGGCGACAGGACCAACTGCGAGTTTGCGCGAGCTGCCGAGAAACGCGTAGACCACTTGGGGAACCAGGGCTGCGTAAAGCCCATAGACGACAGGCAATCCAGCAATCAAGGCGTAAGCCATGCCCTGCGGAATCAGCATAACCCCAACCGTCAGTCCTGCAGGAAGGTCACCCCGCAGGTCTTGCCGATTGTAGGACTTGAGCCATCCAATAGAGGGAATAAAACGCTGCATTCCGGGGACAAGTTAGCCTTCGCCGAAACGGCGTTGGGGAACCCATGTTACTTAACGATTGCCAGGCTGCATCAAAAGCGGAGCACTTCGATCCTGTTTCGGTGCAATTCAATGGTGCCTTCGCGCTCGAGTTGTTTGAGGATACGAGAAACAACCACGCGCGAGGTGTGCAGGTCGGCTGCGATTTCTGCGTGGGTGGTGTCCAAAGTGGTGGACCCATTGACCTTGACCCTGTCGCTGAGGTATTTCGCCATTCTGCCGTGAAGGTCGAGGAAGGCCAAACTGTCCACAGCCTCGGCCAATTCCTTGAGACGGGTGTTGAAGCTTTCGATCACCAATTGCCGGAAATCGGCGTGTTGACCCATCCAGTGGTAGACTTTTTCCAAAGGGACCACGACCATGTTGCTGTCTTGCTCTGCAACGGCCCTGATCGTGCTCTTCTTTGATCCAAAGAAGTTGCCAAGGGTCATGGCGCAACTGTCTCCTGACTCCAGAAAATAGAGCAGCATCTCGTCGCCGTCATCGTTGACCCGAAGCACTTTTATGGCCCCATGTAGGAGCATCGGGAGTCCGGGTATGGGTTCTCCAATGTCCATGACCATCGCACCTTTCGGCACCGCTCTGAAAGTCCCTGCAACGGCAATTTCACCGAGAAGGATGTCATTCAGCACGTGGCCATAAGCCTCTTGCAATGCGGTTTTCACTGCCTGAATTTACGTCACGCCAAATCTGAAAAGGCCAGATGCGTCTTCAGTTTGATTGTGACCGTTGGCCTCCGCTTGGGCGGTTGCTGCCTCCTCCAGGACGCCTGCGCTTGTTGCGCCGTTGGCCAGGCCCAGAACCTCCGCCAGAGCGCGGTCCACCATGGCCACCTCCCTGACCTCCCTGACCTCCACGGCCATTTCGGTTGCGGGATGGACCGCCACGCTTTCCACCTTTTCCTCTGCCGCCGCTCTTACCGCTGCCGCCGCTGTTTCCGGGCTTTCCAGAGTCGAGCGGTATGGGGGGCATGGCCAAATGGTAGTCGTGCTCAGTGTGAAGTGGCACTTCTCGGCGGATCAACCGCTGGATGTCCCGCAAGTAGGTGCGCTCGTCTTCTTCGTTGCAAAACGAAATTGCGATGCCTTCCGCTCCGGCGCGCCCTGTTCTGCCAATCCGGTGCACATAGGTCTCCGGGATATTGGGGATTTCGAAGTTCACCACGTGGCTCAATTCGTCTACGTCAATGCCCCGTGCAGCGATATCGGTAGCCACCAGCACCCCCAAATCGCCGCGCTTGAAGGCCTTCATGGCTTTCTCTCGTTGCGGCTGCGATTTGTTGCCGTGGATGGCTTCGGCACGGACCCCCTGTTTGCGGAGGTGCCTCACCAGTTTGTCTGCGCCGTATTTGGTGCGTGTAAAGACCAAGGCACTGGACACATCAGGAGCCTTGAGAACATCCACCAGCAGGTGCTTTTTCTCAGCTTGGCGCACAAAGTAGACGCGCTGCTCCACAGATTCTGCCGCTGAGCTTCGGCGCTCTACCTCGACCGTGACGGGGTCAATGAGGATGGTGTCGGCGAGCTCTTGGATGTTTTGTGGCATCGTCGCAGAGAAGAACAAAGACTGACGCTTCGGAGGCAACAGCTTGATCACTTTACGGATGTCGTGAATGAACCCCATGTCGAGCATGGTGTCCGCTTCGTCGAGTACGAAATACTCCAGGTGCCTGAGGTTGATGAAGCCTTGGTCAATCAGGTCGAGCAAGCGGCCTGGTGTAGCGACCACAATGTCAACGCCACGTTTCAGCGCTGCGACCTGTTTGCCTTGCTTTACTCCGCCAAAAATGACGGTGTGTGTGATGGGCAAATGCGGGGAGTAGTCACGGATGCTTTCGCCAATTTGGGCCGACAGCTCTCGCGTAGGGCTCAATACGAGTCCGCGAATGTGCCGGCGGCCATCTCCATGATGCTGTTGGTTGAGCCGGTTCAGCATGGGCAGCGAGAATGCTGCAGTCTTGCCGGTTCCAGTTTGGGCCACACCCAGCACATCACGTCCATCGAGAACGTAAGGAATGGCTTGGGCTTGAATGGGGGTAGGGGTCTCGTAACCAAGTGGAACGAGGGCCTTCATAATGGGTTCGCTCAGTCCGAGCGAATGAAAATCTGTCAAAGGAATAGGGTTTGGCGCCGTTTCATGATTCAACCACAATGGGAACACGCCTGCGCCGTGTGATGCAAAGATACGGCGCTACTGCCGCCAACCACGACGATTCATCAGAAGTTGGAGCCTGTTTTGCCGATGGTCTTGTGGACGGTCAGTCGAGCTGTTCGCCGTGCTGGCTCTCATCGAGCCCCAAAGTTTCCTGCCATCCGCTCACACGCAAGGGTATGGCAAGGTCAACCAAAGTGAAGATGATATAGCTGCCGCCAAAGGTGAAGGCCGCTGTGCCCACCAAGGCAATGAGGTGCCAGATGAACGTGGAATACACCCCCGATGTCAGTCCCACCTCCGCTGCAAATACACCGGTCAGCACCATGCCCACCATACCACCGACGCCGTGCGAAGGAAACACATCAAGGGTGTCGTCCAGCCCACTGCGCTTTTGTCGTGCAATCGCCCAGTTGGAGACCAAAGCTGCAGCAAAACCGATCAAGATGCTCTCTTGAATGGTGACAAATCCTGCGGCTGGCGTGATGGCCACAAGGCCCACGATCGCACCAATGCAAGCACCGACGGCATTCATTTTGCGTCCTTGGAAGCGCTCAAAGAAGATCCAGGTGATCATTCCCGCAGCCGAGGCAAAATGGGTGTTGGCAAAGGCCAGCACCGCGTCTTCATTGGCGCCAAGCGCTGAGCCGGCATTGAATCCAAACCAACCGAACCAAAGCAATCCCGTGCCCAGAATGATAAAGGGGATGTTGGCGTGATCAAGGCGTGCATTCTTCCGCGGACCCAGAAAAACAGCGCCTGCCAAAGCCGCGAAACCGGCCGACATGTGCACCACGGTTCCGCCTGCAAAGTCCAGAACTCCCAGGTTCATGAGCAGCCCGTCTGGGTGCCACGTCATGTGGGCGAGAGGAGCGTAGATGAACAGGGAGAACAGCACCATGAAGAGGATGTAGCTGCGAAACCGAATCCTTCCCGCCATGCTGCCTGTAATCAACGCGGGGGTGATGATGGCAAATTTCAACTGGAACAATGCAAACAGGAGAAAGGGAATGCTGCTCCCAATTTGAGGGTGGGGCGCTGCGCCCACCCCTCGGAAGTTCATGAAGGTCAAAGGGTTTCCAATAATGCCTCCAATGCTGTCGCCAAAACAGAGGCTAAAGCCGACAACAACCCATAGGATGCTGATGACCCCCAAGGCCACAAAACTTTGGAGCATGGTGGAGATCACGTTTTTTCGATCCACCATGCCGCCGTAAAAGAAGGCCAGGCCGGGTGTCATCAGCAGCACAAAAGCGCTCGCCACCACCATCCATGCCACATCGCCGGGGTGCGTCTCGATGACTTCAGACCAGTCTGATCCCGGGGTGGCGACAATGCCGTAAATAAAGGAAATGGCGACCAGCACCGTCAACACGATGAAATTGACTTTTCTACCCATTGCAAGAATTCATTGCACCGCTTGGCGGTGCTGCAAATCTAACACCAGCAATGATTGAATTGAAATCCAACGCACTGATTTATAGGTGTTTGAACGTGTACTTTGGACACGCCCCTTCACACCAATGGTCCCCTCAATCGCATCCATCCAACGCCCATCATTGGGCATGGATCACACCCACGACCGCATAGCGCAAGCCGCACACATCATTCGAAGGATTCCAAGCCAGCAGGAGCGCGAGCGCATCATGCAGCAGCTAGAGGAGGATGGTGACTTAAACGCTGAAGGCATCGAGGCCGTCAGGCGGGCGGTGGGTTACTCGGCGTAGTGCCAGTATGGGAGGATGTTGACGTAGGTCGCACCGCTTAAGAAGCCGGTCCAATACTCAAAGTGGATGCCGTTTTCGTCCATTGAGGCGGCGTCGGTTGGGAATGGGATGGTCCAATAATCCCATTGATTCTCCTCGGGACGTGCGAAGCAAACGTCATCACCGAGGATTGATTCTAGTTGCAGGAAAGAGATTTCAGTATCAATGACCCTGAAACGGAATTGTCCTGTTGCCTCGTAGTACCAGACGCTAAACCCTCGGTAATATTCCTCACTAGCAGTATAAACCAAACTTGGGGGGGAATTGTCAAAATAGGAGAATGTCGCTGTCCAAGCGCGCTCATAGCTTGCCGTCTCCCAAACAGGGTCTGGACAACCGGCGATATACACTTCTGCGCTATCGATGGTGTGGTACTGGACGAGCATGGAGTCAATGATGATGTCACCGTTCCACACATTGCCCCAAAACTCCTCGATAGGCGTGCCGTCATAGTCGCACGTCAGGCTACTGTCGATGCCAACCTGTGACCCAAACAACGGAAGGAAAGAAAGCAAGTCAGGCGA
>JBELBZ010000005.1:73789-101306 GCA_042095055.1 Crocinitomicaceae bacterium | reverse complement strand
ACTCAACAACTGATCATCATGGCGCATCCATTGGAAGTCGAATCCGGTCCCATCGGTGGTCCACTGATGATCCGGCCGCGGCGGTTTGGAGACGACCGCGGTCATTTCTCCGAGACATGGCGGCAAGTGCATTTCGAAGAGGCGATAGGCCGCAAGGTTCAGTTCGTTCAGGACAATGAGTCCGTTTCGGGTGCGGGCGTTCTGCGCGGGTTGCACTTTCAAGTTCCAGACCGCGCCCAAGGGAAGTTGGTTCGCGTGGCGCGCGGAGCAGCGCTGGATGTGGCCGTTGACTTGCGCACAAACTCTCCGACTTACGGACAGCATCAGACAGCGTTGCTGACCGAAGAAAACCGCTGGCAGTTTTGGGTCCCCGAGGGCTTTGCCCATGGTTTTTTGACCTTAGAACCGGACACGGTCTTTTGCTACAAGTGCACAGACGTTTACAGTCCCGAGCACGAAAGGTCGCTGCTGTGGAATGACGCAGACCTCGGCATCGATTGGGGGACCCAAGATCCCCTGCTCTCCGAAAAGGATGCTGTTGCCCCTTCGTTTGCCGCCTTCCAATCGCCCTTTACCTGATGGCCATCAAACATTGGAAGTCTTGGGTGGGAGGGGTCCTGGCCGTATCATCTGTAGCGGTTGCTGTCCACAGCAGCATTGCTCCGCAAAACGAAGTTGCACGGCCCGATTTGGCAGAAGAACGCCAGCCGCAGCAAGTGAGTCCGCCCAGCATCGAAGAGGGGCTCAGTTTTGCTGAAGTGGTCCTGCCCTTGGAGCGCGTTGGCGTGAGGGAGCGGATGGAAAAGGAATTGCTCATTGGGACCTTTCGTCACAGCAGCAGTTTGCTGACCTTGAAAAGGTCAGGGCGCTGGTTTCCAGTCATCGAGCCGATTTTGGTGGACTCAGGAATTCCTACCGATTTCAAATATCTGAGTGTCATTGAATCAGGACTCGCCAATGCCGTCTCTCCATCGGATGCCCGCGGCTTCTGGCAATTCATGAAGCCCGCAGCTCAAGAATTTGGGCTGCGCGTGGACCGCGATGTCGACGAGCGGTATCATGTGGTAAAAGCCACCCGCGCTGCTTGTGCTTACCTCAACAAGGCCTACCGCCGTTATGGCGATTGGATTTTAGCGGCTGCCAGTTACAACATGGGCATGTCCGGACTTTCCCGCCGGATGGAGGAACAGAGCGGAGACGTCTATTGGGACTTGATGCTCAACGATGAGACGGCCCGGTATGTATACAGGCTGTATGCCACCAAGCAGGTCATGGAGAATCCAGAGGCCCACGGCTTTGTGCTCCAAGCCGAAGATTGGTATGCGCCCTTGGAGACCCGGGACACGGTGTTGGTCGATGGGGTGGATGACCTGTCGCGGTTGTCGCAACGGATGGGGGTCAGCTACAATGCACTCAAAACCCTCAACCCGTGGCTGAGGTCTGGCAAGCTCCCCATTGCCGATGACCAGTATTACGTGCTGCGCTTGCCATTGCGGTGAATCCTAAATGCCACTTGGCGAACATGCCGCACAACCTGCCCCTCCATTTCGAAGGTGGCCGTCATGGCCTGGCCAGCAGCAGTCTCCAATGCCGCTGAGACAGGATTGACTTTGCCGAGGGGAACCCCCTTTTCAAGGGCAGCCGTGAGCAGTGTTTCGGCCCGAACCTTCACGAACAAGGGTGCCAAGCATTCGGCCAAAACTGCGCGGTGTTGCACCCGCATTGGGTTAGAAGCAAACCGCTCGTCTTTTGCCCATTCCGGAGCTCCGAGCAATGCGCACAAGGCCTTGAATTGTGGGTCGCTTCCCACGGCGGTCACGATTTTGCCACCACAGCTGCAGAGGAATGCCTCGCCATAAGGGGCGATCTGGGGGTGCAATGCTCCCGAGGCCTGGGGTTCTTGACCCGCTACGAGGTACTCGGTGGCCCTGTTCGCCAGTGCACTAAAGCCAGAAGCGTCGAGCCAAACCTCCAGATAACTGCCCTTGCCATCGCGTTCTCGCTGCCACAGGGCCAGCAATGCGGCAGACCGCATTTGGTGTGCAGCAAGCACATCCATGAGGGCTACGGGCATGCGGAATGCCTCAACCTCGGGTCCGCCGTTCATCGCCATAAAACCGGTTTCGGCTTGCACCACCATGTCATATCCAGCCCGGTCCTCCTCTGCCAAAAACCCCTTGAGGTGAACATGAATGAGGTGGGGGTGGCGCTCAGAGACAGCCTCAGGATTCAGCCCAAGTTTGTCCAATCCACTGGTTTTGAAGTTCTGCAGCAAGATGTCGGCCCCGGTCAGCAGCACCTCCAGTGCCGCTCGGCCAGCGTCTTCCTTGAGGTTGAGCATGCGGACTTCTTTGGGACCATTGGCGGCGACGTAATAGGCGCTGGGGCCTTGATGGGATTCACCTGCAGCCCGCCACTGCCGGGTCACATCGCCGCCAGCCACTGGGTTTTCAACCTTGATGACCTCGGCTCCAAGCTCCGCAAAAAAACTGCCCGCCAACGGGCCCGCTAAAACCGAAGCCAGTTCAACCACGCGCATGCCTGTCAGCGGGCGGTCCATTCCAAGGGGTGCATTGGCATGGTCTTCCATGCCGACAAGTTAAGCTCCGGCCAAAGCGGCCTTGTAGGTGTCGATGGCCCGCTGTCGCGCCATTTTGTGTTCGACAACAGGGGCCACATAATCGGGGGTACCCCATTCGGGCACCCAACGCTTGACATACAGACCTTTGCCGTCGAATTTCTTCATCTGGCTTTCGGGATTGAACACCCTGAAATAGGGGGCAGCATCGCAACCACTGCCCGATGCCCATTGCCACCCACCGACGTTGGAAGCCAATTCGTAATCCAAGAGCTTCTCCGCGAAATAGCGCTCACCCCAGCGCCAATCGATCAGCAGGTGTTTGCACAGAAAGCTGGCCACCACCATGCGCACCCGGTTGTGCATGAATCCAGTGGCATTGAGTTCACGCATTCCCGCATCGACCAGCGGGTATCCGGTGCGTCCTGCGCACCATGCTTCAAATCCTTCTTCGTCATGCCGCCAGGGGATGCGGTCGTATTTGGCCCTGAATGCATCGCTGGCACTGTGGGGGAAGTGGTGGAGAATGGCTTGGTAGAATTCCCGCCAAATGAGCTCCGTCAGCCATTTGTCGCTGTGCTTCATCCCAAAACCCATCAGCGAGCGGATGGAGACGGTTCCAAACCTGAGGTGGAGGCTCATTCTCGTGGTGCCTTGGACAGAAGGAGTGTCTCGCGTTTCGGCATAATTCTGCACCGTGCCGGGATCGAGAGGATGGTCAAAAGCGGTCCAGCCTGCGGGGTCTCCACTCTCGGACTCAAACCCCATGCTTTCAATCGAGGGCATGTCATTGGACACCACGGGTGCCCAAGATCCCGAGGACAGGGGGTCTACTGGAGTGAGCGGAGAGGAAGGCATGGACTCCAAAACCCTGTGCCATTTCTTGCTGTACGGGGTGAATACGGTGTAAGGCGTGCCGTCGTCTTTGAGCACACTTTCCGGGGGCATCACCACATGGTCTTCATGCAGTTCAAATGCCACGCCTTGGGATGTGCACCACGAAGCCACTTCAGCATCGCGTTGCACTGGATAAGGAGCATAATCGCGGTTGGCGTGGATGGAGACAACATGGTGTCCAGCCTTGCCGAGTTCAGCGATGGTCTCCTGAAGGGCCTTCAGAGGGTGCCCATAAACAGCGAGGAGACCACCACCTGTTTCACTGTACTCCTTTTGAACGGAGGTGAGGTGGTGGTGGATGAAGCCCACCCTTCGGTCGAGTTGAGGCAACCGGTCGAGGATGTGTTGGTCGAAACAGAAAAAGCCCACGACAGGGTGACCGGATTGGCGCGCAGCAGCCAACCCTTTGTTGTCTTGAAGGCGAAGGTCCCTTCGGTGCCAGAAAAGCGAAACGTCAGACATATGGAATGGGGCTAAAATGAGGAGGCCTGGGGTTTCCCCCAGGCCGCCAGCAAATCAAACGTGATCATAAACACCTTACTGATCAAGTATTCCTCGTTCGGAATTGAGAGTAGAACCGGGGTGACTCAAAAAAGTTCAAAATCGGTTTGATTTCGGTCAAAAAAAGACCGTTTTGTCCTGAAATGAGCTGATTTCAGGCGGAAAGGATGTTTTTCAAGGCCCCCTCCAAAGTGGGGAACGCAAATGAAAATCCCGCTTCTTTGAGCCGGGAAGGTTGCACTTGGTGCGAGGCGAGCAGGGCTTCAGCGGCTTCGCCAAACCACAGGCGGAGCGCCCAGGCTGGAACGTGAGGGAAGAAGTGTGGTCGGCGGAGAACAGCAGCCAAGGTCTGGCTGAATTCCTGCTGTGACACGGCTGCTGGAGCCACAGCATTGTATGCGCCGTTCCAATCGGGGCGTTCCAGCGCTGTCGCCAACATTTGGACCAGATCTGCAATGTGAATCCAGCTTTGGAATTGTGCACCAGAGGCGAGCGGCGCTCCAAGTCCAAACCGGTATAGGGGCAGCAGGCGGGGCAGAAAGCCGCCATGGGTACTGATGACCAATCCGATTCGAAACACGACATGTCCACCGCCAAGCTTGCCCAATTCAGCTGCAGCAGATTCCCATTCGTTTACCACATCTGCCAAAAACCCCTCGCCAGAAGGGGACTCCTCCGTCTTGATTTCGGGACTGGAACCATACAGTCCAACGGCACTTGCAGAAACAATACGGGGTGCCAAGGATGCACGTTGACATGCCGTTTTGAGCAAGTGCAGCGCTCCTGTGCGGCTTTCTCGTATCCGCGCTCTTGTTGCTTTTGACCAGCGCTGTGCAACAGGCTCTCCAGCAAGGTGGACAATGTGACTGATCCCTTCCAAAGCGGCTTCATCCAGCCACCCTTCTGAAGGGGACCACCCGAAGGCCTTGACGGGGCAGCCCGCAATGTTTTCCAGCGCAGCGGGCTTCCGACTCAACACGTGGATGGGCCTGTTCGGCTGGGTTTTGTGAAGTGCTGTGATCAATGCAGACCCCACCAAGCCTGAGGCGCCAGTAATCAGTATGGGAGAAAGAGGGGTCACTGCTCGGTCATAGACGGATACAATTTAGGAACCAACACCGCTTGAATAGGTTCAAAAGGCAGATAAGGCATTTAACGACGAAAATCAAGTTAATTCAAATAAGTGATGGTTAAATGTAGACGAATGCGTATTTTTAAGGCATAGATAAAGTGCGTGTCAACCGTCCGAAACCACATACGTTCTATGGGTCTTGCCTGTTGTTTGGTGATTTGCGCTACCGCACAAATGGCCGGGCAAGGGAAGTGTATTTCGGGTCTGGTGAACGAAACCTGGCCCTGCCACAGGGTAGAAATGATGGCCCATGTGCCCAACGTCATGACGGGAGGTGTTGCGGCAAATGACATTTGGGGTTGGACAGACCCCTTGGATGGCCGAGAATATGTCCTGCTGGGCAAGCGCGATGGGACTTGGATGATCGACGTCACTGCGCCTTCATCGCCGAGGGTGGTGGGCAGTGTTTCCACCTTAGGCTTGGCCAACAGTTTGTGGAGGGACATGAAGGTGGTTGGGAACCTCATGGTGGTGGTGAGTGAGGTGATCAATTCACGGTTACAGGTCTTTGATCTGACCCGTTTGCGCGATCACACTGAACCTGGCCCGGCCATCACGTTTTCCACAGATACCATGCTGTTGGGTTTTTCCAAAGCCCACAACGTGGCCACTGCGCCAGATGAGCCCTTGGCATACGTTTGCGGAGCAAATGGAGTGGGCGGATTGCTCGCTTATGATTTCAGCGATGCTGACGCTCCTGTGATCGCAGGCAGTTGGGATGAGGCTTATGTGCACGATGCACATGTGGTGCGCTACAATGGACCGGATTCAGCCCATCACGAAAGTTTGATTGCTGCAGTGAGTTGTGCGAGTGACTTCAAGTTGCTCGACGTAAGCGATCCACAGGATATGGAGGTGCTTTGTAGCGCCGCTCACCAGCCCCATGGATACATTCACCAAGGCTGGTTTTCACCGGATCACCGCTATTTTTTCTTGGGGGATGAAACGGATGAGACGGGTGGCCTTGTGGACCACACCACGACCTATGTGTGGGATGTTTCGGATTTGGAAAATCCGGTGTTGGTTGAAGGTGTAGACCTTGGAACCACAAGTACCGATCACAACTTGTATGCGCGGGGAGACTATGTGTTTCAAAGCAACTACAACGCTGGTTTCCGGCTGCAGGCCTTCAATCCCGATGCGCAGGGGCCGCTCCTCGAAGAACAGGCTTTTTTCGATACCCAGCCTGAATCGGAAGGGCCAGGTTTTTCGGGTACATGGAGCAATTATCCCTTCTTTGATTCTGGCACTATTGCGGTCTCAGACCAAACTGAAGGGCTGTTTTTGATTCGAACATCGTTTACGAGTGCATGGCCAGAATTGCTCTCCGTTTGTCCTTCGGATACCATGCGGATAACGCTGACATTGGATTCTTGTATCGCTGGTCCTGTGGCCCTTCACTTGCCCGATGGGGTCAGCTGGGCTTCGGTGGACAGTCTGCCTGGTCCAGGGGACTGGCCTGTGAAATTTGTGGGTTACGACTGGGAGGACATGCAAGGGGTAACCCTGCGCGTTTCTGGCGGAGATATGGTGCATGCGTGCCGGATTTTTGTGGATGTCACAGAAGACGCGACGCATTATCCTGACTTTGATGGGGATGGTTATGGGACCTTCACCGGTGCTGTTCAAGGGTGCAGTCCAGGGGTGCATTACGCCCACGTTGGCGGTGATTGTGACGATGGGAACGCCAATGTGCATCCCGGTCTGGACGATCCCTGTGATGGGCTCGACAACGATTGCGACCAAGGCATTGATGAGGACGGAATTTCCATCCCATTTTACCTCGATGTCGATGGCGACGGTCTGGCGGGTTCAACGGTATATGAGTCCTGCACACCACCAGCCAATGCATATTCGACGCCTGGCCAAGATTGCAACGACCTCGACGCCACCATGTATCCAGGGGCGCCGCCAACGCTGATGGGGGTTGACAACGATTGCAATGGATATGTACTGGGCGAGGAGCAGCTCGACGGCGGCTGCGCAGGGGACTTCAATGGAGACGACTACGTCAACATTCAGGACTTGCTCAGTTTCTTGAACGATTTTGGAAGTACGGGCTTCCTGCAGACCGATCTCAATTTCGACCAGCACGTGGGGTCATCTGACCTGCTGCTGATGCTCGGGTTGTTGGGCAACGACTGCTGAGCAACTCTGGCAGACGGCTCACTCCGTCTTACTCTGAGGCAGGACGATCTTGCTTGCGTTGGAGTTCCGAATACAGACCACCGTGTGCCAGCAGTTCTGAGTGCGAGCCCCGTTCCACGACCTCCCCTTCATCGAGCACCAAGATCAAATCGGCATCGCGCACGGTAGACACCCGGTGGGAGACAATGATCGAGGTGCGGTCCTTCATAATGCGCCGCAAATTCCCGAGGATGACGGCTTCCGTTTCTGTGTCCACTGCACTCAAGCAATCGTCGAAAATCAGGATGCGCGGTAGCCGCAAAACAGCGCGTGCAATGGATATGCGTTGTTTTTGACCTCCACTCAGGTTGACACCGCGTTCACCCAAAAGGGTGTCGTAGCCTTCTGGAAATGCCGCGATGTTGTCGTGAACATGGGCGTCCTTGGCGGCTTGCTCGATGCCCTCGAATGCGGCGTCATCCACCCCAAAGGCGATGTTCGCCGCTATGGAGTCCGAAAACAGAAAAACATCCTGAGGGACGTAGCCAATGGAGGCCCTCAAGCTGGGGAGATGAAGCTTGGAGAGGGGGATTCCATCCACCTCAACCACCCCATCTGTTGGGTCATACAGCCGCGCCACGAGCTGGGCCAGGGAGGTTTTTCCACTTCCAGTGCGGCCAATGATGGCCAACGTCTGGCCTGGCTTGAGGTCAAAGTTGACATCCTCAAGGGCGCGTATTCCCGAGTCAGGGTAGGTCAGGCCCACACCTTTGAACGTAATGCGGCCTTGAATCTCAGCGGGCGTATCGGCGGCATTTGAAATTTCAGGAACCACGTCTAAAAACGCATTGATGCGCGCTTGACTCGCAGCTGCTTTTTGCACCAAAGAGGTGACCCATCCCACCGAAGCAAAGGGCCACGTGAGCAAATTGACATAGAACACAAACTGAAAGATGTGACCCAGCTGCAAGTCCCCAGAAAACACGCGCAGACCACCGACATAAATGGTCAGGATGGTGCTCAGTCCGACGAGCATGACAATGATGGGCATGAACATCGCATCCACCTTTACGAGGTCCAAAGTCCGGAATTTGTATTCATCCGCGGCTTTCTCGAACCGCTCGTAAGCGCGCTCCTCGCGCCTGTGGGCAGCGAGGATGCGGATGCCCGAAAAGTCCTGTTGAACTTTGGCGCTGAGCAAGCTCTGCTGCGATTGTACAGCGTCGCTCTTGCGGTGGATCCGGGCACTGATTTTGTACACCCCAAAACTCATCAGGGGCAGTGGGGCCAAAGAACAGAGGGTGAGTATGACATCTATGCGCAGCATGACCCCGACCGTCAGCACCATCATGGTCACCAACGTGAGGCCATACATGACCGCTGGGCCCAGGTACATCCTGACCTTGGACACGTCCTCTGAGATGCGGTTCATCAAATCTCCTGTGGCGTTCTGCTTGTAAAAGGCAGCGGGGAGTCTTTGGTATTGATCGTAAATGGCTTCTTTGAGGTCGTATTCGATGAGCCGGCTCATCACGATGATGGTCTGTCGGGTCATGAATGAGAACACCCCCTTCATCAGGTACGCCAACATGTAAAGCAGGGCCTGCATCCCCGCGATAAAGGCCACAAACCGAATCAGTTCGTCCCGGGATTGAGGGGCGCTAAACAGGTGCTCTTCTTGCCCCGTCCATTGGGCCAGGGCCGTGAGGGTGGGGGGGGCTTGCAATGAATCGGCCGCAAAAACCTCCTCCGCGCTTTGTCCCGCGTCCATGGGGGCGAGAAATCTGGAATAAGCCTCTTCCAAGAGGTTGATGCCTTCGCCAATCACGACAGGCGCAAATACCGAGAAGGCATTGGTCAAAAAGACAAACAGGAACCCCAAAGCCAACCTGCCACGGTACTTCCAAAAGAAGGGGTTGAGTGCCGCGAGTGAGCCCATGGGGCGAAGTTAGAACTTGAAGTTCCAGGTCACAGAAGGCAAAATGGGAAACAAGCTGATTTGATAGGCTTGAATGTCCAAGGTGCCTTCTTCGATGGCCCCATCATTGCCGAAATAAATGAAGTAGGGGTTCAGCCTGTTGTACACGTTGTACACCGAGAATACCCACTGGCCATAGCGTTTCTTGCCTTTTTTGGGCCTAGGTGTGTGCGTTGCCCCGACGTCCGCGCGGTGGTAGGCGGGCATCCGGAATCCATTGCGTGGGCCATAAACGTCCAGCAAGTTTCCGTCAACGAAATACCGCTGTGAGGGAACGGTGATGGCATTTCCTGTCCCGTATATAAAGGTGCTTCCGAGCTTCCAACGGTCATTGATGGTCCATTCCAGAATGGCGCTCAAGTCGTGACGCCGGTCATAACGTGCAGGAAAGGGGTTGCCATCGTTGAGGTCTTCAAACAAGCGGTCGGTCTTGCTCCATGTGTAACCGAGCCAACCTGTCCAGATGCCGCGTTTGCGCTTGACGAACAGCTCCATGCCATAACTGGTTCCCGTTCCAAAGACGAGGTTGTTGTCTACGTTGTTCCGGATGTTGTCGTCGGGTTGGCTGCCTTCGGCGTAAGCCACAAGGTTGGAGAGCCATTTGTGGTAGACTTCTACCGAGGCTTCAATGTTCCGGTCGGCACCAAAATCGCGGAACCACCCTGCACTGACCTGGGTGCCATCTTGGGGCTTGACCACATCAGAGCTCGGGAGCCAGATGTCTCCGGGCAGCGAAGTGGGAGAGAGCGAAGCGAGGTGGATGTACTGAAGGTTGCGGCCGATGCCAGCCTTGAATGAGCTGCGGGGGCCCGTGGTCAAACGCATGGACAGCCGGGGTTCCCATCCGCCATGATTGGAGACCATCTCGCCTTTGTTGTATCGGATCTCTTCAGCTGCTGTGCTGGCACTCAACGGGTCGGACCCAGAAGCGGGAACATATCGCGTGAAGGGTCCTGTTTGCACAAAACCACTCCAGCGCAAGCCGGCTTGAATCCGCAATGCGTCGGTCACGTCAAATTCATCCTCGATGTACGCGGAAATTTCATGACTGCGCGTCCGCACGGCCTCTCCCAGGTCGAAGTCTACCCCGTTGGAGGTGGCGTAAAATTCAGTGGGAAGGAACGTGTGGTAGGTGTATTCGAGGCCTGCCCTCAACGTATGTCTCGGGTTGGGGTAGAAGGTCAGCCGGGACTTGATTCCCCGGTCGTCGATGCCGCTCCTAAATCCAAAAGTGAAGCTGTCTTGCTGGGCCTCAAAGGCAAATTCATAATCGCTGTAAGTGGCGGTTGTGGTGATGAATGCCTTGTCGCTGATGAGGTGGTTCCAGCGGGCTGTCAGTGTGGAATTACCCCATGGTATGCGGCTGCCAAAGTCTGCGGATTGTGATCGGAAATCGAACACATCGCGGCCAAAGTACCCACTCAGGTAGAACTGATCCCGACGCGAAGCCCGCCAATTGATCTTGGCGTTGAGGTCATAGAAATAGTAGCCTGAGCCCGCAAAAGTCCCTTCGGGATTCACAAAAGGCCGGGTCAAGACATCGAGGTAAGTCCGGCGTCCACTGATGATGTAGCTGATGGTGTCCTCTTTGATGGGGCCTTCTAGGGTGAGCCGGGAGCTGATCAATCCCAGTCCTCCGCTGAGCGTCGTGTTCCGGGCGTTTCCTTCTTTCAATCCAATGTCCAAGACCGAACTCACGCGCCCCCCGTAACGGGCGGGCATGGTGCCCTTTGTCACCTCAATGTCCTTGACAGCATCGGGATTGAAAACGCTGAAAAAGCCAAACAAATGGGAGGCGTTATAGACCACGGCATCGTCCACCAGCACCAGGTTTTGGTCAGGCCCACCTCCACGGACATAAAAGCCGCTGTTGCCTTCTCCAGCACTTTGAATGCCCGGCAGGAACTGGATGACCTTGAGCACGTCCACTTCCCCCAACAAAGCGGGCAATGACTTGATGGTTTCGACACCCACAGCCGCTTTGCCCATGTCGGTGCTCTGCGTGTGGGCGGTGCGGTCAGCTTCGACCTCGGCAGCAGCCATGGCCACTACTGAGGGGGCCAATTCTACATCGACCGTTGTGTTTTCCTGGAGAGACACGGCCTGCTTAAAGGACGTGTATCCGATAAACGACCAGGTCAAGTTGTACTCGCCCTCTGGCAAAGACAGGCTGTAGAATCCATAAATGTTGGTCGACGTTCCCGTGGTGGTTCCATCTATAGTAACCGCAGCACCGAGGACATACTCTCCGGTCGTTTGGTCCACCACCCTGCCATTGAGTGTAATCGACTGGGCCCACACTCCCCAAGTGCCCGCAAGCATCAGTAAAAGGGCAGAGCTGCGGAGAGAGGACGTCAGGATGCGCATATTTGGATATCGAAGGTAGAACCACAGAAAGACGTTGAGGTTTAACTTTTCGCCGAATCCTTTTTGGGCTTGGAATGTATATGATGGGTTTTGATTCAAACAAGCATTGGGACAGCAGGCCATGGCACCTGTTGCTCGCGCTGTTCATGCCGCTCTTTTGGGCGTCGTGCCATACGAATGAATCCCCCGCCCATTCTGCCTTGTTTACCTACAATGCTTCCGACGGTGTGCGGTCTTTGGATCCTGGAAAAGCCACCGACTTGGAATCAATGTGGGTGGTGGATCAACTCTGCGAAGGGCTGTTGGAGTTGGACGCCGCATTGCACATTCAACCGGCCTTGGCCGAAGCTTGGACGGTATCAGATGATGGCCTCACCTATGCCTTTCGATTGAGGTCTGGGGCATCCTTTCACAATGGCGCTCCCGTCACAGCTGCCGATGTCAAGGCCAGTTTTACAAGGTTGCGGGATGCGGATGAGGCATTGCCAGGCCGTTGGGTTCTCAGTGACCTCCTTCCCGACGGAATAGAAGTCCTGCGCAAAGACAGCCTCCATTTGCACCTGAGTCGGCCGCAACCTGTTTTTCCGGGGTTGCTGGCCACACCGCATGCGAGCGTCCTTTTTCAAGGCGGTTATGGAGCCAATCCAGATACAGAAGACATGGGCAGCGGTCCTTTCGAATTGAAAGGTTGGATTCCTGAAACGGCCATGGTGTTGCATCGGAATCCAGAGTATTGGATGCGGGACAGTGCAGGCGTTGCATTGCCTTATCTCGACGGTGTGCGGATTGAGTTTAACCGTGAGCCAGGGGCTGAGTTTTTGGGGTTCAGGCAAGGGCGGTATGATTTCGTCTCGGCATTGGACCCGGAGTGGGCGAGCGCTCTGCGTCAGGAGGACGGCACATGGAAGCCCGAATGGGAGGGGAAGTTCAATGTGCATCAAGTCCCCTATCTCAAGACCGACTACATCGGTTTTCTGGTGGACACTTTGGCGCTGGAATCAGAAGGCTTTGCCGCTTTGGGACCTGAGGTGAGGCGGGCCATGAGCATGCTGCTGGACCGGGAGTCACTGGTTCGCGAGTTGAGGGCAGGCGAGGCATTGCCCGCCCAAGGTTTTGTGCCTCCAGGAATGCCGGGGTTCGACCATTGGCAGCGCTCTTTGAGTCCGGATTTGCGATGGCGTCCTGAAACAGCAGACAGCATTTTGGCCGCCATGGGGATAGGTGTTGCCCCACCGTTGCGGCGGTTGGAGGCGGGTACCTTGGGAACGAAACCCGATATGGCGGATCTCGCAGGAGCCTTGCAGCACATTTGGGCAGGCCATGGCATCGATGTTGCGGTGGACATTGCACCGAGTTCCATAGACGCCGAAAGGGTTGCACGCAGCCAAGTGCCCATGTTCCGAAAGTCATGGTTGGCCGATTATCCAGACGCAGAGAATTTTTTGAGCCTGTTCATGCCCGACCGGTGGTGCCCGAACGGTCCCAATTACACCCATTATGCCAATGCTGAAGTAACCGGGTTGCTCGTCCGCGCTGCTGCTATGGTTCCAGGCCAGGAGCGCGAAGCCCTCCTGCGCCGAGCAGAAGCCACGGTTATGCAAGACATGCCAGTCATTCCTTTGTGGCACGATCAAGTCATGCATTTGGTTTCTGCCCAGTGGGACGGTTGGCAGGTCAGTCCCACCAACCGATTGGATCTGCGCCGGGTTCGAACATCCGATGTCGCGCAGCCCTAACTTGATCGCCGATGCTGAAGATTGACACCCACACCCACATCATGCCCAAGCAGCTCCCAGACTGGAGTTCTAAGCTGGGTTATGGGTCATTCATCCACCTCGAGCATCACAGGGAAGGGGCGGCCCGCATGATGCAAGGAGACCGTTTCTTCCGGGAGGTGATGGCAAATTGCTGGGATCCGGTCATTCGCATCGAAGAATACGCGCAGTCAGGCGTCCAGGTCCAGGTCGTGTGCACGATTCCAGTGTTGTTTGCTTATTGGGCCAAACCGGAGGATACAGCGGACATTGCGCGGTTCTTAAACGACGATTTGGTCCGCACCATTCAGGACCACCCCAAGCATTACGTCGGTCTGGCGACGCTCCCAATGCAAGATGTGGAGTTGAGCATTCAAGAGCTCGAGCGCTGCGCGAAATTGGGTTTTGCAGGCATTCAGATCGGATCCAACATCAATGGGTACAACCTTTCTGAGCCACGGTTCAACGAGCTCTGGGCGGCATGCGAAAGGCTGGGAATGGCCATCATGATCCATCCTTGGGACATGATGGGCAAAGAAATGATGACCAAATATTGGCTTCCGTGGTTGGTCGGAATGCCAGCAGAAACCTCACGGGCGGCGTGTTCCATGATATTTTCCGGGGTTTTTGACCGCTATCCAAAATTGCGCGTCATGTTCAGCCATGCCTCTGGCGCTTTTCTCGCCACGTTGGGAAGGATAGAGCACGGTTGGCGGTGCAGGCCCGATTTGGTGGCAGTCGACAACCCCAACAATCCCCGCGATTACCTGAAAAGTTTCTGGGTGGACAGCATCACACACGATCCGCTCTTGATGCAATACGTTCTCGATTTGCAAGGGGCGGACCGCATTGTCATGGGGTCTGACTATCCCTTTCCTCTGGGCGATCTTGAGTTTGGGCGCTATATCGAGACGGACATGGACCTGTCCAAAACCCAAAACGAAGCCATTTTTCACGGTGCAGCATTGGAGTGGCTCGCCCTCGACAAGCAACAATTCATGTGAGGCAAGATTCCATGACAACGGGAGCATCCATCCTCATTTCGCGCAACTCTTCTGCTCATTATTTCGTTCTTTAAAGGATGGCTTCCTCAGAGGAACTTATAATCCTGATTGAATCGTGCAAGGATCAAAACCCTGCGGCCCAGAGGAAACTCTATGCGCGCTTCAGTGGTCAGCTTTTTGCAACGGCCATTCGCCATACCAACTGCAGAGAAGATGCGGAGGACGTATTGCAGGACAGTTTTGTCAAAATTTTCAAGCACGTCAAGAGCTACCGCCAAGACTATTCATTTGAAGGTTGGATGAGGCGCATCGTAGTGAACACGGCCATCACCCACTACAGGAAGAACCTCAAGCACAGCCACCATCAGGACATTGCAGATGTTCCGGCGACGCCAAAAGATCTAGAGAATTACAGCGATCCTGAATTCACTGCTGAGGAGTTGGACTTGGCCATCGCTCAGTTGCCTCTGGGGTACCGCACCGTGTTTTGCATGTATGTGGTTGAGGGGTTCAAGCACCAAGAAATTGCAGAGAAGTTGGGCATCGATGTCAATACATCCAAGAGCCAATTGAGCCGGGCCAGAAAATATTTGCAACGTGTTCTTGCAACCCTTTCGGCTCGAGCTCAGTCTACCACAAGCAAAGCCGCCGGAATAGCCGGCACAGCAACATGAAGGAGAACAACTCCAATACCACGATGACAGAAGCGGACTTTGATGCCCGCTGTCGTTCGATGCTCGAATCAAGCACTGCAGTTGCTCCCGAGCCGAGGGCCGATTTGTTTGCGGATTCCGCACCAAAAGGAGCGGACCTGCGTGGGGCAAAATGGGGAGGCGTTGCCCTTGTCTTGGTGGGGGCCCTCGCTTGGGTGACCCTGTCCAGCCGCGATGGAGAAGCAATCCTCCCGGGTCAAGGCGCTGAGAGAGAAGCGGTCATTGAAGCCCAGGGGACCGAACTGGAGAATGTTGCAATGGAGTCAGCTTCTGTGGAGGCAGTACAAGAGGCCGCAACAACCGCTGAGCAGGATGTGTCAGAAGTTGGTTCTGCACTTACATCGACACCGATACCTTCATCAACATCGAAGGCCGAGCCTTCTGGTGATGTGCCCTCCGAACCCCAAGCGCAGGCCACGGAAGCCACAGGGCAACCTTCTGCAGTGGAGCAGGCCAGCACCGCATCTGTTGAGGCCGGTTCAAGTTCCATTCCTGCTGAACCCGTCATTTCTGAGGAGCCCGTTCCTGCTGGAGGAGCATCCGCCAGCAACCCTGTCGATGCCTTACCTGTGGAGACGGCCGCACCTGCAGCGGAAGAACTCCCTGCAGCAGAGGATGTGCCGGCAGAAACGCCAGCCAATGGTCCTAAGCTAACCTTGCCTTTGACGTTGCCTTCGGGAGGCGGACAGCGCTGAGTCTTGTGCACAGCGCCCTGCGATTCACAGCCGTAGAAGGGAAACTGGATAGTGCCGATCCAGCCCTTTCATTAACGCCAGATTGGAGCAGGTATGCGGTGCTGTTCATCCTGATCTTGTCTTTCGGCCATGCGTTCGCGTTTTCACCGTCTCACAGAGATACGATTACAGTGGATGGCGTGCCATTGACACTGGAATTGGAGGTGTCACAAGAGCCTTCTTCTGCCCTTGATCCCAGCAAAAAAGCGCGCAGTCTATCCCGGCGAGGCCCCGACCTGGTGTTGGGTGTCGGCCTTGGAATGGTGTGGCCATCCAACAGCACCCTCGGTGCACCTGTATCGCGTTTCATTGAAAAAGGCGTGCGTCCTTCTGCATCGGTGCTTGCTGCGTTGGAATGGAGGGCCGACCGGCGGTTTTTTAGATGCGAAGCGGCTTTTTCTGCATGGAATGCATGGTCATATGACGCGTCATCATTGAACGACAGCCTCTACAAAATCGAGGCCGATGGTCAGGGTGGTTTGCAGCAGTTGATACAGTTCACATATCCCAACTTGGGAATAGAGTTGGACACCTTGGCCCTTCCCTTATCGTCCCATTCTGTTCATTCGGTTTCGTTGGGAATCGGTGCTGGAGGGGTGATGGGCAAAAAGCCCGCGGGCAGGAAGTTGTCCCGACGCTGGTGGGTCAGTATCACGGGCAGCAGGCAGCAGTCGCAGCGGGGAAACAGCCAAGTCAACAGAATTCTGGATGCCGCATTGCCCTCGCCCTCGACAGTCCTTGCCGAGGACCGCAACGACTGGGAACCTGCCGAGTTGTGGTCCATTGGACTGAGGGCCGGTGCGTCCTTTCCCATGGGGCGACAGGGTTGGGAGGCATTGGTGATCGGCCATTGGTCGGGGGGACCTGCACCGCTCTCTGGGGTCAGTTTTGGAATCCAAAAGCGGTGGCTTAACAAGCATTGACACCTTTTGGGAAGCCCAGAAACAACATTTTCGGCCTTCGCTGCGTCTTCTATATGCAAGTGCTAGCGCACTGTAGACACAGCTGAGATTTGGTTCAAGTTGTTTTGGTTAAGGTGAAGGAGCTCCGAACGCGGGGCTCCTTCTCGTTTATACTGGTCTCAATTGGTTAATTTGCAGACATGGACCAGTTTTTTAGAGGCGTGAACCATTACCGGATTGCAGGTTGCATCCTGATGATGGTGCTTGGGGTTTCGCAGGGATATCGTTCACATGCGCAACTCATCAATCCTGGTTTCGAGACATCTACTGCACTTCCTTCAGCACCTGGCATGTGGCATTTGCTGCCCGGCTGGAACAACGCTTTGAGCGGCCTTTCTTCTCCGGACTTTTTTCACATGGATGGCACCTTGGGAGGGGACTTGCCGGAAACGCCTGTGGCTTTGGTCAATCCTTACCAAGGGCGAGGGGTTGCAGGGCTTGCTGTGATCAAAAGAAATGGAGCAGGGCAGCCCCTTTCCAGGGAATATCTGGTCCAAAGCTTTGCAGAGCCGCTCATCGCTGGACAGCATTACCGATTGAGTTTTGCCTTTACCAATGGGGAGCGCATCGCCACTTCTTGGTCAGGTTTATCGGTGAATGGTTTGGGGGTCGCATTGAGCACAGACCAACCTTCACAGTTTGGAGACGGCATCCTCGATTTGCCACCTGTGTTTGCTTTTCCCTATGCCCGGTACGATGAGGATTGGAGTGAAGTGAGTGTCACGTTCCAAGCTGATTTGCCCTACACATTCATGACGGTGGGGGTTTTCTTGCCAGATGATGACGTCGAGGCTTCCATCAGTTCTGGTGAGAACCCCAGTTTGGCGTATTACTTTTTTGATGCCTTCTCTTTAGAACCGGTCCCACCTCCCGGAGACCCGTTGCCCGCTCAGGATCAGGTCAAAGGCCCCGAACCCTCTGCGGATTTCGAAGAGGCTGAATTTGGTACGTTCGTCCCGAATGCATTTTCTCCGAACGGCGATGGTTTGAACGACATGTTCAGGCCTGAAGTGGGCTCAGTTTTACCGGTGTCCTTCCGAATCTATTCACGCTGGGGAGGATTGGTGGCAGAGTTGGATCCAGGGCAGCCTGTCTGGGATGGCAAAGATTCAAATGGGCAGTTGCTCGAGCCTGGCATGTACATCTGGATGCTGGAGTGGCCCAGAAACACGCCGGAAGAGCGCAGGAACCAGCAAGGTGCTGTGGTGCTGCTCGATTGAGCACGTTGAACGCCTCAGCACCAAGCCATAACCCAGAGCAGTTGGCGCAATCTTCACGTTTCCCCCTGATTGAAAGTTTGCCTGAACACCACATCGTCAGACGGTGGTGGGAAGCGAACATGCCACCATTGACTTCCGATGGGAATTGGCCCCAACGACCTTCGGCCGAGGCATTCGATGCCAAACGCGATGCGGTCGCTCAGAAGCCTCATTTTGGACCGCTGCTCCACGAAAGGATTGGGAATCAATATGCCGAGGCCCACATGGACGTTCCCGAGCGTCTTTCAGATGTGCAGCGCTCTGAAACGCGGACGGTGACTACGGGCCATCAATTGTGCCTCGCAGGTGGTCCCGCATTTACTTTTTACAAAATCCAAACGGCGATCACGCTGGCCCATAGGTTGCAGGAGCGGTGGGGCACTCCCGTAGTTCCTGTTTTTTGGTTGGCCTCGGAGGACCACGACTTTGAGGAGGTACGCAGCCTGTGGGACGGCGCACAATGGCGCAATTGGTCGCCTCAGTCGCCGTCAGGTGGGGCTGTGGGAAGGATGTCTACCGACGGTTTGGCACAGGAGCTCAAGTCTTGGGCAGAATCCACGTCCCTCTCCGAAAAGGAGGCCGGTAGGCTTGAATTTCCCCTGCGATCTACGATGTCTCAGGCCATGCGCCATTGGGTACACGCCATGTTTGGTCCAGATCAATTGATCGTGGTCGATGGCGACGACCCGGCGTTCAAGGCCACCTTCGTCGAAGTGATGCAGCGCGAGGTGCGCGAGGCGTTGACTTACCATGCGGTTTCGGCATGCAACCAAGCTTTGGAAGCTGCGGGGTTGAAGGCCCAGGTACATGTCCGCCCTTGCAATTTGTTTCATTTGAGTCCCGGTGGCCGACATCGGCTGGTGCCTTCTGAAGAAGGCTGGACGTCCCTTGGCGGTGCTCAGTGGAAAGGTGCAGATGACCTGTGTGAGGCGATCGCAGCCCACCCTGAGGCGTTTTCTCCCAATGCATTGCTACGGCCAGTTTACCAATCCCTTGTGCTGCCTGATGTCGCCCTCGTTGGCGGGTTGGCTGAAGTGGCTTACGGGATGCAGCTGCCCGGCGTCTATGCCTCTCTTGAAATGGAGCAGCCGGTTTTGGTGCCGCGCGACAGCGCCGTCATATTGCCACGGCGTTGGTCGAATGTGGCCGCCAAATCTGATGTGGACGATGGGGCATTGTTCAAGCCCAAGTCTGCCTGGGTGAATGCGCTGGTCCAACAGGCTGAGGCGCCAGATTTGGGGACGTGGAAACGGGCCTTACAAGGCGAGGCAGCAGCAGCTGTGGAAGCCCTGTCCAGCGTTGACCCTTCATTGGAGGGCAGTGTAAAGGCCGCCTTGGCGAAGATGGAAAATGTGCTCGACCGTCTGCATCAACAGACCGTAAAAGCGGTGAAACGCAAAGAGTCAGCGTCCATGGAACGGCTCAACCGTTTGGACTTTTGGGTCCGACCAGACGGGCAGGCCCAGGAACGCGTAGCCCAGTTTTTTCACCTTGCATCCGATTGGGAACAGCAATCTGAACAAGCCCCGACTTTGGAAGACGCTCTCGCTGAGGCCTTCTTTGACGGGCATAAATCTTCAGATTGGAGTCCGATGGTTCATGTGATTCGCAGCGGACCTCATTAACTTGGCATTCCATACGAGAGGCAATGTTCCTTTCAGTGTTGACCATGTTTCAAGCCCAACACCATGAAAGACCACAACGAACATTCCCTCCATGCCGCCCAAGATGCCGAAGGCAGGGCCGCTTCTCCCCAACTGGCTGAGGACGTCAAGAACTTCCTCATTGACATCGACGGCACCATCACCGAAGATGTGCCCAACGAGCAGCCCGAACGGATGGCCACTTGTGATCCGTTTCCCGATGCTTTGGCCACATTGAATGGATGGTTCGAAGAGGGCCACATCATCACCTTCTTTACCAGCAGGACAGAAGACCACCGGGAGGTGACCGAAACCTGGTTGAAGCAGCACGGATTCAAATACCACGGCCTGCTCATGGGCAAGCCCCGTGGAGGCAATTACCATTGGATTGACAACCACGTTGTTCGGGCCACCCGCTATGTAGACAGGTTCACCCAGCTGGTCAAGACCACCCGCGAAATTGAGGTGTTCAAGGGCAATGAGTCCGACTGAACGCCAAATCAGCTGCGCTGGTCGAGAAACCGCTGTAGAATAATGGCTGCGGCGACCTTGTCGAGGTTGCCCTTCTCCCGCCTCTTGGATTTGCGCATGCCGCCCATGACCATGGCGGCTGATGCTTCACGGCTGCTGTAGTCTTCGTCTACAAAATGAAGCGGGGTGTTGGGATAACGCTTTCTCAAGGCCTTTGCAAAGCCCTCGATATCTCCAGAGCTGTGCGTTTCATCGCCCGAGATGAGTCCGGGTTTTCCAACAATGAGCCCTGCACAGGGTTCGGCATGGAGAAGGCGGTCGACGACTTGGGGCCATTCTTGGGGGCTGCACGTGCATTCAGGCGCCGCAATCATGGCGCCACTGTCCGTGATGGCAATGCCGATGCGTCGGGTTCCAAAATCAAATGCAATGAAGCGTGGCACTGTGCGAAGGTACCTTGGTGACCGGGTATCTTCGCCACATGGAACTAAAGACGGATGCCATGGGCACAACAGCAGTGAAGTGGACAGCGGTGCGTCAAACCGTTGAGTCCGCTTGGGAGGACAGGAGTCTCTGCGACCAGACGGCCACGCAGGAAGCCGTGGAATCTGTGATTGCGGCTTTGGATGCGGGTGAACTGCGCTGCGCCGAGCCTTTGGATGATGGCTGGCAGGTCAATGAGTGGGTGAAAAAGGCGGTGGTGCTGTATTTCCCTATGCGGAAGATGGAAATCCACGAGGTGGGACCGTTTCAATTCCACGACAAGATGGCTTTGAAGCGCAACCATGCAGAGGCGGGGGTGCGTGTGGTACCCCATGCGATCGCGCGCTATGGCGCATTCCTGGGCAGGGGGGTGGTCATGATGCCGAGCTATGTCAACATCGGAGCCTACGTGGCGGCAGGTACGATGGTGGACACTTGGGCAACAGTCGGGTCTTGTGCGCAAATTGGAGCAGACGTTCACCTCAGCGGAGGTGTCGGTATTGGTGGAGTCTTGGAGCCGTTGCAAGCGGCGCCCGTCATCATCGAAGACGGGGCATTCATCGGCTCAAGGGCCATTGTGGTGGAAGGGGTCCGGGTAGGGAGAGAAGCGGTGCTCGGGGCAGGTGTGGTATTGACTGCAAGCACCCCGATCATCGATGTCTCAGGGGACACGCCTGTAGAGCACAGAGGGGCAGTACCCGCGCGTGCTGTGGTCATTCCCGGAACGCGTCAGAAGCAGTTCCCCGCTGGAGAATTCGGCGTGCCTTGTGCCTTGATTGTCGGGCACCGCAAGGCGAGCACTGACCGCAAGACGTCGCTCAACGATGCGTTGCGTACCCACGCGGTGGCGGTATGATGGAGGAAAAGACAGACCACAGGTTGGACAGCAATGCGAAGGTCGTTTTGCTTCAGCCCGCTTTTTTGGGCGACGCGGTCTTGTCTACAGCTGTGCTCGAGTCTTGGCACCGCACTTTTCCCGAACACGAACTTTCCATTGTGGTGCGCAAGGCCGCATCCGGGTTGTTTGAGGGCCACCCCTTTTTGAAGTCGGTTCACCACTGGAACAGATCTGGATGGCGGAAATACCCGAGGCTGCTTCAGGTGGCCCGTTCGGTGCGTTCTGGCCGTCCTGAAGTGGTCGTCAACTTGCACAGGTTTGCCAGCATGTCCTTGTTGGCTCAGCGCTCAGGCGCTCACACTGTCACTGGATTTGAGGGTTCCAAAAGGTGGCCTTTCCAAAGGGCAACTCAGGTCGCCCATGACATAGGTGATGGGCGGCACGAAACCGAGCGCAACCATGCGCAGGTCGTCCGTTTTCTGGGGGAGTGGGACCCATTATTGGACCGGCCGAAGCTCCATCCAAGCCAGCAAGACAAGGCAGCTGCACAGGCGTGGCCTACCGAAGGCCTGATCTTGGCGCCCGCCAGTGTTTGGGCGACAAAGCGCTGGCCGGAGTCGCGCTGGTCAGAGCTGGCGGACCGTTGGGCGCAGAAACACCCTGGACAGGCTGTCACTTTGATTGGAGGCAGGGGCGATCAAGGTTTGCTCAGCCGCATCGCTGAGTCCTGCCGGCATGCCCATCCAAAGGTGTGTGCCGGAGAATTGAACTTACTGGAAGCCACTGCATTGATGGCGCAATCGAAGCTTGTGGTCAGCAATGACAGCGCCCCACTCCACATGGCCGGTGCAGCAGACACTGCCGTCGTGGCTGTGTTTTGCAGCACAACCCCGCGTTTTGGTTTTGGTGCATTGCCCGCCATGAAATCAGCGGGAAAGGCCGCAGAAGTGGAGGTGTCGGAGGATGCTTTAGACTGCAAACCGTGCGGGTTGCATGGCCACAATCTTTGCCCTCAGGGACATTTTCGATGCGGGAATGATATCGGAGTAGACCGCGTTCTGGCGGCCATGGAACAGGTCAGCAGCCCTCGAGGCTGAAGCCGGATTCTCGCGTGATCCGCAAAATGCAGCTTGGAGAGACGAATTCCACGTACTCCTTGAAGCTGACGCCATCCACGACCATAGAAAGCTCAGCGCCCACCATGGCTTTGGTTTGAGGGTGAAACTGGAAGTTTCCGTAATTCAAACGCACGCCTTGCTCAGCAAGGGTCAGCCGCACTTCATTGAGGGCTTCCCGGCTCATGGGGCCTTCGAACACAGACAATACGGTTTCAGTTTCTGGGGTCACCTCGGCTTGTGCTGATGCGGAAAAAGGCATGCTGAGCAGGGCGAAGAGGCATGTTGCCATCAGTGGGGACGTGAAAGGAAACTTCATAGCGACAATGTACGGTGCAGCGGGATGTTCATCAAAGTGTCCTTGACTGGGCTTGCGGTGCATCGGTTGTGAAAAAGTGACGCGTTTTCGGAGCGGTGGGGGATAGCAGTGAAGGTATTTTCGATGTCCTATAACAACCGCATGCAGTTCATCGTATCCAGCACCGCTTTACTCCGCCAACTTCAGGCCATCAGTGGCGTGCTCAACAGCAGCAACACGTTGCCCATCTTGGACAACTTTTTGTTCGACATCAAACCGGGCAAGGCCTCCATCAGCGCCAGCGACCTTGAAACCACCATGACCACAACGGTCGAGGTGACTTCTGAGGAAGAAGGAGCCATTGCGATCCCCGCCAAAATGCTGCTCGACATCCTGAAGACGTTTGAGGACCTTCCGTTGACCTTTAAAGTTGACGCCAAGACTTGTGGTGTGGAGTTGACCAGCGAAGCAGGCAAGTACAAATTGGCAGGGGCGCACGCAGATGAGTTTCCAAGGACGCCAGAACTCGAGGATGCGACGTCTGTGACTTTGAATTCCGACACTTTGGCGGAGGCTGTATCGCGCACGCTCTTTGCAGCGGGCAGCGACGACCTGCGTCCTGTGATGAGTGGAATTTTCTTCGAGCTGCGCAACGATCACTTGAGTTTTGTGGCCACCGACGCTCACCGCCTCGTGCGTTACGCCAGGACGGATGCCTCAGCACCTGAGAATGCGGAGATGATCGTTCCCAAGAAGCCGCTGAACCTGCTCAAGGGGACGCTTCCCATGACCGACGAGGTGGTGGTTTCTTTCAACGAAGCCAATGCCCATTTCAAGTATGGTGAAATGGACCTGGTATGCCGGTTGATTGAAGGCAAGTACCCGAATTATGAAGCGGTGATTCCAAAGGAGAATCCCAACTGTATGACCATTGATCGGAAAGACTTCCAGCGCAGCATTCGCAGGGTGTCCATTTTCGCCAACAAGACGACGCACCAGGTCCGCCTTTCATTGGCTGGAAGCAGCCTGAAGATCAGCGCAGAAGATGTGGATTTCGCAAACGAAGCCCATGAGACGCTGGCGTGCAGTTACGCGGGTGACGACATGGAAATCGGCTTCAACAGCCGCTTCCTTCTGGACATGCTCAACAATTTGGATGCCCAGCAAATCACATTGGAGTTGAGCGCTCCCAACCGTGCCGGAATCATCCGTCCCCAACACGACGGCGAGAACAAAGGTGAGGACATCCTCATGTTGGTGATGCCGGTCATGCTCAACGCCTAACAGGCAGGAGCTGGTGGTCGCGACATGCGCCTGTGCGCATTCAGTCTCCTTGACCGGGGATGGTTGGGCCTTGTGTTGGGCTTGGCCCGTGCCCTCTTGAAACTTCTGGGCCTTCATTGGAAACCTCAGGCGGCATGATGGTCGGTGCACCATCCAATTCCGACTCTTCTTCTTCAGGGGGCAGGGGAGGTGGTTGTGGTCCTTCCTTTCGCCAGACAACGGCCAGCAAGCCTCCCACAAATGCGCCAGCGAGGTGTCCCTGCCAGCTCACGCCCACTTCGATGGGGAAGACGCCCCAGACAATGCTGCCGTACAGAAATACGACCACGAGGGCGACCCGCATCAATATGGTGTGGCGGCGAATGACGCCGCTCAGAAAGAGAAAGGCAGCAAGGGCATAGACGACACCGCTGAGGCCGATGTGGTTGCCACTTGCCCCGCTTGTCCACAACAGGACCCCGCTGCCCAGCCACGTCCAGAACAGCACCTTCAGTCCGATGCCCCGGTAGAAATACAGCAGCATGGAGGAAAGGGTAAAAAACGACACCGTGTTGCCCCAAATGTGCTCCCATCCGCCATGCAGAAAGGCCATGGACAGCACGCCCACCAAACCCTCCGTGCGCAATGGCCGGTTTCCGAACCGGTTGAGTCCTAAGTTGAACTGCAGGTTGATGAGGAAGGCGCCCCACACCAAAACCAGACAGCCAATGGTCACAATCAACGATTGTTGGATGCGCCGCCGATCGGCCTCAAGCTCTTGTTTTACGTCGTCGGACGTCGGGCCGTTGAGGCCCATTCCAGGCCTCCGGTAGGAGCGCCAAGGCCGGGCACCTGCGGCTATAGCTCCAGTTCCAGGAACTTTTGGCGGCACTTTTTGAGCGTCTTTACTGGGCTCCTGAGCCCCGTCTCCATGGCTGGAACTTGTACTGGAGGTGCCGCCGAAATTGGGATTCGGAGTGGCATCCACATGATCGTTTGGAAAAGAACCCACGCTTCGAAATTAGGCCGCAAATCACGGAACTACTTTGCCGGTGCGAACCTGATAGACAATGAGCGTCACAGAACTCACAGCGTTGATTTCTCTGTTGGAAGATCCCGATGAGGGCATCTACCACACCGTACGTCAAGAATTGGAGCAGATTGGCGAGCCTGCCTTGCGGCCGTTGCGCACTGCCATTTCTGAAGAAGGCCACGGTGATGTTTTCTTGAGCCGTGCCAAATCACTGCTGGACCATCTTGGAACTGGAGAGGTGAGGAGTGGTTTTGCCGATTGGATTGGCTCCGAGAACCACCATGTGGCCGAGGCATTGATGCTGTTGGACCGTTACATCGATCCTACCCGCTCCATTCAGGAGCTCAAGGAAACGGTAGAACGGGTGAGGCAGGACATTTGGCTGGAGCTCAATGACGACATGACCGCTTTGGAGCAGGTCAAGGTATTCAACCGGATATTTTTCGAGCACCATGGTTTCGAAGGCACCCGAGGGGGTGCCGCAAAACCAGCGCATGCTTTGCCGCGTGAAGTGCTGTCTCAGCGCAAAGGCAATTCCCTCGCGTTAGGAGCGCTCTACCTCGCATTGGCCCAAGAACTGGCTTTGCCCATTCACGGGGTGAACTTGCCAAACCATTTCATCTTGGCCTACTGTGACGGGGGACATTTGGGAGAGTTCAATGAAGATGGGGGGCCCGGTGGCGTGCTCTTTTACATCAACCCTTTCAACAAGGGCGGCATCATTCATCCCGACGAAGTCAATGCATTTTTGGGGCACTTGGACTTGCCAGTGGACCAGCAGAGCTGTGGCCCTTGCCACCCCATTGACGTGGTCAGAAGGTTGATTGGAAACCTGGCCTATGCCTTCGAGCGCGAGGAACAGTTGGAGCAGGCAGAACGGATGCGCGAGCTTTTGTTTTTTGTGGAGGGGTGCTCATCCCCTCAGCGCGCCGAGCGTGCGGAATAATACCTTTAGGTCTCCCCCAAAACTGCGCTCTTTCGCGTACCGGGCCTGAATGGCCATCTTCTGGGGTAGGATGTCCTGTCGGTAACAGGCCTTGGGGTCTGCGGCAGCACCGAGTATGTCACCTTCATCTTTGAATGCAAGGGCATCTGGTCCCGTAATGCCAGGTCGAACCTGCAGGATCAGCTGCCATTCTGGAGCGGATAAATCCACAAATTCAGGCACCTCCGGCCGCGGTCCGACCAGGCTCATTTCCCCTTTCGCCACATTCCACAACTGGGGCCATTCGTCGATGCGGTAGCGCCGCAGTACAGCACCGATGGCGGTAACCCGATGGTCGCCTTCACCGGCAGTGATGGCCGAGTCTCCCTCTTGCTGAGGTCGCATGGTTCGAAATTTGAGGATATCAAAGGGGCGGCCGTGCTGGCCCATCCTCTGTTGTCTAAACACGATACCTCTGCCTTGTCTGACCCGCAAAGCAATCGCAACAAGCAACAATGGCAAGCCAAGGATGGCCCCCAATGCCACTGACGCCATGAGGTCAAATCCACGCTTCATGAAGCCGCAGGGTCAGTAAGCGCTGCGATGGCAGAAATCAAAGCATTGGCCACGCGCCCGACATCGTCCAGCGACATGCTTCTGTGAATGGGCAAACTGATGGCCGCCTCGTAGGCTTTGATGGCCTCTGGAAAACCGTCTGCTGCATACCCCCGGTCTGCATACGCCGTAAGCACAGGCAAGGGAGGGAAGTGGACATTGGTGGCAATCCCCAGGGCAGAAAGGGTGTCCATCAGCGCGTCACGGTGGTGCGCAAGCTCCGCCTTCAATTGAATGATGTACAGGTGATCGGCCGTGGAGCCGTCCGGGTTTCTGCGCGTGGGCAGGCCAATGGAGGACTGAACGGAAAGGAGCTCGTCATAGCGGTCGGCCAGTTGAGCGCGGTATACCAGATCTTGAGGGTAGCGGTCCAAGGCCACCCTCCCCATGGCAGCTTGGATGTCGGTCATGTTGCACTTGAAGCCCGGGTGGGTCACGTCGTAACGCCAAGAGGCCTTGCCGGTGCTGTTGAATTTGCTGGCCGCATCCTTGGATTGGCCATGCAGGCAGTGCGATTTCAACGTTCGGTGCACGTCCGCATTGTCAAATGGCGGAGGGAGGGTCAGGGCCGCTGCACCACCCTCAGCGGTCGTGATGTTCTTGACCGCATGAAAAGAAAAAACAGTGATGTCGGCGGTGGATCCAACGGGTTTGCCGTGGGTCGTGCCTCCCAGTGAATGCGCTGCGTCTGACAGGAGCAGAGGACGTCCCAAGGCCGATTGCATGGGGTGGTCTCCGTGAAACCCGTTGTTGTTGACCCAATCGGTCAGTGCTGTTTTCCAAACCCCACAGGGGATGGGCCACCCTCCGATGTCCACGGGCATGAT
>JBELBZ010000005.1:0-73689 GCA_042095055.1 Crocinitomicaceae bacterium | reverse complement strand
CTGTTTTCCAAACCCCACAGGGGATGGGCCACCCTCCGATGTCCACGGGCATGATCACCTTGGTGCGCTGGGTCAGCAGGGGCTCGACCTGTTTCCATGTGATGTTCAGTCCATCCCGATGGTCAGCACTGGGGAGGTCAATCAACACTGGCGTAGCTCCCCTGTGCAGCACCACATTGGCTGTGGCGCAATAGGTGTAGGCGGGCAGGATCACTTCGTCACCAGGCCCAACCCCAAACCAATCCAAAATTACCCCTGCAAGGCCCGTCCACGAGCCTCCGCATACCACTTGTGGTGCCCCTACGTAATGGGCCAATTCTGACTCAAAAGCAGCGGTTTCGGGCCCAGTTGTGATCCAGCCTGAGCGCAATACGCGCTCTACAGCAGCAATGGTCGCCTCGTCGATGAAAGGCGGCGCAAAACCAATGGGGGGGAAGTGATCCGGAGTGGCACTGTGGGATGACATGGTTGCGAAATTCGTTGAATGCGCTCAATTCCCGGCTGTCCGGACTACTTTCACGGAATAAAGCGCGACAAATGTGGCTCGAGAAAGACAACCGGTTGGTCAGAGAATTTCGGTTCAAGGATTTTCAAGAAGCATTCACCTTCATGACGCGTGTGGCTTTCTTGGCAGAGAAACATGCCCATCACCCCAGTTTTCACAACGAGTACAGCTATGTGCGCATTGAGCTGCACACGCATGATGCAGGCCGTGTTGTGACCGACAAGGACCGGCATTTGGCTGAGGCCATAGACCAGCTCCTCCAGTAATTTTAAGCGCGGCGGTGCCCGATTAGTGGCCGCTGTTCCGAAAGTGTACAGCACAAAAAAGGCCCTCGCAAGAGGGCCTTTTTTGATGGAGTGTGTTGCAGATTACTTGCCAGCTCCGTCCGCTGCGGGAGCGGGAGTGACGTTGGCTGAAATCGTGATGCGCGTCTGTTCTGGAACAGTGTTGGCATTGATCGTGACCGTTTTGGTCTGCTTGTTCTTCTTTCCCTTGGAATTGAACTTCACCTCAATCTCACCTTCCTCGCCTGGGGCGATGGGCTCCTTGGGGCACTGTGGGACGGTGCAACCGCAAGAACCCTTGCAGCGGTCAATGATGAGGGGGGTGTCACCTGTATTGGTGAACTTGAAGATGTGCGTGACAGCGTCGCCTTCGTCGATGGTGCCGAAATCCCAAGCGTTCTCCGCAAAGGTCATCGTTGTGGAAGGTCCTGTTTCAGCAGGAGCTTCTGCTGCTGCAGCAGCAGGGTCCATTTTGGCTTCTGGAGCAGCCTTTTCGGTGGCCATTTCGCTGTTTGCTGGGGCCGATTCTTCGCCCGCGCCTCCATTCTCGCTTGAACAGGCGACGAGCAGCATGGGGATGGCAAACATTGCCAGGGTACGTTGGATGTTCATATTGTGGGATATCGTGTGATGTAAAATTAACGCCTCAGGGTGACGGCCATGCACAAAGGGCACAGGTTGTTCCGCACAGAGCCGTGAATTATCGGTTGCCGACGCCGGATTCCTTGTAGGTGCCGTCTTTCAGTACATCAATGCCCTTTCTGTAGACTGGATTGATGGGGTTAAAGACTTCATAGAATGTGGCTGTATCGAACATATTGCGGCCCAAGATGGCCTTGAGGCGCAGCGCAATGGCAGGGAGACTGGTGTTCCAGTCTTCCTCCACAAAAGGAATGTCTTCGGCCTCGCCCAATGCGACCAACTTGTCGAGCAGTTCTTGGCTCACGGCATAATTAGAGACATAGGCATCCTTGTCAGACAGCGCACTTTCAAGTCCTTTGCGATTTGCATCAACGAATTCCAAAACAGCCCGGTTGAACAGTCCTTTGCGCAAAAGGTCCGTAAAGTAGACGCTGTTCATCGAGGTGTCGATGGGCACAAAAACGTCAGGGAGGATGCCACCGCCGCCGTACACGGTGCGGTTCATGATCAGTGTGCTGTAACGCAAGCTGTCGGGAAGGTCCAAGCTGTCCAGCGACATCAATTCTCCCTTTTCGAACCGCTCGTACTTCTCTCTTCGGTAGGCATCCACGCCATCCTCATAAGGCTTCTGTATGCAACGCCCTGAAGGTGTGAAGTACTGTTGCACCGTCAATCGGACTGCGCTGCCATCGGGAAGGCGAACGGGCCTTTGAACCAGGCCTTTACCAAAGGTTCTACGTCCCACAATCAGCCCGCGGTCCCAGTCCTGAATGGCTCCGCTGACGATTTCACTTGCGGACGCACTGGACTCGTCTACCAGTACCACCAAGCGGCCTTTTTCGAACCTGCCTGTTTGTTCTGCAATGCGGTCTTCCCGAGGGAAGGATCGGCCATCGGTATACACGATGAGCCGGTCACCTGAGATGAATTCATCTCCCATTGCGATGGCTGTATTGAGCATGCCACCGCCATTTCCTTGAAGGTCGAGGATCAAGTCTTTCATGCCATCGTCCTGCAACTTTTCCAGGGCATCGGTGAGTTCAGCCATGGTCTCTTTTGAGAAGCGGTTGACCTTGATGTAGCCGATGCGGTTGTCCACCATATAGGAGGCGTCTACGCTGTAGATCGGGATTTTGTCGCGCTCGATATCAAAGTAAATCAGCCCGTCGACCTTGCTGCGCTTGATGCCCACATCGACATGGGTTCCCTTGGGGCCTTTCAGCTTCTCCATGACGCCTTTGTTGCGAATCCCCACACCCGCGACGACTTCGCCATCCACCTCCACAATGCGGTCTCCAGAAAGGATGCCCAACCGCTCACTGGGGCCACCCGCAATGGTGGATACCACCATGATGGTGTCCTTCATGATGTTGAAGCGAACGCCAATGCCCTCGAACTTGCCGTTGAGCGGTTCATCGGCCTGTTGCAAGTCTTCTGCAGGGATGTATACAGAGTGAGGGTCCAACTCTTCGAGCATGCCGCGGATGGCGGTCTCTACAAGACCATCGAGGTCCACCGAGTCCACGTACATCCGGTTCATGTAATACAGGAGCGTATTGAATTTCTCTCCTTGGTCCTGTACTGCTTTTTGGGCCGAAAGCGGAGCAACGGTCAGCAGCATCAAGCCGAACATCATCCATGGAGCCAGAGCCGATTTCAAGGCGTGTTTCCTCATGGTCGCAAGATAAGGGCGAGGATGTGCGGCTCAGTCCCTCCGCGCGGGCCGAAATGCCAAAAAAATGGGTGGCGTGCACCGGCACGTTTATCTTGCCCAAAGAAGGCTGCGGGGGAACCGCGCTGCTAAACCTGCTACATGATGTTTGATTCACACACCTTGCAAAGGCTACTGTCCGCATTTTTGATTTTGACGGCCGCCGTCGTTTCAGGCCAAACAGATCCTGAGCCTTGTCCCCACCATCTTCTGGAGGCCTCGGCTGAGGAGGTCATCTTGCCTGCTTTGGACTTGCAGCAAGCTTGGGATCGCGCCCAGAAAGAGGAGGCGTTGTTGGGCAAGCACCTCTACGGTGTTGTGGTGCCTTATGCGGCATCGATCGGTCCCGAGGCGGGTTCGACCTCTCATGTAGTCGCTGTCCGTGTGCCCAGAGCTTTGGGCGTTGCGGTCCATTTTGACGATTTCCATTTGCCTCCGGGCGTTGAAATGTGGGTAACCAACGCGGCAGGCACATGGGAGGAAGGCCCATATGATTTTAGGGACAATGACAGCCATGGCCGTCTGGCCACAGGAGACGTACCTGGAGAGGTGGCGGTCTTGCGTCTGACCATTCCGAATGGAACGGCAGGCCAGGTGCACTTGCACATGGAAGGGGCGGCGGGCTTGTTCCGCGATGTCGATGGAGCGCGCGGAGGCAGTCAGCCCTGTGAGGTGGATGTGGCGTGTCCGGAAATTGTGGGTTGGGAATGCCAAAGGGATGCTACGGTGCGCCTCTCCATCATCGAAAGCGGTGGGTCTTATCTGTGCTCTGGAGCCATGGTGAACACCACGGCGCTCGACTGCCGCCAGTATATGCTGACCGCATTGCACTGCGCCAGTGAGGTCACCGACGACGAGTTCGCCCTGTTCAAGGTCTACTACAACTATGAGCGGCCCGAGTGCGGGGAGGGCAATGGGTTCCTCAACCGGCGCCGAACAGGCGTCATTCGCTTGGCCGATTCAGATGACATCCAAGGCAACAACTTTGACGGATCGGATTTTTTGCTGGTCGAGGTGGAGGATGAAATCCCTTCCAGCTGGGACGTGTACTACGCAGGGTGGGATGCCAGCGGATCCGGCGCCAGCAGCGGAGTGGGCATCCACCACCCATCAGGAGATGTCAAGAAGGTGAGCACCTTCACCCAGAACACATCGAGCATCAGTTTAGGCTCGTTCGGTTCACATTGGCGGGTGTATTGGATAGAAACCATCACCAATCACGGGGTGACCGAGGGAGGTTCATCAGGGTCGCATTTGTTCAACGAAGAAGGACTTTCCATCGGCACCCTTTCTGCCGGCCTTTCTGCATGCACGAACAATGGAGTGGGACAAGGAACGGGGCCCGATGAGCCCGACTACTATGGCAAGATGTCCTACCACTGGGACAACAATCCCAACCCCAATGACGAGAAACTGAACCTGTGGTTGGACCCGACTCAAAGCGGTACGACATTGCTGCACGGCGCCTATCCCGATGATGAAGCAAGCGTGCCTTGTGGACCAGCGCAAGCCTGCGAAAATGTGGCCGATGTGGCCCAGCTTTCGTTGGCCCGCGAATTGCGGATTCAGCCCAATCCGGCTCGGGATGTGGTGCACCTCCGTTGGCCTCGCGGTGAATGGACGGGTGACGCCACAGTGGTGGTTCGCGATGCTGCTGGACGCATTTTGCGCACCGCGGCTTGGTGGGGGGGAGCCACCAGGTTGGACGTGGGCGATTGGCCGAGGGGCTTGGTGCTGGTCACGGTCATCATGTCCGATGGCACCCAGGTCACCCGTCGTGTGATTCTGGATTGATCACCTGACCCAAACGAGGTCTTCCAATTCAACGCGCGTCCGGAAGTCTCCAAAGGCCACGGTGGCTTTTTGGCCTTTAACGGCCAGAACTTCACCCCTTTGACGGCCTTCCTTGAGGCGAACTGTGCTGCCTACACTGATGCGGTCGGTGTTTTGCTTGGGCCTTTTTGATTTCTTGCGCGCCTGTGCTGCGGCTTTTTTCCGGGCTACAGCCTGGGCCTTCTCTGTCTGTTTGGTGGCTTCAACAGAGAGGTATTTCCGGATGTCTTCGAGGAGCGGTTTGTTGGCTTGCCCCGACGTAAACCTGTCGATGAACTGCTGCAATTTTTTGCCGCGCACCAGGGCATCGTTTTGATCCTTGCCGACCCGTTGAACCGATTCCTGACGCTCTTCGAGCCGCGCTGTGCGCTCTTCAAATGAGCGTTTCGCTTCTGCGGCAGCATGCTCTGCTTTGAGCTGCCGGTCGGTCATTTTGACCTGCCTTGTTTTCTCCTTTTGCAAGGATGCGATCAAGCCATCGAGCCTCACTTTTCGCGGGTCGAGTTTTTGTTTGGCACGTTCGATGATGTCGGCGGGTATGCCGTTGAGCTCTGCCACTTCAAAGGTAAAGGAGCTGCCAGGCTGTCCGAGGTCCAAGTGGTAAGTGGGCGAGAGGGTGTCTGCATCAAACAGCATGCTGCCGTTGATCGCCTCGGGCATGTCCGTGGCGCGGGTCTTGATGTTGGCGTAGTGCGTGGTGATCACGCCAAAAACCCCTTGGTTGTAGAGTTCCTCAAAGAACACCTCCGCCAAAGCGCCACCGAGTTCGGGGTCGCTACCGGTTCCAAACTCGTCGAGGAGGAGCAGGCTGTTGCGGTTCGCGCCATCGAGGAATCCCTTCATTCTGTTGAGCCGATAGCTGTATGTGGAGAGTTGGTTCTCAATGCTTTGGTTGTCACCGATATCGGTCAGGATCTGCTTGAACAAACCGAACGCGCTGTTGGGGTGAACGGGGACGAGAAGCCCACTCTGAACCATGGCTTGTAGCAGGCCCACCATTTTGAGGGTGATGGATTTTCCGCCTGCGTTGGGGCCACTGATGATGAGCATCCTGCGCCCTTGGTGCAGCGTCAGATTTTGAGGCTCAACGGGCAAGTCCTTGCTGCGGTGGGCGAGCAACAGCAGGGGGTGGTGGGCCTTGAGCAAATCCAGGCGCTGGTCCTTTACGATATGCGGCATGCTCGCATCCATAGAGAGGGCGAGCTTCACCTTCGCTTGGATGAAGTCCAGGCGAACAAGCAAGCGCTGTTGGGCTTTGATCAGGGGGGTGTATTTGCGAATGCGCTGGGTCAACTCCCTGAGAATGCGCACAATTTCTCTTCGCTCATCGTCGCGAAGCATCTCCAACTCGTGGTTGACTTGGTGGCAATCCGCAGGTTCTATAAAGGTGACAGACCCTGTTTTGGAGGTGCCGAGTGCAGAGCCCCGCACCTTGCGTTTGTGTGTGCTGGCCACGGCGAGAACACGGCGCTCGTTGAGGTAGCCTTCGGCAGTGTCGGCCAGCCAACCTTGTTTGACACAAGAACGCATGGCTTTGTCGAACAGCCGGTTGACTTGACGGCGCGCCGTTTGCATGTTGATGCGGATGCGCGCCAATTCAGGTGAGGCTTGGCTTCGGACCCCTCCTTTGGGATCGAAAACACCCTCAATTTCTTTGACGATTTCTTTGTTTTCGCTCACTGTACCGAGCATGCCGCACAGGTGTGGGAATCCGCGTTCACGTCCCTGAAGCGCTCCAACAATGTCGTTGACCAAACGGGTGCATTGCAACACCCGCATGAAACCGGCTTCTGTCAAGGCCGAGCCCGAAACTTCTAAAAGTTTGATTTCGCCTCGGATTTCCTCAAATACCAGTGTCGGAAAACTGTATCCCTCTACCCTGATCCGCCGCAGTTCGTCCGTGGATTGGAGTGCCGATGTCACACTCGGGCGGTGTGCGCTGGGCACCAGTGTTTGCGCTTTTCTGCGCGCAGAATCAGAAGTACAATGGTCCTCTAACAATCCCCGAATGGCGGCGAAATCGAGGTCTTCGATGGTCTGATCATCAAAACCTACGGCTCCCTTTTGGGGATCTGCAGGCGCTTTAGAGGCTGCCATGGCTCACAAAATCACGTACCAGAGATACAGCGCGTTCGGGATAACGGGCATCTACCCAGTGCACGCAGGGTTGGCGGTGAAACCAGGTCAGTTGACGCCGCGCGAATTGCCGGGTTGTTTCTTGAATTCTGCGCACTGCTGTATCCATATTCATGGTGCCTTCGAGTACTTCAAACAGCGGAGGGTATCCCACGGTTCTCAGTGCGTTGACATGGCGCATATGAATGACCTTGCTCGCCTCGTCCAACCAGCCTGATTCGACCATCTCAAGGGTGCGCGCATTGATGCGTTCGTGCAAAAAAGACCGCGGCGCTCCCAGGCCGACGGTCAACGTATCCCATGCGCGACCTTCAGAGCGTGACCAGCCCCCGGCATGGCATCGCCGCCTCTCGGCATGTTGTTTTCGCAATGCGGTATAGGCCTGGCCCGAAGTCCTGCACACTTCCAGCGCGCGGATGATCCTGTGGGGGTTGGAGGGGTCCACCACCTTGCGGTGCTCAGGATCGCGCATTTCGAGTTCGGTCAGCAGCGGCTCCAAACCCTCTTGAGCGTGCAGAGCATTGAGTTCAGCGCGCACTTTTGGGTCTGCAGGGATGTCGTCAAAACCGTCCTGAACCGCTTGGGTGTAAAGGCCACTTCCTCCCACCAATATGGCCACACGCGGCAAGCCTTGTGCTGCGCGCTGTTCAAAGTAGCCTTGGAGCCAGCCGGTGGCTTCTTCCGCAAACCGACCGGAGCTGTATTCCTCGTCAAGGGACAAGAAATCCACAAAGTGGTGCGGGGCTTGGGCGCGCTCTTCAGCAGTAGGTTGGGCAGTGCCGATGGGAATCCCGCGGTAAAATTGGCGGCTGTCAGCCGAAACAATCTCAGCGTTGAGCGCCTGTGCAAGCGCTATGGATAGCCCCGTCTTTCCAACAGCAGTAGGGCCCACAATCGAGATGAGCAAAGGCGCGTTGCCGCGCGCTTGGGTGTCATTGCGGGTTAATTTCAATACGCTGCTTCGTCCAAATCGTCGAGCGAAGTGAAGCTCGGACCGTCGTCTTCATCGTCTTCCCCTTCATTGAGGTAGGCGTCCAGCTCGGGATCGCCTGTCTTCAATGGCCCGTCGTCTTCGGGAGCCTCTTCTTCAAGACCGTCCAAGAGGTCGACCTCTTTGGAGTACTGGTCCGGTGCCGTGCCAAATTCTTCCGCAAGGAGGGGGTATTCAGGAATCTCTCCTTCCTCGATGCCCACCACTTCTACGTAGAAGCACCACATTCTCAAGAAGTCATAAACGTAGACCATGCGGTCGTTGTCTGCCGCAACCATATCGCTGACTGACACTGTGCGCATGGAAGGATAGGGCGTACCGGAATCGTCGGTTCCCATGTCCATCAGTGGCACCTCGCGTCCCCGACCCCAATCTTCATCTGATTGAAAGAACGAGGCCATTTCTCCTTCACCAAAGTCAAAAGCAGCGAGAATCCCGCGGTGCAGGTCCTCAAGCGGAGCTGACTTGCCGATGAGGATGTCCCGAAAGACGTCTTCTTCGATGTCAATGATCACACGGAAACGGATGAGGTTCATTTTTGGTGCACTCCTAAGCTGCGAATTTATGCCATCTAAACGGCAGGCGCGTTAGTTTCGCAACCGGTCATCACCGCAGAAAGTCCCCCGTCCAACATGCGCATCCCATTCGACTCCCGTATTCTCAAGATTGCCCTGGCCGCTGGCGCCGTGGCCTATGCCGTCCAATGCTTTATGACGGGGTACACCGGCAGTGGCATCGGCATGGTTTTGTTGGCTGCTGTTTTCGGTCTAAGCGCCACGCGCAGCTTGCGGATGGTGATGGTGGCTTTTCGCATCCAGCAGCAGAAGATGGACAAGGCGCGTGAAGTATTGGCGGGCATCAATCCGAAGCACCTGTGGCCGCGCAACCGCGGACAGTATTGGTTTCTCCAGGGCAACCTTTTGCTCGAGTCAAGCTTGCCAGAAGCTGAAAAGGCCTTTCGAACGGCTTTGGAAGTGGGCCTAAAGCGGGATGAAGAAAAGGCTGCTGTGATGCTGAATCTCGCTGCGATTCAAAGCTCCAAGCGGCGAACCAAAGAGGCCAAGGCATTGATTGTTCAGGCCAAGCGCTTGGACAAGAAGGGCATGCTTAAGGCCGACATTCGGACCATTGAGCAGGCGATCAAGAATCCCCAGCAGGTCATGCGCCGCCGGTAATCAAACGACCTCTGGTAGGGTTCCAGTGGACCTGCTGACTTCCCAAGTGGGCAAGGTTTCCAAGCCTTCAGTGAAGGGCGCTTCCCTCCTCAGGTCCTGAATGGTGAGCAACCATTCCAACGCCATGTCTTGAGCCCGACTGAACAACTGTTGGTGGTGCTTGTCGTCGAGGTTGGGCTTGGTGAATTGCCTTTCAAAGTCCTCCATGGCAGCGTGCACGGCGTAAGCGACAGGTTGATACGCCCTTTTGTTTGGAGCAGATTCCATGTTCCGGGCACATTTTTCGAGCACGTCGAACAGCACACTTCGGACCGCACGTTCTGTTTCACCCCTTGACATGCCCTCAAAGTAGCATGGAGTACAACGCGAAAGGGCGATGTGTGCGGCTTGTGGAAAAGATGCTTCAGTATGCGAGCAGAGCCTCTAAGGCTTGGGTCAACCGCTGACGTGGAAGGTATTCGGCTTCGAGGTTGGGGGCAAAAGGAATCGGAGTATCCAATGAAGCCACCCGAGAGACAGGCGCATCGAGGTGCGAGAAGCAGTTTTCTTGGACCCTGGCCGCAATTTCAGCACCAATGCCCCCTGTAAGGTTGTCCTCATGCAGGACCAACACGCGGCCGGCTTGCGCAGAGGCATCAAAAACAGCATCCCAATCCAATGGAGCGAGTGTCCTGAGGTCCAAAACTCCAACTTCGCCCATGCCTTCTGAACGGAGGCGCTCTGCCTCTTCAAGGGCCCAATGAACGCCCATGCCGTATGTGACAATCAGTGCATCAACAGGTGAGCCCATGAGACGCGCTTGTCCAAAGGGCAGGCTGTAATCATTGGTGGGGACTTCCCCGCTGAGGCTGCGGTACAGCGCCTTGTGTTCAAAAAACAAGACCGGGTTTGGGGTGTCAAAGGCCGTGGCGAGCAGGCCTTTGGCATCCTCAGGGAACGCGGGGTATGCGATCATGAGTCCGGGCACGTGGAAGAACCAAGCCTCGTTGGATTGGCTGTGAAATGGTCCGGCGGCCACACCGCCTCCAGTGGGCATGCGCACCACGACATCGGCCTGCTGCCCCCAACGCCAGTGAAGTTTGGCGAGGTTGTTGACGATTTGGTTGAAGCCGCACGTCACGAAATCCGCGAACTGCATTTCGACCATGGCCTTCATTCCTGCTATGGAAAGGCCGAGTCCAGAGCCAATGATGGCACTTTCGCACAAAGGCGTATTCCGGACCCTGTCTTCTCCAAACCGATCTACAAATCCATCGGTCACCTTGAAGACACCCCCGTAATGGCCGATGTCTTGTCCCATCAATACAAGGTCGCCGTGACGTTCCATCGCCGTGGATAGCCCTTCGGAGATGGCGTCTATGAACCTCAGTTCTTTCGTTTCTGATCCCGGTGCACGCAGGGCAGGGGCGTCGCGGCGGAACAACCGTTCCACTTCGTGATTCGCATCCGCTACAACTTCTGGCTCTGATTCAGCGGCTTTTAGCGCAGTGGCAATGGCCTTCTGTATGTCGGTCTTGCGGGCTTCGACTTCCTCTGAAGTGATGTGTCCCTTGTCGATGAGGAACTCCACATAACGGTCCACAGGATCCCGTTGCTCCCAGGCTTCAATAATGCCTTCGGGATAGTATTTGGTTCCGCTCGCCTCTTCGTGCCCCCTGCGCCGAAATGTGTCGAACTCCAGCAATATGGGCCGCGGGTTTTTTCGAATGGAGGCCGCGGCCTTGCGCACGGTATCATACACCTCCAAGATGTCATTTCCGTTGACCCTCATGGCGTCTGCTTCAGGGATGCCATAGCCAGCGGCTTTGTCGATGAACTGAGCGCATCGGAATTGCTGGGAACTCGGAGTGGACAAACCCCAGTGGTTGCTTTCGATGCAGAACAGGACGGGGAGTTCCCATACACTCGCCACGTTCAGGGCTTCGTGAAAGTCGCCTTCGCTGGTGCCTCCATCTCCTGTAAACACCAGCGTAGCTTTGCCGCTGCCGCGGTTTTTAGAGGCCAACGCAATGCCGTCCGCAATCCCCAATTGCGGGCCTAAATGGCTGATCATGCCCACAATGTTGTGGTCCATCGATCCAAAGTGAAAGCTGCGGTCGTGGCCTTGGGTGAAACCAGAGGCCTTGCCTTGGAATTGGGCAAACAACTGTGTCAGGCTCACGTCACGTGTAGTGAAGACCCCCAAATTCCGGTGCATGGGCAGGATGACCTCATCGGCGTTCAATGCCGCGGTGCAGCCCACTGAAATGGCCTCTTGGCCCATGCCAGAGAACCATTTGCTGATGCGCCCTTGCCGCAACAGGCTGAGCATTTTTTCTTCGATCAGCCTGGGCAACAGGATTTGATCGAGCAATTGAAGCATGACATCGGGGGCAATGCCGCGGTCTTCGATGTGCAATTCGGGAACCTTCGTAGGGGCCATTGCCACAAATCTAACTGCCCCTTTGTCCGCCTCGCAGGAGCTGTCGGGCGTATTTTGCCCGTGGAAATGAACAGCGCCACCTCAGGACCGTCCCAAGACCCCGAAGCAGCAGCCACTGCGATGGTCCGCCTCTCGCCAAAGGCGTCCCGTGACCCGGATGCCATTGCATCGGCTTTGCGGGAGCAGGGCATTGATTGCAAGCAGTTTACTGTTTTAAAGCGCAGTTTGGATGCACGCCGGAGGCCCGCTGTGGTTGAGCTTGTTGTAGGGGTTGAAGTGGGGGAGCTGTCCTTTGTAAAGGGACATTGGCAAAATGTCGGAGATGCCCAGCCTGTGGTGGTGGTGGGTGCAGGCCCAGCGGGGTTGTACTGTGCCTTAAGGCTCATCGAACTGGGGTTCAAGCCCATCGTGATCGAGCGCGGCAAGGAAGTGAGGGAGCGGCGGCGGGACCTCGTTCAATTGATTCGAAAAGGCAAAGTCGATCCGGATTCTAACTACTGTTTCGGAGAAGGCGGGGCGGGCACCTATTCGGATGGCAAGCTCTACACGCGGGCCAAGAAGCGCGGCAGCTGGCGCAAAGTGCTGGGCTGGATGGTGGAGCATGGTGCAGAGCAGGACATCTTGGTCGACACCCACCCTCACATTGGGACCAATAAGTTGCCGGCGATCATCTCCAGCATGCGGGAGCGCATTGTTTCCTGTGGAGGAGAGGTTCGCTTTCAATGCAGGGTGACGGGGGTAGACCGGGACGCTTCTGGTGCCGTACAGGGCGTGCTCACTGCAGAGGGGCGCGTTGCCGCTGCTGCTGTGGTTGTGGCCACAGGGCATGGCGCAAGGGATGTATTTGAATGGATGCAGGAGAGCGGGCTGCAGGTGGAACGCAAACCTTTTGCGCTTGGCGTTCGGATTGAGCATCCCCAGTCTTGGGTCAATGTCCGCCAGTACAGACTCCGTGGCGAAGTGTTGGCCGACGACCTGGGTTTGCCGCCGGCGGCTTATTCTTTGGTTACCCAAACAGAGGGTGGCGGGGTGTTTTCATTTTGCATGTGTCCAGGTGGTGTCATTGCCCCCTGTGCAACCGAGGATGGAGAGGTGGTCACCAATGGATGGAGTCCGTCAAAGCGCAACAATCCATGGGCCAACAGCGGCATTGTGACAACGGTCAGTGAGGAGGATTTGGATGCCCAAGGCCACCAAGGGGCTTTGGGTGCCTTGGAATTCCAGCGTTCTGTGGAGCGCGCTTGCAGTGAAGCTGCCGGTGGTGACCAGCGTGCGCCTGCCCAGCGGCTGGCAGATTTTGTCGCTCGAAAACCATCCAAAGACCTTCCGCCGTGCAGTTACCTTTCTGGATTGACCGCGGTCGATTTGACGTCTTTGCTGCCTCCTTTTATCGTGGAACGGCTGATCGCAGGCATCCTGGACTTTGACCGAAAAATGCCCGGTTACATTCATCCAGACGCCATCGTAGTGGCACCTGAGAGCCGCACCTCAAGTCCAGTCCGAATGGCGCGCGACAAGATTACCCTCGAAATGGAAGGTGCTCCTGGACTCTATCCATGCGGAGAAGGAGCCGGATATGCCGGGGGCATTGCCTCTGCAGCTATGGATGGCATGCGCGTTGCAGAGGCCATTGCTGCCCGTCACGGCATCAGTCCTGATTGAGCAGGATTTCGGCTTCAGCCAGAGGGATGATGCGCCCAGAAACATCGCCCACCACAAAGGCATCTTCAAATCCTGCTTCTCGAATGAGGGGCAGTGCTTTTCTGGCCTCTGATGCACTGGAGAATCGCCCGTACAAATAGCGGTGCCATCCCGTCGTGCTTCTGTGTTCGATGTCTCCGAGGCGGAGCAATCCGTCCATGGCATCGACCCCCATTTTGGCTTTCAAGGCTCCCAACTGAATGCGAAATTCAATCTTGTCAGCGTCAAACTGGGGGCTGTCTGAAGCGTCTCCCTCAGGCAGCGCTTCCTCTGAAGCCGTGACCTTTGACGTCCCTTCCGGCGCGTGTTCAGTAACAAAGGCACCGGTAAATCCGCGTGCTGCGAGTTGAACCTGATACGCAACGGCCTCGGATCGGTGCTCGAATGTGGGGCTCACAATCCTCAGCAAACCGTCCTCGCCCTTGAACCTCAAAACTTCAATGCCATCGAACAGGGCGTTCAGGGCTGCTGGATCAGGAGTCCTATACGCACCCATTTGAACCCTGAAGTGACCCGGTTCAGCCTCCACTTGCTTGGGGGCATCGCCTTCCATTTCCACCACTGCTTCTGCCTCTGGAGCGATCAATTCTGCTTCCAATCCGGCTGCACGAACAGTGTGCACAGCGCGGCCGGCCTCGTGAGGATCGGCACTCACTTTGACGGTCATTCCATTTTCGGATTCTGTCAAATGTTCGAATGCAAGCAAGGTGTGTTGCTCGGCCAGTGTCCACCCTTCGGCAGGTGTGGGGATGTTCAGTGTGTATTGGGTGCGGTCATCTGAAGTCACCTGACCGGTCACGACATCCCAACCTGACTTATCAGAGGAGGTTCTGCCATCCGCATCTTCACCCCAGGCAATGGCCACACCACGCCCGTCCACATCGATGTGCGGCGAGTGTATTTCAGCGTCTTTGTAGTCGGCATACCCGTCACCGTCGGTATCCACAGGGCATCCAGATGCATCCACTTCCACTCCCGCTTCAGTTCCGGGACAACGGTCATGTAGGTTGCTGATTCCATCCCGGTCGGTGTCCATGGCTGCAAGCAGCGCTGCGTCTTCCATGGATACTCCAGGTAAAGTGGGCGGTGCTGCGGGCTTTTTCTTTAAACGCCCCAACCGAATGCCCAGCCCAAAAAAACCGCTGGCCAAAGCATCACCAGAGAGCATGCGGCCCGACTCTTGGTCGTCCAAGTCGTCGGTTAGGCCCAGCCATCCTCCGATGCCCAAGCGCGCGCGGACCCTGGGACTGACGTCAAGTCTGACCCCTATTTGAGCGGGGATGGCCACAGAACGGCCTGGGCCTCGGACACCGTCTGCATTGGCGACATCACTCTCGTAGGTGTAATCTCGGCGAAGAATATTGGCGTTGCCACCGTGGTCACCCGCTTCGTCCAAGTCCCTCAAAGTTCCATCAGACCACAGGTGATACTTGCGCCCGAAGGCGTCCTCCAAGTCCTGTTTCATGACATGGTCCACATGGGACAATCCAATGCCGATAAATGGCTGAAAACCTCTGGAGATGGTGGCAAAACGGGTGTGTGCATCCCGCCTCGATCCCGCAGCCTCCCATACCCAGTTGACCATAACCGTCCCGGATTGCACTTCTGTTTTCCAACCGCGCATGGCGCCATCATCCATGACAATGGCACTGCGGCCCGCCTTCATTTCGATTTCCCACGGGCCATTCAATGCCGTTTGAATGGTCAATGCTTGTCCATACCCGGTATTGCCCAGATTGTGCGTTCCAAAGGACTGGTGTCGCTCGGTGTGCAGGGCGACAGGTCCCATTTGCCATCCAGCATGAATGCCGGGGTTGTTGTGGTTTGCTTGCTGTGAAGCGGAGGACTGACCGAGCACCTGACCAGTCTGGATCAGCGCAAAAGCAGCCAGAACCAGCAAGAAGAGGGGCCTAAAACCAGCGGAGGGGAGGGTAGAAGAGATCGACATGAGGCGGTATTCACGCCCCTTACGCGGCACAGGTGCAAAAGGTTACCGTTGATCTCAAACGCTTTCCTCTGCGCTGATGCTGAGAGCGAGCTGCTGGCCCAATCCACATCCCATAGCGACCCCCATGCCTCCCATGCGCACGGCGTGGTGCAATCCGGGGGCGGTGCTTCCCAAAAGGGGTGCACGGTCGGTCCCTACGCCCAGCCACCCTGTCCAACGGTGGGAGACGGCATCGATGTTTCCCAGCCATTGCGTTGCAGCTTGCTCGAGCAAGGCATCCCATCGGTCTTCTGCGTTTTCGTCCCTTTGAGGAAAAGGAGGCAATTCGATCCCAAAGTGCCGGCCACCGCCAAACAGCACCTGACCGTCGGGCAAAGTTCTGAAGTAGAGGTAGCCGTCCTCGATGTGGTAAGCCCCTGGCGGTGTCATCTTTGATGGCCTCACCACCAACACGCGGTTGGGGGCGGGCTCTACTTCGGCTTGGGGCATTATTTCACGAGCGAAGCCATTGGTGCAGATGGCGATGCTTCTGCTCTTCAAAACGCCACGTTGGGTGTTGATGCTCCATGCGCTGTGTGGAGCGACGGGAGGCTCGAGGGCGGATACAGTGCAGCCATTTAAACATTGAATGCCTGCAACTTGGATGGCTTTGTGGAAGGCGCTGACCATGCGTCCTGTGTGCAACATGCCCTCCCATGGAAGGTGGATGGCAGAATGGGCTCCGAATTGTGCAGCACGGGCAGGGCTGGGGACGAGCGCAGGAGTATCCAGTGGGTGTGGAGCCAAATGGCCCAAGATCGAGGCCATCAGAGGCTGCACGGCTTCATTCAAAGTGGCGAGGCTTGCACCTGCTTCACGGCTGCGTTTCAAGCCCGTTGGAGACGGGGCGAACAGTTCCCATCCTCCAGACCATTCCATGCCGAGGGCCTCTTCTCCAAGAAGCTCGATCAAAGCCCGCAGTCCCTCGGCGCGCATGCGAATCAACTCCAGCCACTTGGAGCGGCCCAAGGTCTCCAGGTCTTCAAGCCACTCGCCGGGCCCACCAAAGCAAGCAAACCCTGCATTGCGCGTAGTACCGCCTTCACCGAGAACATCGCGTTCGATGATGCGCACCCGTTCGTGGGGGTGCTGGGCCTTGTAATGGAGGGCGGTGCTCATGCCCACAATGCCCGCGCCGATGACGGTTAAGTCAGCCGGTGCGAGCAAATGTTCACTTTCCCAGTATCCTATGGGCATACTTTTGCGTAAGAGAGTCAGTTCAAGCCTTCAGTAGTCGGTCAGTTTTTCCGTACTTCGAAGGAGGCAGACCTGTAAGGAACAAAGATGGCCAAGAAGCCCAGCATACATAGAATTCATTCATTCCAGTGGTTGGCACTGATGTTGTTGATGGTGCCCGTCCTGACGTTTTCGCAAGGAAGCATCGAGGTCGATGGGACCGTGCGCGACAAGGACAGCAACAGCAAACTGGCCGGTGTTGAGGTGGAGGTGCTGCGCAATGGTCAGCCTTATGATGCTGTTTCCACACTTTCAAGTGGCAAATACAGCCTTTCGTTGGACCACGGTGCGGACTACGAGTTGCGGTTTACCATGGGGGACTTGAGCCCGAGAAAGGTGGAGCTTCAAACCTCGAGCATACCGGAAGCATTCAGAGAGCGTCCTTTTTACCTCACAGTAGAAATGAGCATGTTTGAAATTCCACCGGGCTTCGATGAGAGCCTGTTGGACCAGCCTATTGGCAAAGTCGCCTTTGACGCAAGCAAGGAACAGTTGTCTTGGGATTTGCCGTACACCTCGCGCATGCAGTCCCAAATTGACGATGCGCTTGAGGCTGCCGCTGGCGGAGGAGACGAGGCGGCCTCCAACAAAGAATACGAGGAGCACATGCGAAAAGCCGAAGTTGAATTCGGTCGGGAACGTTGGGCGCAAAGCATCAATTGGATTGATCGGGCATTGTCGGTTCTCCCCGGTGACGCGAGGGCGGAGAGCTTGCTTGCGGAGGCGCAAGAGAAGTTGGTAGCAGCAGAAGAAGAGGCTGCGTCACGCAGAGATTACGAGGCGCAAATGAGGGAAGGAAAGATGGCCATGCGCAAGGAGGATTGGGTCACCGCCACCCGCGCTTTTGAAGCGGCCATCGGCATTTTTCCAGATGAGCAGGAGCCCCAAGATTTGCTGGCCGAGATTGAAGCGGCCAATGCACCAGAGGAGGGGTCAGAAGAAGACGAGGCATACGAAACGGCCATGTCCGAAGGTCAAGATGCCTTCGGAAGGCAGGCATGGGATGAGGCCCAAGCCGCTTTCGAAAGGGCTTCTGATTTGAAGCCTGCCGAGCGCGCTCCAAAAGACAACCTCGCTGAAATTCGCAGGCTGCGCAAGTCTGAAGATGCGGCATCGGCCGAAAATGAGCGGCGCATGCAACGCTATGAGGATCTGATTGAAAAGGCAGACCGCAATTTTGACAGCCAAGATTTTGTGCGTGCCAAGTCTTTTTACGAGCAGGCTTCCGATGTCATGCCGGATGAAGTGTACCCGCGCATGCGCGCTGAAGAGTCCGAAGGACGCATTGTGCAGTTGGGAGATGAAAACCCCGCACCATCCCCAGAAAGTGAAAGCGACAACAGCGAGGCCTTGAACAGGGAATATGAAGACCAGATTCGCCGAGGCGATGAGGCCTTCGATTCAGAGGATTGGACAACCGCTGAAGCGGCATACACGGCAGCCTTGGAATTGCGCCCTGAAGAACGCTATCCCAAAAACAGACTGCGCCGTTTGGCTTCGATGCAGTCCGATGTAGAGGATGCCGTGGACATGGATTTGGAAGTGGACCGCGATGCATTGCTGGCAGAAAACGAAGCCGATGCACAAGCTGCGGCGGAAGCTACAGCCGCCATAGAATCAGAGCAGGCCCAAATCTTGGAAGAAGAGAGGCTGGCCGCATTGGAGTCTGAAGCGCGCAAAAACGAAAAGCAAAAGGCGGCGTCGGAAGCAGGTCGTGACCGAAGCCGGAATTACGTCTTGGCACTCCAAAACGTAAAGGAGGATGATGCAGAAGCTTATTATCGGGACGCCCTTGAGTCTGAAATTAAGGCGAGGGGACTTGCCGTGTACGCTCGGTCAGAGCGTCAGGCGGAATTGAGTCAAGTGTGGCTGAGCAACAGCGATACGCGCCGGCAATCTGCCTACGCAGATGTTCGAGAGAAAGCGTCTTCACAAGAAGAAACAGCGGCGTCCCTGGCAGATTACCGAGAGGACAGGGTGGCGGACCTTGAGGTGCGCACCACCCGACATCAAGAACAAGAAAAGGACTGGGAGGCGACGGGCAATGCAGGACGTCGTGACCGCTTTATTGCGCTCACCCGAAAGGACAAGCTGAACCGAACAAATTTGGCCGACCGCACCAAGCGATATGCTGTTTTTGTAGACTCGTTAGATCGGATGCTGGCCGCTTACGAGAATTTCAACCGGGACATCAGGCTGGCATCTGTTGATGCAAGGATCATGAGGTTTGAGGAGATTGAACGAAGGGCAGCCCAGCACAGGACGGTTGGTGAAGGCGAGTCCATTCGGCGTTTGGGCCGTTGGTCGGACATCCAAAAAGTAGAACGGGTGGACATGCAGGCCAAGGTTTTTGCGGCAGGTGAAGCCTCGATCCGTTCTGCTGCTGCGTTGCGCAAGGTCCATTCCAAAGAGTCCGGAAGCGCACCTACCGCTGAAGATTACCGCGAAGTACCCGCCAAAGAGGGCATTCGTCAGGGCGTTGAAGAACGCAGCTATGAAGAGGGCAATGCCCTCATCATAGAGCGCACGGTGCGGGTTGAGAATGAAGTGAATGTCTACCGGAAGACGGTGGCGAAACATGGGGTGTACTATTTCAAAAACAACCGTTCCATCACCCACGATATCTGGGTGCTTGAAACCTTCGAAATCTCCGACTGAGGGGATTACTCCCTGTGTTTTTTTCGTCCCTCGCCACATTCTTGGGGTGAAACAGGGCCCATGTCCACGGCTGAAATGGGGCAATTCTGAGGGCCGTTTGGATTCCAAGCCCACAGCCCGCTTTGTATTTGGGGCCACCCCATGGGCCAGTCCCAACTTTGCCCGTTGATCAACCAATCCAGCCCATTCCCGTAGCACGGGGTGTCGATTGAACCTGTGGCCCATCCCGAATAGGGCTGTCCAAAATGATTGGCTCCTTGCACCAATTCAGGAAACGGGGATTGTAGAAATTTCATGTGGACGTCGTTGTATTCAAAGGAGTTCCAACCGCCACCTCCTTCGGGCTGCATCACGATCAGGGCCTTGTCCGCGAACAGGGCGATGTCATTGGAATTGAACCTGCAGCAGGCCACTTCAACCCTTGCCGATTTGGCCATGAGGCCGGTCACATTGGCGGTCAGCTCACAATCTTCGATTCTCAGGCGTCCTGGACCAACAATGCTCAAGCCCATATCAGCGCCTTCAAAGCGGCAATTTTCGATGAGGTGGGCGGGTTCGTCACCCAATGAAACATGGGCCACAGGATGCTCCACAAATGCACAGTACCTCCACCGGGTCTTGTTGTTGGCCAGGCGCGTAGAACCGCCCAGAAAAGAGCTGTGTTCAATGCGGCAATCGTTCTGCTCTTGCCACAGGTCGACGGACGAGCCTGTGAAGTTGTGCAGCCAGAGCGGCCCACGGATGTGGACGGAATCACCCTCAATTCCGGTCCATTGCGCCTCATCGAAGCGGACCACTTCGGCCAGGTGTGATTGCCACAGTGCGCCGCCAAGGAGCCTCAGACCTGAGTGGTCCTGACGCCAAGAGCCGGCCCCTTCAATCTTGACTTCAGCGCCAGGGTGCAACACCCAATGCGTCTCGTGTTGCAGGGCCTCAACGGACATGGTGGCGTCTTGGCCCAGTTGGAAGTCACATTGGTCCGTGGTCCACATGCGCGCCTGGGGCCCAAAATGGTGTTGCCAATCACAGTGTGCTGCAAGGTGGACTGAAGCGTCGATGAAAAGCTGGGAGGAGGAGTCCAGCGTCCACGTGATCTGCCCTTCGGATTGAATGAAGCTGCCGGGTTCAGCCCGTACGATGGAATGGGGCCTTTGGTCCAAGAAGCCATCGGATATCATCAAGGTCGCTCCTGACTCGAGTACGAGCTCACTTCCCGGGTGCACTGTGAGCTTGCCTTGGATGTGAAGCGTACTTCCCGACCGCACAATGAGCTGTGCAGTGGACAGCTCTGTGGGCAGGCCACCACCCAATTCAAGGGTGGCTCCTGGGCCAACGGACAGGTAGCCAGGACAAGGCTGCATTTCAAAAATGCCATGCGAATTTGGAGCCGCTGCATCTGCCCCGAAAACAGGGTCAGCCGATTGCAGGCACAACCGATCGAGCACGTGAAGCGGGGGTAAAAACCAGTCGCCAGCGGCGTTGAGTACCACCTCTCCCTCGAGGTCTCCCGGCAGAATGGGACATTCCGTGAAATCGAGTTGCTCCAGGACAAATTGGATGTTTGCAGGGTTGACTTCGCTGTGAGGTTCATTGAAGTCACCAAAGTGAATGCCGTCGAAGGGCGAAGCCTCGGTCAGTTGCTCAGCAGTGAGGCCATACCATGGCGGTGGGGCTCCAAGTGCGCTGCCCGTAGGGATGAAACTGTGAGAGGGCTGATATTGGCTGGCTTCAATTTCGGGGATGACAAGGGGCCAGGGGAGGTCCATGTCTTCCAGAGCGACGTTGAATGCTTCTGCAAATTGATGCATCGAAGGACGCGTCCCGCCGGGCATGACATCGAGGGACCCTCCCCACATTTCGATGCCCATGGCGTCATGGCCCACACTCAAATTAAGGGGCCAGGGCCAGCCACTGCCTGAAGGCATCTCGAGCAGACCGGTTACGGGTCCAGTGGCCAAGGCGAGGGGGTGTGACGCTGATCCTGGATCGGCATAGATCTCGATGTCAAGCAGTCCACCGATGTCGCCGACGAGCTCAGAAGAGATGATGGCATACTCGTAATCCAATAGGGGTTGGCTTTGATCGGCCACGGGTGAGAGTCCCCCGTTGGCAATTCCAATGTTGCGGCACTGATGCGGCCAGCCCAAAGCGTCCAGGCTGTCTTGATAATCGTACCGGGGATGGAGGGGCAAAAGCTGTTTCATCAGCAACTGACGTGCAGCAGGAGAGGTCAATGCTTGAGAAAGCGATTCAACCGTTGCATTGCTGGAGCTCAGGGCGCCAATAACGTGTTGGAGTCCCACCGGAATATTGGCGCCACGGTGCGGGCTGTCCAAGCTCAGGTAGAGCTGGGCACAATGCGGGTCGCCTACATTCTCCATCAATTTCAAAGCGATTCGGGCAATTTGCCCCCCCATACTGGCGCCACCGAGCGCGATGGGACGGGGGTCGTTCTTGTATTCATTGATGTAGGCGACCACATCAACAAGCAGCTCTGCGTTGGCGAAGACGTCACCCGACCCTGCTTCAAAATCGACCAGGATGGGGTGGAAACCTCTATCCATGAGGGAGTCCAACAAAACGGGCATATCCGCCATCATGGGATATTGATCTGGAGAGCAGCCATTGAATGCAGCCCATCCAAAATCCCCCCATTGCAGGTTCGATTCAGTATTGGTGAGTCCGAAGTCAATGCCTTCGACAAAGACAAAGGGCCTTCCCAGCGCTGAACCTGTGTCCATCATGTAGACATTGGCAGCACGCGGGCCAGAGCTTGTCATGGCCACGTGTCGAAATGGCAATGCGGGATATGACAGCCAAGGCGGTGTCAGTGGCGGGACGGGGGGGCACGTTTGGCCCGCCAAAGGACTGGATGAGCCGAGGAGGACCGTCAGAAATATGAGCAGATGAAAAGGGGCGAAAGAAAAATTCATGGGGCACGGTTTTACGGGCTCTCCCTGCTCCGCACTGTACCGGTAATTGAATGGTGCAATCCCTCATAGAGCAAGAATGGTGGGGAATTGGTGAAAAATCTGACCGCCGATGAACCCTGTTCAGACGTACACAAAGGCGCCGGGGACTATTTTCACGGCATGCAGGACAAAGGGCTTGGGACGTTTGCCGTTTTTATGACGGCCATCTCGACGATCCTCGGTGCCATTTTGTTTCTGCGTTTTGGTTTCGCAGTGGCGCATGTGGGTTTGCTCTGGACCATGGCGATCATCGTCTTGGGGCATTTGGTGACCATCCCCACCGCCCTCGCAGTGGCGGAGATTGCGACCAACCAGAAAGTGGAAGGAGGCGGCGCCTATTACATGATCAGCCGTTCTTTCGGCCTGTCCATCGGCGGCGCCATCGGCATTGCCTTGTTCCTCAGCCAAGCCATCAGCGTGGCCTTTTACATCATCGCTTTTACGGTCTCCACACGTGACCTGCTGGAGTGGCTTGAAGTGAGCCATGGCATCATGGTTGCGCCGTGGCAAGTGAATTATGGCTTTATGACTTTGTTGACCCTGCTCATGTTGACCAAGGGTGCGCAGGTTGGGGTCAAGGCCTTGTATGGTGTAGTGGCGGTATTGGTGGTCGCATTGCTGAGCTTTTTCTTTGGTTCCGGACAACCTCAGGCAGAACTGGACATCCTCAGGACCATTGACGCTTCCTTCATCACAGAAGATGGACGAACGATTGAGCGTTATTCCTTCATCGAGGTGTTCACCTTTATTTTCCCGGCTTTTACTGGAATTGCGGCAGGTTTGGGATTGAGTGGGGATTTGAAGGAGCCTGCCCGTGCGATTCCCCGGGGGACGCTTTGGGCGACCGTTACCGGCATTGTGGTGTACATCATTGTGGCCTTGAAATTCTGGGTGAGTGCGACCCCTGAGCAATTGGCTTCAGACCAGCTTTACATGGAGTCCATTGCGATATGGCCGCCCTTGATTCCGATCGGGTTGGCTGCAGCCGCCATTTCCAGTGCCCTCGGCAGCGTCATCATTGCCCCCCGAACCTTGCAAGCCCTTGCAGTAGACCGCATTTTCCCCAAGGCCATTGGCCTGAGGTTGAAGCGGGGCCGCAAGTCTGACAATGAGCCTGTCATCGCTTCAATCGTCACCTGCATCATCGGTTTTGTTTTTGTTTCACTGGGAGACATCAACGCCGTGGCCGAGATCATTTCAATGTTCTTCATGGTCACGTACGGTGCCATTTGCCTCGTTAGCCTGTTCGAACACTTCGCAGCGAGCCCCAGTTATCGGCCCACTTTCCGTTCCCATTGGTTGCTCAGCTTGATCGGTGCAGTGACCTGTTTCTATCTGATGTTCCTGATGAACTTCAGCTACGCCTTGGGAAGCCTGGTCATCATGGTGGGCATTTACATAGGGTTGGCCCGGCGTGGAGAACGCGGAATGGTCGCCCTGTTCAGGGGCATGCTGTTTCAGCTTTCGCGCCAATTGCAGCTCATTTTGCAACGCCGCGACTCTGCTGAGTTGGACCGAAAGGATTGGCGCCCAATGATACTGGGAGTGAGCAAGGACACCTTCCGAAGACCGGGGGCATTTGACATGGTGCGGTGGCTCGCCCACCGTCAAGGTTTCGGTACCTACGTGCACCTGATTGAAGGCCGGCTCGACGCCCGCACATTCCGCAGTTCCGTCCGCGCGAAACAAGGACTGGCCGACTTGGGCAAGGCCGTCAAAAGCCGTGTGAGTGTATCGACCATAGTGTCGCCTTCCTACACTTCGGCCATCGCTCAGAGCGTGCAGCTTCCCGGAATCAGTGGCCAAGGCAACAACGCCATCCTCCTCGAATACATTGACGAGCAGCCACAAAGTGCGCAGGAATTGGTCACGAATTATGACCTTTTGCGCGGTTCCAATCTGGACCTCTGTTTGTTGCGTTCAAGCTTTCGAGGTTTTGGAGAGCGGCGCGCCATTCACATTTGGATCACGCCTGAGGATTCCGCCAATGCGAATTTGATGATCCTCATGGCATATGTACTCCAAGGCCACCCCGATTGGAGGGATTCGCACATCCAGGTGTTCTCCATATACCGGGATGGTGACCGGGCCAAAAGAGAGGGTGCGCTGCGGGAATTGATTCAAGCGGGTCGCATTCCTGTCAGTGAGCAAAACATCGAAATGGTCGAGCAGATGCCCGGTGACCTCAAGGAGGCTCTGATTGACGAGCGCAGCATATTTGCTGACCTCACCTTTATTGGGTTCAATGACGCGGACATTCGCCGAGAAGGGGTGAAATTGTTCGAGGCACACCATGGCATTGGCAACATCTTGTTTGTAGATGCCCACGAAGAAGTGGCCTTGGCCTGAATGCACATGAAACAAGCCGTTCACATCGTCAATGGACCGAATCTGAACCTGCTGGGTCAGAGGGAGCCCGACAAATACGGTCACACCTCTTTCGAGGCGTACTTGGAGGTTTTAAGCAAGCAATTTCCCAGAATTGAGCTGACCTATTTTCAATCCAACGTTGAAGGAGAATTGATCGACCACCTGCATGCCGTGGGATTTGACGGGACAGGGATCGTATTCAATGCTGGTGGATACACCCACACATCAGTGGCTTTGAGGGATGCGGTGGCTTCCATTGAAACTCCGGTCATAGAGGTGCACATCACCAATGTGCATGCGAGGGAGGAGTTTCGACACGTGAGCCTGCTGAGCCCGGTGAGCAAGGGCGTGATTTGCGGCCTTGGGCTCGAAGGCTATGCCGCTGCCGTCAGGGCACTGGTTTCAGGCTGAATCGACCTTCCTCGCCAGCCGTTGGGCAGCGGGACGGATCAGCCGCAAAAGGCCTTCTGCGTCGCGGTCCGTTAACTGCTTTCCGAACACCATGGTGCGCTTTCCACCGCTGAATTGAAGCGTCTCTCCGCCCATTGACCAAAAGGCTTTTTCGAAGGTGCGCAAGATTTGTGTGGGGTTTTCTTCAATCCTTGACAGACCCTTGTAGGCGCCGTGGGCAAAGAAATCAGGCAGGCCACGTTGGCCAAAGACCAAGGCGACAGATATGCCCTTTCGGTCCACAGTGACGACCTCGTTTCCGCGCAATCGCCACAAGAGCACCTTGCCGATGCGAAACGCAAAAAAGGCCCAGAAGGCAGAATAGATGGCGTACCCCAAGGCGGCATTGCCTTCTGAAGAATCTTGAAGCCAGAAGTACACCACGGTGGCTTCCAAGCCCAGCCACAACACCATCCAGACAGAGAGCATGGCCATATTGGACGCAGAGGTTCCTTGGGTGATCCGGATGCGCAATTCTTCGGCTTCGGTGCCGCGGTCCTGCCATGCATAGGTGATCCGGTCACCAATGCTGCCTTGGGCTTTTTCCATTCGGGTTCCCATCAACCGGCAGATTGTGGAGCAAGCACCCCGTCGTAAATCCTTAAATATTCTGGAAGGACCTTTTCGAGGTCAAATGCGGCGGCGCGCTTCAGGGCCTGCTGCTTGAATTTGTCGTGATGCTGGGGGTCCAGCAGGAACGCTGCGTGGTCTGCCATTTTCTCTACATCTCCAATGGGTGCCAGCATCCCACTGACCCCATGGCGGATCACCTCTGGAAGGCCACCGGCCTCCGTGGCCACAACGGGGATGCCGCATGCCATGGCTTCCAATGCAGCAAGTCCAAAGCTCTCGCTTTCGGAAGGCAGCAAAAACAGGTCTGAGATGGCCAGCGCCTCCAGCGGATTTTTGAGCTTACCGAGAAAGAAGACCTGCCCATCTACACCGAGCTCACGCGCCAGACGCTCGGCTTCGGAGCGGTCTGGTCCATCGCCCACCATGAGGAGTTTTGCGGGAGTGCGCTGGGCAAGCAAGGCAAACGTATGGATCACATCCAACACCCTTTTGACCGGACGGAAATTTGAAATGTGACACAACAGGTGTTCTCCGTCGGCCACGAATTCACTGCGGTCGTGTCCTTCCAGCGCTTCGAAATGAGCGGGGCAAATGAAATTGGGCACCACTTCGATGTCCTTGTTGATGCCAAACAGCTTGTATGTGTCACTCCGCAGGCTGGTACTGACGGCCGTCACGGCATCGCTTTGGTTGATGGCAAATGAGATCACCGGCTCAAACCCGGGGTCCTTGCCCAGCAAAGTGATGTCCGTGCCGTGAAGGGTGGTCACCACAGGAAGGTGGCGCCCTTCTTCGGCGAGAATCCGCTTGGCCATGTATGCGCTTGAGGCATGGGGAATGGCGTAGTGCACGTGCAGCAGATCCAGGTTTTGCTGGCGCACAACTTCAACCATTTTCGAGGCGAGTACCAACTCGTAGGGCGGGTAATCAAAAAGCGGGTACTGGGAAATTCTGACTTCGTGATAGAAGACATTGGGCCTAAAGCTGCCCAGGCGAACAGGCTGATCGTAGGTAATGAAATGGACCTCATGGCCATTTGCAGCGAGGGCCTTGCCCAGCTCCGTTGCCACCACGCCGCTTCCCCCAAATGTGGGGTAACATACCATTCCAATCCTCATATGTGCAATGTACTATCGCGGGCCCACCACCGGTCCGGGTTCTTGGAATCTGCTGGGAATCAGCAACGCATCCTCGATGATTTTGAGTGCTTTGGTCCGGATGTCTTCATCGATGAAGGTGCGGTTTGAGGCATCCGGACAGATGCGGTTTCCCAATATGACCGCAGTCCAACCCGCCTCGGGATCTGTCCATGCCAATGTGCCTGTGAATCCGCTGTGACCAAAACTCGACCACGAGCCGGCATTGCCACTGGCACCGGTGTCTTCTTCCAAGCCCGGCTTGTCCCAGCCCAAGCCGCGGCGGTTGTCTTCGTCGGGAAAGGCCCTTGAAGTGAAGCTGGCCACTGTGCTGGGCTCCACCAACCGAATGCCATTGAGGCTCCCGCCGCGCCGCATGACCTCCATCACAAGCGCCAGGTCATGCGCATCGGAAAACAGACCTGCATGACCGGCCACCCCGCCGAGCATGGCAGCGCCGGGGTCGTGCACAGATCCGCGCACCCACGCTGACCGGAATGTGGTGTCCAACTCTGTTGGGGCGATGTGCTCCATAGGGGACCATTCGAGCGGGTGGAATCCGATGTGCTGCAGGCCCAAAGGGCGGTGGATGAGGCTGTCTGCCAACTGCTCTAGAGACAGGTCCCATTGTGATTCCAGAATGTCCTGGAGCAGGTAATAGCCCACATCACTGTAGCGGTAATGACCGGCGGGCTGAGGCTCGATGGCCCGTACGGTGCGTCGAATGGAATCGCACCACATGGGGTGCATGCATTGACCCTCACACAATGGAATCCAGCCCGGGACTGGTTCCGAACTCAGCACACCTCCCATGGAGTCTTCATGGGCCACCAAGTCCACATAAAAAGGAATCCAAGCGGGGAGGCCGGAGCGGTGCGCCAGCACGTCCCTCAAGGTTCTTTGGCCCAATTCAGGGTTCAAAGGCGCGTCGTCGTCTGTGGGCAAAAGGGCCGAAAGCGGCTGCTCCAATTGGAACACCCCCTTCTCCACAGACATCATGGTCAATAGGGTAGAGGTGGCCACCTTGGTGATCGAAGCGAGGTCGTAAACATGGTGCCTCTGAACAGGCGTGGCCGCAGCGTCTCCCAAGTGGCCGTGGGTACCGTCGTATCGGATGCTGTCGTCGACCACCACGAGAATGCGCATGCCCGGGGTCGAAGAGAGGTCCACGGCAGCGGCAGCCAAGCTGTCCAACCTCAATTCCATCGCCATCGTGCCTGGGGAGGGATTCGCCCGAGGCAAACGCCGGGCGGCAGAAGGGCTTCCTTGGCCGGCACTCCAATTCCCTACATCTACAGGGAGCTTGCCCAAGGCGTCTCCTTCACCGCACCATGCGGCCATGGCGGCCTGCTGGGTCAGTGCGTCTTCATGGTGGGCCACCAGCCATTCCCATGCCGGATTTTGGTCCACGAAAGCCAAGGCATAGGGGCTGGTAAACAGCGAGACGTACAAACTTGGCCTTCCAAACGACAGGGTGTTGAGCAAGGAGTTCGCCCCCTTGGGGAGTCCAAAATTGCGCGCTGGTCGGTTGCTCTCATCCAAGAATGCCACCACCACTTGCGGGCAGTCGGCTACCGCTGCTTCGATTCGGGCTTGGTCTACTTGTCCAATGGGGCCTTTGCCTTTTCGGATGACCTTGAGGTCTGGAAAAGTGAGGCGAAGCCTGTTTTCGGCAGCTTCACCGCGGTTGCCCACCACCACGAGGGCGGTTCGGATGCTCTGGTCGAGGGGGCGTCCTGTGCCCAAGCGAACCAGCATGTGTCCGCGTATTTCCTCCTGTAAACTCCGAAGGTCGGCTTCAGGGTGGGGGTGGTCGGCGTTCTGCGTCCATTGTTTGGCGAGCAATACCTTGAGACAGGCCTCGTTGATTCGGGACGTGTCGAGCGTGCCGCGCAGGAGGGCGGCCTCAATGCTGTCCAACACCAAGCTTGGTTCAGAAGGGAAAAGCAGGACGTCATTGCCCGCTCTGAGCGCGGCCACTTCGCGGGTGCCAGGAGGGACAGGGTCTGCAGCGCCTGCCATGGTGAGCGCGTCCGTAAAAACAAGCCCTTCAAAACCCATAGAGTCGAGCAACAGATCTTGGATCACCAAGGGAGAAAGAGAGGTGGGCAACCCCGATGTGGAGTCCAATGCAGGGACATCGAGGTGGGCGGTCATCATGCCGTCAACCCCCCGGTCAATGAGCGTTTGGAAGGGGGGCAATTCGACGGCAGATAGCGTTTCGACATTGGAAGCGATCACGGGCAAGGCCAAGTGAGAGTCGAGGTCTGCATCACCGTGACCGGGAAAGTGCTTGCCCACCGACATGACGCCAGCTTGACGCAACCCATCGGCCCATGCGGCTGCCAAGGCGCCGACCAATTCGGGCCTAGAACCAAATGAACGGTTGCCAATCACGGGGTTGGCAGGGTTGCTGTTGACGTCCGCTACAGGGGCGAAATCGATGTCGATCCCCAAGCGTCGGAGCTCGTGGCCTGCAGCATGTCCGGCTTTCTGAACCAAGCCTTCGTGCTCTGTGGCGCCCAAAGCCATGGCCTTGGGAAAAGCGATACCGTCCGGGAGTCGCATACCGGAGCCCCATTCCGCATCCATGGCGGTCAAAAGGTCCAAGCCGGTTCTCGCTGAGGAGACACTGTCCAGTTCGGCGAGGTTGTGTCGTGTGGTCTGGGTATCTCCCTGCATGGCGATCACGCCGCCAAGACCCCATTGTTCGATGGCGCTGCGCACATCATTTTTGGAGTCCGGCTCTCCAGGTTTGGAGTACAGGGGCACCATCATCAGCTGGGCCACTTTTTCACGCAAAGTCATGCTGTCCATGACAGCCCATGCGGAGGCGGTGTCGCCCTCCAAAAATGCGGGCCTCATCGCTGCCGGCCCCTCTGATTGGGCCTCTCCAGGATGGCAGCTCAACAAGACGGGGGCAAGGAGCAGAGCAGCCCAGGGCCGAGCTTTACGCATTGAGCACTTGTTGCACACAGGCCATCATGTGGTCGAATTGCTGCTCAATGGACAGGTCGCTGTTGTCGATGACAATGGCATCTTCGGCTTGGGTAAGCGGGCTGTGGTCGCGCGTACTGTCGATGCGGTCGCGGTCTTCGAGGTTGGCAACGACATCTTTGAGATCGACTGCTCGGCCTCTTCTGGCGAGTTCTGCATGCCTTCGCTCTCCCCGGGCTTGCAGGCTTGCCGTCATGAAAAATTTCAATTCAGCATGGGGCAATACCACCGTGCCAATGTCGCGACCGTCCATGACCACCCCGCCTGATTCTCCAATGCGCCGCTGAGCGACGACGAGTTTTTCCCGCACCTCGGGGAGGCGGGCAACGACACTGACTTGGCGCGATACTTCATGGCTGCGCACCTCCTTTTCGACGTTGCGACCATTGAGGCAGATTTCACTTCTGCCGGTGCCGGGGTTAAATCGAAAGGTCAAATACACCCTCGGTAAGGCCCGAATCATGCCCTCTTGATCCAAGTTGCTGTCGTGATCAATCAGCTTCTCTCTTAGAGCGAACAAGGTCACAGCACGGTACATCGCACCAGTATCTATGTAGGTGTAATTCAACGCTTTTGCCAAACCTTGGGCCAAGGTGCTCTTGCCTGATGCGCTGAGTCCGTCTATGGCAATGCTGATGCGTTTCATGTGGCTGGAGAGAACGGTTTAACCTTGACCGAAGTTAGCGATGCTGCGCGTGCTCAGCGGTCGGTGAGTCTGGTGCGAATGCTGAGGTGGGTAGATGCCCCTGCGGTATGGTAGGTGTTGCGGGCAACCACAAGGTGAAACCGCCGCACTTTGAAGTCCATTCCCCAGGCAAATCCGGCGGTTCCTGGTGCGTTGGATAGCCGCAGTTCTTGCCTGCGTCTGTGGTGATATCCAAACCTGAAACCGAGGTTTTCGCTGATCTTGAGGCCTGTTCCGATGGCCAGGTGCCGCAGCAAGCGGTCACCAAAAGCCCAGGTCCCTGACGAGAGCGTATCGCCGGTCAGAGGGTCAATCGTATCGTCGTAATAGCCTTCTGGAGCCAAGTCCCATTGCTGCATTTCGTCATACGTGGTATACAGCACAAATGGGGCGTTCTGGAACCCCTTGGTGAGCGACATCCGCATGTCCGAACTGAACCGTCCACTGCTACCCGCAGCATTTGAAGTCTGCATGCCACCCCAGGGCCGCCACATCAGCGCCAATCTGAATTGGCGGTCCCTGCGGTAATAATTGGCGGAAATGTCCACTTGAGCAAAGGCAGAACGCCGCTCAGCCAACCCGCTTTGCCCTGCCCACAATGTGGCAGCTACGGTGAGGTTGGTATCCAATGGCACGCTGATGCCACTGACCCAAGCCACATCGGAAGCAGCGAAACTTCCCGTTTCCACGCCGACGGGGTCGCGTCCGGTAAATGTGCCGTAACCCAGGTTGCGTAGTCCCGTGTGCCACAGCCACTTGCGTTCTTCAGGTTGCCGGGCATACAGTGCAGAGGCCAGCGCTGTACCGGCGAAATAATCGACATATGACAGATGCAGCTGACCCGCGTGGGAGGAGTCGATCAGCGAAGCCTGACCCAATGCATCGCCCAGATGGGCCTGCAAGGGAGCCCCCATGCTTTCTGCGGATCCCGCAAATCGCGCGGACAAAGGGAGGTCCAGTAGTCCAGGCCTCGGCACGGATTGAGCCCACACACTGGTCGGTCCCCAAACAAGGAGACCTCCCATCACACTCAATAAAGCACAGAACGCTTTCAGGCTCATTTGCCGGGGGTAATTTGTTTGGGGGTGTCCACTTTTTCCTTGAGCAGGGCGCGTTCAACGACCTCAGTCATGGTTTTTACGTAATGGAAACGCAAGCCTTTGATGTATCGTGCCTGAATGTCTTCAACGTGCTTCCTGTTGGCCTCACAAAGCACAATTTCTTTAATGCCAGCGCGGCGTGCAGCCAATATTTTTTCTTTGATCCCTCCCACAGGAAGGACCTGCCCGCGCAGTGTGATTTCGCCTGTCATGGCCAGAAATTTGCGGACTTTTCTTTGGGTAAACACTGAAGCCAGGGCCGTCAACATTGTGATGCCGGCCGATGGCCCGTCTTTGGGAATGGCCCCTGCAGGAACGTGAACGTGCACGTCCCAAGTGTCGAAAACTTGAGGGTCAAGGTCGAGTTCCGAAGCATGTGCCTTGAGGTATTGCAATGCAATCACGGCACTCTCTTTCATCACGTCTCCCAGGTTGCCAGTGAGGGTCAGCTTGCCTTTGCCGCGCACCAAACTGGTCTCAATAAAGAGGATGTCTCCTCCAGCCGGAGTCCAAGCCAAACCTGTGACCACGCCCGCTACATCATTGCCTTCGTAGCGCTCTTTCTCGTGCGACGGACCCAAAATGTCCACCAGTTCTCCGGGGGCGATTGAAGTGCTGTGCTTCACATCCATGGCCACTTGCACGGCTCGGTGGCGGACCACCTTGGCAATCCGCTTGTCCAATCCGCGCACACCGCTCTCGTTGGTGTATTCAGCGCATATTTTTTCGAGCGTTTCGTCTGGAATCTCAATTTGATCCTGTGTGATGCCGGTCTCGGTGACATGCTTGCCGATGAGGTGCCGCTTGGCGATTTGGACTTTTTCCTCCACGGTGTATCCCGTGACTTCGATGATCTCCATTCGGTCCCTCAGTGCGGGCTGAATGGTAGCCAACGAGTTGGAAGTCGCCAAGAACATCACCTTGGACAGGTCATAGTCAAGCTCGAGATAGTTGTCATAGAACGTGCTGTTTTGCTCGGGGTCCAAGACCTCGAGCATGGCGGAGGAGGGGTCGCCGTGGACGTCCCGGCTGAGTTTGTCAATCTCGTCCAGAACGAAGAGCGGGTTGGAAGTGCCGGACTTTTTGAGGTTTTGGATGATGCGTCCAGGCATCGCTCCGATGTAGGTCTTGCGGTGTCCGCGGATTTCCGCTTCGTCACGCAATCCGCCCAGCGACATGCGCACATATTCCCTGCCCAAAGCTTCAGCGATGGATTTTCCCAGTGAGGTTTTTCCCACGCCAGGAGGGCCGTACAAACAGATGATGGGCGATTTCATGTCGCCTTTGAGCTTGAGAACGGCCAGGTGCTCGATGATGCGTTCCTTGACTTTCTCCAAGCCATAATGGTCTGCGTCCAAGATCTCTTGGGCATGGCCCAGGTCGAAGTTGTCCTCTGAGGTGATGTTCCAAGGCAGGTCGAGGAGCAAGTCCAAGTAATTGGATTGCACGCTGTATTCTGCGCTTTGGGTGTTCATGCGCTCCAGTTTGCCCAGCTCCTTGGCAAAGGTTTCTGCCACTTTCTCCGGCCAGTCTTTGACTTCCGCACGTGCCTTTTTGCCCGCGATGTCTTCCTTGTGAGGGTCGGATCCAAGTTCTTCTTGGATCTGCTTCATCTGTTGGTGCAAAAAGAACTCCCGCTGCTGCTTTTCAATGTCGGTCTTCACCCGGCTTTGAATGTCATTTTTAAGTTCGAGAACCTGGAGTTCCTCGCCGAGGAGTTCCATGACGTTTTCGACGCGGGCTTTGAGTCCGGGGACCTCAAGTAGGTTCTGTTTTTGTTCCTTCTCCGCGTTCATGTTGGAAGCGATGAAGTGCACCAAAAACCGAAGTGAATCGATGTTTTTGATGGCAATGGCGGCTTCCGATGGAATGTTTGGGCTGTGCTGGATGACCTCCATGCTCATTTCCTGCAAGCTCTGCTGCAAGGCTTCACGCTCTTTGTCGTCCCACCCGTCCTCGGCATCGGGGAACGGTGTGATCTTGGCCTTCATGTAAGGTTCAGTCTCGATCACCTCACCCATGGAGCACCTTTTCTTACCCTGGATGATGACCGTGTTTGATCCGTCGGGCATCCGCAGCATTTTCATGATGCTCGCCACCGTTCCAACTTCATGGAGGTCCGCTTGTTCCGGGTTTTCAATGTCCCCATCGAGCTGCGTCATAACGCCGATGTCCAGTCCACCTTTGTGGGCTTCTTTGAGCAATTGGAGGCTTTGATCCCGTCCAACGTTGATGGGCAGAACCACCCCTGGAAAAAGCACCGTATTGCGCAAAGGCAAAATGGGGAGCACTTCAGGGGTGTCCTCACGCTCCATGGCGGCCTCGTCCTCAGAACTGAGAAGGGGAATGCTCACATGGTCTTCAGAATCGCCGCTGAGAAGCTGTGGAAACGGTTGTTTTTTTTGCATCGTGTGTGCTTGGGCTAAAACCGGGCCATGGGACCGGGAGAGCGGAGAGGGGGTCAAGTTGGCAGAGATTCAGTCCGCGTTGCGCCGTGCGGCATGCAATTGTGTCAGCCTGTCACGTTGGCCTTCGGTCATGGTCACACCGCGCCTGGCCATGACTTTAGAGGCAGTGTCGAGCATCCGCTCGAGGTCTTGCACTTCCATGGTGGCGGTGCGGGCATTGTACCAACTGAAAGGAGGGAGGTGTTTGGGGGGGAACCCGGCATCAAATATGGCGCTGGCAGGATCTACCACAGTCCCTGTGTTGAATGTGGTCCCGATGCCACATTTGCTGTGGTCCCCCATCAGCAATCCGCAGAATTGCAGTCCTGTGCCCTTCATGCTTTGGTTTTGTGCATCCCATTGGCGCACCTCGCCATAGGTGTTTTTTAGGTTGCTGGATTCGGTTCCCGCTCCGAGGTTGCACCAACGCCCGATCACGCTGTTGCCGAGGAATCCGTCATGGGCCTTGTTGGCCCAACCTTGGAAATTGACATTGGAAACTTCACCGCCCACTTTACAATGCGGGCCTATGGTGGTGGGACCTGATATCCGTCCGGCCATGCGCACGGTGGCTCCTTCGCAGATGACCAGCGGGCCTTTCAGATGAGCGCCGGCTTCTATTGCTGCTCCCGGTCCTACAATGACAGGGCCTGATTCCACATCTACTGTAGCCGCTTTGATGTTCGCAGTAGGATGCACCAAGAATGCGTCAAGAGGACCAAATACGATGGTGTGCGAAGGGGGGCTAAAAGGTTGGAGAGACCAAACGTCTTTGAGGATGTGGACGTCAAGGGCGATTTGGTCGCCCAGCAGTCCAAACAAATCATTGGCGCTGCGAAGCATCATTTGTGGAGAGGAGGCGGAAACTGAATGGAGTTCTCCTAACGTTTGGATGTCAAATGCTGCAAGCACATCGGTGCCTTGCACCAGCTTCTCACCGGGCTTGAGGGCCGAAAGCAGAGAGACGGAGGAGCGGGAGGGCACCCAACGTGCATTGACATGGAGTGTAGCTGTATCAGACGCGTTTGCAGACAGAAAAGGGAGCAACAGGTCCCAGCGTTCTTGCTGCGTCAAGGCACCGAACCGAATGCCTGCTACACCGTCGATCAGGTGAAAAGGGTGCAATGGATTGCAGTGTCCGTCTTCGAAAAGTTGGATTGTGGGCATAGGGTCTAAGTCTGGGGGCCTGCCAAAATTACGGTTAGCAGCATCTTGTGGCCGAACAAACACCGAGGTGAGGTGTTTACCTAACGTGTCGGCATCAGTGCAGGAATTCTCAATCAAGGACCTCGAACATTTTACGGGGATAAAAGCGCATACCATTCGTGCTTGGGAGCAGCGCTATGGCCTCCTTAGTCCTCGGCGGACTTCAACCAACATTAGGTTCTACACTTCCGAAGATTTGAAGCTCCTGCTCAACGTTGGATTGTTGAATCAGAACGGCCACAAGATTTCGAAAATTGCTTCCATGGAGGAGCAGGAAATCAGAGAGGCAATCAGCAGTTTAGGGACTTCCGGGACAAGTGAGGACCATTGGATGGGCATGTTGAAGATCAGCATGCTCAATTTCGATGAGCAGTTGTTTCGCAGCGTGTCCAAGACCTACGAAGACCAATCAGGCCTCAGTGATCTGATGCTCAAACTGTACCTCCCTTTCATGGGAGAGATTGGGATGCTCTGGCTCACGAGTGCCATCTGCCCGGCGCACGAGCATTTTGTGAGCAACCTGATCCGTCAACGGTTGTTCCGAGCTGTGGATGAATTGCCACCTGTAGGCGCAGGCTACAGCGATGACGTGTTTGCCTTGTTTTTGCCGGAACGCGAAATTCACGACATCAGCTTGATGATGGTGCATTTCTTGTTGCGCAAAGCAGGGTACCGCAGTTTGTTTTTGGGACAATCTGTGCCGCTTGAAGACCTCGTTCAAATGACGACCCAGTTCCCTGAACTGAAGTGCGTGGCGTACTGTACAACCTACCCTGCAGAAAATGGGGTTCCGGATTACTTGCGTCGGGTGATGAGAGAGGCCTCAGGCACGAAACTGAAATTCCATTTGGCGGGACGGGTATTCGCCAATGTAGACAGTCCTGACCCCAGCGTGCAGCTGCATGGCAATGGTCAATCCCTCATTGGGACGCTTCTGAGCACCTGATTCAAAGCAATTTCGAGCTTAATCTTGTCCACACTTTTGGGTGTGGAGTTAAACATTGTGCCCTAAAACCGGGCTACAGGGGCATTTTGTTTATCATTAAATCAAAAAAGTTGAACAGAGTGTTGCGACAGAGAAGATTTTGTTTAATCTTTGGTCTTCAACATTGAACACATGTCCACGATTGAATTCAACAACCTCCTGACTTCCCACCAGGACTTCCTTTCAGGTTTTGCCATGGGATTCACCCGGGACCGTGACGATGCCAATGACTTGGTCCAAGAAACTTTTGTCAAAGCGCTGCGCTACAAGAACAACTTCAAGGAAGGAACCAACATCAAAGGATGGTTGTACACCATCATGCGCAACATCTTCATCAACAACTACAAGAAGAAGCGCTTCCAGAACACGATTGTCGACCAGACTGAGAACCAGTACTTCTTGAATTCAGGCCAAGATTACCACCACGATTCAGTGACGTCCCTGATCAACATCGACGACATCCAATCTGCGATATCCCGCCTGAAGTATGATTTCCGCCGTCCGTTTACCATGTTTCTCGATGGATTCCATTACGATGAAATCGCTGAAGAACTGGACATTCCAATGGGCACAGTAAAGAGCAGAATCTTTCATGCCCGCAAGCGCCTGAGGGAAGAGCTTTCTGAGTTCGCCATCGACTGAAGGCCGGCTTCCACAGAACTCCGTGGGGAGAATGTTGTCTTGAAAGGCGAAAGGTGCGCAACCTTTCGCCTTTTTTGTCGTCCTATCATCGATACATTGCGCTTTTCATGATTGACCATATGCAATCCTCATTACCGGGTGTCTTTCGGACGGTGGCTTTCAGTGCCTTTATTCTGCTCAATGCTGCGGCGTCCGCCCAATTGGAGGTGAACAGCACCTTGACCCCAAATGAATACGTCAATGATGTTTTGCTGGGAACAGGTGTCGAAGCGACCAATGTGCAATTCACAGGCAGTCCGGTTCAAATTGGAGAAATCACGGGTTTTGACCCGACGGAATTCCCCATTCAGGCGGGCTTGATCCTCTCTACTGAGGTCGCCAATAATCCTGCCAACATCGATGACGGGTGTATTGACGATTTCATTGAGGATGGATTGGAAGTCTCTGGCGATGCGGATTTGTTGAACATCGCCAACAGCGTGCCTCCACTGATTGGACAGAGCTTCAGCGTCACCAGTGTCAATGACGTATGTGCCATTGAGTTTGATTTTGTGGCAACAGGTGACAGCATCAAGTTTAACTATGTCTTTGGTTCTGATGAGTATTTGACCTGGATCAACAGCCAGTACAACGATATTTTCGGTTTCTTCTTGAGTGGTCCTGGCATCAATGGTCCTTATGCGGACAATGCGATCAACCTTGCCGAAGTTCCAGACTCAGACCCGCAGTTGGCCATCACGATCAGCTCGGTAAACAACGTGACCAATTCGGCCTATTACATCGACAACCCTGCGAACGATATCCTGTGCCAAAATGGCTACACGGTAAAGCTCACCGCGGAGAGTTTGGTGGAATGCGGAGAGACTTACCACATTCGCTTGGCCATTGCTGACGGTTCTGATACGGCGCTGGAGTCATTTGTCATCTTGGAATCGGGATCGTTTGAATCGAATTCTGTGGTAGAGGTTGACCTCAACATCAACGTTGGAGCAGATTTGGTCACGGACAATCCTGTGATCTTCGAAGATTGTGGTGAAGCGATGTTGACGTTTACCCGTCCGCTCGAGACCATCATCGACATCGAAGAGATGGTCATCATTGACTACAGCGCGAGTACCGCCACCAATGGTGTGGACTTCACCTTGCTGCCCGACACCGTATTCTTCCCGCCCTTTGTGACCGTCCAAGAATTTCCGTTAGATGCCTTTGAAGATGGCATTGTGGAAGGGTCTGAAACGGTGATCATGGAAATCCTCAATCTGGCAGCATGCAATGGGGGAGGCTTGACGAGTTATTTCGAGTTTGACATCATTGACGAGCCCGATCCCCTCGTCGTGGATGGTTTCGCGACAGAGCTCTGCGTCGGGGATTCGGTAGAACTGCAGCCTGAAGTATCTGGAGGTTACGGCAACTACACTTTCAACTGGGATTGCGAACCTGGATTGGACACCAACACGATCAATTACATTCCTGTTGCCGCAGGTGTTTATGATTGCATGGTCACGGTGAGTGACACGTGTGGAATGCCTTCAGACGATGGGCTTTTCGAGATCACAGTGGAGGAGTACCCAGAGTTGACTGCAGAAATCCTCGGTGGAGACGTGGTGCTTTCCTGTAACGGGTTTCAGGAAATTTTTGCGGTGGCCGAGGGTGGAAATCCACCCTATACCTATTCGTGGGAGCTTCAAGATGGCCTCCCTGCTTTTGGTTATGGCAACAGCCTCTTTCTGTCCACTTGGCTCAATGCCTCCGAAGTCCATGTGATTGTCGAAGATGCCTGCGGACTTACCGCAGAAGCCATGGTGAATGTCAGCATTGACGTTCCTGAATTGATTGTGGAACTGGACGACAGCTATGAAGTCAGCTGCAATGTTCCGTTTAGCATCACCCCAGATTGGTCTGGCGGTGAACCCTATTTCAATTTCGCTTGGCTGGAAGGTTTTTCCTTTTTGGGTTTCAACGAAACTTTGAATTGGACCACAGATACGGACATGTCACTGACGCTGGAGGTCAGCGACGGATGCGGGCAGTTTGTGACGGTCGAAACGGAAGTTGTGGTTGTGAGTCCAGCACTGGAAGTCTCGTTGCCTGACACCTTGGTGGGCCCTTGTACGGAGTCCTTCGAATTGAGTCCCGTTATTGATGGAGGAAGCGGTGTGTATACTTTCCAATGGAGCCAGAATTTCAATCCGGTCTCCGACAATGACACTTACATCTATGATGCAGGGCTGTCTACTTCCTTTACAGTGGATGTGACGGACAACTGCCAGTCCACAGGAAGCGCATCGACCACCATCGACATTCAAAACCCGCCCCTTGTGGTGGACATGCAAGATTCCATCAGCGCATCCTGTGTGGACAATACGGTCATTGCGGTCGATATCGTCACTGGTGCAGGAGACTACACTTATGAGTGGACGGTGGGTGGAGTGCCCTACGGAGGAAGCGACCCCCAAGTCACGGTTCAGAGCTTTGTCACCACACCCATCACGGTGGAAGTGTTGGACGGTTGCGGAGGAGCAGACGAAACTGTATCGCTGTTGGTGATTCCGGACGTTCCGATGACACTGACTGTCAGTCCAGACACGGTGATATGCCGCGGTGAAGCGCTGTCACTTGGAGCCTTTGCCACTGGAGGAGAGGGCGGTTTTGTGTACAACTGGTCCAGCATTCCTGCATTTGGAGAGACCCAGTATGTGGCTCCGAGCAATTCATACAGCTATCCCATCGAGGTCACAGACATATGTGGTGAAACCCTGTCGGAGACCATTGAGGTAGAGGTGCAATACATCTACAGTGACTTCTATACCAGTTATTTGTCAGATACGAGGATTGAATTCATCGCTACGCCTGAGCCTCCTTGTCCCAACTGTGATTTCGATTGGAACTTCGGTGATGGAGCGTCGTCGGAAGAGATGAGCCCCACCCACGAGTATGACGGTCTTGCTGACTATTACGCTCAGCTGACCGTGACGAACCCATTGGGGTGCCGAGACAGTGCCTACACCTTGGTGGAAGGTCCGGTGATGATCTACGTGCCCAATGCATTCACACCCAACAACGATGGAATCAACGATGGTTTTCAGGTGGTGATTTCAGACGTGGTCTATTTCGAGATCAACATCTTCAACAGTTGGGGTGAGGAGATTTACAGCAGCACCGATCCCGATGAGATTTGGATGGGCAATGTCAAGGGAGGCGATTACTATGCGCCCGTTGGATTGTACAATTACCGGTTGCGCTGGAAAGGTTCGCGTACCGACGCGGAGGAGCTTTCGGGCACCATTGAGTTGATGCGTTGAGCTGAAGCTTCCCCTTAAGCGCTTTTGCCTGCCTACTTTTGGGCATGACCAATTCGAAGCAATTCCGAGGAGCGTTCATTACGGTGACCTCGCTGTTTTTCATGTGGGGATTCATCACCGTGTTGGTGGACGCCCTCATTCCGAGACTGAAGGATGTCTTTGAATTGACCTATTTGCAGGCGGGGCTGGTTCAGTTCGCGTGGTTTACGGCATACGGCTTGATTTCCATACCTGGCGGACGGATGATCAAGCGCATCGGCTACAAAAACGGCATCATGGCAGGCCTGTCACTGGCTGCGATCGGGTGTCTCATCTTTTATCCTGCAGCTTCTACGCGACTCTTTCCTTTGTTTTTGCTCGCTCTGTTTGTGGTTGCATCGGGAATCACCATTCTCCAGGTTGCCGCCAATCCTTACATCTCGGTTTTGGGGCCAGAAGAAGGAGCTTCGAGCCGTTTGAACTTGGCACAAGCCTTCAATTCACTTGGAACGACCATTGCACCCATCATCAGTGCAGGATACCTCTTGGGAGATACAGTGATGACGGGGGAGCAGCAGGCCTCGATGTCAACCGCGGCACTGGAGCTCTATCGCACCGCTGAGGCTGGCGCAGTGCAAGTACCATTTGTGGCGCTTGCGGCAGCATTCTTACTGCTGGCGTTTGTGATTCGCAAGGTTTCCCTTCCGCGAATTCTGGAAGGTGGGGCTGACGAAGGGCGCCTCTCAGCACTCTTTGCCAACCGCCGCTTGATGGCAGGTGCAGCGGGAATTTTTGTCTACGTTGGAGCCGAGGTGGCCCTGGGCAGTTACATGGTCAATTATGGTCTTAACCTCAATGTGCACGAGCTGATGCAGTCCCATCCATTTTTGGAGAACATGGCAGGTTTGGCGGCCTCGATCAAAGGGCAATCGGTCATGGACTTGGACCCCAAGGGAAAGCTGGGGGTGCTGTTGACTTTCTATTGGGGAGGAGCCATGGTGGGCCGTTTTATCGGTGCTGGGTTGATGCAGCGTTTAAAGCCGTCCTTGCTTTTGGGGGTGTTCTCAACCGTTGCGTTGGCATTGGTGGTGGCCAGCAGCATGGCATCAGGCCTCACGGCATTGCTGATGTTGCTGGCGGTGGGCCTTTTCAATTCCATCATGTTCCCTACGATTTTCACCTTGGGTATCGCTGAATTGGGAGATGCAAAACCCCAAGGCAGTGGCATTTTGTGCACGGCCATTGTGGGTGGAGCGGTCATTCCTCCTGCTTTTGGAGCCTTGGTAGATGCCTCTGGGTTCGGCTTGGCTTTGCTGCTGCCTGCCCTGTGTTACGCGTATATCGCAGGTTTCGGGTTCCGGATATCAAAGATGGCGCACTGAAGGACCAGGGGCCTGGATGTGTTGGTCGCTGTGAACAACGGTCTTGGAAAGTTTCACAATTGATTTTGTAGGCCTTGGAAGTCAGAGGGCTATGCCGTTCATTCGAACCTTTACAGCACTGCCTTGTTAATGCAGCAATCGACCTGATATGGCGAAGAAGAAGAGGAAAAAGACCAAAGAGCTACAGCCCAACATAAAAGTGAGGCTGGATGGAAGAACCGTCATAACGGTCAGGGACCCAAGTAAGTTGGATTTCTGGAGAGAGAAGTATCCCAAACTTGAGATACTCGAGGAGAACTAAGCGGTTCAGACCCGTTTCAAATACAGCGCGAAGCGAAAGATGCTTCCATGAAAAAGGCCATCCTTTGTGGATGGCCTTTTTCATGGACTTCAATAGGATGGAAGGTTATGCCATCTGGGCGAGCCTTTCTCCTTCAAGACTCAATGCCTCACGGCCTTTTTTGGTCAACATATAGCCGCTTTTGTTTTGGATCATACCATCCAGGTAAAGCCTGGTGATCCGCTCCCCGATTCGGGCTTGTCCTACACTGAGGGTGACATCGCCTTCGATGCGTTTCCAAAAATTGCGCTCTAACGCAGACAAACGGATGTGCTCTTGCATTTCCTTTTTGTGCTGCTGAACGATGTCGAGAATCATCAAGTCGTGCTTGTCCATGAGGGGTGGTTTGGCTTTGCTGTGAATCGTTCGGGGAATGTCCCCGCCTGCAAGTGCAAAGTAGCCAAGGACGACAGTGAAACTGTGATTATTCACAAGTCAGATATGGACAAATTTTCAACGTCGAAGAATCGTTGATATAACTCAGGGTTAATCCCACTAACTAAACATCCGATGTATGTACGCGAGGTCACGCTCAGGAAATTTGCTGGGTTTAAAAGGTGTGTTGCACTGGATTCTTCTTTCGGAACGCACCATTCTGATCAGTTGAATAGAAATACCGCGGATTGCAGCTTGATCCAAGCAATCGGCGAGGTGACTTGAACAATGGTCGACCAGCAATAGGTTTTGCTCGGGAAGGGGGCTGGAATGCATGCCGTCCACTTGTGGGTGGATCCAATCGGCCGTAAAATTCATCCGATGCTCGGCAAGAGATGTGATGGCCCTTCCTTGTTCCAATCCAGGCCCCATGATGAGCATGGCTTGATGAGTGGGCCGAGGGAATGGCCCTTCACATTTCCACCCACTGAGGCGGAGAATTCTCAGGTATAGCCATTTCAAGCCCCCTCTCAAAGAACCCCGTTTGGCCTTCGATGTCCTTGTTGTGAGCGCCGTTGAATCACGGCTCATACTGGCGGATCAAGGGCCCAAATCCCACGTTTGGTAGGATGTTTCATGGCGCGTTCCAAGGCCTCCAGAAAAGACGGTCGGGTAATGTGCTGGGCCCCCATGGAAGCCAGATGTGGGTTCATAATCTGACAGTCGATCAGGTCAAATTCTTGAGCGGCAAGATGACGGGACAGGGCGATGAATGCGGCTTTGCTGGCATTGGGTGAGCGGGCAAACATGGACTCGCCAAAGAACATGCTGCCGAGAGAAACGCCATAGAGGCCACCGACAAGTTCACCGGAATCATTCCAAGCTTCTACACTGTGAGCAAAGCCGAGCTTGTGCAATTTGATATAAGCTTGAATGAAGTCATCGGTAATCCAAGTGCCTTCTCCTGGTCGGTGAGCGCAACCCTGAATGACCCCCTCAAATGCCGTATCCAAGGTGATCGTATAGGTCCCTTTACGCAGGACCGCACGCATGCTTTTGCTGACTTTAATGTGTTCTGGCTGCAGCACAGCACGAGGGTCTGGACACCACCAAAGCAAGGGGTCCTCTGGAGCGGACCACGGGAAAATCCCCCTTTCATAGGCGAGTAGGAGCCGGTCTGGCGACAAATCGCCTCCTATGGCTACCAAACCATCTTCTCTAAACTTATCTGCTGGCGGAAACCAACACTCTGATCCCAATTGGTGCACGGCGTGACGAAATTAGGGCCCGTAACACAAGGAGCACGGAGCATGACTGAAAAGAGGGCAGGGGAATTGAAAATAGACTGGCGGGGTTGGGAAGCAGCAGGCCATCCATTGCCCGGTGTGGCGGCGCATGCAGCCATGATGCCCTATGCCCGTTCCTCAGCGCAAGAGGCACGTCGCAAGGGTCGGGCCGGTCAAGGTTTTCGCGAAGCTGCCGTCATGATCGGTTTGGAATCCGAAGGAACCATTGCATTGATAGAGCGCACGCCGGAAAAGGGGCCGCACGGAGGTCAAATGGCGCTGCCGGGCGGATCACGTGAGTCAGGAGAAAGCCTGCTGAGGTGCGCGGAAAGGGAGTGGAGAGAGGAGTTGGGGTTGCCCGATGCATGTGCACCGCTGCGCTCACCGGTGGCCTTGACGGAGGTCCACGTCGTTCCCAGCAACTTCATCGTCCGGCCATTTTTGGCGCCTGTAGCCTTGCCTGATGAACTTGTGCCTGACCCGGTTGAAGTTGCCGCCGTTCATCACATCCATTTGGCAGACCTCGTGTCAGATCGGTTCCGTACCGAACAAGCCGTGCGCATTCACATGCCCCAATCTGAGGCATTTCAGTTTACTGTTCCTGGATTTGCCTTGCCAGGTGTTCCCTTTGTTTGGGGAGCCACGGCTTTGATGCTGTCTGAGGTGGCAGCTTGGCATTCCCGATGGGCCATCGCACGCTGACCAATGTAACTTTGTGACATGGAATCAAAGAAGGCCGCGGCGTTGGCCGAATTGCACGAAGGGTTGCACTCTGTGGTGGCCGAGCGGAGGGATGCTGCCTTGAAAAGGGCATCAGACGAAGGAGAGCTTGAGACCATTCCAGAGCTCGTTCGTTTGCGGGGTGAGACTGATGAGCCCAGTGTCAAAGAGGAAGTGGGGAAGTTGCTCAGGGGGCTCAAACTGGAAGGAGCAGGCAGTGCTCTGATGGAAGTGGCTTTGCTGCCAGAAAATGCGGATCAGCTGGCAGACCTGCTCGGTTTCTTGTGGGAGTGCGGGGGCAGTGCAGAAGGGCACCTGCGCATCTTGTCCACACGGGCAGTAGAACAGGGAATGCCCATTATGGTCGAGGCATTGACGCTGTTTGAGGCGCTGCCTGAATGGCTGGATGACGAGGCGGATCTTCTGGACGCCATGCTCATATTACAGCAAGGCCGCAACGCATTGAAGGGGGGCAATGCAACGGCAGAAGAAGAGCTGCTCAAGTTGATGCTGGCGGAATTGATGCAGCGCGAGCGGGCTTGACCGTCAGGTCTGCATCACACCGGTCCGGTATGGCCCCTCTGGAGGGGCGCCGTCTGCCAGTGCTATGCCCTCTGAAATCCACTGCCGTGTGTCCCTCGGGTCGATGATGGCATCCACCCAAAGTCGCGCAGCCGAGTAATAGGGAGACACTTGTTCCTTGTACCGGCTCTCAATGGCTTCCCTCAGCTCCTTCTCCCGCTCCGGCGTGATCTCCTCTCCTTTTTTCTTGCGTGTCGCCACTTCAATTTGAAGCAGCACCCCAGCGGCCTGTGCTCCACCCATGACGGCCAGTTCAGCGGTGGGCCAGGCGACCATGAACTTCGGGTCATAGGCCTTGCCGCAGAGCGCATAATTCCCCGCTCCGTAACTGTTGCCTACGACTACGGTGAACTTGGGCACCACGGAGTTGGCCATGGCATTGACCAGCTTCGCGCCATCCTTGATGATGCCGCCTTGCTCGCTTTTCGAGCCCACCATAAATCCGGTCACATCCTGCAAAAAGACCAAGGGAAGGCCCTTTTGATTGCAGTTCATGATGAAACGGGCAGCCTTGTCTGCGCTGTCCGAATAGATGACCCCGCCGAATTGGGTGCCTTGCTTGGCGCTCTTGACAAGGGTTCTTTGGTTGGCCACGATCCCGACGCTCCAGCCGTCGATGCGCGCTGTGGCGCACAACAAGGTTTTGCCATAATCGCGCTTGAATTCTACGTATTCTCCATTGTCCACCAAGGCCGACAGTAGGTTGCGGGCATCGTAAGCTTCGCGGCGCGAGGCGGGCAGCACGGAAAGCAGTGCGTCGTGGTCTCCTAAGGGGAGGGCAGGCGCAGCGCGGTTGTAATGCCGAATGCTGGGCCTTCCCGCCCGATGTGCCATCAATTTCCTCAACAATTCCAAGGCTTCGCGGTCGTCTTCCACCACATGATCCACCACCCCGGAAATGCTGCCATGCATGTCCGCACCCCCGAGGTCTTCGGCCCCTACGTCTTCACCAATGGCTGCTTTTACGAGGTACGGTCCAGCCAAGAAGATGCTGCCGGTTTCTCTGACGATGATGCTCTCGTCGCTCATGATGGGGAGGTAAGCTCCTCCTGCAACACAGCTGCCCATGACGGCGGCAAGTTGAGGGATTCCAGCAGCGCTCAGCCTCGCGTTGTTTCTGAATATGCGTCCAAAGTGCTCCTTGTCAGGGAAAATTTCATCCTGCATGGGCAAATACACCCCTGCGCTGTCGACCAAGTAGACGATGGGCAAGTGAAACTCAAAAGCGAGTTCTTGAGCCCGCAAGTGCTTTTTTCCGGTGATGGGGAACCAGGCCCCCGCTTTGACCGTGGCATCGTTGGCGACAGCTATGCAACGCACGCCGCTGACTTTTCCAATGACCACCACGCAGCCTCCTCCGGGACAGCCTCCGTGCTCTTTGTACATCCCGTGGCCAGAAAACGCGCCGACCTCAAGGATGGTTTCATCCTGGTCCATCAACAGGGCCAGCCGCTCGCGGGCGGTTAATTTGCCCTTGCTGTGTTCCTTATCGATGCGGGCCTGGCCGCCGCCCAGCTTCACTTTTTGGAATTGGTGGTCCAATTCCGAGAGCTTGAGCTTCATGGCGTCAGCGCGCTGTTGGCGTTCGATTTCCTCCTTTGGAATGGGCATGTCCGATCGTTGCGGGTTCACCCAAATTTACGGCCCCGGCGCCCCCCGTACTTTTGAACCATGGACTTTACCAACTGGGCCACCAACAAACCACGCTTCGAACGGTCGCGAAGGCCGAGCGCCTGGATGACAGCAAGGGGTGTGTTGTGTTGGGTTTCGCTCTGCGTAGGAATGTGGTCTTGCGGAACGTCCCCTCAGAGTGGGGTGGACGTTGCGGAGGGCACCGGACCTGACTTGACGGGTGTCGAGTTTGCTCGGTTTTTTGGTTTCTCCAAAGGAAGAGACACGCTGTGGCTGCAGAGTGCTGAGGGTGAATGGACACCATGGACCCGCTCAGGACAGACGTCAAAAACAGACTCCTCTGTCTCCAGCTCAACGCCCGCCAGGGCATTGCCTGTTTCCCCCAAAGTGGCCACTTGGTCTACGACCCATGTCCCCCATTTAAAAGCGCTACAGGCCATAGAACAGTGGGTTGGCACCGGATACAAGAACAGGGTTGACCTCCCCGCAGATGCGGAGCAACCCATGGATTTGGGGGGCGACGGTGGCCTGGACGAGGAGGCTTTGGTGGCATCGGGGGCCGATGTGCTGACATCCTATCCATTTGGTGACCCCATGAGAGGAGTGAACGACCGGACGGGCGTCAAGGTCATGCCCTTGAGAGAATACGAGGAGGAGCATCCGCTGGCTCGGGCGGAATACATCAAAGTATTTGGGTGGCTTTTGGGCCAAGGCCCCGCAGCGAATGTGGCCTTTGATCAAATAGCGTTGCGCTATGCAGCAGCACGTGACAGGGGGCAACAATGGGCGGCAGCCTCTGGACGGCCTGTGGTGTTCACGGGCAGTGAGCAAGGGGGGCTGTGGACGGCCCCCACTTTTGACGGTCTTGTCGCCCGTTTGGTGGAAGATGCCGGCGGGCAATATTTACTCGATCGCCACACCGAGGAGGCGATGGGGTTGCGGCGCGTCGGAAGCAACATCGAAATGGAGCTTGAGCAATTCGCTGTTTTGGCCGCCGATGCCGATGCTTGGGGAAAGGTGGTCTATGCACCTGAAGGCTGGTACCGCGAGGATGCCACTGCCGCCATGTCTTGGCTGTCCCTTGAGGACAAGTTGCTCTTCCATTGCAATACCGCAGAAGTAGATTATTTCGGACAGGCAGTGTTGGAACCGGATGTGATGCTGGCGGACTTGGTTTCCCTGTTGCACGACCAACCCATGGAGGGAAGTGCCCCCCGATACTTTCACAAGACGGTCAACAAGCCATGAACTCACGTTGGCCCCTTCTCGTGTTAGGAACCGCCATGCTGGCGCTGTTCATCTTTGGCTTGTTTTCTGGCCCGGCACAGTTGGAATGGGCAGAGGAATGGGCCGCATTGATGGGGACAGGAGGGGTAACTGCAGAAACCATCATGTGGCAATTGCGCTTGCCGAGGCTGGTGACAGCGGTATTGTCTGGTGCAGCGCTGGGTCTGTCTGGCCTGCTGATGCAGACTTTTTTCCGGAATCCCTTGGCAGGTCCAGGGGTGCTCGGTGTTTCTTCAGGAGCCACGCTCGGTGTGGCATTGGTGGCATTGGGCGGTGCGAGCATGTCCGGGATCACGGGGCTGTGGGACATGGGGCCTCAAGTGATGGGGGCGCTGATGGGTGGAGGCGCAGTGATGGCACTTTTGGGTCTGGTGATGGGCAGGTTTCGGTCGAGGACCGCATTGCTCATTTTTGGTTTGATGGTCGGTTACCTGGCAGGGGCCTTGGTGACCGTTTTGCAAGCAGGCGCTGAGGCAGGCGCACTTCAAGCGTTTGTGCACTGGGGAATGGGGTCTTTCGCCCACTCGGGTTGGACATCTTGTGCCATCATGTTGAGCGCTTTGTTGCCCGCTGTTTTTTGGTCTTGGAAAGCCAGCAGCAGTTTGGACATGTGGACGATGGGGTCATTGACAGCTTCGACCATGGGCGTAGACGAACGAAAACTCTCTTGGACAGCCCTGGGCTTGGCGGGCGTTTTGGCGGCGTTGGTTACAGCTTGGTGCGGTCCGGTGGCGTTTTTGGGATTGGCAACCCCACACTTGGTGAGGGCAGCTGGAATCCGGGGCCGCCATGCCGCCATGCTGTGGCCGGTGGTATGCACGGGAGCGGCGCTGGCGTTGCTGGCAGATGTGGTGGTTCGATTGGCAGGCGTCCCGCTCAATGCCGTCTTGAGCTTGGTCGGAGCACCTGTGGTGCTCATGTTAATTGTGGGTCAGGGCCGCATATTCACCAAAGTCCACAGGCCATGAAAGGGGAATTGATCTGTTCCAATGTGACCCTGCGCCATCCTTCTGAGGGCGTGGGTGCGGTGTCTTTTACACTCTCAGCCGGCAGCGCTTTGGTGGTTGTGGGGAGAAACGGTTCGGGCAAATCGACGTTGCTCAAGACCTTGGCGGGGCTGTTGCCTGCCCAGTCGGGAACAGTCACCGTGGGCGGAGAAGCCTTGGCTTCCATGCGGCCCCGCGAGCGCGCCCGAACACTGGCTTTTGTGTCCTCGACGCCTCCGCGGGGCACGGTGTTGACTGTTCAAGATGTTATAGAATTGGCATTGGAGGCGGGCGGACATCCTGTGGAAGCGGAACGGGTCGAACAGGCCATGCAACAAGGCGGGGTGCAACAGTGGGCTCAATGCCCCATTGACACCTTGAGCGACGGTATGGCCCAGAGGGTGATGTTGGCGCGTGCTGCAGCACAATCAGACGCTTTGATTTTGCTCGATGAGCCCACGGCGTTCTTGGATGTTGTGGGCAGACGCGAAGTGATGGCCGACATCGGCCAATGGCTCCATGCTGGAAAGACGGTGGTCTTGGCCACCCACGACCTGGATGCGGTCCAAGAGTCTGGGTGGGCAGACCGTTGGATGGTGATGCGCCCCCCAGCTTTAGGAGGGGCTGTGTTGCCGGATGAGGCTTTTAGCAGCGAGGCCGCCAAATCCATGTTGATGGGTGAGGCAAAGACACGGTAGGAAGAACTTCCCAAGAGTTCCCATAGGCTGCTGAATCCCCAACGTCCATGTTTAATTTTGCGGCATGCCGTCGGTGACTACACGAGTAATCTCGGCCCTCTTTTTATTGGGTTTGATTCTGTTCATCGAATGGATGGCGTGGAGAAACGTCCACAGGATGTGGTCCAATTACAGCCGCTTCGAAACGATTCGGAGGGTTTGGATGGCCACCGGTGTCATTCAGTTGTTGTGGTTTGCCCTCTACATTTTTCGGTGGCCCGTTTGGCGTGAGCATCACCCCAGTTATTTGCTGCTGACCCATGCGGTTTTGATCAGCCTGCTGGTGCCCAAACTTTGGTTGGGAGGAACGGAAATCTTGGAAATGCTGCGCCAAGGCATACAGTGGTTGTTGACCCGTTCAGAGCAGCGCGCCAGCATTCCCCGAAGGACCTTCATCACGAGGAGTGGGCAGGCCATGGCCGGTGTTTTATTGGGCGCTTTTGCTTACGGCATGACCCGAGGTCGTTATGGATATCACGTTCGGCGGCATGACGTGCCCATTCCGGGGCTGCCCGAGGGACTGGAAGGCCTGCGCATCGTGCAAATCAGCGACGCCCACCTGGGCAGCTTTTTGGAAGACTTTGAGCCCGTGGAAAGGGGTTTAAAGCTCATTCAATCCTTGGAGCCTGACATCTTGTGTTTCACAGGGGATTTGGTCAATGACCACAGCGATGAGGCGGAACCGTGGATCAGCAGGTTTCAAAGCCTGACAGCGCGCTACGGCAAATTCAGCATTCTGGGCAACCACGACTACGCTGATTATGCCCGTCGAACGGATGAAGAACGAGACAATGTGCGCCGTCGAATCCGCGAGATTCACGGGGAAATGGGGTTTGACTTGTTGCTCGATGAGCACCGGTATATCGAACGCGGAGGAGACAAAGTCCTCATCGCAGGGGTCCAAAACTGGGGCAAGGGCTTTCGCCAATCTGGGGACCTCGATGCGGCGCTGAAGGGCGCGCAGGTGGATTTGCCTACGGTTTTGTTGAGCCATGACCCCACCCATTGGGAGGAGCGTGTCATGGGGGAGAAGGCCCCTGTTGAATTGACCCTCTCGGGCCATACGCACGGCATGCAAATGGGACTCGAAATCCCGGCGCTGGGCATCAAGATTTCCCCGAGTAAGCTTCGCTACAAACGCTGGGGCGGTCTCTATACAGAAGGGACGCAGCATTTGCATGTCAACCGCGGCTTTGGGCTCCTTGGGTTTCCAGGACGCATTGGCATGCCGCCCGAAATAACCGAACTCACCTTGAGAAAGGCCTGACTACCTTTCCGAGGCCAAATCCAAGCCATGAGCGACGACAAAAAGGTCATCTTTTCGATGGTCAAGGTCAACAAAACGACCCCGACCGGAAAACACATCCTCAAGGACATTTACCTGTCCTTTTACTACGGAGCCAAAATTGGCATCATCGGAACCAACGGTTCAGGTAAGTCCACGGTGATGAAGATCATCGCTGGTCTCGACGAGGCCTACCAAGGCGAAGTCGTTTGGGCCGATGGTTACTCTGTGGGGTATCTGCCCCAGGAACCCACTTTGGACGAGTCCAAGACCGTCAGGGAAGTGGTGGAAGAGGGCACCCAAGAAGTGGTGGCAGTGCTCAAGGAATACGAGGAGATCAACGCCAAGTTCATGGATGAGGAAATCCTGAACGATCCCGACAAGATGCAGGCACTCATGGACCGCCAAGCGACAGTCCAAGACAAGATTGATGCGCTGGATGCTTGGGAGTTGGATACGAAGCTGAGCATTGCCATGGACGCGTTGCGCTGTCCGCCGGATGACCAAAAAATCGCAGAGCTCTCCGGAGGTGAGCGCCGCCGGGTCGCCCTGTGCCGTTTGCTTTTGCAGGCACCCGATGTCCTGCTCTTGGACGAGCCAACCAACCACCTCGATGCCGAGACCATCGATTGGCTCGAGCAGCACTTGGAGCGCTACAAGGGAACCGTGCTGTGCGTCACCCACGACCGCTATTTCCTAGACAATGTGGCAGGTTGGATTTTGGAACTTGACCGCGGAGAAGGCATTCCTTGGAAGGGCAACTATGCAGAATGGCTGGACCAAAAGACCAAGAAGTTGGCCCAGGAGGAAAAGCACGAAAGCAAGCGACGGAAGGAGTTGGAGCGAGAATTGGACTGGGTCCGCCAAAACCCCAAGGGCCGTCGCGCCAAAAACAAAGCACGTCTCAACAACTATGAATCCATGTTGGCCGAGGGCAACAAGGAAAAAGAGTCCAGGCTTGAGATTCCAATCCCCAACGGCCCACGACTTGGCAACAAGGTGATTGAAGTGGAGGGATTGCAAAAAGCCTTTGGCGACCGACTCCTCATCGAGAACCTGTCTTTCTCATTGCCTCCTGCAGGCATTGTGGGCATCATTGGCCCGAATGGCGCTGGAAAGACCACGTTGTTCCGGATGATGATGGGCGAGGAGCAGCCCGATGCGGGATCGGTTGATTTCGGCGAAACTGTAGAGGTCGGATACGTTGACCAACGTCACAAAGAAATTGACCCTGAAAAGACAGTATGGGAAGTGGTGTCTGGGGGCCACGACCAATTGGACATTGGCGGCAGTCTTGTGAATTCACGGGCTTACGTATCCAAGTTCAATTTTGGAGGTTCAGACCAGCAAAAGAAATGTGGTGTGCTTTCGGGCGGAGAACGCAACCGTTTGCACCTCGCCATGACGCTCAAAACGGAGGCCAACGTGTTGCTCCTCGACGAGCCCACCAACGACATCGATGTGGGAACGCTGCGCGCTTTGGAGGAGGGCATCATGAGCTTTGCGGGATGTGCCGTCGTCATTTCACACGACCGCTGGTTCCTCGATCGGATTTGCACCCACATCTTGGCGTTCGAAGGGGACAGCCAAGTGGAATGGTTTGAAGGAACCTACAGCGAATACGAGGCCAACCGAAAGGAGCGTCTGGGAGACCGCGGCCCCCAGCGAATCAAGTACCGCAAGTTGGTCCGCTGATGAAGACAGCCGGCTATGTCGGCCGCTTTGCCCCGTCTCCGACGGGGAGGCTTCACATGGGCAGTTTGCTGGCTGCCTTGGCATCGTGGTGCGATGCGCGGCATGCAGGAGGGGTATGGCGCGTTCGCATGGAGGACTTGGATCCACCGCGTGAAGTGCCCGGAGCTGCTTCTGACATCCTGCGAACTTTGGAGGGCTTTGGATTGCACTGGGACGGTCCGGTCGTTTATCAATCGCAACGCCACGAGGCCTATGCGGATGCATTGAGCTTCCTCAACCAAAACAACAGGGCTTATGGATGTGCCTGCACACGCAAAAGCTTGCAGGGCCTTGCGGTGTATCCAGGCCACTGTCGGCAGGGGCTTCGCGCAGGGGAGTCGGTCCGTTCGCACCGCTTTAATTGGGGGTCTGAAGAGGGGGAGTGGACGGATGCAGTCCAGGGCAGGTGCCGTTGGGACAGCAAGAAAATGGGTGACTTTGTCATCAAGAGGGCCGATGGGCATTGGGCCTACCAATTGGCTGTGGTGGTGGACGATTTGGAGCAGGGCGTCAACGCGGTGGTTCGCGGTGCAGATTTACTCGACAGCACGCCCAAGCAGCTCGCATTGCGCGCGGCTTTAAATACCGACGCAGCAGACATTCAATGGGCCCACCTGCCTGTATTGGTCAATGCAGAAGGACAAAAACTGAGCAAGCAAACATGGGCTTCCCCTGTAGAGCCAGCGCAAGCGCCTGCGTTGTTGCTTGAGGGGTTGAAGGTGCTCGGGCAAATGCCCTCTCATGAAGCCCAACCACAGTCATTGGCAGATGCCGGAGACGTGGAGGGACTGTTGCACTGGGCCAGCCAACATTGGCAGTTGAGCCGGGTGCCATCGGCATCCATTCAATGGCAGGGCTGAAGACAACGTGGATCCTTGCTTTGAAACGTCCCGCCTTCTGAAATGCTGACGTCCATTGTTGTTCCTCTGTGAACGGGGTGGCTCAGCCAATGGCTCAGCGAATCTTGTAAGGTGGTGTCGAGCATGGCCGCATTGCACACTTCATGTCCGCGGCCGCAGTAGGCGTAACTGCTGCTTCCAATCTCCGCAGTGGTCAGGCGCTGCGCCCAGCACAATCCGCCACAGAGGAGCCACGCCCCCGGGTCCTCCGCATGGCACTCCCGGTGAATCCCTTCTTGTGAGGGGACAACCTGATCGCAGATGCCGTGGGCTGCAAAGAGGGGAGGGGCATTGAGTGGGACGGCAAGCTCATGGGAAACGGCCCCAGCGAAACTGATGACACCCGCCCAGGCCTCTGGAGCCACAGCATAGCCTGCCCACAAGGCAGCTTCAGCACCGGCACTGCTCCCAGCAGCTGCCCACTCTTTCGGCAGAAGGAGCGGACTTGCCTTCAACCAATCGAGGGCGGCCATGAGGTCTTGAGCGGCCAATTCTACAGCGGTTTGCTTCTCCTCGACCGAGACCGCACAGCCAAATCCGCGCCCTTTTTGAGTCAAGCGGTATGAAATACTGGCACTGGGAATTCCATAGGCAGCCAGGGTGTCTAAAAACGACGTGTGGGGTCCGAGGTCACGCTGCCCTTGGCTGAACCCTCCGCCGTGCATGAAGACCACGCCAAGCGCCTGGCTGTTCATGGGAACGGGAATGCGCAAGTCCAGAGAGAGGCTGTCGTTGCTGAATGTCCGGTAAACGTGGGTGGAGCGCCTGATTTCCGCGCTTACAGGCAACGCATCAGACTGCGAGTGAGTAGCACTACACGAAACAAACAGTAAGAACAAGGGGAGCCAGCGAACCGACTTCAGGGTCATGCTTGGACGCTCCTTGGGTGGAACTTTTGCATTTGCTCGCGCAAGAAGTTCTGATCCAAGTGGGTGTAAATCTCAGTGGTACTCACAGAGCTGTGGCCCAACATTTCTTGCACGACACGAATGTCTGCTCCACTTTCCATCAGGTGTGTTGCGAATGAATGGCGGAAAGTGTGGGGGCTCACTTGTTTGCGAATGCCCGCTTCATGGGCCGTGCGACGCAACATGGTAAAGACCATTTGACGCGTCAATTCACGTCCGCGGCGACCGAGAAACAGGGTGTCTTCATATCCCATTTCGATGTCCACGAATTTCCGATACTGACTGATGTAGCGGCTCACGGTATCGAGTGCCATCTCACCAATGGGAATGATCCGCTCTTTGTTCCCCTTGCCAATCACTTTGACCATGCCTTCGACCTCGTCAATGCAACTGATGCGCAGCCCTACGACTTCCGAAACGCGCAAGCCACAGCTGTACATGGTTTCTAAGATGGCCCGGTTCCGGATGCCTTCTTTGCGGGAGAGGTCGATGGCTTCTATGATGGACTGAATCTCATCTACGCTCAAAACATCAGGAAGCTTGCGCTCGGGACGCGGAGAGTCAAGAAGTTCGAGGGGATCCTGCTCAATGATGCCTTCGAGCAACAAATACTTGCAGAAATTTCGAACGCCACTGAGGATGCGGCTCTGGCTGTTCCGGCTCAGACCTTCATCATAAAGTTGGGCCACAAAAGCATCCACGTGTCCCGTTTCAAACCCCTTGGGCTCAAATTTGGTTTTGGAAAGGTTTTGGGCAAAAAAGGCCAAGCGCTGAACGTCCCGCAGATAGGCTTCAACAGAATTTGAGCTCAGGCCGCGCTCCAACTGCAACCACGAGCGAAAACCACGCATACAAGCAGTCCATCCTGCTGCCGCAGGCATGTCATTGGCTTTATTGTCGTTGATTTCAGGACTCATTGCAATCGACTCTTACACTGGCACCACGCCGCTTCAAGGAATCCAAGTCTCACCTGTTGTGGTGAGCGCTTCTTGAACGGAAATCCGTTTTCCGTTCTTTTTCGAGACGACAAAGGGACCAATGAAGCCAAAACGCTCATTAAAATCCTCTCGACAGTTTCTAGCTGACTTGTACCCTTCGAAGTGGCCAAACAAATATTTGACCCACATCGAATCATTCTCCTCTACCAATGGAAGGCTAAAATTCAACTTCTCTGTGAAATAATCGGTAACCACACGATTTTTCGTTGCAGCCACCTGTACTTCATACCAAAGATTATCAGCAACCAGCTCCATGTCAGGAACATTGCTGCGAAAAATTTCAGGCCTTCGGGCATTAATTACGGGGATTACCCTAATACTATCGTCACGGATGAATGATAATGTTCCTATAAAATCAACGGGCGAGTGTAATGTCGGAGCATCGCAGGTATAAACGATGTCGCCAGCGGCTTGATAGTCGAACCACACAAAGGAGATAGAACTGGGCGAGCTCTGCACAATCCCACCTCCGCCTGAGGAGACTTCGGTTTCGATTTCATCCGGCAGGGTCTCCACACATTTTACAAATCCACCAGGCGGGATATTCTCGAATTCGAGCTGTACTTCCAGTCGGCCGTCTTGCATGGCACGAACTGTTCTGATTGCTTTGGGAGTGTCCGTTGTGCCGTTCCCTGTCAGGGTGTTGCCGGAGGTGGACATTTCATGGTCAAGCGCAGTGGCTCGAGATGCACCTTTTCCAGAGGTTGACGGGGTGATTTCAAAGTGAAAAGGAGCGGAACGGACCGTTTCACGATCGTTGTTTCGAATGAAGCTGAAATCCCAATCTAAAGCGCGTGCTCCTGGGACAGCCTGTGGTGACACCTCCAAGTCCAAAAGGAGGTCAAATTGCTGCATATCAGGGAGTTTAAGCCAGCTAATGACCGCCAAGTTCCGCGTTTCATCGGTGGTCATAGATCCGCCATGCAATTGCCGCGAATGGAGTTGACAATCTGGGGGCAATGAAATCAAAAGCCTCCCAAAATATTCCAGGTTGCCTTTTGTGACGGTGATGGTCAGAGGAGAGGAGGTGCCTGGTTCGGGGGCCGTGAGCAAGCGGCCCTCAACCACTACTCCTCCAGGCACCGCCATAGCAAGGCCCACTGCGATCGCAAAAGAAACGAGAAGGTGGGACGGCTTGGGTTTCACGTCAAGCAAGGTCTGCTGGATTCGGAGATCACCTGCACGGGGATTTCTGAGGTGTCGACATTCTCCTGTGGATGTCCACGCGGGAGCAACGTCGTTATAAAGTGAAAATCCCGCAGTGACGTTTCACCGCGGGATTACTTAACCAAATTATCACTTGATGCTCAGCTAGCCGGAGCTAGCCTTCTCACTTAAAACCGCTGCAAGGTACTGTGGGAGGTGGATTTTGGTGATTAATCTTATCCATCCCGAGCTGTTGATTATCTGGTTTCAGAAGGGTGGTATTGGTGTCGTGTTGCGATCAAACGCCCGTGAAATGCCATTGTGAGGTTTGAGTTTCCATTGTACTTTTGCCGCCGATATCATCCACGATGAAAGAAGGAATTCACCCCGATAATTACCGCACGGTCATTTTTAAGGACTTGACAGCGGAATGGCGCTTCCTCGGGAAGAGCTGTGCAGAGAGCAAAGAAACTGAGCAGTGGGATGATGGCAACGAGTACCCCATCATCAAGGTGGAAGTGAGCTCTGCAAGCCATCCTTTCTACACAGGCAAGAACACCTTGGTGGATACTGCAGGTCGGATCGACAAGTTCCGCACGCGTTACGCCAAGCACAAGAAATAAGAAGACATTTCGTTGAAGACGAGATCTTCGAAAAGCCTGGCCTCACCGCCGGGCTTTTTTTTTTGCAGGGTTGCGAGCCTTCAGCTTAGGGTGCTTCCGTTGGAATGACCCCTGTGATTTCGAGGCCATACAAAGTCATCCCTTTTGTGACTGTAGCGGTATCGCTCATCAGTTTGAGGCGTTGAATGCCCAAGTCCCGCAGTATTTGAGCGCCCAAACCAAACGCCCGGCCTTGTTTCCTTGCGACCTCTGCCGCGCTGACATTTGTGCTGGCTTCATGCGCGCTGTCGTTTTCGGCGACACGCTGAAGTGTATCAGCCCAGCTGACGCTTGGCTTTTGCAAGTAGACCAGTGCACCAAAGTCCATTTTACCCAGCCCTTCCATGGCTTTTTGGAGGGTTTGTCCTTTGCCCAGCTCAGCGTCGAAGAGGATGTCCAAGTTTGGGGTGCTGGCATGCATGCGAACAGGGACTGCCACTTCGGCCCCCCATTTGCCCTTCGTCAAAGCGAAATGTTCGCTGTCGTCAGTCGTCTGCCGATAAGTGTGCAAGGTGAACGGGCCGAAGGGGGTCACGATTTCGCGGAGTCCGGTGCGTTGGATGAGGGTGTCGTTTGCAATGCGGTAGGCGATGAGGTCTTCAATCGAAACAATGCGCATCTCCAGTTTGTCGGCCATGTCGAGCAATTCTGGAAGGCGGGCCATGGTGCCATCGGCATTCATGATTTCGACAATGACGCCAGCAGGTTCAAGTCCAGCCAGCCGGGCCAAATCTATGGCGGCTTCAGTGTGTCCAGCCCTTCTCAGAACGCCTCCTTTTCTCGCTTTCAGTGGGAAAATGTGTCCTGGCCGGCCCAATTCATCGGGCTGGATGTTCGGGTCTATGAGGGCTTGAATGGTTTTAGACCGGTCAGCAGCTGAGATTCCAGTGGTGCATCCATGCCCTACCAGGTCCACACTTACAGTAAAGGGGGTCTCGTATGCTGCATTGTTGCGGCTGACCATCAGGTCAAGTCCAAGCGATTCGCACCGATCCTCTACCAGAGGGGCGCAAATCAACCCTCTGCCTTCGGTGGCCATGAAGTTGATCATTTCGGGCGTAGCAAAACGGGCAGCGGCTACAAAGTCTCCCTCGTTCTCGCGGTCTTCATCGTCCACGACGATGATCACCTTTCCGTTTTTGATGTCTTCAATAGCGTCCTCGATCCGGTCAAGGGGACGTTGCGGCTGACTCATGTTACAAAGGTAGCGGGAGGAGTGCTCTGAATGGCGCAAATTTGCCGCATGATTCTACCTGTAGTGGCATATGGAGATCCTGTCTTGCGCAAAGAGGCGGCAGAGGTGACAGAAGGAATGGAGGGGCTCGATCAATTGATAGAGAACATGTGGGAAACCATGTACCGCGCGGAAGGTGTGGGACTGGCTGCTCCGCAAGTAGGACGGTCCATTCGGTTGTTTGTTGTGGACGGCTCTCCATTTGGTGAAGGGGACGAGGGAGATGAGGGGTGCAAAGACTTTAAGCGGGTGATGATCAATCCAGTGATGTTTGATGAAAGTGAAGAGCAGTGTGACATGGAGGAGGGGTGTTTGTCCATACCTGGGGTGAGGGAGCCTGTAACCCGTCCTGTTTCTGTCAAGGTGGAGTACTTCGACGATCAATGGGTGCTCAGGGAAGAATCGCTCTCGGGAATCGCAGCGAGGATTGTGCTGCACGAGAACGACCACCTCGATGGGGTGATGATTCCAGATTATGCTCCTGCTTTGCGCAAGGCCATGTTGCAAGGCAAACTCAAGGACATTGCCAAAGGAAAAGTGCCTGCTGACTACCCCATGCGCCACCCTTCAAAAAGCGTCCGATAATGCGCATTCAAAAAGCGGCCATAGGAGGCATGTGTGTGCTGATGGTGTGTGGGTGCCAGCCTTCGGGTGAAAAGGCCGCGATCCGCGCTGCTCGGCTGGCGGATATAGCCGCGTCAGAACAACAGTTTCGGGGGATGCTCGAGCAAGAGGCGGATGTTGATTGGACTTCCCCTGAAGTTCAGGAAGCGGCAAGCAGCCTTTTGCGCCAGTATGCGGCATTCGCCAACGGATTTCGAGGGGACAGTTTGGCTCCATTATTTCTGATGCGAAGGGCGGATTTGCTAGAAGGAAAGGGTGCTGCGGAGGCCGCAGTGGGTCAATGGATTGACGTGGCCGAGGGGTTCCCTCGGAGTGCGTTGGCGCCCCAGGCCATTTTCCGCGTGGGCTTTGCCCGTGAAACGGCATTGACGGATACCCTTGGAGCGTTGAAAGCGTACAGCGAATTGATGCAAGTGTATCCCGAAAGCCCCTGGGCAGAACAAGCCGGTTTGGCTGCTCAATGGCTCACTTTTAGAGAGGACCAAGTTGGAGGTGCCCTAGAGCAAGGTCAGGTGGGCAATCCGTGATGGTTGACGGGGTCTCAGAACGCGGAAGTGTCGCGTCTGAAAAACGTGTTCATTGCATTTCATTCAAGACCGGGAGAACACCATAGATGGGTGGGCCTTCGGGGGTAACTTGCGCGCTGCTACAATACGATTCAACAATGTCACGATTCCGTTCAGGCGTCCTCCATGGAGAGGAAGTTGCCGCCCTTTTCGACGATGCCCAAGAGAGGGGGTATGCCCTGCCAGCCGTCAACATCATCGGCACCAACTCGCTCAATGCGACACTGGAGACAGCGGCTTCAGTGGGGTCACCTGTGATTGTGCAATTGTCCAACGGAGGTGCTGCATTTTATGCAGGCAAATCGCTGAAGCTCGACCAGCAAGCCGCTGCCGTGCACGGCAGCGTGAGCGCGGCATTGCACGTCCATGAAATGGCCAAAGCCTACGGCGTTCCTGTGGTGCTGCATACGGACCATTGTGCGCGGAAACTGTTGCCATGGATTGACGGTCTTTTGGACCGCGGTGAGGCCCAGTTCGAGGCAACGGGAGCACCCTTGTTCTCTTCCCACATGATTGATTTGTCAGAAGAGCCCATCGAAGAGAACATCGCCACGTGCGTGTCTTATTTGAAGCGCATGGCACCATTGGGCATGTTCCTCGAGATTGAACTCGGCGTGACCGGTGGTGAGGAAGATGGCGTGGACAATACAGAATTGGACGCCAAGCACCTGTACACCCAGCCAGAAGAAGTGGCCTACGCTTATGAGCAGCTGGGCGCGGTGAGCAGTCAATTCACAGTGGCTGCTGCTTTTGGCAATGTGCACGGCGTGTACAAGCCAGGCAACGTGGAGTTAACCCCAGTGATCCTCAAAAACAGCCAAGCACACATTGCCCAAAAGCACGGCACAGGTCCCCGTCCAGTAGACTTCGTGTTCCATGGCGGGTCAGGCAGCAGCGTAGAGGAAATCCGCGAGGCGATCTCCTACGGAGCGGTGAAGATGAACATCGATACAGACATGCAGTGGGCATACTTGAGCGGTGTTCGCGACTATGTGCAGGAATGGTCTCCTTATCTGCAGGCGCAGATCGGGAACCCTGAAGGTGCAGACCAGCCCAACAAGAAGAAGTACGACCCACGCGTCTGGTTGAGGGAAGGAGAAAAGTCTTTCGTCACGCGGTTGACCCAGGCCTTTGATGACCTGAACTGCATGGGCCGAAACGCCGACTGATAGCCCATCATGCACGAATCAGGACTCTCTCCTTTTGATTTTGACGCATCGTCGAAGAGCCACTCCGTTCAGGCGCATGCGGATCGGTTGAAATCCAAGGGGTTGAAGCACCTTCAAAACGAGGAGGGCAGGTTAGACCGTTGGGTTTTGAGTCCTGAAGGGCTGCCTTGGCGCTTCGACTTTACAAAGCAGTGCATCGACAACATGGCTTGGTCAGCGTTGCGGGGGGTGGCAGAAGATGCCGGCTGGAAAAGCGCTGTAGAATGTCAATTTCGGGGGGAAGCCATCAATGAGACCGAAGGGCGGGCCGTCTTGCACATGGCCCTGAGGGGCAGATCAGAGGATGGTTTTCGTTTGGGCGGTGAGGATGTCATGCCTGAAGTGCTCAAGACCCGGCGTGCATTTCTTGATTTTGCAGACGATGTTCGCTCGGGTGCCTATGCCCCTCAAGGGGGTGGCCGTTTCACCCATGTGGTCAACATCGGAATTGGGGGGTCTGATTTAGGACCTGTCATGGTCCACGAGGCCTTAGCTGCCACACGCCTTCATGAAGAGGAGAAAACGGAGGTGCGCTTTGTAAGCAACGTGGATCCGAGCCATTTGGACATGGTCATCGCGGATTTGGACCCGGCCAGTACATTGCTTGTGGTGGTATCCAAGACGTTCACGACGCAAGAAACCATGGCCAATGCACGCCGTGCCTTGGCGTGGCTGAAAGGCGCCTTGGGAGAAGATGCAGGACACCACATCGCGGCAGTCACTTCAAATGTGGTGGGCGCAGCTGATCTGGGTATTGACAGCAGCAGGGTCTTCGGATTTGGAAATTGGGTTGGAGGGCGGTTTTCGTTGTGGGGTCCTGTGGGCTTGGCGATTGCGCTCGGTTCTGGCAGTCAAGCATTTCTTGATTTGCTCGAAGGAGCCAGGGCCATGGACGTGCACTTCAAGACGGAGGGTGCGGAGACCAATGTTCCCCTTCATCTGGCATTGATCGAGATTTGGAATGTCAATTTTATGGGGCACTCTAGCAGGGTAGTGTTGCCCTATGCACAGCCCTTGCACAGGTTGCCAGCCTATCTGCAGCAAGCGGAGATGGAATCCAATGGCAAGGCGGTTGGAAGAGATGGTGAGCCGCTGGCCTGGGCCACGCATCCTGTCGTTTGGGGTGAGCCGGGTACCAATGGCCAGCACGCCTTTCATCAGTTGCTGCACCAAGGGACGCAGGGCCATCCTGTGGATTTTTTGGCCTTTAAAGCACCCTTAGGGGGTGATGTCCACATGCACGAGCTGTTGCTCAACAACGCCATTGCGCAGGCTGAAGCCTTCTGCATGGGCCGGGACATGGACGATGTGACATCTGAAATGGAAGGAGCGGGGCTGACCAAAGCTGAAGTGGATGCCGTTGCGCCACACCGTTGTTTTCCGGGAAATAGGCCTTCTACGTTTATGCTGGGAGAGGCGTTGGACGCTTTTTCTCTCGGTGTTTTGATTGCTGCACACGAGCACAAGATTTTCCTAGAGGGCCTCTTTTGGAACATCTACAGCTTTGATCAGTGGGGGGTAGAACTCGGAAAAGCTTTGGCCAAACAGCTTGACCAAGGAGGGGACGAAATGTCGTGGACCCCGGGCACGAGAGCGCTCCGAGAGGCGATTCAATCCCGGCACTGACAAAAATCACCCTTTTGGATTCCTAAGGTTGGCAGGGGTTGGCTTAACTTAACACCATGCCAAAAACAAAGACCATGCAGCGCTTCTCGCTTGCTGCCTTTTTGCTGTTCTCTGTATTGTCGGTCAAAGCTGACTTCACAGGATTGACCTACGAAGTGGTCGCGACCACCTCCGTGGGAACAACCTACAGGGTATATGCCAACTTCGATGATGCAACCGACTTGGCCCAGGCCTTGTATGCCGAGGCTCCATTTGCATTGAGCATTACTTCCGCTGCTGGCTTTTACCAGGACGTCTTGGGCAATTACACGCCTGATGCCATCAACCCCCTGCTGTACCCATCATTTCCCAACCTCATCTATGATTCATGGATCACCCTTGGCCAAGACGACTCCACATTCCCAAGCAACATTGGTGCTGTGGGAGGAGCAGGTTGGTCTTCGGGAGCCCTCTCATTTGAGTCTGGTGGAGATTTTAATGTCAATGATGGCGTCGGGGGCAGTGTTTTTGCCACTCCAGACCAAATCCAAGCCCAACCTGACGGAGATGGACGGGTGTTGCTGGCTCAGTTGACCACCGCGGGCGCTTGGAACATGACTTGTAACATTCAATGGCGGGATGCGTCCCTGGAGGTGTTCCAGGAGACAGGGTTGTCAATCGGCCTCGAAATCACGGAATACCAAGGCCTCTCTTATGAATTGGTGGCGGAGAATACGTCGGCTCCAGGGTTTGATACTTACCGCGTCTACGCCAATTTCGATGATCCGGGTGCACAAGTGGTGGCCGTGTATGGATTGCAAGACACAGCACTGACCATTTCCACGACAGGGTCGTTTTATCAGGATCTGCTCGGTGGTCCGCTTTCCACGACGATCAATCCCATTTTGTACACGTCTTTTCCCAACCTGCCCTATGATTCTTGGGTCACCATTGGCACGGAAGACAATACGGGTTCAGTAGACTTCATCGGCGTTGACTTCATTCCTTTCGAAGCGGGGGGCAATTTGGTCGTCGACGATGCAGTAGGTGGCACTTGGTACATTTTGCCCAACCTCGAGCCTGCTGCCTTTCCAGATGCAGAAGGCAAAGTCTTGTTGGGGCAGTTCACAACGGACGGTGTTGTCGATCTGACCTTCAACATTCAATACAGGTCATCCGATGGCTCGAACATTCAGGAACCGGATCAATCTCTAACCTTCCCAGTCGTGACCCTCGGGTGCACAGAGGCTGGAGCATGTAACTACGACCCCCTCGCTGATTTTGACGATGGGTCTTGCGAGTTCTTGAGTTGCGCAGGCTGCGATGACATCAATGCGTGCAATTACAATGAGCAGGCAGTGATTGTAGACAATTCATTGTGTACCTACCCCGATGGCTATCCCAACAACACGGTGGATTGTGATGGGAACTGTTTGAACGATACAGATGGAGACTCAGTCTGCGATGAGGATGAGGTGCCAGGATGTACTTCCTCGGATGCAGACAACTACAATCCCTTGGCCACCGATGACGATGGCTCATGTGTGATTTCAGGCTGCACGGATGCCGAAGCACAGAATTACAATGGCAGCGCCACCGATGATGACGGCAGTTGTGAATTCTTGATTGTGGGCACACAGGGCTGCACCTACGGCGATGCTACGAATTATGATGCAGCAGCAACGTTGGATGACGGCTCTTGTGAGTTTGATTGTTCAGGTGGCGGCAGTTGCGCTTATGACACCGATGGCAACGGATTGATCGGATCTGCCGACTTGCTGGTCTTCCTGTCTCTTTATGGACAGCCTTGTGGTGACTGAAATCCAGGGTGATGGTATGTGTGCGCCTTTCAGCTGTTGGACCATGTGCGTCGCCACGGGATGAACCGCAGTGCTCAGCAGCGGATGGGTTTAAATTATACAGATTGGTCGACGCCTCTTGGAGGTGGTGACGAATATCATTCGATGTTTCGCGTAAAACACTTATTTTCAAGGCACAAGAACGAAAAGAGCATGAAGTTTCCATCTGAAAATATCAATACACTTCTGTGTATGCTGTTTATGGCAATGGCTCCTCTGGCATGGGGGCAAGCTTGTTCAGATGAGTCCGCATGCAACTATCAACCCGATGCTGGACCTTTCTGTCTGGACACTGAAGTGGTGCAGGTTCACGAGGAGGGAGAACTGGCTGGGATGACCACATACAGGCTCTATTTCTTGACAGATACCGCCACGGATTTGGTATCGGCTGTCTTCGGAGATTCTGAATTCCCGCTCAGCATTACGACCACGACTTCTTTTTACCAAGACGCCCTGGGCGCTGCCAATCCCAATTCGATCAATACTCTGCTGTTTGCTGCCTTTCCTAACCTTGAGTTTGATTCGTGGGTGACCATCGGTATTGATCAGGTTCCCAATGCCCAGAATGGAGAGGGTGGGGTTGAGTTGGTGTCCGATGTGGACCAGCCTTGGTCGATTTCGTTCGAAAATGGAGGAGACATCATCATTGATTCTAGCATTGGTGGAGCATGGTTTTCGACCAACAACCAGACCAATGGCGCGCCAGATGACCAGGGCCGTGTACTGCTCGGACAGTTTACCACGGATGGTGAATTGGGCGGGATGATCAATGTGTCTGTATTTCCTGCTGGACAGCTTGGAGGTAGCGGTGAATTGGGGACGTATGCAGTGGGTGAAGTGTGCGAGTGCACCTATCCACAGACTTATTACCTGGATGCCGATGGCGATGGTTACGGAACTGAGTCCGTCACCTTGTGCGATCCTGGTCCGGGTTATGCGACCCAAGGAGGGGACTGCAACGACAATACTGCATTGGCTTTTCCAGGCAACCCTCTGGACATCATTGGTGATGGCATAGATGGAGACTGCGATGGCGCGGAATCATGTTACCGGGACGTTGACAATGATGGATACAGGTTGGCCGATTCGGTGGATGTCATCGGGTCGCCCTTCAACTTGGATTGCGCAGAATTTGGTGAAGCTTATTTCTACCAGCCCATCGACTGTGACGACACCAACCCTTTGTTGACGGTTCCAGACGAAGACGGCAACTGCCAAGTAGATCCGCCGTCAGCTGCTGAGCTTTGCGCAGATCCAGAGGCATGCAATTACAATCTTGAGGCGCTTCCTGAGGAGGACAACTGCGAGTATGTTTCATGTCAAGGCTGTTCCAACGCTGGAGCTTGTAACTACAATCCTTTGGCGCTCATTCAAACTGAATTGATCTGCGAGTATCTGAGCTGCGCAGGTTGCTCTGATCCCGAGGCAACCAATTACAACCCGGCAGTCATCATATCCAACGAGTCGGTATGCATCTATTCTGGACTCTTGGCCATTGCTCCGGTCACTGTGCATTTCGAGGACAATGCTGGGCCAGCCATGAATTACACCAATGAGGTGTATGCCCTGCTTCCGCCCAATGCCATTCGCTTGAAGCGCATCATTGGAGTGAAAGGCGGTTCAGTGACCCTGAATATTCAGCCATTCGATGCGTTCTATCAATCAGCGACATGCGACGTTTGGCAGCCTCTTGATATGTCCGCCACAACTGAAGTGGGGGGCGTTGAGTTTACCAACTTGGACTGTCTTTCTGATTCCTGGTTCACCATCGGCGGCGGGGTAGGAACTGGTCCGGAACTTGTTCCTTTTGGATTTGACCCTGCCAACTTGAGTACCATGGGTGATTTCGACAGTGAGCAGCTGATGGCCGAAGGCGATTCACTGGGTTGGGAGATTGCAGGTGATGTTGGAGGAGAACCCATGAACTACTGTGAAGAGCTGTTCAATAGGCCGGGTTGTGCAAACGCAGTGCGCATAGCACGGGTCACCATGGCATTGGGCCAAAGCTTTTCGTTTCAAGCGGGCTTGACATACACGGTTGCGGGAACAGGAGAACGCAGCGTTACTGGATTGGACATCACAGACGACACGAGCACTGTATCAGACAGTGGGGGAGGTGGAGAAGCAGATTCGGACGATGCGGTAATCAGTGATGGTATCTCAAACAACATCTACGGCTGCATCGATTCTGGAGCATGCAATTATGATGGCAGCGCCACCGTCGATTCTGGCGATTGCGATTATGACAGTTGCACAGGTTGTACCTACCCTGACGCCGAAAATTATGAGGGCACTGCTTCACAGGATGATGGCACCTGTGTCTTCAGCATCGTTTCAGGTTGTCCTTTTGATACCACAGGAGACGGCCTGATTGGAGCTGCGGACTTGGTGGATTTCCTCTCGCAGTTCGATACAACGTGTCCATGATGCAAAGGCGCATTTGACTGAATTACATTTGATGCCCTCGTCCTTGTGGTCGGGGGCATTTTTAATTCAAGCACCATGAATACCAAGCGGCTTTCCTTCTGGGAAATCTGGAACATGAGTTTCGGTTTCCTCGGTATACAATTTGGCTTTGCACTCCAGGGCGGCAACATGTCCCGGATTTTCCAGACCCTGGGGGCCTCTAAAGATGACATTCCACTGTTGTGGATTGCGGCGCCGCTCACCGGGTTGTTGGTTCAACCGGTCATTGGTTACCTCAGCGATCGAACATGGCATCCACGGTGGGGCAGGCGGAGGCCGTTTTTTCTGATTGGCGCCGTTCTCAGTTCACTCGCGCTGTTTTTCGTGCCTTACAGCTCGGCACTGTGGATGGCCGCAGGATTCTTATGGATTTTAGATGCAAGCATCAACATCAGCATGGAGCCATTTCGGGCTTTGGTTGCGGACAAGCTGCCCGAGGAGCAACGCAGTTATGGCTTTGTACTGCAGACTTTGATCATTGGAATCGGAACGTGGGTGGCGTCGAACCTTCCTTGGTTGGTGACCAAAATGGGCGCTTCCAATGAAGCCGGCGCGGGTGAAATTCCCCAGAGCGTATACCTGTCGTTTGCAGTAGGAGCATTTGTATTCATGGCGAGTATCCTGTTCACGGTATTGACGACGAGCGAAGAACCACCTGAAGACCTGGAGGCCTTTGAAAGAAACAAAAGAGACAGCAGGGGGATTTTTCGGGGAGTCTCCGAAATCGCCAGTTTCATAGCGCAAATGCCTGCGGTTATGGCAAAACTCGGTGCCGTTCAATTCTTCAGTTGGTTCGCCTTTTTCACGATGTGGTCATTTGCCACTCCTGCATTGACAGAACATGTATACGGAGCTGCACTGCCCTTGGAAGGAGCGGACAATTATGCTGTTTTGAGCGCGGCCTACAACGATGCGGCCAATGCCGTTTCGAGTGCCATGGGCATCTATGGACTGAGCAGTATGGTGTTCGCGCTCTTGCTGTCGGTGTGGGCGAGCCGTCGAAAGTTGGACCGTCGCATGGTACATCTGGTCAGTTTGGTGCTGGGCGGCGTGGGCTTTTTGACGATGGTGCAGTGGACGCCGGAAACTGCTGGAAATTTGAAATTGAGTTTTGCGCTGATTGGAATCGCATGGGGAAGCATTCTCAGCATGCCATATGCGATGTTGTCCTCAGCCATTCGCAGCGAGCAAATGGGGGTGGGCATGGGGGTGTTCAACATGTTCATCGTCATTCCTCAAATCGCGGCAGCTTTGGGGGGAATCAATTGGGCTTACAAAACATTTCTGGGTGACGAGGTCATTCAGACCATGGTGTTGGCAGGGGTGAGCCTGGTGATAGCCGGCGTTTTGAATCTGTTGATTCGCCCCTCGGATATGCACCAAGCACGTGTTTTAAAGGCGGATTGATTTTTTTTTGTAACCGTTTGGCTCCGACTGCTGCAGCATATTTAGCGGTGGAATGGTGTTTTCATAAGGGTAATGGTGCGTTTCCTGTTTGATAATGTGAAGCTCATTCCCCGAATCCGAAACATGGTGTAAGTACTACACTATCCCTCATTATATTGCCCGCGATTGGACAAACCAAACTGTAACCAAAACACCATGCGCAACCTTTTGCTGCTTTTCATTGCTTTGTTTGGCTTCGGCTATGCACAAGCTCAAGATTGTACGGGTGCGGACCACACGGTCCTCGCCGGGAATTATTATTACAACCCAACGACCCTGACCATCACCGCGGGAGAATCAATTGCATTCCTGAACGAAGGCGGTTTTCACAACGTGAACGGTGTCAGTAGCTCACTTGGAGCCACTTGGAACAACCCTGAGAGCTTTTCTCTTGGTGCCAACAGCGGCGCCTCAGAAGGAGTCTGCATGGGTACTGTGACTTTGAACACCCCTGGAACTTACCAATACGACTGCAGCATCGGCTCGCACGCGGCCAATGGCATGGTCGGAACCATTGTGGTAGAAGCGGTAGCCAGTGCTACGCCTACAGACAATGCTGCTGATCCCACCCTCGATGCTGGAGATGTAGTGTCCGTTTACGGAGGATCATACGATGCCAACGGCACGAACTTCAACCCTGGCTGGGGCCAGTCTGGAACGGTCAATACCGATTTCGATCCTGGCACGGGCAACGTGGTCATGGAGTATGCCAACTTTAACTACCAAGGCACCGACATCAGCGCCATGGATCTGTCGGGCATGACCCACCTCCACGTCGATGTTTGGGTGGCAGCGGACAATGACCGCATGCTCAAGGTGTCGCCTATCAATGGCGGTACAGGTGCCGGTGAGTTCCTCGTAGAGGTGCCATTGACACCAGGCGCATGGAACAGTGTGGACTTGACCAAGGCTGCTTTCGATGGCATGACTTGGGACAATGTGTTCCAAATGAAGTTTGACGGACAATTCAATGCTGATGGCGCAGCCAATGCGGCTGGATGGGACGTCTACCTCGACAACATCTACTTCTGGAACGATGGAACTGGATCCGGACCTCCTTCTGGGGAGACTGTTGACGTGACGTTCATTGTCAACATGGAGAATGAAACAGTATCCTCTGACGGTGTTTCCTTGGCAGGTGGATCTTACTTCGGATTCCCTGGGGACAACCCCATGTCGGACATCGGCGACGGAAAGTGGTCCATCACCATGGCTGTTCCAGTGGGTTTCACGGGCAACTACACCTTCACAAACGGCGGGGCTGCTTGCGGATGGAATTGTAAGGAGAACATCGAAGGGCAGTCTTGTGCAGATGGCCCGTTCAATGACCGTTTGCTGTCGAACATCACCGAAGCAACCACCGTGAACACTTGTTTCGGCGAGTGCACCACCGACGGGTCTTGTTCGGCCCCAGCGACGCAATACAACGTCACGTTCCAGGTGGACATGTCGAATGCGGGTCTGGATGGAACCGAAACCATTTACGCTACGGGTTCGCATGACGGTTGGTGTGGTCCATGTGACAATGTGCTGACCGACAACGGCAGCGGCATCTACACACGCACGATCAGCCTTGACCCAGGATCTTATGAGTTCAAGTACTTGATCAACGCCTGGGGTGGAGATGAGCAGAATATTTTGGGAACGGCCTGCGACTTTGTGCCAGGTGACGGCAATGGCAACCGGGGTTTCACCTTGGGTGAGGAAGACCTCGTTCTCCCTGTACAATGCTTCGATTTCTGCGGAACATGTGAAGAGCAGAACAACCAAGGCACCGTAGACATCACATGGAATGTCAACATGTCCAACGAGGTAGTTTCTGCTGACGGTGTGCATCTTGCAGGAGGTGGATTCTTCGGCAATCCAGGGGACAATCCCTTGACGGACAACGGAGACGGCACATGGTCCATTACCATGACCGTCGCAGAAGGCTTTACGAGCTACTACATCTTCACCAATGGGGGTGCTGCTTGCAGCTGGGGCTGCAAAGAGGACCTCACGGGGTTAGAATGCGGAGATCCCGACAATTTCAATGACCGTTACATCGCTAACGTCACTCAGGATACCACCATGAATTTCTGCTTCGGTGAGTGTGGTACTGATGGTATTTGCGTCGGTGACGATGGAGGCGGTGACCCCACTGACCCCACTGGCCCCACTGACAATGCGGCCGATCCAACGTTGGATGCCGGCGATGTGGTCTCCATCTACGGAGGTTCATATGACAACATTGCCACCAACTACAACCCAGGATGGGGGCAGTCTGGTACGGTCAATGACACCTATGATCCTGGTACTGGCAACGCGATGTTGCAATACGCCAACTTCAACTACCAGGGCACGGAATTGAGTTTAACAGATTTGTCGGGCATGACCCACATCCATATGGATGTTTGGGTGGCGGCAGACAACAGCCGCATGCTGAAGATGTCTCCCATCAATACAGGCACAGGCGCTACAGAGTTCCTCGTAGAGGTTCCTTTGACGCCTGGTGCGTGGAACAGCGTGGATTTGACAAAAGCGGCCTTTGAGGGCATGTCTTGGGACGGTGTCTTCCAAATGAAGTTTGACGGACAGTTCGATGCCGATGGCGCAGCCAATGGAGCAGGATGGGATGTCTACCTCGACAACATCTACTTCTGGAATGATGGAACAGGGTCAGGCCCCCCATCAAATGACACTTATGATGTCACTTTCAATGTCAACACTTCCAACATTACGGTGGGCCCGAACGGCATGTACCTCGGTGGTGGAAACTACTTCGGAGACGCTCAAGGCCATGCCATGTCCGACTCCGATGAAGATGGGACCTACACGGTAACCGTAGCTGTGCCTGCAGGGTACACTGGAAATTATGTGTTCCTCAACAGCCCCAACGATGGTGGCGACTGGGGTGCAAAAGAAAACCTCGTTGGTCTTCCTTGTGCCGACGGTCCATTTAGCGACCGCCTGTTGGCCCCTGTTAATTCAGATACGACCCTGACCACTTGTTTCGAGCAGTGCACGACCGATGGTTCATGTGAGGCTCCTGCCACGACTTACGCCGTCACTTTCCAAGTGGACATGGCTGACGCTGGATTGGTCGGTGATGAAGTCATTTATGTGACCGGTTCTTTTGATGGTTGGTGTGGTCCTTGTGACAACGTTCTGACCGATGAAGATGGCGACGATGTTTACACTGGAATGGTGAACCTCGTTCCTGGAGATTACGAGTTCAAATACATGATCAACGCATGGGGTGGAGATGAGCAAAACATCGGAGGCACGGCTTGTGACTTCATTCCAACTGACGAGTTCGGTAACCGAGGATTCACCTTGGGAGAAGCTGACCTTGTCTTAGATGTGAATTGCTTTGACGTTTGCGGTCCATGTGAGGACAACGGAGGTGGTGGAGATCCCACCGACAGTTTGGCTGTGACCTTTAATGTCGACATGAACAACTATGGCGGCACCTTCGGGATCATCAATGTCTCTGGAACGTGGAATGACTTCTGTGCAGACTGCAACCAGATGACCGATGAGGACCTCGACGGTGTTTGGACGGCAACGATCAACCTGCCACAGGGCAATGATTACCGCTACAAGTACCAAGTGGATTCATGGACAGATCAAGAGGAGCTCGCTCCTGGAGATGACCAAGTGGGCCCTTGCGTGGTCAAGGAAGGTGGCTTCACCAACCGTGACTTGGATGTTGCAGGTAGCGACCCTATGGTCTTGGATGTGGTGTGCTGGCAGTCTTGCTTGGGATGTATCGGAGCTGAAGACGTCGCGGGTTGTAACGATGCCACAGCAGCGAACTACGACGAGACCGCCACAGCCAATGATGGCTCATGCATGTACGATGTGACCTTCAGTGTGAACATGAACGAGTATCCATTGGTGGATGCTGACTCCGTCTACGTGAATGGAACCTTTAACGGCTGGTGTGGTGCTTGCAATCCCTTGTTAGATGAGGACGAAGATGGCATTTACACGACGACCATTTCATTGACTTATGACTTCTACGAGTACAAGTTCACGGTCAATGAGTGGAGTGCCCAGGAGGACCTCGCAGGTCTGGAAGGCTGTGTCACTGAAAACTTCGGTTTCACCAACCGTGTTCTTCAGTTGTTCGAGAACCAGTCTCAAGATTTGGTATGCTGGAACAGCTGTTCAGATTGCGAAGGCGTCGGCGAAATCAACGGTTGTACCGATGATACTGCTGTGAACTACTCCGAGTTGGCCAACACAGACGATGGCTCATGTGAGTATCCTGTCACCTTTGTGGTGGACATGAATGAATACACGGGCTCTTACGGTGTCGTCAACCTGAACGGCAGCTTCGCCGGTTGGTGCGGTGGTTGTATCGAAATGACCGATGACAACGCGGACAACGTTTACGAAGTGACTGTGAACATCGCTACTGGCGTCATCGAGTACAAGTTCACCGTTGACGGATGGTCAGATCAAGAGATGTTCGTGGACGGCACTTCTTGCACAAGCACCATTGATGGATTCACCAACCGAACCATGGATGTAACGGGAGCTGCTACTTTGGATGTTGTCTGTTGGAACTCATGCTACGCATGTGATGTGGCTACGGGATGCACGGATGCTGGAGCACTCAACTATGATGAGACTGCCATCGCTGATGACGGTTCCTGTACTTACTCAGTGACCCTGCGTTTGGACATGTCCACTTCAGACATTTCTGAAGCAGGTGTGCATGTAGCAGGTGCTTTCCAAGGTTGGGATCCGGGTTCAACCCCCATGCCAACTCCAGGTCTCGACCTTTATGAGTACACGGTGCAACTAACCAATGGTTCTTACCAGTACATCTACATCAATGGCAATGTCTGGGAAGGCCAAGAAACCGTCCAGGCTGAATGTGGTGTAGACAATGGTCAAGGCGGCTTGAACCGTGAGTTTACGGTGGCCGGTTCCAGTATGGTGCTCGACGTGGTGTGCTTTGGCAGCTGCTCGGCTTGCGCTGGATGTACCGATCCATTGAGCGCAGAATTCAGTCCCTTCGCTGGAGAGGACGATGGTTCTTGTGCCACTCCGCTGGTGTTTGGTTGCACATACCCCGATGCTGACAACTACAACGCAGCCGCTACTTCAGAGGACGGATCATGCACCTTCTCAGGTGCAAGCGATTGCCCAACGGACATCGACGGCGATGGTTCAACTGCAGTTGGAGACCTCTTGGTCATCCTTGGTGCCTTTGGCCAGATCTGCGATTGATAGACCCTTCATATTTCGAGAGAAAGGGCCGCTCCATGGAGCGGCCCTTTTTCATTGAAAGCATTCTCATGCCCTTATAGGCTGAGGCGCAACGGCGTGACGTAATTTTGCCAAATGAAGTTGTTGGTCACCAGTCGACTCCCAAGCCCTTGGGGTACTTATTCGATCAGCGCTTTTGGTCAGGAAGGGGAGCGGTTCCCACATGTGGTGCTGCACCGTGGCGTCAAAGAGGCTCTGGCGTCAAATGAACCTGTGGATGTACGCGTACACAGCGAGTGCATGACCGGAGACGTATTTGCCAGCCAGCGTTGCGATTGCGGTGAGCAATTACACAGCGCACTCGGCCATTTCAAGCAGCATGGAGGCATGCTCAT
>JBELBZ010000004.1:84777-106036 GCA_042095055.1 Crocinitomicaceae bacterium | reverse complement strand
GATCGGCAGACCATCCCAACATCAAAAAACCCGGACCTCATCAGTCCGGGTTTTTTGTTTGAGGCATGGAGGAATTCAATCCTCCGTTCCACCTGAATCATCCGGTGATACCAAGATGAACAATGGATTGGCGCTGTTTCCCAAATAAACTCCAGAGCTGTTGCTTCCCGGCGCAGAACCGATGCCCACATCTCCGGGAGGGCCATAGAATCCCTCCTCGCCCCCGTAGTATGATGCCGTATCACGCGGTTCCAACAGCAGGCCAGCTCCACCAAGAATCGTGGAATGCGAACCGGCCACATTCACGTTGTCCGTCCCTCCCACGATGGTCTTCCCTTGCGAACTGTAGTTCGAGGGGGAGTTCAACCCCGCAGCCAAGGTGTTCGACGTTCCCCCAAAGATGGAGCCACAGTAATCGCTGGCTTGGTTGAAGCGGCCCCCGAAGATGGCAGAGTATTGGGCATTCCCACCTTCTTCCATCACCGTTTGATTGGATTGTCCCCCCACCAACACACTCTTGTCTCCACTGGTCATGTTGTTTCCACCCCCCACGAGCACATCGTGCCCGCCCAAAGCGGCGTTGTTCCTTCCACCCAGCTCGATGCAGGCAGTTCCGTCCACCTCGTTGTTCTCTCCCCCCATTGCGACACTGACTGACCCCTTGGCCTCATTCTGGACACCGCCCATGGCCACCACCTTGTTGCCCGAGGCCGTGTTCTGATCGCCGCCAAAGACGGCGCTTCGCACCCCACTGACCACATTGTTTGATCCTGCGATCACAGCGGACTCGTCATTGAGTACCGCATTGTGCAACCCGTGCACTATTCCACTGAAAGAGCTGTACTGGTTCCAACGCCCCAACACCAAATTGTGTGAGCCTCCGCGCTCTATGGTCGTGGAGTCAGATTCATTGTATCCTACGATGAGGTTGCCTGAGCCATTGGCTGTTGAAGTCTGTCCGAGCCCGTTGACCAATTGAAGGTTAACGCCTGAAACGAGCAAAGTCTCGTCGTCCACCACGCTCACGTGATCAGACAATCCGGGCACCACCGCGGCCTCCAATGCCTCGACCTGCCCTTGCAGCTCCACAATCTGGGTCATCATTAGCAGAAATGCGGCTTCCAGCGTTAAGGAATCCAGCATGATGCCCTCCACCTCAAACTGCTGAGTGAACAGGGTCAACACGGGGAGGAGGTCATTGATTCCAATGTCCCCCGTATCGTCGTAATCCGGGTTGTAAGGGTAATCTACTTCTATAGTTTGGGCGCCACAGAACAGTGGAGCACACACTATCATTCCGATCAAAAAACTTCGCATGTTTAAAGGTCTTCATTCATCTCATTAACACAGGACTTCTACCCTCACCATTTTGTGAGCGTTCCGGCCCAACCTCCATTGTATTTTTGCGGGTATGGCACGCATCCTCACTGGTATTCAAAGCACCGGCACACCCCACCTTGGAAACGTGCTCGGCGCCATCCGACCGGCTATTGAACTCGCAGAAAAGTCCAGTGACGAGTCCTACTTGTTCATTGCGGATCTGCACAGCTTGACCCAAATCAAGGACGGCGCCGAACTGAGGACCAACACCTACGCGGTCGCCGCTGCTTGGCTGGCCTGTGGCTTGGATACAGATAAGACGGTTTTTTACCGCCAAAGCGACGTGCCCCAGTGCACCGAGCTCGCGTGGTACCTGAGCTGCTTCTATCCCTACAGCCGATTGACACTGGCCCACAGCTTCAAGGACAAGGCCGACCGGCTGGAAGACGTCAATGCAGGGTTGTTTAGCTATCCCATGCTTATGGCGGCCGACATCTTGGCCTATGACGCCAACGAGGTTCCCGTGGGCAAGGACCAACTGCAGCACCTCGAAATGGCGCGCGATGTGGCTGGGCGCATCAACCACAAAGTGGGCAGTGAAGTGCTCGTCGAACCGGAAGCCCGGACCAACGATGCCACCATGTATGTGCCGGGTACCGATGGCGCCAAGATGTCCAAGTCCAAGGGCAACACCATCGATCCCTTTGCCGATGCAAAGACGCTCAAGAAGGTGATCAACAAGCAAATCATCACCGACGCCACCCCGCTGGAAGACCCCAAAGATCCCGACAGTTCAGTGGCCTATCAGCTCTATAAGCTGGTGGCTTCCGAATCAGATGCTGCTCAAATGGCTTCAAAGTTGAGTGCAGGCGGCTATGGGTGGGGCCACGCCAAAAAGGACCTGTTGGAGGCCTTGGTCGATGGGTTCGCCAAGGAACGCGACACCTTTAACCGCTACATGAACGACCTGCCCGCCCTCGACTCAGAGCTGCAAAAAGGAGCGGAGAAAGCGCGGGTTGTCGCCACTGCCACCGTAGGCAGGCTGCGCAATGCCCTGGGCTATTGACCCCAGCAACCACGGGTCAGAAGCGGGTCAATACAGCAAGTGCTGCTTGGATTTGTTGCGCCACCCAGCGCGGCTTTGGTAGTCCACAAAGAAGACCTTGAGGTCGGCCCTCGATTCGTAATCCACGAAGAAGACCTTCTTGTCAGCACGGCTCTCGTACTCTACAAAATGCCAATGGCCCTCGTTGCCATCTGCCCGGCTCTCGTACTCTTCCTTAAAAACCAGCAAGTCCGCCCTCGACTCGTAATCGACCACGAAGACTTTGACGTCCGCACGGCTTTCATAGTCCACGGAAAATATTTTTTGGGCCACTGTTTCAAGGGGTGAAAAGCCCAGTAAAAACAGGAGAGGCAAGCAAAGAAGGGAAGGGCGCATCCCCACAAGTTCGGAAATTTTGGCACGGGAGTTGGAATGCAAGGGGAGAACGTCAAAACCTCAAGCCCATGCTACCACGCACCGCCCTCTCCCTGTTCGCCCTCCTGAGCCTCTCTCCGTGGGCCCAGGCCAGCAGTGACGAAAAAGAAGTTCGCCACAGCATTGACCACGTCACCGTGTACCGACAAGGCGCCCAAATCAAACGCACGGCCAACACGGTTGTGCCCGGAGGAACATCCACCTTGGTGTTTCCAGACCTGCCCACCGCGATCGATCCGAGCCAAGTGCGCATCACCGGCACGGGAGACTTCACGATTCTATCGGTCACCCACCGCTACCATACCGACACGCTGAGTGGGGCGGAGAGCCAAGCCGAAAGAGAACGCCTCCAAAAAGAGCGCAACGACCTGTACCATAAAATGCAGCAGGAACAACATTGGTACACCATCCTCGACAAAGAGGAGCAGCTGCTCGCCTCGCACACCCAGTTCACAGTAAAAGACAGCGGTGTAGACCTCGCACGGCTCGTCGATGCCACCAAGTTCATGCGCGCACGCCGCATCGAATTGCTCCAAGAACGGCAGGCCATCGACCAGCGAATTGGCGACATGCAAGCCAACCTCACCAAGCTGGACCTCGCCATGGGCGCGCTGCCACCATTGCGCACAGAAACCCACCTCGAAATGCTGATCCACACTGAAGCTGCGGCCCAAACAAGCGGTACCATCAGCTTTGGTTACTGGATGCAAAGTGCCGGTTGGGATCCCGCATACAACGCCCGTGTGGAAAGTGTCACCGACCCGCTCAAGCTGGAAAGCATCGCCTTGGTGAAACAGCAGACCGGCGAAGACTGGGACCGCGTCAACCTCAGCGTTTCCACAGGGACGCCCAACCGCAACCGTTCCAAGCCCAACCTCACCCCCTGGTTTTTGCATGCCAATCACCAGGGCCACGCAGGAGCCGCAGCATCCACCGCAGCAGCAGCCAACAACTGGCTCAAAACCCAGCCCTACAACCCTGCGGTGCGGCAAGTCCGGGGCCAGCTGTATGACGCCCAAGGCCAACCCCTCATTGGGGCCACCGTGAGCGTTTCTGGCGGAAGAAACACCGTCACCGACATCAATGGATTCTACATGATCGACGTGCCGACCAATGCCCGGAACATCAGCTACCAAAGCACGGGCATGGTGGCCGAGAACATCGCCGTCTCGAACAGCGTGATGAACGTTGCCATGGCCCCTGCTATGGAGAGACTCGAGGAAGTGTCCGTGGCCTATTTCTCAGACGGCATTGCTGTTGAGGATGAATCCGAGCGCGGATCACTTTTTGGCAGCCGGCGGGAACGCGCCGCGCAACGGGCTGCACAGGCATTTGATTACGCTTCCGTCACCGTCCAAAGCACACCCACCCAAACGCGCTTCGACATTGCGGCCAAGTACACCATCGCTTCGGACGGCATCGTGCAGTCCGTGCGGATCAAGGACATGGAGGTTCCCACCGAATTTCTATACCAAGCCACACCCAAATTGGATGCACAGGCTTATTTGATGGCCCACATCATGGATTGGGAGGAACTCGACCTGATCAGTGGAAGGCTGCGCATCTATTTCGAAGACGACTTCGTGGGTGAAAGCACGCTGGCCCTGAATTTGGCCTCCGATACCTTGAGCCTTTCCCTCGGGCCAGACCCTGCGATTCAAGTGCGCCGCAAACTCAAAGGGCACGACAACAAATCCAACATCATCACTGGGAAGCGCGAACTGGAGCGCACCTGGGAAATCACCGTGGACAATCGGAAGCAACAACCGATCCGGATAGTGATCGATGACCAACTCCCCCTCTCCAACGACGAGGATGTCGAGGTCAAAGCAGAAAGCCTCGGCGGCGGAAAGCTGGACAAAGACACGGGGCGTGTCGAATGGGACATCACCGTGAAACCCAGCGAGCGCAAAAACATCCGGTTTAAATACGGCGTTCAAGCACCGAGGGATACGCCCATTCGGCTGGACAGCTGAGGTCCATTGCGCTGTTTACGCTTCCCTACAATTTCCAACTGCCCACGAAAAAGGCCCGCCAAAAGCGGGCCTTTTCCTTGGCTGTGGTTGACCCGATGGGCATCAACGGCCATCGCCAGCAGCGCGCTGGGCATCGTACTTGGCTTTGTACTTCTCGTACAGCTGGATTTGCTTGTTGTCGAGCACTACATCGCGGCCTTGAACCCAGGCATGGCGGACATCGTTGCCCATCATGTCGAGGGCATCACCCGCTGAAATAAAGAGCGTCGCATCCTTGCCCCGCTCCAACGAACCGCAAGTTCCATCGATGCCCAAGATCTGGGCCGTAGACAATGTCAAGGCGCGCACAGCTTGCTCGTATTCGAGGCCATAGGCGACCGCGGTCCCCGCAAAGAAGGGGAGGTTTCGCGTGTTCATCTCGGGCATCCGGCCTTCGCCTTGAAGGCAGTATTCCACGCCCTCATCCTCGAGGAGCTTGGGCAACTTGTAGGGCAGGTCGATGTCGTCCTCGGCAAAGCGCGGCACCGAGTGCGTCCGCATCACCATCACAGCGATGTCGTTTTCGCGGAGCGGATCGGCCATCATCCAGCTGTCCAGTCCGCCGACGAGCACCACGCGCTCGAGGTCTTCGGCGCGCTTGAAACGGATCACTTCCGCAATTTGCTTGGCATCGTTGGCGTGAATAAACAAGGTGCTCGCCCCTGCGGCACTGCGGTCTCCTGCAGCAAAGAGGCCGCGCATGGCCTCCATCCGCAAGTCCCGCTTGTCGGTCTCCCCTGCCGAATAAGCGCGGGCGCGGGCAAAAAAGTCCCGGATTTCGTGCAGCTTCTGATCGTAGGTCTTGCGCTTGCGCAACTGCGCACGCCCGTCCTCATAGTGCTTGTGGTGCGACGAAGGCCAGTACAGGTGAATCCCATCGTCGGCGCGAACCACCGCGTCTTCCCAGTTCCAAGCGTCGAATTGAACCACTGAACTGGAGCCTCCAATCACCCCTCCACGCGGTGTGATCTGTCCCATCAACACGCCATTGGTGCGCACCGTCGGCGTAATGTCAGAGGCGGCATTGTAGGCGATGATGCTCCGCACATTGGGCTTGAACGTACCCACTTCTTGGTAATCGCGAGAAGCGCGAACAGCGGCAACTTCCATCAGTCCCAAGGTGCTGTTGGGTGCAATGAAGCCGGGGTAGACGTGCATGCCCGAAACGTCCACCACACGGTTGTACCGCTTGCGGTCCACTTCGCGGGCGGCACCTACGAAATTGATGATGCCATCCTCAAAACCGATGGCGGCATTGTCGAGGGCCTCCCCGGTTCCGAGGTGGGCCGTCCCGCCCACAACGAGGATGCTCTCGGTCTGTGGGGCGCCTGGCGTTAGGTTGGGCTGGGCCAGGGCAGCGCCCGCAAGGGCGAGGATGGCAAAGAGAAATGAAGCTCTCATGGCTGCGAAATTCAGTGTTGCAATGCGGTTCATCGGTTCTCCTCAGTCATGGTGTCACAATGGTAATGGGCTGGAATCCTTTCCATCGGTTTCCGTTTGTCTGCGCCTGGGGCGTCTAACATCTTCTGAATCAATCGGGCCCGTTCCGACCGGATCGCCTCCCTCATCAGCTGGTCTTCCCCGAGGTCAAACAAGCGTCGGCCGTCGACAAAGGTTTGCTCGCATTGGGCGTACACCGACAGCGGATGGTCTGACCACACGACAAGGTCGGCGTCCTTGCCCGCTTCCAATGACCCCATGCGGTCGTCCAAGTGGAGCAATTTGGCGGGATTCAAGGTCACAAACTTGAGCGCCTCTTCTTCTGGAACGCCGCCATACTTGACCGCCTTGGCGGCCTCTTGGTTGAGGCGGCGGGCCATTTCACGGTCGTCCGAATTAAAGGCCGTCACCACACCGTTCTCCCAAAGCAGCGCACCGTTGTACGGGATGGCATCCTTGACCTCGAACTTGTATGCCCACCAGTCGCTGAAGCTCGAGCCTCCTGCACCGTGCTCAGCCATCTTGTCGGCGACTTTGTAGCCCTCCAAAATGTGGGTAAAGGTGTTCAAGGTGAAGCCCATGGAGTCGGCCACGTGCATGAGCATGTTGATCTCGTCCTGGCGGTAGCTGTGGCAGGTGACAAACCGCTCGGACTCTATGATCTGCAGCAACGTTTCGAGCTCTAAATCCCGTCGGGGCTTCTTTGGGCCACCGCCCTTGCGCAGCACACGCCGTGGCGTGGCCTTGCGCTCCGCCTCATAGCGTTTCCAGTCTTCTCCGTACTCACGAGCGCGGTGGAAATGGTCGTAATACACTTGCTCCACCCCCATCCGGGTTTGCGGAAAGCGAACCGTTTGGTAGTCGCCCCAATTCGATTGCTTGACGTTCTCTCCAAGGGCAAACTTGATGAAGGGATCTGCCCCTTCGATCAACATCTCATCCGGCGTCTGACCCCAACGGTACTTGATGATGCCGCTCTGGCCTCCAATGGGATTGGCCGAGCCATGCAAAATCTGTCCTGCGGTGACCCCTCCAGCGAGGTGCCGGTAGAGGTTGACATCCTCACTGTTGACCACCGTACCAATGCTCACTTCAGCACTCGAAGCTTGTGTTCCCTCGTTGATTCCGCGGCTCGCCGCAATGTGGGTGTGCTCGTCGAGGATGCCCGGCGTGATGTGTTTGCCAGCCGCGTCGATGCGGGTCAATGCGGGAACGTTTTTTCCAAACACCGCTGCCGGGTCCAAATCCTGCCCAACGGCCACAATGCGGCCCTGGTGCACGATGACCTCGCCGCCTTCAATCTTACCTGCATCACCGCAGGTCCACACCGTAGCCCCCACAAAGTGCCAGCTGCCCTGTTCGGGCAATTGCGTGCGGCCATAGGCACTGAACGGATAGAGCAAAGGGCCGGGACCGAAGTCCGCTTCTTCTGCCTCTTCTCCTTCTCCAGCCGCCGCCTCTTCAGGCTCGGCTGTGTCTGCTGATCCGCCATCCGTGTCTTGGCGCAACGCCGCCCACTCTGTCCACACGCCGTCGGGCCGTTCTCCGCGACCATCAATGATCCTGCTGCCTTCGTAGACATTGCCCACCAAGCGGTACGTGCCCAGTTCATCGTCCATCAGGCGCAGCACCAGGTCGCGGCCATCCAAACTGACCTTGGCTTTGCCCGCGAGCGAATCCACATTGTCTTCGGCGGTTCCTGCTGGCCACCAGCGGCCGCTCGGACCTTTGTCTCCCTCCTTGAGCTCAAGCACCAGGTCACGGCCATCCAAATTGAGGCTGTACCGCCCTGCGATGGCCACGCTTTCCAAAGGCTCCATTTCGTGGCGGTGGCCTTGAACCACATTCCAGTGCAACGTGCTGCCGTCCTCAAAAATGGGGCCGTCGGTCACCAGAAAATTGGCCTCCAAGCCAGCGGCCAAACGGCCCACCCGGTCCGAAGCACCGATCATCTCTGCAGGAACCCGGGTCAATGCATCCAAGGCCTGGTTGGCACCCAGTCCATGGGCCACCGCCTTGCGCACATTGGCGAGAAATTCTCCCCCCTTTTTCACCCCGTTCATCGTCAATGCCATGGGGATGCCCGCTGCGGCAACCTTGGCGGGGTTGTGCGGTGCCCACTCCCAATCCTTCATGTCTGAAAGGGAAACGAGGCGCGTCAAATACGGATCGCTCACGTCAATGGCCGATGGAAAGTTCACCGGGACAATCAACGCACCGCCTGTAGCGCTGATCTCGTCCAATCGGCGGTAGGATTCGCCCCCACCGAGGAAGGCATATTGAACGCCAAACTCATCGCCCACCTTGTCGGCGCGCAAAACGTCCAACCAATTGCCTGCCGCAAAAAACTGGGGCAATTCCGCGGACCCAGAAAAAGCCTCCAGTGAGAGGTTGCGTTCTTCGGGCGCGTCGTACTGGGCATACCACTGCGCATCACAATAAGTCTGGCGCAACAGGGCAATGCTCCCCATCAGTGAACTCGGATAGCTCTGCTTGGATGACCCTTTCGAAAAACTGTGCCACGCGGCTACGGTGGGCTCCAGCACCGCATCGTTGGCCTCCTTTCCCAAGGCGACGAGGGCAGCCGTTCCGCGCACAATGCCGTCCTGTCTGTGGGTAACCACCGCACCAAACCCCCCTTGAAGGTGTGCCTTGGCGGTTTTTTCGCTGGGCACAAATGCCTCGGCAGCGCGGTATTCTGGATGCAATGCGCTGTTCCAGCCCAAGGCGGCCTGGGTGTCTTCTCTATCGTAATGGGGTTTACCGTCCCAACCCGAACGCTCTCCTTTCTTCAATCCCCACCCTGTATAGAGGTCAACAAATGAGGGGTAAACCTCCTTGCCAGACAGGTCATGGCGTACGGCGGGCTCAGAAGACGAATACACCCCTGCTCCAACCGCTTCAATGCGGCCGCGGCGCACCACAAGGTGTCCTTCTGCAATCACCTCATCAGCAGACAAGTGGATGCGGGCACCTTCGTATACATGCAGTTCAATGCGGGCATCCGGCGTCCCATTCACTGGAAAAGTCGAACTGCTTTGCGCTTGGGTAAGGCTCGCTGTGGCCAAAGCCAGCAGCATGCTGGCAACATGGGTGATTCGGGTCATGGTTCTAGGAATCGATTCGAGAAGCAAGATATTGGGAACCCCAAGAGCTGCGCACAGGTACGTCCATGTAGTTCACAACGTCAACTGTTCGATATTCGCTGTATGAGCCAACCTGTCAGTGTATATGCGGAAATGACCCCCAACCCAGAGGTCATGAAGTTCGTTTCGGACCGCCCCCTCATCGCAGGGTCAGACCAAGCTGAGTTCAACAGCAAAGCCTCGACCGCAGGCTACTCTAGCCTCGCAGAAGAACTGTTCAACTTCCCTTTTGTCACAGGCGTCTTCATCAGTGGCGGCTTTGTTTCCGTCACCAAAGACGATTCGATTGGCTGGGAGATGATCGCCATGCAGATGCGCGAATACATCCAAGGCTGGCTCTCCGAGAATGAAACGGCGGTGGAAAAAATTCCACCCATGGTCGCGCCAGCTGCAACATCCGAAGCGGACCAAGGCGCCCCGGCCGAAACTGAAGGTGCCGTGCAACTCAACGATGCTGACATCGTCCCCACCGAACACGACGAAGCCATCGTCGCCTTGCTCGAAGAATTCGTCAGGCCCGCAGTAGAAGCAGACGGCGGGGCCATCGATTTCCGCGCTTTTGTCAAAGGCACCGTGCACGTGAGGTTGCGCGGCGCCTGCGCAGGGTGCCCCTCTTCAACCGCAACGTTGAAAGACGGCATCGAGCGCTTGCTCACCTCCAAAATCGACGCTGTCCAATCCGTCGTTGCCTCCGTCTAAGCCCATGGCCGACCCCTCCCGCATAGGATCGCAATTGCGCCACTTCCGCAAACAGCGCGGATGGACCCAAACGGAACTGGCGGAGCGTTCCGGACTCAAACGAACCGCCCTTGGTGCCTACGAAGAAGGCCGCGCAGAGCCCCGGTTGGCGGCACTCGTGAGGCTGGCCCATATCCTCAACGTGTCCCTCGACGCCCTCGTCCTTGGGGGAACCGAAAAGCGCATGGAGCAAGACGTTCGCGTGTTGCCCATCCCTGTGGAAAGGGACGAGAAAACCGAGCGCATATCGGCGGTCAGCACAAAAGCGGCAGCGGGCTATGCGTCGGGGTTGGGAGATCCCGAGTGGATTGCAGCCCTGCCACATTTTGCCTTGCCCCTTCCTGAAGTGCCCCAAGACCGCACATTGCGCTTTTTCCAAATTGAAGGAGACAGCATGTTGCCTTTGCCCAATGGCACGTGGATCCTTGCTGAATTTGTAGAGCGCATGGAAAACATGGGGGGCGGGCAGCCCTACATCATCTCCACCACTGGGGATGGCCTGCTGTTTAAACGCGTCGAAAACAGATTGGAATCACAAGGGAATTTCCTGCTGGTATCCAACAACCCGCAATTCGATCCCTACCCCTATGCGCCTGTCGACATTCGGGAAGCCTGGAAGGCCATCGGCTGGTTCTCAACCGATTGGCCAGAAACCTCCAGCTAACGCGGTCCAACACCTGCTGCAATTTGCAGGCTATGTATTACGCCCAAAAGCTTAATTACGTCAACGAAACTGATATAAACGACTACAAAACGGGTGTTCGGGCAGTGGCATAATCAGAAGTCTCTCGCTATCTTTCTACTTATGACCTCGTCGCTTGTGCCATTCAGTGCCATCTGTGGATTGATCCTCTGCAGCATGCTGCCCTTTCAGTCTCAGGCGCAAAAGATGTTCGGCCTGCCTGCCTCAAGCATGCACGACCATGCGGTATGTGAGGCCCAAGGATGTGATGGATACACCGGCATTCCTGAAGACCACTTTCTGTTTGTTCCTCCCCCAAGTGGCCTTCGAAGCTCCTCGGCCAACATCAACGTCACCTACACCAACTTCCCCTCTGCCGCCCAAGCTGCGTTCCAATACGCTGTCAACATTTGGGCCGGCCAAATTTCCAGCGACGTCACCATCGAAGTAGAGGCTACGTGGGCATCATTGGGCACCAACATCTTGGGTTCTGCATCTCCAAGTACCGTGCACCGCAACTTCACCGGTGCCCCCAGTGCCGGAGTGTATTACCCCGCAGCATTGGCCAATCAATTGTCCAGCAATGACCTCGATGCCAGCGCCGTAGACATCACCTGCAATTTTGGAAGCGACGTCAATTGGTACTTCGGTCTCGATGGCAATGTCCCCCCTGGGACCTACGATTTCGTGACTGTGGTGCTGCACGAACTCTGCCATGGACTCGGCTTTATCGGCAGCGCCAATGTCGCGGGAAACACCGGCTTCATCGGTCAGAGTGGTTCGCCGTTTGTCTACGATACGTTCATCAACGACAACAATTCCGGAGGCAGCATCCTCGACATCAATTCCGCCACCAACGCCCTTGCCGATGCCCTCACCGGTGGAGGACTCGTCTGGGCCGGCGCCAGTGGACTGGCCGCAACAGTGTCTCCTCCGGGCATTTACGCTCCGGGGAATTGGGAACCCGGCGCAAGTTTCTCCCACCTCCGAGAGGACATGTATCTCACGGGAAATATAAACGCGTTGATGACCCCCAACCTGAACACAGGAGAAGCGATTCACAACCCAGGTCCCATTGTTATGGGCATGTTCTCAGACATCGGATGGGGGGTTCAAGGGTGCTCGATCACTGCTGTACTCGCAGGGTCACAACTCTCCTGCAATCCTGAGACCAACACCTACAGCCAACAACTGATCCTGCTCTACGACAGCCCACCAACAGGCCTGCTCAACGTCAATGGCTCCCTTTTTACCATATCCGGTAGCCCCCAAACAGTAAGCCTCAACAACCTGCCTGCAGATGGGCAACCTGTAAACGTGAGCGCCTTTTTTACCGGTGATCCCGACTGCTCTTTCGACCAAAACGCCTTGTTCACAGCACCAGAATCGTGCGGTGGTGGCACCTGTGCGCTCAACTCTTATACCCTGGGGGAACAAAGCGCATGCAACCCCATAGACGGGACATACAGCCAGTCCGTTTCCCTGTTCTTCCAATATTCGGCGGGTGCAGGAGATGTCATGGTCAACGACCAAACCTTCAGCGTCACAAACGATCAAGTCAACGTGACCTTGACTGGGTTGGTGGCCGATGGAGAACCCGTCAACATGCTCATCACCTTCACGGAAGATGACGCTTGTGCATTTGCTGTGTTTGACGCCTGGACGGCCCCCTCTCCTTGTCCCTGCTCCATGACCTTGGAAGTAGACAACGTCGGGGCATGTGCATTTGCCACTGGCACCTACAACCTCGACCTCGTCTTCAATGTGTCCAACCCTCCCACGACGGGCCTGTTGAACATTGGTGGCGATGTCTTTGAAGTGCCCGATTCTCCAGGAAGCTATACCACCACCATTTCCGGACTCACGGCCGACGGGCTGGACCAAACCATAGGTGCCTTTTTCACAGACCTGCCCAGCTGCAGCAGTCCAGCAGAACTGACCACATGGACCGCACCCGCGCCATGCATATGCCCCGGTGACCTCGATGGCGACGGCATCATTGGCGTCTCAGACACGTTGGAGATCTTGGCCAGCTTCGGCTGTGTGGGAAGCGACTGCGTCGGCGACATCGACGGAGACACCATCGTCGGGGTGTCCGACATCCTGCAATTGCTGGCTGTCTTTGGGGCGACCTGCTGATCTTTCAAGTCTTTCAGAAAAAAGTGTGGTGCGCATTGAAATGCCAACTAAATTGGCATTCCTGTTTTTTAAGGCACCATGCCCCTCCAACGCGCCATACTCCACCTCGACCTCGACACCTTCTTTGTGTCGGTCGAACGGCTTATGGACCGGCGGCTGCACGGAAAGCCGCTGTTGATTGGGGGCACGGGTGACCGGGGGGTGGTCGCCTCCTGCAGTTATGAAGCCCGGAAGTTCGGCGTTCATTCGGGCATGCCCATGCGCATGGCCCGAGAGCTCTGTCCAGAGGCCTTGGTCATTCGCGGCAACTCCGCCACCTATTCCAAGTATTCCCACGCCGTCACCGACATCGTACGAGAAGCGGTTCCCGTATGCGAAAAAACCTCCATCGATGAGTTCTATGCAGACCTGACCGGGATGGACCGCTTCTTCGGCTGCTGGCAATACTCCAGCGAGCTTAGACAGCGCATCATGCGCGAAACAGGGCTGCCCATTTCATTTGGCCTTTCCCAAAACAAGACCGTCTCCAAAGTCGCGACCGGCGAAGCCAAACCCGACAATGCCATCCGCATAGAGCACGGCACTGAGCGCCCGTTCTTGGCGCCATTGGGCATCCGCAAAATTCCCATGGTCGGCGAAAAAACCTACCAGACCCTGCGCAACCTCGGTGTTCGCCGCATCGCCACCCTACAGGAGATGCCGGTCGACATGATGGAACGTGTCCTCGGTAAATCCGGCCGCATGATCTGGCGCAAGGCCCAGGGCGAAGACCCCTCACCGGTCATGCCCACCAGTGAACGGAAGTCGATTTCAACAGAACGCACTTTTCGCAAAGACACCACCGACACCGCACAATTGCGCAGCATCCTCATCGCCATGGCAGAGAACCTCGCCTTTCAACTCCGGCGCGGCAACAAGCTGACAGCCTGCATCACCTTGAAGGTGCGGTACAGCGATTTTGATACACGCACGCTGCAAGCGCGCATCCCCTACACTGCAGCCGACCACCGGTTGGTCCCCAAAGCCCTCGAACTGTTTGACAAGCTGTACGACCGCCGGGTTCTGGTTCGGCTCGTCGGCATCCGGTACAGCCACTTGGTGGGCGGCGGCATGCAAATGGACCTCTTCGACGACGACGATCAGCGCAATGCCCTGTACCAGGCCATGGACGGACTCCGCGACCGTTTCGGAGACCGCATTGTCTTCTCTGCCGCCACGTTGGGCGCCCGTACCATCGGCCGTTCCAATCCTTTTTCTGGGGACGCTCCCCTTCTTCTCGCCAACCGCCACCAGTAAATTCAACACCCCATGTGTGGACGCTACGTCACCGTCACTTCTGTCAAAGCCATCGAAAAGCGGTTTCAGGTCACCGCAGGGCCAGACTACACCGAGGCGCCTCCGCCACCCAACACCAATGTTTCCCATGGCGATGCCGCCCCCGTGATCACCGGAGACCGGCCCGAGGCACTACAAGCCATGCAGTTCGGCTTTACCCCGTCGTGGGCCAAAAAGCAGTTCTACATGATCAATGCGCGCAGCGAGGGCGACCACAACGCCGAGAACGACCCGGGCTATCGCGGCGCCATGGGCATCCTACAAAAACCCATGTTCCGCCAATCAATCCGCACCCGCCGGTGTCTGGTGGTTGCCGATGCCTTTATCGAAGGCCCCCAACGCGAAAAACTCGCCAAGCCCTATGTCGTGTATGCCCGCGACGGTCAGCGGCCCTTTGCCCTCGCCGGCATTTGGGACGAGTGGACCGATACGGGCTCAGGTGAAATCATCCGCTCTTTCGCCATCATCACCACCACAGCCTGCGATGCCATGCACGCCATTGGCCACCACCGCTCACCCGTTATGCTCGATCCAGAGGACGAACACAAATGGATCGACCCTGTCACCCCACTTGCTGAGGCCACCGCCCTGCTCCGGCCCATTCCCGACGGCAAGCTCAACGCCTACCCCATCGATACGGCCATCAAAAACCCGAGGCTAAACGGCACCACCCTGCTGCAGCCTACCGGCGAAAGGATATTTCCAGAGTACGACTTCGAATTGCACCAATCCCTCCAAGTGTTTGGCATGGGCGGCGAATCGCAGGGGGGCCAACGCCGCAGGGGCGATTCTCCCAAGGCCCAAGGCTCTCTGTTTTAACCCCCCTCGGGACCGGCCACCATGTACCTGAACAACCATTCGTGGTTCAGCCTCCGCTACGGCATCATGCGCCCGGAGGAACTGCTTGCCGAAGCCCAGGCAGCAGGTGCAACGTGCGTAGCCCTCACCGACGTGCACTGCACTGCAGGTGGCCCGGACTTCGCACGGTTGGCTCCCCAATACGGCATTCGTCCCGTACTCGGCATAGACTTCCGCAAGGGGGCAGTCCAACAGTATCTCGGTCTGGCCCGCGACCACGACGGCTACGAACGGCTGTGCGGGTTCATGTCCGAGCTGCTGCACGCCGGGCACGCCGGAAAACCGGCACCAGCACCCGACCGTGCGCCGGAAATCGAAGGCGTCGTCTGGGTATACCCTTGGGCACGGCGCGCAGACGCGGCTTGGATGCAACCGGACAACGCAGGACTGAGGACCCATGAATTTGTCGGGGTGCGGCCAGATGAAATCGGGGCCCTTCGATTGGCCCTCCAGCGCAACCCCAATGGCACACCCCACCAGCGCATGGTCGCCCTTCAAACAGCGTCCTTTAGAAACAAGCGCGACCACAATGCCCACCGCCTCCTCCGGTCCATCGACCGCAACTGCCTGCTCGCCAAGCTGCCCAGCAATCAAGTGGCCCCCACCACTGACCGCCTGCTCCGCATCGGTGAACTCGAACACGCTTACGCCGAATTTCCCTGGCTGACGGAGCGGGCAGACGCCTTGCTCGAAGCTTGCCACATCGACTTTGCTGGCGATCTCGGCGACCAAGAAGACGGGGCCACCCACCGCAACATCCGCACGTTTACCCGCTCGATTGTAGAAGATGAACGCCTGCTTCGCGACCTCTGCGCCGAAGGCCTCGCCTACCGCTATCCCGATGCCAACGAAGCCATCCTCGACCGCATGGAACACGAGATAGAAGTCCTCCGAGAAAAGGAATTCCTCGCCTACTTCTTGGTCAATTGGGACATCACCACCTACGCCCGGTCACAGGGGTACTTTCACGTTGGGAGGGGCAGCGGCGCCAACAGCCTCGTCGCCTACCTGCTGCGCATCACCGACGTAGACCCCATAGAACTGGACCTCTATTTTGAACGGTTCATCAACCTCTACCGGTCCAACCCGCCCGACTTCGACCTCGACTTCTCCTGGACCGACCGCGACGACGTCACACGCTACATCTTCGAACGCTACGAACACGTCGCCCTGCTCGGCGCCTACAACACCTTCCAATACCGCGCGGTCGTGCGCGAACTCAGCAAGGTCTTCGGTTTGCCCAAACACGAAGTAGACATCCTCGCCAGTGGCCGGTTTGATCCCGCCAAACTCGGAGAGGTGGAGCGTGCCGTCATCCGGTATTCCTCCGTACTCCGGGACTTCCCCAATCAAATCTCCATTCACGCCTGTGGGATTGTCATTGCAGACCGACCCATCCACCGCACCTGCGCGACGTTCCTGCCCCCCAAGGGGTTCCCCACCACACAATACGATATGGTCGTCGCAGAAGACCTCGACCTCCACAAATTCGACATCCTCTCCCAGCGCGGACTGGCCAAGATCAAAGACGCGCTTGACCTCATCGCCGAGACCGATCCCGGGGCCAACATTGACATCCACGACATGAAGCGGTTCAAGGCAGACCCCCGGGTACAGCACCTGCTGCGCGAAGCCGAAGCCATTGGATGTTTCTATGTGGAGTCGCCGGCCATGCGGATGCTCATGCGCAAACTGCGGGTCGACGACTACCTCGGCCTGGTCGCCGCCAGCTCCGTCATCAGGCCCGGCGTAGCGCGCAGTGGTATGATGCGGGCCTACATCGAGCGGCACCGCTTCCCGGAACGCAGGCGAGACGCCCACCCCGTACTGCTGGAAATCATGCCAGAGACCTACGGCGTCATGGTCTACCAAGAAGACGTCATCAAGGTCGCCCACCAGTTTGCAGGGCTCGACCTCGGTGAAGCAGATGTGCTCAGGCGCGGAATGTCGGGGAAGTTCAGGTCCCGTGAGGAGTTCCAAAAAGCCCGCCAAGCCTTCTTTGACAAGGCCCGCGACAAAGGCCACCCAGGCGATATGGTCGCCGAAGTCTGGCGTCAAATTGAAAGCTTCGCTGGGTACGCCTTTGCCAAGGGCCACTCCGCCTCATTCGCCGTTGAAAGCTACCAGAGCCTCTTCATCAAGGCCTACTGGCCCCTCGAATACATGACCGCCTGCATCAACAATTTCGGGGGCTTCTACCGCACGGAGTTCTACGTCCATGAGGCGCGGCTCCTCGGTGGCAGCATCGCAGCACCCTGCGTCAATACCGGGGGGTACACCGCGAAATACACCCCCGAAAACCGCACCATCACACTGGGGTTCAACCTCATCAAAGGCGTGGAGGGCACCACAGCGGCATCCATAGAAAGAGAGCGAAACGCCCATGGTCCGTACCGCAACCTCGAAGACTTGATCCGGCGCACCGGCACTTCCCTCGAACAACTGCTCACCATCATCCGCATTGGAGGGCTGCGTTGGACAGGACGCTCCAAACAGCAACTCCAATGGGAAGCCCATTTCCTACTTGGCCACCTGCCCAAGCGCACGCCAACCGCAGACCTATTCGTTGGTACAGACCTCGCCACCAGCCAAGCCAACTTGCGCCACCTTCCCTCCCTTGCCGGCGGCACCGCAGAAGATGCCTACGACGAAATCGAACTCCTCGGGTTTTCGCTGTCCTCGCCATTCCAGCTTCTCACCGACCACGCCAAGGCACTGGCGGAACGCGGCATCCCCTCACGGGCGCTCGCCGAATTCATCGGGCGCAAGGTCACCATCGCAGGGTACCTCGTCACAGTCAAAGAGACCTCCACAGTCAAGGGCGACCGCATGCTGTTCGGATGTTTTGTAGACCGGGAAGGCCAATGGATCGATACCGTCCATTTCCCACGCGTTGCTCAAGCCTTCCCTTTCCGTGGGCGCGGCACCTACCTCGTGCACGGCACTGTACAAGAAGAGTTCGGATGTGTCAATGTAACGGTAGAACAGATGGAGAAACTCGACCTCAAGCCCGACCCGCGGTACGATGAAAGCACTCCGACCCGCGCCCGACCCTCTGGCCGCCAACACCGACGCGTCCCACAGGCAAGACGCCTGCCCAACGCCTCCTAAAACACCTCAGCGGTCCAGCGCCCAGCGCACCCCGATGTACATGTTCCGGCCGAAAATGGGCGCATACACGATCGACGCGTCAAAAGACGGGTTGTCTGCAGCCAACGGCTGGCCCAAGCCACCTCCACCAGCAATAATGGGGTCCACTTGGCGGTAATTCGTGACGTTCTCTACACCCGCGTATATCTGACGGCCTTCGGCAAAGTCACGGCTGATCTGAACATTGCCCGTGACAAATGTGGGGGCCTCAGCCGGGCGTTGGTTCTCATAGGTGTTCTCATAGGTCCAGGGCAACCGCTGCGGACCGGTGACCTGAAAAGTGATGTCAGACCGCCATTGGCGTCCCTTATCGTCTGGCTTAGATCCATAAGCCAAGGTGGCAAAACCACGGTGCTGCGCCACAAAAGGGTCCTGCCTGTAACCCGAGAAATCCCCATAATCCGATTGAGCATTCACCCATCGGTAAGCCAAGGTGACATCGAAACGCTTGGACCAATCCCACCAAAATTCAGCCTGCATACTCTCTGACTGGCTGTAGCCCTGCCTCACCAAGGCTTGCCCTGGCGTATCCAAATCCACGAAAACACGGTTGGCAAAGGTCACCCGATACCCATCGAGGCTCAAGCTCGCGTCGCGGTAACCCAATCTGAATTTCGACAAAAAGTTCAGGCCCACATTCCAGCTTTCCTCGGGGTCAAGGCCTCGAAAACCGTCTGCAGCATTGGCATCGGGAAACGCCCACACGCGGTTTGATGCCCAAACTCCGGCATATTCGGCAAACGGCAGAGAGGTCCGCCATCCCCTTCCAGCAGCCAGTTTCAAGGTGACAGCGTCGCTTACCGACCACCGTGCATTGAGCCTCGGTGAAACAAACACGCCAAAGGTATCGTGGAGGTCTGAGCGCAATCCAAGCACCATGTCCCAGCGCTCTCTCTTCACGTTCCACTCCGCAAAGACACCCGTCACAAGCTCATTGCGTTCGATCCGCGACGTCCCCACACTCAGGAGGGAGTCTGGAGCAGGAAAGCCCTCCCCGCGTTGTAAAGTCTCGCCATAGCGGTCCGCTTTTGCAGTCATTCCCCACACCAACTCATCGCCTCTTGACGTGGGGCGCTGGTATAACAAATTGATCCGGGCGAACGATTGATCGGCGACGTAACCACGGTTTGGACCAAACATCAATTCTTGGTCATGCCGACCGACCGTCACCTGACTTCCCAGACTGCGCCCCTCGTCTCCAGAAAACACGTAACCCGTTTTCGCTGAAGCCACCAATCGGTCCACCCTTTGGTTGGCCATCCACAATCCTGACACCCCTGAATCGAACATCGGCAATTGGCCCGCATCCTTTTCCTGCGAAACGGCTGTCACAGCGTACTCTCCGCGCAAACCGCGGTCTCCGACGTATTTCCAGTCTGTCCTGATTACGACGTCTTTAGACAGGGCATTGTCCTGAAATCCATCGCCGTTGCGGTCGTTGATGCGGTCTGCCCATTCTCCATGGGTCAGCAACGCAGCGTTCCATTTCCGGGATACAGCATGCCGGCTAATCGTATTCAATTCCAAACGGCCTGCGCGGTTCCCAAAGGCATTGACAATAAGCCGCTCAGGTCCATCCGCATTGCGCAAAGCCACATTGATCTGGCCCGTCATGCTCTCGTGTCCCAAGGTGACAGATCCCGCGCCTTTTCCGATGTGAATCTGATCCACCCACTCACCCGGAATGAACTTCATTCCCTGAAGGATATTCAAGCCCCGCGCTCCCGGCATGTTGTCGAACATGATCTGGGTGTATTTGCCATCCAGGCCCAACATTCGAATCTGCTTGGTCCCCGTTACAGCGTCCGTGAAACTGGCGTCTACAGCCGCGTTCGTCTCAAACGCTTCAGACAAATTGCAGCACGCCGCCCGGCACAGCTCTTGCCTGCCAATGGTCTGTACCACCAAGGGGTCCAGCAGGCTCACAGAGGTGCTGGGGCCATTGGCTTGCACCTCAGCGGCATTCAATTGAAAACCCTCGCCGAGTGGTATTTCCACAAAACCCTGCCCTATAAACGGCATTTCAGCCGTCGTCATCCCAATGAAACTGACCACCAACGTGTCTCCGACCAAGCCCTGCAGCTTGAAGAACCCGTGAGCGTCTGTAGCCGTACCCTCTCCTGAGCTTTTCCAGACGACATAGGCCCCGGGAAGGGCTTGCCAGTTCTCTTCTTTTCTTGCTTGCTCAGCAGAATGATCGTGCTGAGAGTGGTCCACCTGATCTTTGGAATACACCTTTCCCTTGACGGTCTGGGATTGGGCCGAGACCATGTTCGGCAGGACAAGGAGTGCGAATAAAACCCACCCTAAAAACACAGGTCGGCAGGGCCATACGTTTCGCATCAGTCCTCCTCGGAATCGTGGTCATGGTCCTTACCATGAGAACAGCCTTGGCATCCGTCCCGATACAAGCAGCATGCTGGCAATTCTGCATAAGCCGCGTCGCTGGCGGTAAAATGCTCGGTATCGTGGCCCGCTTCGGCCACCAATTGCTTTATGCGTTCCGGACTGATTTTCTTTGGCTTGTATACCACAGTAGCCTTCTCCTCAAATTGGTCCCACTCGGCTGCCCGGACACCCGGAACATCCAAGGCACCAACGATGCGGTCCTCACACATGGGGCAACATCCCTTTGCCGAAAAAACCAATTCCACTGCCTTTTGAGCCCCCACGTGACCGGTCCAAATCAACGCGAGTAACAAAATCGTAAGTCTCATACTCAAAAGTAATCCAGACCCCACAATCCTTTCATTCAAGAGTAGTTAAATAACCCCACTCCCTTCTTGGTAGCCCGCTCGATGCGCTCCAGATTGGCTTCCCCAAAAAACACATCCAACGGCATGGAATGGTCCCCTTTAGGTTGAAACTGCACATCCATGTACGAACCAAAATCGACACGTGCAGAGGACCCCATTTTCTCCAAGGCTGCAGTGATCGTGGATTCTTTGTCCAAGAG
>JBELBZ010000004.1:20179-84677 GCA_042095055.1 Crocinitomicaceae bacterium | reverse complement strand
AAAGAGCCGATCGTAAATCAGCTTGACCCACTTGTTCGGGTGCGATCCTAAACGCGTCACTCTCCAGTGACCTGCGACTTGAGGTAATCACGGTTCATACGGGCAATGTTGTCCAGGCTGATACCCTTGGGACACTCCACCTCGCACGCACCGGTGTTGGTGCAGTTGCCGAAGCCCTCCTTGTCCATTTGATCCACCATGCGCTGCACCCGAGACATGCGCTCAGGCTGGCCTTGTGGCAACAATGCCAACTGGCTCACCTTGGCCGATGCAAACAACATGGCTGAAGCATTCTTACATGTCGCCACACAGGCGCCACAACCGATGCATGTCGCTGCATTGAAGGCGTCATCAGCGTCGTGCTTTGGAATGGGAATCGCATTGCCATCCAGCGGCTGGCCTGAGCTGTTTACACTCACGTAGCCCCCTGCCTGAATGATGCGGTCAAAGGCGCTGCGGTCCACTGCCAAGTCCTTGACAACAGGAAACGCCGCTGCCCGCCAAGGTTCAATGTAAATCGTCTCACCATCCTTGAAGCTGCGCATGTGCAACTGGCAGGTCGTGGTTTTGCGGTTCGGGCCATGGGCTTCGCCATTGATGAACATGCTGCACATGCCACAAATTCCCTCGCGGCAATCGTGATCAAAGGCAACGGGGTCTTTACCGTCCCGAATCAATTGGTCGTTCAAAACGTCCATCATTTCCAGGAAGCTCATTTCATCAGAAATGCCCGTAACAGGATAGGTTTCCATCCTTCCCTCATCCTGTGGCCCCTCTTGGCGCCAAATCTTCAACGTGAAATCCATGCTTTCGAATCGTCTCGGGTTCGGATTATTTATAACTACGGGTCTTCAATTCGACGTTCTCGAACTTCAGTTCCTCTTTGTGGTGCACTGCTTCCGAAGGAACACCGGTAAAGGCCCATGCGCTTACGTGGGCGTGCCCGGCATCGTCCCTCAAAGCCTCACCCTCAGGGGTGCGGTATTCTTCGCGGAAGTGACCACCACAGCTCTCATTGCGCTCCAATGCGTCCTTGCACATCAATTCGCCGAGCTCGAGCAAATCTGACACCCGGCCAGCCTTGTCCAGTTCAGGGTTGTAGCGGTCTGCCCTGCCGGGAACACACACGTCTTTTTCGAATTCCTCGCGCAATGCCTGGATGTCCGCAATCGCCTGCTTCAATCCCTCCTCATTGCGCGACATGCCACATTGGTTCCACATGATGCGGCCCAGCCTTCTGTGAAAGTCATCCACCGGAGTCTTTCCCTTGTTGTTCAACAGCTGAGCAACCCGGTCTTGAACGGCCTTTTCTGCTGCTGCAAACTCAGGTGAGTCGGTTGAAATTTCACCCGTACGAATGTCATCGGCGAGGTAATCGCCAATCGTGTAAGGCAGCACGAAATAACCGTCAGCCAAACCTTGCATCAAGGCTGAAGCCCCCAAGCGGTTGGCTCCGTGGTCCGAGAAGTTGGCCTCTCCACAAGCATACAATCCCGGCACCGTGGTTTGAAGATTATAATCGACCCACAAGCCACCCATGGTGTAGTGCACCGCGGGATAAATCCGCATGGGCGTCTTGTAAGGATTGTCTGCTGTGATCTGCTCGTACATCTGGAACAGGTTGCCGTATTTGGCGCGCACTGCAGCCTCCCCCAATTCACGGATCTTCTCCATCGAAGGTGCGGGAATACCCTGCACCTTGGCCTCGGTTCGGCCATAACGCTCTATCGCGCTGGCATAATCCAAATACACGGCTTCTCCCGCCTGGTTGACGCCGAACCCAGCATCACAGCGCTCCTTTGCAGCACGGCTCGCCACGTCCCTTGGAACCAAGTTTCCAAAAGCAGGGTACCGGCGTTCGAGGTAATAATCACGACGGTCTTCCTCAATGTCTGTGGGCTTCAATGTCCCTTTGCGCAGCGCCTCCACATCAGATTCGTGCTTGGGCACCCAAATCCGACCATCGTTTCTCAACGACTCGGACATCAATGTCAACTTGCTCTGGTACTCCCCACTCACCGGAATACAGGTGGGGTGGATCTGTGTGTAGCTGGGGTTCGCCATATAGGCTCCCCGCTTGTGGGCTTTCCAGGCCGCAGACACATTGGACCCCATCGCATTGGTGCTCAAGTAGAATACGTTTCCATAGCCCCCGCTGCACAACACGACGGCATGCGCACCATGGCGCTCTACCTCACCCGTTACCAAGTTGCGGGCAATGATTCCCCTGGCCTTTCCGTCCACAGTAACGACATCCATCAACTCGTGACGGTTGTACATCGTGACTTTTCCTTTGGAAATCTGACGGCTCAACGCGCTGTAAGCACCCAACAGCAGCTGTTGGCCCGTTTGGCCCTTGGCATAAAAAGTCCGGCTCACCTGAACCCCACCAAAAGACCGGTTATCCAGCAACCCCCCATAATCCCTTGCAAAAGGGACGCCCTGCGCAACGCACTGGTCGATGATGTTGGTGCTGACCTCGGCGAGGCGGTGCACGTTGGCTTCACGGCTGCGGTAGTCCCCTCCTTTAATGGTGTCGTAAAACAAGCGGTACACAGAGTCACCGTCGTTCTGGTAATTCTTTGCAGCATTAATGCCGCCTTGCGCAGCAATCGAGTGGGCGCGCCGCGGGCTGTCTTGAAAACAGAATGCCTTGACGTTGTATCCCATTTCAGCCAAAGAAGCTGCGGCAGAGCTGCCAGCCAATCCCGTTCCCACAACGATCACATCGATGAGGCGCTTGTTGGAAGGGTTGACCAGGCGAATGTTGTTTTTGTGATGGGTCCACTTTTCAGCCAAAGGCCCCTCGGGAATCTTGGCATCCAGTGCTACGCTATGCTCAGGCATTTCAGTCATCGCTTCAGGAGTTGCGCCAATCAGGCTTGGGTGAAATAGAGGAACAAGACAATGGCTGAAAACAAAGCGGGTACCACCACACTGAATGCTTTTCCAAGCCCTCCCACCAAGGCAGAGAAACGAGGATGGCGCAGACCCATGGATTGAAAACCACTCGAAAATCCATGCCAGAGATGGAAGCCCAAGGCAAACTGACCCAGCAGATAGAGGCCAATGGCAGGCAAAGCAAATCCGTTGTCAGGATGAAAGAACGCCGCGACCACAGCATACAAATCCTTGACCTGGGTTCCGTCTTCCAGCTGCTGCAGTGGCACAGATCCGAAGTGCATCTGCCACCAAAAATTCTGCATGTGTGTCACCAAGAACACCAGCACAATGGTGCCGAGGATCATCATGTTTCGGCTGCTCCATCCGGCATTTGCAGAAGCCCGTTCCATCGCATAACGAACGGGGCGGGCCTTTCTGTTCTGAATGGACAACACAATGCCATCCACAAGGTGAAACAAAACGGAGAAATAAGTCAGGTACGACAACACCTTCACCGCAGGAAAAGTGGTCATGAATTTGGCGTATTCATTGAATTGACGGCCTCCATCCGATGCTGCAGTAAATAACTGGAGGTTGCCCGCAAGGTGTCCCGCTAAAAAGAGACAGAGGAAGAGTCCTGTGGCCGCCATAGCGTACTTCTTGGCGAGGGAGGACTTGAGGATTCCGTTTTGAGCCATAAGTGGTCACGTTCTCGACAGTACAAATTAACCGTCGGTTACTGCGAATTTACGGCCCACGAGGCGGGGGCACAACGCGCACCCCCGCCACATATGGACCAAAATTGTGAAGTCAGGATGCCTGAGGGACGCGATCGAGCATCAGCATCTCCTGAGTCACGATTTCTGCAGCGACCCGGTTCTGTCCCTGTTTGTCCTCATACTGGCGGTAAACCAGCCGCCCTTCTATGGCCACCTCGCTGCCTTTAGACAGGTATTTACTCATGATTTCGGCGAGCTGTCCCCAGGCAATCACATTGTGCCATTGGGTCGTTTCCGTCTTTTCGCCTTGGGCGTTGCGGTACACTTCATTCGTGGCCAGCCGCAAAGCGGTTTTGACCTTGTCCCCGTCGAATTCGGTCCGTTCGGGGTCTTGACCGAGGCGTCCAATCAGCAGGACGCGGTTGCGCAGTGCATTCATTTTTTTGTGGGTTTGAAAGGAATATTTGGGCAAAGTGCGGCAGACTTTTCATGCTCAGCCCCTCCCATGCGTTTGCATTTGCAGAAGGTGACAAAGGCTTTGTTTGCGTATGTTTTGGGCATGGACTCAACCCTCTTTAGCGGCAAATACCTGATGGCCGCCGTCATTGCACTCGCCACGACAACTTCGTCATTCTCCCAGCACAATGCAGTCTGGGTCGACGCTGTCCCTGTCACCCGTCACTTGTTTGGGGCAGCCCCTGATACGGACGTCAACCTCGCTGCAGGATGGAACTCCAACATCCAAGGCAATGGGTGGCGGACATTGGTCGGTTTTGCAGTCTCTTCAGAGACAACCGATAGCTTTGGAACCCAAGTCAAAACAAACAGCCAAAACCTTTCGCTGCGCGCCGGTTACCGCTGGTTTTCATCTTCAAAGGATGGCACGCAAGCGAGGTGTCGACCTGTTTGGGGCATCGATGCCTTATCCAGAAGAGACCATCTGATCACAAGGTCTTCCAACGTGGACTTTACATCGGACTTCAGCACAACGGTTTCCGACTGGGGGCTCTCTGGGGTACTTGGAGCAGACCTCATGCTCGCACCGAAACTGCACCTCATCATAGAAACCAGACTCGACGGGTTTTACCGCACGGAAAAGACGGTGCAGTCCGACAGTTTCGGAGGGGATTTCGAACAGTCTGATTGGGGGTGGGAGGCCCAATTGAATGCCCCGCTTTCTCTTTACGTAGCTCTGGGTTTGTAATCGTGCAACCCCAAAACTTGAAAAACGGTTAGGTTTAGAGAACCATGAGGCCAATCAACTTTTCTCACATTGCACCCATTCTCGTGATTTGCGCCGCGTATTTGATGGGGTGTAACGCGGTGGAAGAATCAGGTCCTGCGCGTCCAGTGTTGCCAGAAGCGACCCCTGAGTATCGCACGGAAGCTGCACAGGTCTTCAACATCGAATTTCCCAGCCATCAGGCAGACCCGAAATTCAACCAGAAAGCTGAGCTGGGAAGGGTGTTGTTTCACGACCGCATGCTCAGCCAAAACGGAGCAGTCAGTTGCAACTCTTGCCACCTGCAGGCCCATGGTTTTGCAGAGCCCAAAGCGCTGAGTTCCGGGTTGCGCCAGGAGCTCACCGAACGAAACGCCAGTCACTTGGCCAACCCCGGTCAGCAGTCGGCCTATTTCTGGGACGGCCGTGCGAACAACCTTGCTGAACAGGTCACCATGCCCATTGAAAACCATGTGGAAATGGGTTTTCAGGAGTTGTCTTCTCTGGTGTTGCGCATGAACGACCTCGACTACTACCCTCCACTGTTCGAGGCTGCTTATGGTGCACCCGAGGTCAGTGTAACGGGCATTCAAGACGCCCTCGCTGCATTCCTTTCCTCCATGGTCACCTGCCATTCCAAGGCTGATGAAGCTGTGGCAGAAGCCATGCCCGAATTCTGGGATCCTTGGGGGGTTGTGGCAGGAGACATCACTTTAGAAGGCCTTGACGCCTTGGAACGGGAAGGGTTTGAACTCTTCCACGGAACGGCCCAATGCGCGCATTGCCATGGGGGGCCGCATTATGATGGTTGGGGATTGGACTTCGCCGACATTGGCCTCGACGGGCCCAGCCCAAACTCCACGAATTCCCTTGTAGATGTAGGGGGTGGATTCATCAGCAGTTGGGGGCCCACCGCCATGAAGGTTCCTTCCCTTCGCAACGTGGCTTTGACAGGGCCTTACATGCACGACGGCAGGTTTGCCACCCTCGATGATGTGCTCGACCATTACAGCCATGGCATTCAAGATGTGACAACCTTGGACAACCGCCTCCGTGACTGGAGTTCCAATGCCATTGGGGGAAATCCAGGCAACATTTTCGTCGAAGATCCCCTCATATTCCCAGGGTTCATCCAAGGCGAAGCCCCTCCTGTGCGCATGAATTTCTCCCCTGAAGAACGCATTGCTTTGAAGGCCTTTTTGAACAGCCTGACGGACTACGCCTTCATCCAAGACGAACGGTTTTCCAACCCATTTACCCGCCCATGAAACACCTCTATTCCACCTTGCTGGCTGTGTGCGTCAGCCTCAGTATTTCTGCACAAACTCCGCTCACCGAAGCGGTGGATTTCACCGTGACCGACCTCGACGGAAACGAGCACACCTTGAGCGAGTACCTCGACGCCGGCAAGTACGTCTGCATCGACTTTTTCGCTTATTGGTGCGGCCCTTGTGCGGCCCACGCCCCCTATTTCACCGAGATCTACAATACCTATGGTTGCAACGGCGGTGATGTGATCTTCATGAGCATGGAGTACGAGGGTTCGTGGGACCAGACCCACGATTTTGAAGTCGCCAATGCCGGAGACAATCCTGCGCCCGCCATCTCCGGCGCGGAAGGAGGAGGTCTGGCTGTTCACGGGGACTACAACATCGCCGCCTATCCGACCTTCATTCTCATCGATCCCGAGTGGAACATTGTGGAGCAGGACATCTGGCCAATGAACGTGAGCATTCTCGACGACGTGCTCCAATCCTATGGGCTCGAGCAAATGGCCTGCACCGCTTCCCTTGAAGATGTCGCCACTGTATCCATCGAAGTGTGGCCCAATCCGGCCCATGATGCGCTGCAAGTGGAGGCGAAGCCCGGAACGCACTTGACCCTGCTCGACCTGCTCGGCCGGGAAGTCATCGCCACACAGGCGTTGCACAACCTCACCGTCATGGATTTGACAGCCGTGCCTGAGGGGAGCTACCTCCTTCGCGCACATTCCTCAGCAGCCACCGAGACCCGCAAGGTCATCGTCCGCCACTGAGGCCCTCCGCCCATTATCTTCGCGCCGCCGTTCCCCTTTGGGTTCGGCGGCGCATCATTTACAGCGGTTTCCACCATGTCCACTTCCGCCTCCGACCGACCGGTTCGCGTCAGGTTCGCACCGAGTCCCACAGGCCCCCTGCACATGGGGGGCGTACGCACGGCCTTTTACAACTGGTTGTTCGCCCGCCGACACGGTGGCACCTTCATCCTGAGGGTTGAAGACACCGACCGCACGCGGTTTGTAGACGGCGCCGAAGCCTACATCGAAGAGGCCCTCGCTTGGTGTGGCATTGCCCCCGACGAAAGCCCCTCCAAACCAGGTTCCTGCGGCCCCTACCGCCAAAGCGAGCGCGGCGACCTATACGCTCCTCGAGTGCAGGCGCTCCTCGATGCCGGTCACGCCTACCGCGCCTGGGACACCCCCGAAGAAATCCAAGCACGCCGCGACGCCGCAGAATCTACCGGCACGCCCTTTCAATACGACGCGTCTTCGCGTGCTTCCATGCGCAACGAACTCTCATTGAGCACCAATGAAGTCGCCGAACTGGAAGCCGATGGTGCCCCCTGTGTCGTGCGCTTCAAAATGCCGGCGAGCGAGCCCGTGACCTTTACAGACGCCATCCGCGGCGCCGTCACCATCGACACCGCCGTCCTCGACGACAAGGTGCTGATGAAGGCCGACGGCTTGCCCACGTACCACCTCGCCAACGTGGTGGACGACCACCTGATGGACATCAGCCACGTCATCCGCGGCGAGGAGTGGCTCCCGAGCGCGCCCCTGCACCAGCTGCTCTACCGCGCCTTCGACTGGACGCCGCCGACCTTTGCCCACCTGCCCCTCATCCTCAAGCCCACCGGCAACGGAAAGCTGTCCAAGCGAGACGGCGACAAGGGTGGCTTCCCCGTCTTCCCACTCCGCTGGACCGACCCCGCCACCGGCGCTGAAAGCAATGGCTACCGCGAGTCCGGCTACCTGCCCGAGGCCTTCATGAACATGTTGCTGCTGCTTGGGTGGAACCCCGGCACCGAGCAAGAGCTGTTCTCCTTGGACGAAGCGGCCAAGGTGTTCGACCTGGACCGCGTCATCAAAAGCGGGGCCCGGTTCAACCCTGACAAGGCCAAGTGGTTCAACGAGCAGCACCTCCGCTCGACTCCGGTGGCCGACCTCGTACCCGCTGCACAAGCTTTGTTTGCCGACGAGGGCGCCGACTACACCGCCGACCAGACCGCCGCCGTGCTGGACATGATGCTCGAGCGCATCGCCTTTCTCGATGACCTGAAGGCCGCCAATTGGCTGCACACCGCCCCCACCGCCTTTCCGGAGAAGATGCTGAAGAAGCGCTGGAAGGACAACACCGACGGCATCCTCAAGGAGCTCGCCGACGAACTCCGAGCGGTGGAGCCGTTCAAGGCCGACCCCATCGAGGCCACCTTCAAGGCCTTCCTCGAGCGCAAGGAACTCGGCTTCGGCCAGGTCCTCCTTCCGTTCCGCATCGCCTTGACCGGCGAAGGCGGCGGACCCTCCATGTTTGCCTTTGCCGCCTTCCTCGGAAAGGAGGCCACCCTCGACCGCCTGGACCAAGGCATGAACCTCATCGCACAGCAACGCACCGAAGCATGACCGGTCACCGCATCGACGTCCTCGGACAACGGTTCTTCGCGCACCACGGCTGCCTGCCGGAAGAGGCCATCATCGGCCAGGAGTACCTGGTGGACGTGCGCATCTGGGTGGACTTGACCCCGAGTGCCGAATCCGACGACCTCGCCCAAACGGTGGACTACGTGGACGTCCACCGCGTCTGCGCCCGGGAAATGGCCATCCGCTCCAAGCTGGTCGAGCACGTCGCCGGCCGCATCCTCAAGGCCCTCCGCGCCGAGCTCCCGCTCACCGATACCATCGACCGCATCGAGGTGGAGATCACCAAGTTTGCGCCACCCATCGGAGGAGACTGCGACCGCATCACGGTTGTCCTTCAGGGATAACCTCCGTCCCATTTGAAATCGGTTCCAATCGCAAACCTCATCGCGCGGACCTGCTGAGTTGAAGCAACTATTTTACGCAAGGGCCGTCTATATAAAGAACAGTGATCACCATGGCCCATCTCTCCAATCCACGCGCAACGCACACTGTCAAATTCATCATGTCCATCGTACTGGTCATGGCCTCGGTCAGCGACATGACTGGCCAAGACGACTGTCCCTATGACCTGAATGGCGATGGAGTAACTGCGGCCAATGAACTGCTGTTCTTCATGATTGAGTATGGAGTAGCCGGCAACACAGACTACGACTTCAACGACAACGGATATCGGGATTTGGAAGATGCGCTGATGCTCTCTCGCCATCTCGGCACCAACTGTCCACAAGCCGAGGTCCAAGCAACGACTGGAATCATCTCCGGCCTTCTCATCGAACCTGTGGACACCCTTCAGCAGGATCTAATCGACGCCAACGACACCATCCCCGCCGGCGCCATCACCTATCGGCTCTACGCCGTGGTCAGCAACCCAGGGGTCACCGTTGTCGGCGTGTGGGGCAACGCGGAATTCCCCTTGACGCTCAACGCTCCCGACGGATTGTTCCTCTCGGCACTACAGACTTCCAACAACAGCTATTTCGCATCGAACATCGCGCCCGTCTTTTTTCCCATTTTCGCTACCTATGACAGAGCGTCCTGGTGGACCTTAAACCATGCACCTGGGGAAGCGTTTCAAGACTACCAGCCCCTCGGCAGCACTGCCGATTTCATGGACGATATGGATGACAGTTCCATCCAATTCAATGCTGCCATGGGGGACGGTTGGTTCGTCTATGACTACATCAACGCGTTAGTGGAATTGCCGACAGCATCCAACCTGAAATTGCTCGGTCAGTTCACCACGCTGGGCCAATCGGGCATCTGCGGGCAACTGAACCTGGAGATCCGCACCCACTTTGACGGAGAGCCCACCCAGTTCGAACAGGCCTACGGACTGACCTTCTCCACTCCCGGTGCAGACAGCCCCTGTGAATCCCTTTCCCCTTGTCCTGAAGGGGCCGACCTCGATAACGATGGCCTCATCGGAACTTCGGAAGTCCTGCTGATGTTGGCCGCATTTGGCGACATCACCACAGGACCCGAAGACCTCAATGGCGATGGGGTGGTCAACGTGAGCGACATCCTCCTTTTGCTCGGGTCGTTCGGGATGGTTTGCGACTGATCACAGCTGCATCTCCGGTACCTCCGCAGGCACGATGAGCGTGCCGGCCGTCGCCGCCTGGATTTCCTCCACCGTCACTCCCGGCGCCCGCTCCACGAGGTGGAAGGCGCCATCCCGGATGTCGAGGACGGCCAGGTTGGTCACCACCCGCTTCACGCACGCCACGCCGGTCAACGGCAGGCTGCACGCCGGCAACAGCTTGGAATCGCCGCGCTTATTGGTGTGCATCATGGCGACCACGATGTTTTCGGCCGAGGCCACCAGGTCCATGGCGCCACCCATGCCCTTGACCATGCGGCCCGGGATTTTCCAGTTGGCGATGTCGCCCCCCTGGCTCACCTCCATGGCGCCGAGCACCGTGAGCTGCACGTGCTGACCGCGGATCATGGCAAAGGAGGTGGCGCTGTCGAAGTAGACCGCGCCGGGCAACGCCGTGATGGTCTGCTTGCCCGCATTGATCAGGTCCGCATCAACCTCCGCCTCCGTCGGGAAAGGCCCCATGCCGAGGATGCCGTTCTCGCTCTGGAATTCCACGGAAATGCCTTGGGGAATGTGGTTGGCCACCAAAGTCGGGATGCCGATGCCGAGGTTCACGTACCAACCGTCCTTGAGTTCCTGCGCGATGCGCCGCGCGATGCCGTTCTTGTCCAACATGGGTCAATCCAAATGTAGCGCCCGCTCCATGAGCCGGCCGTAAAGGGCTTCCGCCCGCTGAAGTTGCGCCGCTTCTACTGTGTCCTCCGCCTTTCTCTTCCGCATATGCGGTTCCAGATTCAAGGGCGCACCCACCACGCCAACCTCATCCAGCACTGCAGCCAAAACTTCAGACGGACGGCGGCTCCACATCTCATGCGACACAAACAACACCCCGTGCGCGTCCGCAGTCAGGGCATGCTCGTAATAATCCATCCAACGGTCCAACCAGTATTCCAAAGTGTCCGGGTCAGATGTTGATCCAGAGGTTCGGCCGGTTCCGGCATCAAAACGAAAAGGCTTGTGGCCCAACCCAAACTCGTGGTGGGCCAACCAATCCATGTAGGTCTTCACAAAAGGGTCCTCGCTTTGCATTGCGGTGTAACGCTGGTGCATGGCCAACAGCGAAGCTGCGTGCGCCAAGGGCTCGCGGAACATCAGCACCACCCGGAAATCCTTGTTGTGGCTCCGCAAGGCAGGGTAACGCAAGAGCGCATTGTTGTTTTTGGCCAAGTAAACCTTGCCGTTTTCACGCACCAGGCCCTGAAAGTCGAGGTAGGCCGCATGGTCTTCTGCCGATACCCTGTGCGGCTCGAGCACATCCTCCTGAACATATCCAGCTTCGTTCCGCAACCGCCAAAAGGGTTCCTCCAACGCCTCCGCAGAATCGGCCCCCACAAGAATGCCGTCGCCGTGGCTGCGCTCTTTGAGCGCCGTCTCCTTGGGCTTGTTCCAACGGCTCCACGTCCCCGGCGCCACCACCAAAGGCATGTGCCCATAGTGCAAGCTGCTAAAGGCATCGGTCTCCATCAGGCGTTGCAATAAGCTGGTCGTTCCAGCCCTGGCCAAACCCGTCACCAGCAGGAATTTCGGCTCCGGAATGCCGCCCTTCTTGCGCCAGCCCTTGACTTCTCTGTTGTGCAACCAGCGCTGCAAATGGAGGTGATCCAGCATCAGGTGGTGCACCAGCTGGTTCATCGAGGAATACGAAGACGAGGACGGCTTGCCTTTGGGGTAAAGCAAACCCAAGGTGCCACCTGCCGATATGGCGAGCAGCCCCTGCCAGGAGGAAAAGGCCGCGAGGCCATCCTGTCTGTTCATGGCAATGTCCCAGCCCCAGGGCAAGGACACCATGATGGCCATTCCCACAGCCACCCAAAACAGGAACAGCACAAACGAAATGAGCACCTGCGCTGTGCGCGTCTCCAAGGCTTCAAGCTTGGCGTCGTCATCGCCGGGCTGCACCATCCCGTCCACCAGCCGTGCACTGTCTTTGGCCAACCGAATCAGGATCCCGGGCCGGCTTCGCCAGAACCAGAATGCCAAATGGCCCGACAAGGCAATGAGCAACAGGGCCATCATTCGGCGGGAAACGCGTCCAAAATTCGGGTCCAGTTCGGCAAGTGGTGGTGCCCCACGTGGTGGCTCGGGTGAACCCCGTGATATTCCACGCCGCCCGGCCCCAGCACCCACAACTCCCCTGAGTTCTGCTCCTCAAGGAACCAACGGTCACCGGGAAGGGCCTCTTGCAATCCCTCGCTGAAGGTCATGATGCCCTCATCGGCCATGGCCGCTCTAAAGAGGGGCGTGAACCCACCAGTGGACAGGTCGTACAAGGTGATTTCTGAATGGTACTGGGCCAGTTCTACCTCGTCCTTTGAGGTCGGGTATTTGTCCCTTTGGTTGGTGTAGACCCCCTTGTTTTCTTGGGTGTTGTTGTTGAAGATGGCCAGCGTGCTGTCGTTGACGATGTCCACATCGTGCTGCGCAGCGAGGGGGCCGTCGATCACCCGGATCACCTCGCCGGTAGCGGGCCGGAATTGGAGGACGCACTGCAGGTTGCGCAAGCTCAAGAACAGGTCGCCCTGATTGAAATGCTCCGAGGTGGTCAACGCCGGCTCTACATCGTTCAAATGCAGGGGGTCTTGTGCATCTCCAGACCGCAAGACGAGGTGGTCCAATCCATTCTCCTTGAGCACCTCCACCATGGAATGCACCTCCAGAATGTGGCCCGTGCTCGCGTCGATGCGCGCTACGCTGTTGTCCAGAAAATGCACCGTTTTATCGCCCATGGCGTAGCGGCCGCGGTAAGCAATGTGGCGTCCACCGCGCTCCCAGCGCATGGCACACACCCACAGGTCTCCGTTGGCCGCGCGGTTGATGGCGTGGTGGAAGCTCAAGCTGTCCTGACGCCAGACCAGATTGGCCTCTGCGTCCAAGCGAAACAAAGGGGAACGGTTGGTGATGAAACTGACCACCGATTGGTCCTCGAGCAGCAAAGGGTGGTGCACCCGCCAGTGCGGCTTCAAAGGACCGAGTGTGTCGGGCAGCACCCACTCGTGCAGCACCTCTCCCGAGCGCAGATTGCGCACCGCCAAGGTCCTGCCCTCGGCATCATTGGAGTAGGCCGTCAAAGTCAAAACGTCCGCTTCCAAGAGGTTGACAGCCTCGAAGTCTTCTGGCGTGGAAACAAAGGTCTGCGGCAGGGTTTGTACCTCTTCAACCGAGCGTTTGAACAGGTCGGGAAAGCCCGACAAGGTTTCCACCACCCCATTCAGCGCACCGAAATCCCGGTCCTTTTTGGCCCGGTGCTGTGCCATCCAACCAAAGACGGAAAGCAAGGCCAGCAGGAACACCCCTTGCAAGGCCAATTTCAGGCCCCATTTGCCCTTGCCCTCACCGCGCAGAAAACGCTTGATGCGCAGCCATATGATGAATCCAAAGGCGAGCAGCACGATGCCCCCAATCAGGATGACCACCAAAGCGCCCAGTGTGACCCCTCCGCCGGGACCGATGTATGCCAATGCGCTCATGCCTGGCTGACCGTGCGCTGTTCAATGCGCTTCTCAAAGGAAGCCCCTTGGAAAATCCGTTGGACGAAAATGCCGGGCGTGTGAATTTGATTGGGGTCGAGCGCACCAACGGGCACGAGCTCCTCCACCTCGGCGATGGTGATGCGGCCCGCCATCGCCATGGCGGGATTGAAATTCTTGGCCGTCGCCTTGAACATGAGGTTGCCTGCCGTATCCCCTTTCCAAGCTTTGACGATGGCGAAATCCGCCGTCAGTGCAGACTCGAGGATGTGCGGCTTCCCATTGAACTCCCGCACCTCTTTGCCCTCGGCGACTTCCGTGCCGAAGCCCGCTGGCGTGAAGAAAGCGGGGATTCCAGCCCCACCCGCTCGGCAGCGTTCGGCCAACGAGCCCTGTGGAATCAAATCCACCTCGAGCTCACCCGACAGCATCTGCCGTTCGAATTCGTCGTTCTCTCCCACATAACTGGAAATCATCTTGCGAATCTGCTTGCCCTTCAAAAGCAGTCCGAGCCCGAAATCGTCGACCCCTGCATTGTTGGAGATGCACGTGAGGTCGGTCACGCCCAACCGGACAAGCTCATTGATGCAGTTCTCAGGGATCCCGCAAAGGCCGAACCCACCCAACATCAGGGTCATCCCACTTTCAATGCCGCTGCATGCCGCTGCTGCATCCTTAACCGTCTTGTTCAGTGCCATGTGCTCGTCCTGGTCATTCAAACAAATCTTCGTCTTCCACCTCGCCCTCATCCCTGAAATCAATGCCCCGCGCCTCCATCAGTTCCCTGCATGGGACAGCGTCCATCACGCCCACAGGCGGCCTGAAATCCTCTGCGAGCAAACCCACCTCCGGATCCGCGAGCGCGTCCTTCATGTAGAATCCAAAAATCGGAAGCGCAGTGTTGGCGCCCTGTCCTTTGGTGGTGGTAGAGAAGCGAATCGCGGGATCTGAAGCCCCCACCCAAACTCCGGTCACCAACTCTGGGGTCAGCCCGATGAACCAACCGTCGGCATTGGATTGGGTCGTACCGGTTTTGCCCGCCATCGGGATTTTCAGGCCGTCATATTCGCGGCGCTCGAGGTCCATGCGCAAACGGATGCCCGTGCCCTTGGTCACCCCGAGTTCGGCATTGTAAGCGCCGTCCACTACGCCTTTCATCATCTCCAAGACGCGGTAAGCGGTGGCCGCATCCAAACCCTGTCGGATCTGGGGGCGCGGCTCATAGATGGTGTTGCCCCGCTTGTCTTCAATGCGCCGAATGATGCGCGGAGCATGCCACACTCCCCCACCTGCAAACGTCGCGTTGGCGGAAGTGACCTCTTGCAAGGACAATTCTGCCACCCCCAAAGCAATGGACGGCACCGCAGGAATGTCGCTCTCAATGCCCATGGCATGGGCGAGGTCCACCACGCGCTGCACGCCGTAGTCCTTGATGAGCTTGGCAGTCACGGTGTTCATGGAATTGGCGAGGGCATATTCCAAGGTCACCATCTCTCCGTACTCGAGGTCGCTGTTTTCGGGGCACCAAGGGTCCTGGCCATCCGGCATGTCAATGCAGGTTTTCTGGTTGGGCAGCTCCGTGCACGGGTCGAGCCCCAAACGCACCGCAGTCGCATAGACGAAAGGCTTGAAGGTCGAGCCCACCTGGCGCCGAGACTGGCTCACATTGTCAAACTGCGACCACTGGTAATCGAGGTCTCCTACCCAAGCCTTGATTTCTCCATTGCTCGGGTCAATGCTCATGAGGCCTGCGTGCAACAGGGTCTTTTGGTGCCTGATGCTGTCCAAGGGGCTCATCAAAGTGTCCACCCAACCTTCGAGTCCCATCACCCGCGTTTGGGTTTTTTCCGCGAACTGGGCGTTCAACTGACGGCGTGACATCACCGGCCAAATGTGACCGCACCCGCCCTTGGTAGGTCTGCAGAAGTGCACCCGCTCACCTGCACTGTCCCGTTCGGCGATGTAATAGGCGGGGCGGGCACATTCTGGGCACTCCTTGCCCATCGACAGGCGGTACCTGCGGCTTTGCTCTACCGCCCGGTCGAGGATGCGGCCCTGCTCCTTGGGCAAAATATCCTCCGAAAAGAAGGGCCAAGAGTTGCCCGTAGTTCGCTTCAGGTCCTTCCAAAAATCAGCCTGCAACTCACCCCGGATGTGGCGGTTGGCAGCCGACTCAGCGTATTCCTGCAACCGGCTGTCCAAGGTCGTGTGGATCACAAGGCCGTCCCGGTATAAATCATAGGGCGCTCCATCCGCCTTGGCAATGACAAAGGCACCCTCCTCCGTCTTTTCATCCAACAGCGCCCCCACCTCAGCCCTGAGTTTCTCTCGAAAATGGGGCGCTGGCCCTTCGTCGTGGCTCACCCGCTGGTAACGCAACCCCAAAGGCAATGCATTGAGGCTGTCGAGGTCATTGGCGGGCAAGACGCCGTATTTGGCCATCTGCGACAAGACGGTGGCGCGGCGTTCTGCCACCAGTTCAGGCCGGCGCAGGGGATTAAATAACGCGCTGTTCTTGAGCATGCCCACCAACATGGCCGACTCGTGAACGTCCAGCGATTGCACGGACTTCCCGAAATAAACCTGGGCCGCACTGCGGATGCCCACAGCCTGGTTCAAGAAGTCGTAGCGGTTTAAGTACAGGCCGATGATCTCGTCCTTCGTGTACTGACGCTCCAGCCGGGTGGCGATGATCCACTCCTTGGGCTTTTGGAGGACTGCCCGCTCGAAAAAACCCGTGCGGTCATAGCGTTCAGTAAACAACTGCTTGGCCAGCTGCTGCGTGATGGTGCTGCCACCTCCGCGTTTGGCGAGGTAGATGATGGCCCGGGCCAGGCTCTTGAAGTCCACCCCTGTGTGGTCCCTAAACCGCACATCTTCCGTACAAATCAGGGCCTGAACCAGGGATTCTGGCAAGTCGTTGTACCGGACATCTGCCCGGTTTTCGCGGTAAAAACTGCCCAGCTGAACCCCGTCGACTGTGTAGATGCGTGTGGCCAGGTCCGTTTTTGGGTTGGCCAGCGTCTCCGTATCCGGCAAATCAGATGCAGAAGCCAGCATCAACAGGGCTGCGATACCCAAGGCTGGCGAAAGCATCAATGCCCACATCAGCAGGCTGGGCCCGATAAAACGGTCGCGCTTAGAAGCCGCGTTGGGCTTGCGGCCAGCGTTGGATTTCTGCTTGGACGGGTCAGGCATGTTGTGATGTAACGCGGTGCTGCAACGTTACGAGATGGCAAGATGCGGATGAACAGCCGGAAAAGGCGTTAAAAATGACGCAGCACCCTGTTGCGGCGTAGTTTTGCACCAATTCCCGACCTATAACCACGGTTGGAACCTTTCTGCCCCGCGTCCGAAATGGAGATTCTCATCAAAGCAGGTCAATTCCTGCTCAGCCTGTCCTTTTTGATCGTTCTACACGAGCTCGGTCACTTCATTCCTGCCCGTCTTTTCAAGACCCGCGTAGAAAAATTCTTCTTGTTTTTCGACATCAAGGGGGCCCTCTTCCAGCGCAAGATTGGAGAAACAGTTTATGGCATCGGGTGGCTGCCTTTGGGCGGCTATGTCAAAATCGCAGGCATGATCGACGAGTCCATGGACAAAGAGCAAATGGCAAAGCCCCCCCAACCTTGGGAGTTTCGCTCTAAGCCCGCCTGGCAACGCCTCATCATCATGCTCGGCGGCGTGACCGTCAACCTGATCCTCGGTGTTTTGATCTATTCCATGGTGCTCTTTGTTTGGGGAGACCGGGACCTGCGCATTGACAAGCTCCCTTATGGGCTCTCTTTCGTAGAACCCTTGCAAGACGCGGGCTTTCAAAATGACGATGTGGTCATCTCCCTTCAGGGAGAACCCGTTCAGAAACTCGACGATTTCCGCTCGGTTGTTTTTGGCACCCAAGTCACCAAGGCTACAGTCATTCGAAACGGCGTCGAACAAGAACTCAACTTCGACACCGAACTCGGACAGGTGCTTTTGGACAACGCTGAGGCGCTGCCCAAGGGAACCAGCCCCATCAATGTCAACCTCCCCGCCATCGTGGAAAAGGTGTCACCCGGTTCAGGTGCTGAAGAGGCCGGGCTGCAGTCAGGCGACCAAATTCTATCCGTTGCTGGCATCGCAACCCCCTACTTCCAGAGTGTGGTGCAAGCATTGTCACAATTCAAAGGACAAAAAGAGGTCAGCATTGGTGTTCGGCACAATGCCCTCGATCAAAATGTAGACCGGGTCGCACAGCCCATCCCTGCAGGCGCTGAAATAGAGTACCTCTCTGCTTCAGTAGACCAAGACGGCAAGCTGGGTTTCTTTCCAGTGAGCTATGCGGAACTGGGGGTATTTGAATTCGAAGAACAGCAATTCGGGCCGATTGAAGCACTGGCCGGTGGGACAGAAAAAGCCACCTCCACCCTCACGGGCTATGTATCCTCTTTGCGGTTTTTATTCCGGCCTGGTGGTTCTAAGCAGCTTGGCGGCTTCATCACATTGGGCAGCATCTTCAGTCCAGAATGGAATTGGGAGAGCTTCTGGAACATCACAGCGCTCCTGTCCATCATCCTCGCCTTCATGAACCTTCTGCCCATACCTGCTTTGGACGGAGGTCACGTCATGTTTTTGCTTTATGAAATGATCTCAGGCAGGAAACCTGGCGAAAAGTTTATGGAATACAGTCAGTTGGCGGGGTTGTTGTTCATTTTGGCGCTCATGGCCCTCGCCAATGGCAATGATTTGTGGAAGTGGGTCTCTGGACAGTGGTAAGCCAAATAAATAGCTGATATTTACGGACATGGCCGTTCTCGATTTAGATCACCTCAAGCGCATTGTAGGAAATGACCCTGCTTTTTTGCGTCAAGTGCTCAGGATTTTTGTTCGGAACACACCCCAGGACATGCAGGCCTTGTCTGAAAGTGTTTCGAACAACAACCTCGAACAAGTGAGTTTCTATGCTCACAAGCTGAAAAGTGCCGCAGGAGCGATTGGTTACACCCAGGCGTATGATGACTTCAAGGAACTTGAAGTGCTCGCCAAAAACCAAACGCCGATAGAAGAGATTGAACAAAGGGTGCTCAAGCTGTCCAATGAGTGCATGTCGTGCATGGTGGACATCGAGCAGATCATGAACGAACTCTGACCTTCTGCGGTCTCAGCGCACAGTTCGCGTAAAACGATCGCCAGGCCAACACCGCACCCATCCTGCCAACTCTGCTTCCAACAACCGCTGCCGCAACCCTTTAGGGTCGGCCTCCAGCGCTTCTACCAGCACCTCAAAAGGCCTGGCCTGATATGGGTCGAGGCCCAGAATCAAATCCTCATCAAGGTCTCCAGCCACTGCCGGGTTTTCTAGGGCAACTGCGCGCTGACGGTTCCCATTCCACTCCATTGCCCGAGGAAGGTCTTCGGGTGCATGCAACAGTTCAGCCACCTGCTCCCTGATCAGGCGTGCGTTGCCGCGCATGGCTTCTGCACACCAAGTGGGAGATAGAGCAAAGACCCTTCTGTTGTAATCCTGCGCCAGCCTCGCAGTGATCAAACTGCCACCAGGGTCTCCGGATTCCACCACCACTACAGCCTCTACCAACCCCGCAATGATTCTGTTCCGTGCAGGAAAAGTGTACTTGGATGGTGGCGTTCCCCAGCGGTACTCGGAGACCCAACAGCCCCCTTCGTCCACAACGCGCTCGCCCAAGTATCGGTTGGACCTGGGGTGAACCGCATGCAGGCCATGCGCCAAACACGCAACGGTAGACACTTTGCGGTCCAACGCCATGCGGTGCGCCGCAGCATCAATCCCATCTGCCATTCCGCTGACCATGGTCCATTCCATGCCTTCCATTCCATCAAACAGCGCCGACACAGCGCCCAATCCGACAGAAGAAGCTTTGCGGGTCCCTACCACGCCGAGTGGCCGTCGCTTGGACAGCACTTCAATATTTCCTTTGGCAAACAACACCCAAGGCGCGTCAGGAAGCTGTGCCAACAGATGAGGATAACCTGTCCTTCCCAAAATCAGTGGCTCGACGCCTTGTTCACGCAACTGTTCACGTTGCCTGCACGCCCGCTCACGTGCGGGCGCCAAAACATCAGGAGGAAACCCCAACAACCAAGCCCCCAACCCCACTTCTCTGACTACGCGCAAGGTCCCTTTGCCGTTGAACCGTGGCAACTGTGCAGCCGTCAGCCAATCCAGAAGCCAGCCCTCAGCATCGCCCAAAACATGTCCCGCAGTGGGGTCTATTTCTTCGTTCTGAAACATGGCGCCAAAGTGCCCATCTGGGCAGTACCCATCACATGAACTTCGCCAACGGCTTTGTTGGGTTTACATTCGAAGCAATGTCCACCACTGGAACACCCCCAAAAAAACCAGCCCAGCGCATCTGGTGCTGCCTCCTCTCCGTCCTTTCCTTGGCCCTCTTGAGCCCTTCAGGACTGCAAGCCCAGAACGCACCCATCCTCAATGGAACCGTCACCGACGCCACCAATGGACAAGGCTTGCCCGGCGCCGTGGTTATGCTCGGCACCGCCACCGCGTCCACGAACATAGACGGCCAGTTCAGCATTGCACTTGACCCCAGCGGTGCGCCCACACTGCGCGTGCGCTTTGTCGGCTACCTCGAATGGACCGAGACCCTCGCAAAATGGGAGGGCAACTTGACCCGCAACATTTCGCTTTCCCCAGATGTGGCCCAAATCGGAACCGCTGTGATTTCAGCCGGTCGGTTTGAGCAAGACCTGGGAGAAGTCAGCGTTTCGATTGACGTGCTCCCTCCAGAACTCGTCAATCAAGGCGCCCCCACGAGCGCAGACCAAAGCCTTTCGAGGACTCCCGGCGTGACCATCGTGGACAGCGAACCCCAAATTCGAGGGGGAAGCGGCTACAGTTTTGGAGCGGGCTCCAGGGTCGCCGTCCTCCTCGATGGTTTGCCGGTTCTAAGCGGCGATGCCGGCCGCCCCACTTGGGGTTTCCTGCCCTTGGAAAACCTCGAACAAGTCGAGGTTGTAAAGGGTGCCAGCAGCGTCCTGTATGGATCCTCAGCATTGAGCGGGGTCATACAATTCCGCACCGCTTTTCCAGACCCAGAACCGCTCACGAGGGTCACGGTACAACACGGTGTGTTCAGCAACCCCGGGAATGGGCGCAAATACTGGAACCGCAGTTTGATGCAAAGCAGCACATCGTGGCTGCATACCCGTCGACTCAACAATGGTGATGGGATCAGTTTTGGAGGCCAATGGCAAGGAAGCGATGGGCACAAAGGACCCCAAATCGACCCTGCCACCGGACTGTCCCACAACCGGCCATACAACCCCTTTACGGTGGACCATTACGACGCAGAACGCCAATGGAGGGTCAATGGCGCCTGGGAACACGCCCCGAAAAACGGCGGTTGGGGATATGGCCTCCGCGCCAATGCCATCAGTGGGGAGGGGGTCAACACCCTGCTTTGGGCCAACGCAGACACGGGGTTTTATGCCGCCACCCCCGGCGCAGATACGCGCACTGTGCAGCGCATGGTCACCATTGACCCGCATTTCGAGCGTTCCAGTGGCGCTTGGAATCACCGAATCCAAGGCCGCTTTCTCAGGCTTGTCAACGACAACGACAACAACCAAGGCAACGCTTCCAACACTTGGCAGAGCGAGTACAGATCGCGTTACAGGGCAGAGAAATGGACCGCCACAGGAGGCATCTATGCCCAAGGCACACGCAGCATTGCCGAGCTCTATGACGCCGGAATTGGCGACACGATTCACGACGCTTCCAACCGCGCCGCCTACCTCCAAGTAGACGCCCATCCGCACAAAAGGCTTCACCTGACCGTGGGCTCGCGTTATGAGCATTTCACGCTCGACAGCGTCAGCCTGGGAAAAACCGTGTTTCGAACAGGCCTCAACTACAGGTTCGGCCAAGCCAGCTTTCTCAGGGCCAGCATCGGACAAGGTTTCCGCTTCCCCAGCATTGCCGAAAAATTCATCCGCACCTCAGTCGGCGGCATCAGCGTTTTTCCTTCCCTCGACATTCGACCAGAGTCTTCCACCAACATGGAAATTGGACTCAAACAAGGGTTCCGTTTCGGTCAGCAAGGCCAGTGGAAAGGCTTTTTCGACGTGGCTGTCTTCCAGCAAGACTTCGAAAACTTCATCGAATACACCTTTGGGATCTGGGGCAACACAGGAAACGGCTTGCTCGACCTCGGCTTCCGCAGCATCAACACAGGAAGAGCGCAGGTGAGCGGCCTCGAATGGAGCACCATGGGCAAGGGTGAGGTCGGTCAATGGGACGTTCAATGGCTCATCGGACAAACCATGTTGGACCCCGTCAGCTTGACACCAGACTCCATCTACGCCACATTTTCGGGAGGAAGCACAGTGGGTGTGAGCTACAACTCGACCAGTTCCGACACCGCGAACAACGTGCTCAAATACCGCATTCTAAACACCTTCCGCGCCAACCTTAGCCTGCAACACGCATCTGGCTGGACCCTCGGTTGGAATGGCGCGAGAAACACCACCATCCAAAACATCGACAAGGCCTTTCTCGACATCGAAGAATTGGGACTGCTCGAATATGGACTCATCGACTGGTTGGCAGAGCGCCCTCAAGCCCAGTGGCTGCATGACTTTCAGGTCGGCCGCAAGTTTGACGATCACCACCATGTAGAGCTCATCGTGCGCAATGCCGCCAACCTCAATTACGCTTTGCGGCCCCTTGCTGCAGAAGCCAACCGGCTCTGGCTGATCCGCTACACCTTCACTCCGTGAACATTTCCGCGATCATACCCGCCCGTGCAGGCTCTTCCCGCCTCCCCAACAAACCCCTCGCAGACATTGGCGGAGAGCCGATGATCGTGCACACCTGGCGCGCCGCTCACCAACATCCCGACATCCACAGGGTGTGCGTGGCCACGGACAGTGCGGCCATTGCAGAGGCCATTGCCCATGCCGGGGGAGAAGCGGTGCTCACAGATCCTGCGCACACCACAGGAACTGACCGCTGCCAAGAGGTATGGCACACCTGGGGAGACGGCGGTGCCGTCATCAACCTACAGGGTGACGAACCTTTTCCCGACCCCGAGCACCTGTCCGCCATCTGTTCCAAGCTGCGCGAAAATCAATGGGACATTGTCACCACCATGCGCCCGGAAAAACCATCTGAAGCCACATCTCCCCACCGGGTAAAAGTGGCCTGCAACGCGCAACTGCAGGCCCTGTATTTCTCCCGTTCACCGGTCCCCTCAGGTGGGCCGTTTCACATCCACATTGGAATCTATGGCTTCGCTCCTGGCGCACTCACGCGATGCAGCACACTGCCAGAAGGGGCCCTCGAAAAAAGCGAGCGGCTCGAACAACTGAGGTGGCTGGAATCTGGCCTGTCCATTGGTTTGGTCAGGGTTTCCGAAGGAACCTCTCCAGGGCCCGTAGATACCGCACAAGACCTTGAAGGTGTCCGCGAATGGTACCGTAAACAAACACGTTGAATGGGGCAATCAAAACATGAAGTCGGTCAAGCAATGAGGAATCACCTTATTTTCGACGTGGAATGCCCAACACCTCGGATATGGATTTCTTGATCCAAGCCTTGCCTCTGCTGCTTCACGATCACGACTGTCTCGTGATTCCTGGACTGGGTGGCTTCGTGGCACATCCAGTACCCGCTCGTTTTGATGGCGACAAGGGTGAATGGGTTCCTCCTGGCCGCAATGTGGTCTTCAATCCCAAGCTCACCGTTCGGGACGGCCTGCTAGAACAGGAAATCCGAAGGGCTACCAACTGCACAACAGACGCAGCCACCGCGCTCATTGACAAAGAGGCGGCTTCCCTCAAAGCCCACCTCGAGTCCGGTGAGACCCGAGAGATTCCAGGCTTAGGCCGGCTGTATCAAATGGACAATGGGTCCTTTGGTTTTGCACCAGAATCCCGTTTGGGCGAGCGGTACGCCCCCCCAGGCCTCAGCCGCATCCCATGGGTAGACCGCTCCGTTGCCACAGACCAAAAGGCCACGCGCCCCTCAGTTCCTGCTGCAGAAACTGCCCCTGAAGCGGCTCCAGAAATGCCTGCACGTGCAGACCACTGGGCGGGCGCTTGGGTGCGCGTCGCTGCCGTACTGATGCTGCCCTTGCTGGTCGCTGGCTCCCTGTGGTGGGGCCAATCAGAAGGCGATCAGTTTGAGTTCCTCAGTTTGAACCGCAGCACACCATCGGCCTATCTCCCCCGCATCGAAGGCGAAGACATCCGCTTTCCAGAGCCGACAGAAACCAACAATCTGGGGTTCATCCACGCTGGTGCCCCAACCATAGAAACGGGGGGCCGCAGAGAAGCCCTCATGCCGCTTCCCATGCCCCAGCCATTGTCCGCGGGGTGCAGCCACCATGTGATTGCTGGAACGTTCAGCTCCATGCAACGCGCTGCGGGCCTTGCACGCCGTTTTGAGTCCCTTGGTTACGCCACATCGATTCTTCCTGGCCCCAATGGGCACCACCGCGTCTCTACCGGTTGTTTTGACAACCTCAAACGCGCAGTTTCCTTCCAAAAAAGCTTGAAGAGCCACCACGGCATAGACCAGGCTTGGGTGCTGCACTTCTAAGTGGAATGCCAACGCCTGCACTCTTCCCCATTGACTGGAGTGAATTCGATCACATCGTCCTGGATTTCGGCGGAGTACTGTATGAGATTGACCACAACAAAACCAGACAGGCTTTCGCAAAGTTGGGGCTCCCAAACTTCCATTTAGAGTTCCAACACGGCCAACAAAGCACACTGATCAACGACCTGGAAACCGGACACATCGAAGAGAAAGCGTTCCTGGAGACCCTTCGCGCCCGGTGTGCCCCAGGAACGACTGCAGAAGAAGTACTTGAAGCGTGGAACGCCCTTTTGATCGGATTGCGGGAAGAAACCATGCCTTGGCTCAAGTCCTTGGAGCACGACTTCGACTTGATCCTTTTCAGCAACACCAACGCCCTGCACGCCGCGCATTTCGAGCAGCAAATCCTCACTTCGAGGCAGCAGAAATTCCCTGAGTCCTTTCGACAACTCGTCTACAGCCATAGACTGGGATACCGCAAACCCCATGTCAAGGCTTTCGAGGAAGTGGCCCATCAATTCGACCTCAACCCCGCCAAAACACTGTTGATCGACGATACCCTTGCCAATGTTGCCGGAGCCATCAACGCAGGATGGTCAGGGGTGCATTTGGACCTTGAAGCCCACTCTTTGCGTCAGTTTCTGCGGGGCATCGGTTACGAAGACTTCCTCAACAGTTGACGCTCAAGTGGCGCTCAGTGCCACATCCCTTTGCCCGTTCCAAGGTCATTCTTGCGCCGCTTCTTCTTTTTCTGGGCATAACCCATGTCAAAGGACAACCCCACTTGACCCTGCCAATGCCCGGCATCAAGCGGCAACAATAGACCCGGCACATTTCTGGCAGAAACCGAAAGCCGCACTGGCCCTCCCCTCAATGAAAGGCCTGAACCCCACATCCACCTGTTGGAATGGTACTGGCCTTGAACGTGGGCTGTCAGCAGCCCCCTGAGCCTGTATGTGACCCCGAACAGGCCCCCTTCCACAGACCGACCAAACCTGAATTGCCGGTAGGCCATTACACTGATCTCAACAGACTGCGAAGGTTTGAACCTCATTCCCAGGCGCCAGGTCTCACGAATTCTGGTGTCAAATGCACCCGCCAATTCCGGGTCAGATTGCACAGAAAATGTGTCCGTCAATGAATCCACCATCGCCTCCTGCCAGTCCTCAAATGCCTCGGAAAGCGAATCGGGCGAGTTCAACCCGACACCATCCAACTCACCCACCAAGTCAATCCCTTGCAACACAAAATTCGCAGGGTCCACGCTCTTGCTGGACACCGATTTCAGCCACCTCATGCCCCCCCTTCCTTCGACGGATCCATCCAACTCCACCTTCGGCCCCAGACGCCACAAAAACCCGAAGTCAAAAGCAACCCCTGCCCCGAGGGTATTGGGAATGCCCCCATTGCCTGGGACTTCAATTTCTCCCTGCTCCAACAGAGAGTCCAAACTCACCCCAGCGGCATTGAACGTCGCAGCACCTGTCACATCCCAGCTGTAGTCGAGGGTGTCCGTGGTCCATTCCAAATCAAACGTTTCTGTTTGAAAAGCAGCCACGCCATTGAGCAAGTGGATGCCCCAGCCCAACCACAGCTTGTCCTCTTTGGCCATCGCACCAACGCTCACCCCATGGTCGAAATACACCTGGGAGTTCACTCCCATATCGGCCAATGAAATGGGCCGACCGATGTTGTCAGGGTGGCCATTTCCGCGCCACGCCAAATCAAACAGGTCCCGGTCATAATCGAACACCTGTTCAGCCACTACACGGCTGCGCAGTCTGAATTCAAACCGCTGCTCATCGCGAAATCCCACCGAAATCACGGGCACCTCCGACCTAAATCCAATGGACGCTCTCGGGTCCATACTTGACAGAAAAGCGACGGGGTCAATCGCACCTTCCGTACTGATAAAATCGGAGTATGTCGGTCCTGTATGGTCCAGCTCGAACTGGCCTCCTGAGAGACCCCCGATGAGCAGGTGACCGCCAGACGGGTGCAAAATCGCAGGGTTAGACCACCCTGCCTGTCCCCATTCTGGCAACAGCTCAGCGGGGCCCAGCTGCGCTTGACCCGTGAGGCACAGCCCCAGCAGCAAGAAAGCCAGAAGCCCTGGCACCCGGCTCCATTCACTGGTCAACACGCGCATAAATTTTTGCCGCCAATTCCAGGCGCAATGCCTGATTCTCATTCAAGTAGACCGTTTCACCATTTTGCGCCTCTGCAGTAGACGACCAAGCGCGGATCACCACACTGCTCATAGACTGCAAACGGTCGGCACGGTCCCAGTTCAAAGGCAGGTCGTACACAAAAACGGCAGGCTCTAACGGCTCCCCCGATCCATCCAAAACAGGCATGGTAAACAGGGGCAATGGCGCCATACTCAAGCTGTCCAAAGGCGCTCCAAATTCATCCAGAAACGTAACAGCGACATCAACACCAAACGGAAAACCATTGTGGAGAATCAGCCTCAACTCAGCAGAGTCCACTTGCAAATCCTCCTCTTCAAACGCCAAAGTAGCGTCGAGGGTGTCCACAAAATCCAATTGCTCTAAGCGCAGGGCCAATGGAACTTCTACCCTCATTTCACCCGTCACAAATCCATCGGCGTCGACAAAATTTGGATTCAAAGGGTCAAACCCATTCGGGTTTGACGTCACCCAAGCTGACAACTCCAGCAACTGCGGCTCCGCAGAAACGAATGACGTGATGTTGCTGTTCGTGGCGTCCATAAACCAAGACGTTACTGAAGGCGATTGCGCACTTCCTGTCGCTGGGGGAACGACCAATGGTGGGGCCTCAGACTCCAATTCGTTGGTCACCACTCCATCGTCAACCGCCCTCAAGGCCACAGAATCCAATATGGCTTCAACGCCAAAGCCATTGGTCACTTCGACAGAAATCGTCGCCTCTTCAATGGCCAACCCCGACACCGTAAATCGGTCGTCAAACAGCGCCACCGTGGTCGTGCCCTCTTCCAAATAAATGGCTGACGACCCGAAGTCACCTTCGACGCGCTCAAACTCCAGGCCGTCCATGACAAAAGCCGCGGAAAGTGACTCCCCCTCTTGTGCCGTATGTGCAGGGTCATTGGTGACAAACACATCAAACAGCGCCCGCACCACATTGGTGTCTTGAACGTTCAGGTTTTCGGGTTCGATGCTCCAACCGGCAAGGTCTTCGGTAACCACAAAACTTCCTCCCTCAAGCATATCCGGCGACCATACAGCACTCCATGGCGTACCAGCGGGGTCCAACAGCTCAGGAATGGTCAACTGTCCCCCCACTGCGTCCCCCATGGTCGAGGTTACCGTCAGCGAAAGTTCTCCTTCTGCCAACACAATGAGGTCCACCAATGCTCCTGGAGGCGCATCCACCGTCATTTCGGACTTCATGCTGTCGGACAGCGTCACCACCGTGTTCGGTGGTGAAGTATTGATCGCCGTTGCCAGCAGTTCGTCCAACACCAATTCAGCCGACTCCACCACTTCAGGCAACATCAGCCAATCCTCGGCCAGCGTGCCTGTAAAATCCTCTGAGTGCACAAAAGCCAAACGCCCACCTTCGAGCCCAATGACAGGAACAGTGTCCAAGCTGTCTGAAAGGACCTGCAAAACATCTTCTAAATCGAATTGGGTATCCACCAAGGGAACCGCGAGGATGGGTGTCCAAGACGGCACCTCAAACTCTTCGGCTGGACGCTCACATCCGCTGAACACCAGCAGTGAAACAGCCAACATCAAAGCCATACCTGGCGCCCAAGGCAACCGACAATAGAATTGTTGCATACCCCGATTTTACGTCTCCCCCGCTTCAGATGTTTCAATCCACATGAACCTCAGAAAGCACCGACAACAGAAAGCCCAGAAGGCCTGTTTACTCGGTGATGCCTTCCAAGTCCATCATGAACGCATATTCCAATGCGGTTTCACGGTAACGGCGGAAACGACCGGATTGGCCCCCGTGACCAGCGTCCATATTGGTGTGGAAGAGCAAAAGGTTTTCGCCCTTGTGATAGTCGCGCAACTTGGCCACCCATTTCGCGGGCTCCCAATACTGCACCTGGCTGTCCCAATACCCTGTGGTCACCAATGTATTGGGGTATTCCTGCGCCTTCACTTGGTCATACGGGCTGTATGACTTCATGTAGTGGTAATACTCCTCGTTCTTCGGATTTCCCCACTCGTCAAATTCAAAGGTGGTCAATGGAATGGACTCGTCGAGCATGGTGTTGATGACGTCCACAAACGGAACCGCTGCCACCACACCATTGAACAGCTCCGGTGCCTGGTTCATCACAGCGCCCATCAACAGACCTCCTGCAGAACCGCCCATGGCGTAGAGGTGCTCGGGTGATGTGTACTTCATCTCCACCATCGCACGGCCCACATCTTCAAAGTCATTGAAGGTATTCTGCTTCTTGAGCAGCTTGCCGTCTTCATACCATTGGCGTCCCATCTCCTGACCTCCACGGATGTGTGCAATGGCATAAACGAATCCGCGGTCCAGCAATGAGAGGCGAACACTCGAGAAATAAGGATCCATGCTGCTGCCGTAACTGCCGTACGCATAGAGCAAGAAGGGGTTGTTTCCGTCGCGCTTTGTGCCCTTGCGGTACACCATGCTCACCGGTACTTTGACACCGTCGCGGACCTCGACCATCAGGCGCTCTGAAGTGTAGTTGTCCGGAGAAAAGTTCTCGTCGACGACTTCCTGTTGCTTGAGCAGAGTCCGCTCACCGGTCCGCATGTTGTGGTCATAGGAACTGCTCGGCGTGGTCATGGAACTGTAGCCAAACCGCAAAATCTCAGTGTTGAAGTCGGGGTTCGATCTCGTGCCACAGGTATAGGCAGGGTCGTTGAACTCCAAGTATTCATCCTTGGCTCCGTCCCAGCTTTTGATCCGAATCTGGTTGAGGCCATTCTTGCGCTCTTCTACAACGAGGAAGTCCTTGAAAATCTCAATGCCTTCGAGCAACACATCGTCCCTGTGCGGGATGACCTCCTCCCAGTTGTCCTTGGTCGTGGCGTTCACCGGGGTCTTCATCAGGCGGAAGTTCTTGGCGTCGAGGTTGGTGACGACATAGAAATGGTCTCCGTAATGGCTGATGCCGTATTCGAGGTCGCGCTCACGGGGCTGAAATACCTTCCACTCCCCAGTGGGGTCATCGGCCGCCAGCACCCGGTACTCCTGAGACAATGTCTGAGAGGTGTAAATCACCAAATAAGCGTCGCTCTTGGTGCGGTACACCCCACAAGCAAACGTCTCGTCCTCCTCTTCAAAAACCAAAACGTCATCCTCAACCGAGGTCCCCAGCACATGGCGGAACACCTGATTGCTCCGCAAAGTCTGCTCGTCCTTCCGCGTGTAGAATACGGTCTTGTTGTCAGCGGCCCAAGTGGCGCCGCCTGTGGTCAAGGGAATCTCATCGGCCAAAATCTCACCGGTAGACAAATCCTTGAAATGCACCGTGTACTGACGTCGGCTCACTGTATCCACCGCAAAGGCCAACAGGTTGTTGTCATCGCTCACACGCATGCCCCCCATAGAGAAGTAATCATGCCCTTCGGCCATGACATTTTGGTCCATCATGACCTCTTCCTCACCACCACATTCCTCATATTTTGTCTCATCACCAGCAGGCTTCCGGCAATTGATGGCGTACTCCTTGCCCTCTTCATAGCGGGTGTAATACCAATACCCGCGGTCCTTGACCGGAACACTGCGGTCGTCCTTTTTAATCCGACCTACAATTTCATCGAACAGCTGGTCTTGCAGGTCCTTGGTGTGTGCCAAGGCTCCATCGATGTACGCGTTTTCTTCAGTCAGGTAATCCAGTACATCCTGCGTTTGGGCATCTGGAGTTTCTGCTTTTTTCTGCTCGTCGCTCAGGCGCATCCAGAAGTAGTCATCGACGCGGGTATCCCCGTGGTCCGTCAACTCCAAAGGAATCTTTTTTGCATCAGGGGCTGCAGGCATTTCAGAATTGGGCATCTCGGAATCCGTGGTTGAACAGGCGGCAAAGGTAGCGGCGCAAAGCAGCGCCAAACAGGGAGAAAAACGGCTCATGAAGTCGATGTGAATCTTAGGGAATCGGTGCAAAGTAGAGCAAAAGGGCGTGCCACTTTCGCTGGGCATGTCCAAACCTGTGCACGAAGGTTTGAATGCGCACTTGGGCAAAACGACATCAAGCCCGGTCAGCTTACCCGCAGCACAAAAAAGGGGGCTGTTAAAGTGCGGCTTCCTCTGCGGTGAACACCCGGAACTCAAAACGCTCCATGATGGGGTTGGCCAACAGCTTTTCACACGCTTCACCTACCAAGCGCTCCGCATCCTCGCGGGTATCTGCTTCGATGTCAAGGGTGATGTGCTTGCCGATCCGAACATTCGTGAGCTGACCCAAGCCAATGTTGGGAAGGTTGTTCGTCACCGCCTTGCCCTGAGGGTCAAGGAGGCCAGGAAGGGGGAGAATGTCAATGGCCGCGTGGAAGTGCATATTCAGTGCGATTTCTTTGAGAGGAACCGGTGACTCATGGCCCCAAACAACGGGTACGAAATTAAGGCAACAACAATACCAGCAGGCCTCAAAAAGAGACAAACCAACAGCACCGTCAGAAGCCAAGTCAAACGCAGGGCATCCCACTGCTTGTTGGCCCCCCAATGTTTAAAGCCCACCTGAGGCCAAGTGGACACCATGCCCAAGGGCAAGAGCGTGGCCCCCAGAAGGCCCAAAATCCACAACCATTGACCTTCCATTCCTGAACTCTGTGACCAAATCAAGAGCACTCCGCCCCAATACAGTGCAGCAAATGGGGCAGGGATCCCCTCAAAGTCCCCTGAAGTTGTATCAGCAGCAGTGCCCTCGAAGGTCGCTTTGAGTGAAAACCGTGCCAGCCGCCAGGCCGCAGCCATTGCGACCGAAAGGGGCAACAATGTCAGCGCTCCGAGTGCTTTTGGAAGGATCCCCATGGCTTGCCACTCCATCATCAATGCCATGCCAACAAAGGCGGGAGCCAAGCCTGCGGAAATCAAGTCGGCCATGGAGTCCAGCATGGCACCTTGTCCATTCTGAGCGCCCATCCATCGGGCCACAGCTCCATCGAGCAGGTCACACAATTGACCGAACATCCACACCGCCATCATCCATTGCAGTCCTGCAACGCGCCTTTCCCCGGCCCCTGTGAGGTCCATCCAAGACTCCAACATGCCCAAAGAAGCCAGCCATTCGGCCGGCGACCAACCTAAATCAAACTCCGATGCGGCCCACCAACACACCAATGCACCGGACCCCAAATTCATCAGCGTCAGCACATTGGCTGGCCATGCGCGCCATACAGGACCCCTTGCTTCCCTCCTTTCCACGGCATGAAAATTAGACTGAATGAAACCCTGCGGTACACCTTCCGTATATTTGCATCCCCGCAACGGTGGGGAAAACTGGTCTGGTGGCCGAGTGGCTAGGCTCAGCTCTGCAAAAGCTGCTACAGCGGTTCGAATCCGCTCCAGACCTCCAACAAAAAGCCCGGCTTTCGCCGGGCTTTTTCGTGATGAATGTTTTCCTTTTATTCAATTGCAAGTCTGACCAAATTCAGACAGAATGAGCAAGATGTCTGAGACGCCAACCAAACCATCTTGGTTCACGTCAGCTGGACAATTTGAGGACAGGTCAAATTCACAACTGCCATTATCCATGGTGGCACCAGAAGCATAATTCAGGGCTCCAGGGTAGGTGCAACCCGCCACATCATCTTGGTCACAAATGCCGTTGTCATTCGTGTCGCTCTGGCACGAGCCATTGCAAATGCCCACAGCATCGTATGCGCCCACACAAGGGTCGACATCGTCGCATATGTCATCTCCATCAGCGTCAGCTGTGCAACCGCCACCGCAGACCCCGAGAACATCGAGCTCGTTGCCATTGCAGTCGCAGTCCCCTGAGGGGATGTCCGCACACCCGCAGTCATAGACCGCGCCTGGCCCGTTGCATATTCCGCAAGCATCCAACTCGCCCACGCAAGGGTCAACGTTGTCACAAATTCCGTCAGCGTCCACATCCGCTGGACAGCCGCCCACACAGACTTCACAGCTTTCCCAACACACCGCTGGCATGACGATAGCGCCATCCACCGTCAACACGCGGTTGACGAATTCTCCGGTCGTCAGTGTACAAGACTCACCTCCAGCAAACTGCTCCGACACGCCCCAGTCGAACGTGGTGAATTTGTACTCCTGTATACTCTGCGGCCAGTTCATCGTAATGGTCCAAATGCCATCTCCATCAGGGTCAGACAAAGGATCCGATCCCGCATTCCATCCGTTGAACGTCCCCGCCAAATAAATGGGGCCGTCGGGCGATGAAGGATCGTTCATGTCCACCGACAAAGTGACCGGGAAGATGCAAGAGCCATCGTCGATGGTGGCGTTCAATGTGTAATTGATGGCAGACGGATCCGTACAACCGGTCACTGTGCCGCCGCCACCGCCGTCGCCGCCACCACCGCCTGTGCCGTCACCTATCCCTGGCCTGGTGGCCAGCCAATACAAGGTGTTGGTTTTGGTGTTGCCATCATCGTACCCCGTCAAGGTGGCCGCCTCACTCCAGGCGGCGTCAGGGTCAATCACGGCGTGGGCCATGTAGATAAAACCCTTCCACCCTTCACCCAAGGCAGGACTGCCCAGCACTGAAGAGACCACAGGGTACTCCTCCTCGATCCACTCTGCCCGCAACAATTCCTCTGTGATGGGCGTGAATGGCAACATCTGGATGCCATGGATAAACTCGAGGTTCGCTCCGAAGAACGTGGCATGGTCCACCTTGGTGCCCCACAAAATGCCCACCACTTTATTGGAAGCAAACGGCTCTGGGTAGATGCCCTCGCCATCGTTGATCTGCCAATACTTCCAAGTGGCGCGCAGTTCTGTGGCCAACATCATCCGGCCCAAGTCCCGAATGCGGTCGTCTTCGATGGCCAAACCGTAGAGGTACACCCCATACCAGGCGTTGACCGCCTCTGAAGAGCTCTCTTGATTGCGTGAATCCCCAAACTCAAACAAACCTGCCGCCCATGAATGGCCTACAAACCAGTCTTTGTTGCGCATGTAACCGTAATGCGGGTCAGCCCCTGATGGCTCAGCGATGTCACGGATCAGGTCCATCACCTCGTCTCCCCACGTCGACACCCAGCTCGGATTGCCTTTGGCCATGGCGGCCGCTGCATAAATCCAATATCCGTAATGGAAATGGTGGTCGTTGTAATACCCCTGGCCGAAAGCCGCACCTGCATTGTTGATGCCGGAAGAAGCGACCAGCCCACCCCACGTATTGTCGTACAACAAGGGGTCACCATCCTGGCCGGACAAACGCTGCTCAAGGGCAGCACCCAGCGTATTCCGATAGCTGTTGGCCAATGACGTCTCACCCAACTCATCGGCAATCAGCGCCAAGCGTCCAAGTGCAGAAAACTGCTTGCCCCCGAAATAAGGGTCCGCAGCCGTCACAGAGAAGTTCACATCTTGGGCCAAGGCATTGCGAACATCCTGCTCCAAAGCAGGTGCAATGCCATTGGGCGACTCAAATCCAATGGTGGTCAGCGGCTCCTCCATCGTCCAAGTCAGCCCCGAAATCCCGGTCATGTCACCCTTCAAAGTATTGCGCACAACACCCGGGGTCGAAGGCGACACCAGAACGTCCATGTGGTGCGGCAATGCCAACATCAACAGCGGACCAGTGCCCTCCGTCTCCCAATCGAAGACCAACTCACCGAGGTCACCAGTCGCAGTGGCAGAAACCGTCCCGCCAACAGGAATTCTGCCCGCATGGGCATCCAAAACAGCTTCATCGTTGCCATCTGATATGGCCGCACGCAGAGACCCGGTGAACGTTCCCGATGCCACCAATGCACCGCCTGATGCGCTCATGGTAATCGGGCTTGACGCGTAAACCACCCAGGTCTGTCCGTTGTTGAGCTGCAGCACAAACTTGGTGCCGGTGGACGAGGCCCCTGGTGAACCTCCATTCACACTGATGATGGCGTGGACCGTCCCAACGCGAGGGGTCAACCCATTGTAATGCGCCGTCATATAAGCCTGGCCACGCACGAGGTCCGTCCGCATGGAACCCGAGCCCGAGCCCCAGTCAACGCTGACATGCAGTGGACCGTAATCGGTGATGTTTCGTGATGAGAGTCCCTGGACCGCTCCGAAATTGAGGTTGTCCGTAAATGTGGTCAGGATGTAATTCTCTGAAACCACCTTGCCGGGAATACAAAAACGCAAAGCACTGTTGTCGAGCTGCACCAAATAAGGCAGCGTGTTCACCGTCAGCCCGCCACCGCCCAAGGCGAGGTTTTGCCACCAGGCGTTGGTCGGCAATGGTGCCGCTGGATCATCCCACAGACCCGTGGGAGAAAGCCCATGGGACTGTGATGAAAAGGTAGGAGGGGTCGTAGAAAGAGGAGCACCCCCGAGCAGGTCTACTTGAGCCTGTGCCCCAACCGAGAGGAGCAAGAATAAAAGGAAAGAAAGGCAACGCATGGTTCCATCAAGTTACGGGCACTTGCCTGTTGCAGTTACATGAGGGGCCATGACTTTCGTCAGGACTTTATAATTGCCGCAATGCCGGGCAACGTCTTTCCCTCCAACCCCTCCAACATGGCTCCTCCACCCGTGGAGACATAACTCACCTTGTCAGCCAGCCCCGCCTTGTTGACAGCTGCCACGGAATCTCCACCCCCAACGAGGGTGTATGCTCCTGCAGCGGTAGCCCCGACAATGGCATTGGCAATGTGGTTGGTGCCTTCGGCGAAACGGTCAAACTCAAACACGCCCATGGGACCGTTCCACAAAATGGTGCGACAGTCTGCCAAAGCGGCAGCAAAGGCACTCCGGCTGTTCTCTCCGATATCCATGCCTTCCCATCCTTCAGGTATGGCATGGGTAGGGTGGGTCTCCTGGTTGGCATCGGGCGAAAAACCATCGCCGCACAACGTGTCCGTTGGCAAATGCACCTCAATGCCCTTTTGCTTGGCCGCATCAAGCAGCGCCAGCGCCTCCTTGTGCATGTCCGGTTCCACCAATGACCCTCCAATTTGGCCCCCTTGAGCCTGCACGAAGGTGTATGCCATGCCGCCTCCAATGACCAATTTGTCCACGCGGTCCAAAAGGTTCTTGAGCACCGCCAACTTGGAACTCACCTTAGCGCCTCCAATCACCGCTGCTACGGGTTGCTCCGCGTTGCCAAGCACCTGCTCCAATGCCAAAACCTCCCCCTCCATCAGATAGCCAAAAGCCTTGTCTTCTGGAAAGAACTTGGCGATCACCGCTGTGGAAGCGTGGGCGCGGTGGGCTGTGCCAAAGGCATCATTGATGTAGAAGTCTCCATTCTCGGCCAATTGGCCAGCAAAGAATTCGTCGCCCGCCTTTTCCTCACCATGGAAGCGGAGGTTCTCTAAAACCGCAACCTCTCCTGCCGCCAAAGACTGGGTGACCTCCAACGCATCGTCCCCCACACAGTCAGGCGCAAACTTGACTTCACGGCCCAGCAACTCTTCCAGAGCAGGTAAAATGTGGCGCAAGGAGAGCGCAGCATCACGGCCTTTGGGCCGCCCGAGATGGCTCATCAACACGACGCTTCCCCCGGAATCAAGGACATGCTGAATGGTGGGGATGGCAGAACGAATCCGCGTGTTGTCGGTCACCTCCCGGCTGCCGTCTTCAGCAGGGTCGGTCATGGGGACATTGAAATCCACGCGGATAAGGGCGCGAACGCCATCGAAAGAAAGGTCTTGAAAAGCCATGTTTTTGGCGGGGTTGTGAATCGAATGGGGTCAAGCAAAGAGGGTCGACCATCCCACGCGCTCAGCGACGCGGGCGGGTAACTCGGCGATGGGAACACGAACCTGCTGCATTGTGTCGCGGTCGCGCAACGTGACCGCATTGTCCTCCAAAGTGTCGTGGTCAATCGTGACGCACAGCGGGGTACCAATGGCATCTTGCCTGCGGTACCGGCGCCCGATCGCATCCTTCTCATCGTATTGGATGTTGTGCTCGAGCTTCAAGAGGTTGACCACCTCGCGCGCCTTTTCAGGCAACCCGTCCTTTTTGAGCAGGGGCAAGACCGCCAGCTTCACCGGAGCCAATGCTGCCGGAATGTGCATCACCATCCGCTCGGAACCGTCTTCTAAAGTCTCGGTCTTGAGGGCGTTGGACAACACCGCCAAGAACATGCGGTCCAGTCCAATGGACGTCTCTACCACGTAAGGCACATAGCTCTCCTCCTTTTCGGGGTCGTAAAAGCGCAGCTTCTTGCCGCTGTGCTCCTCATGGGCGTTGAGGTCAAAGTCCGTGCGGCTGTGGATGCCTTCCAACTCCTTAAAGCCCATGGGGAAGTTGAATTCAATGTCGCACGCCGCGTCTGCATAGTGGGCCAGCTTGATGTGGTCGTGAAAACGGTAAGCATCATCCCCCATCCCCAGGGCCTTGTGCCACTTGATCCGCGCCTCTTTCCAGTACTCGTACCATTTCGCTTGCGTTCCCGGTGTCACGAAAAACTGCATCTCCATCTGCTCGAATTCACGCATGCGGAAGATGAATTGGCGGGCGATGATCTCATTTCTGAAAGCCTTGCCAATTTGAGCGATGCCAAAGGGCAACTTCATCCGGCCCGACTTCTGCACGTTGAGGAAGTTCACGAAGATGCCTTGCGCAGTCTCTGGCCGGAGGTAAATCACCCCTGAATCGCCACTCACAGCCCCGAGTTCCGTCTTGAACATCAAATTGAACTGTCGCACGTCCGTCCAGTTGGCAGAACCCGTCTCGGGGTCCTTGATGCCCAGGTCCACGATCAACTGCTTCACAGCGTCGAGGTCATCTGCATCCATGGCCGCCTTGAACCGCGCATTGATGTCGTCGATTTCGGCTTGACGGCGCACACAGTTTCCGTTGGTTGCCAGGAATTGGTCTTTGTCGAAATCATCGCCAAACCGCTTTTGCGCCTTGGCCACGTCTTTGGCAATCTTGGCTTCGATTTTGCCAATGTGGTCTTCGATCAGCACATCGGCACGGTAGCGCTTCTTGCTGTCCTTGTTGTCAATCAGAGGATCATTGAAAGCATCAACGTGGCCCGATGCCTTCCATGTCGTGGGGTGCATGAATATGCTGGCATCCAAGCCCACAATGTTCTCGTGCATGCGCACCATCGCGGTCCACCAGTAGGCCTTGATGTTGTTCTTCAGCTCTACGCCCAGCTGACCGTAATCATAGGCTGCACTCAGGCCATCATAGATGTCACTGGAGGGAAAAACGAAACCGTATTCCTTGGCGTGTCCAATCACGCGCTTGAGGTGGTCTTCCTGTTGGGCCATGTCAAAAAGGGTATTGTGGGGGGCTCAGTGCGGGCATTGCGCTCTGAATACGCGGCAAAAATAAGGCTTCCCGTCCATCGGTGTACCTTGGCCAAATGGCCAAAAAAGCCCTGTCCAACGCGCGCATTGGCGTCATCGGAAGCGGAAGCTGGGCCACCGCACTGGCGCACCTGTTTGCACAGCATCCCAGCGCGATAGAATACCCGGTGAACTGGTGGATCCGGAGAGCGTCCTCGTTGGAACACCTCTCAAAAACAGGACACAACCCCCATTATCTCAGAGGGGTTTCACTCCCCTTAGACCGCTTGGAAATGTCCAATGACATCCAACAGGTGGTCGACCGCAGCGACATCTTGGTGTTGGCTGTGCCCAGCGCCTATTTGGATGGTGCACTGCGCGGAAATGGCGTCAAAAGGCTGGAAACCAAGGTGGTCTTCAACGCCATCAAAGGGCTGGTCACGGACGAACACCACATCCCCGCGCGCTACATGCACAAGGTATTGGGCGTGCCCTATGACAGCATTGGACTCATTGCCGGTCCCAGCCATTCTGAAGAAGTGGCCCAAGAAAACTGGACCTACCTGACCATGGCATGCTCCAACACAGTGCTGGCCCAACACCTCGCCGACAGACTGGCCACCCCTTGGCTGAGGACCCACACTACGGATGACGTTTTTGGGATTGAGCTCGCCGCTGTTCTGAAAAACGTGTATGCTGTTGCGGCGGGCATCGCCCATGGCTTGGGCCTTGGAGACAATTTCACCGCCGTCTTGATGTCCAATGCCCTCATGGAAACAGACCGCTTTCTGCAAACGGTCACTTCAAAAAAACGCGACGTCAACGCCTCAGTTTACTTGGGAGACTTGCTGGCTACGGCATACTCGCCGCACAGCCGCAACCGCAGGCTGGGAACCATGGTGGGAAAGGGCTACAGGGTTTCCGTTGCGTTGATGGAAATGGCCATGATCGCCGAAGGCTATCCCGCTGCCTTGGGCATTCACCACATCCAACAGAAGTTCAATGTGTCCATGCCTGTGGCCGGTTGCGTCTACCGCATCTTACATGAAGGCGCTGCCCCCGCCGGAGAAATGCGCCTCCTTGCAGACCACATTCATTAGGTTTTTTACGTTTGGGCAACGAAAACCTTCCCGAACTTGTTCAGGCATAGTGAGGACCATCCTGCTCATATTCATATCGTTGGCCACTTCCCTGACCGCTCAAGTCAGGTTTGTGCCCAATGAAGGACAATGGCCCGAGCACGTGCAACACCGGGCAGAAGTGGTCAGCGGTGGTGTGCAAGTAGACGCTGAGGGTTGGACCAGCTGGCAATGGGGGCCCTCAGATTCAGCAGACCACCACGCAGGAAAAAAACAAGGCGTGCTGTGGCAGGCCCGCTGGAAACAAGCGGACGTCAGCCACCAAGGGGATTGGACCGCCAGCGAAACCGACGCCGACGCCCGCCATTTTTATTTGTCTTCCGACCCCGATCAATGGGCGGAGCATGTGCATGCCTCGCGCCGCATAGAAAGAGACCACCTCTGGCCGGGGGTCTCCTTGCGTTGGAGGGGAACCCGCAGCGGCAACGCCAAGTTTGAATTTACCGTTTCACCGGGGGCCGACCCCGCATTGGTCGGCTGGGAGTATTCCGGTGTAACTCCCCGTCTGAATTCCGATGGAAGCTTGGACCTCATCCACCCCCTCCACGACAGGTCCAAAGGATTCTCCGCCCAACTGGCCCGCCCGTTTGCCTATCAATTGACCCCAGAAGGCACCATGCTTTCGGTGGAATGCGCCTATGAAGTGCATGGAAATTCTGTGGGACTCCAGGTCGGTTCATATCAAACCGGTTTGCCTTTGATCCTCGACCCCGAAATCGCCTTTTCCACCTTTGCCGGGTCCACAGGAGACAATTTTGGCACCACTGCGAGCAATGGTCCTGAGGGTTCCCTCGTCGGAGGCACGGTGGCCTTCGCTCCGGGATATCCAACCACCCCGGACGCCATTCAAGCCACCATGGGGGTCTTCTCAGACGGCATCAGCCACATGGCCCTCACCGTATTCAGCCCCGATGGTTCGGCCCTTCTGTACAGTACATACCTCGGGGGCAGCAACGCCGATATCCCCCACAGCCTTGCCTTTAACCCCAACTGGGGACGCATCGCCTTGTTTGGGACCACCGGGTCCAGCGACTTCCCGGTCACTGCTGGCGCCTTCCAAAATGCGCTTGCCCCTGGCCCGGCCACTGACATCACCATCTATGGGGTCGATCCACAGCCCAATGGGGTCGACTGCGTCCTGGCCTCGTTCAATGCTGCAGACTTCACCTTGGAAGCGGCAACCTATTTCGGGGGCTCAGGCACCGACGGGGTCAACAGCGCGGCTGGACTGCGGGCCAACTTCGGGGACTTTTACAGGGGACAAATTGACATTGGGCCCGAAGGGTCGCTCTGGATCGCCACCACCACCACTTCTACCGACCTCAACATGCCTGGCAGCCCGGCACACGCCGGCAATTTCGACGCCCTCATTGCCGGCTTTAATGCCGACCTGACCACCCTGCTCTGTGGCCGAACTTTTGGCGGAACAGGCAGCGACGCCGCCTACTGCCTCGAAGTCGCCCCTGACGATTCCTTTGGCAACCTCAACAACCTCGATGTCGTCGTCGGTGGAGGAACGCTGTCCGATGATTTGCCCTTGCCCGGCGGTGGCATACAACCCGCCCCTGCCGGTTACGTGGAAGGGTGGATCACACGCATGACGGCCAGCCCGGACGACATCACCGTCCAGTTTGGCAGCTATCACGGACTGGCGGATTACGACCAGGTTTACTTCGTTCAGCGCGACGCTTCGGGCCGGCCCTATGCCTATGGCCAAGCCCGCACAGGCATGCCCGTTCAAGGAGATGTCTACGCCAACCCCGGCAGCGGCCAATACATCACGTGCTTCATCGAAGACCTGAGTGACATCGCTTGGCAAACCACCATAGGGACGGGGTCGGGCAACATTGACATCAGTCCCACTGCATTTTTGGTCAGCGAATGCGAGCAGGTCTATATCAGCGGCTGGGGGGGCCAAACCAACGCCAACAGTGGAACGGCAGATGTAGCTGGCAGCACCACTTTTGGATTGCCCCTAACCGACAGCCCCTTCCAAGGCAGCACTGACGGGAGTGACTTTTATCTCGCTGTTCTGTCTCCCAATGCCACAGACCTGGTTTACGCTACCTATTTCGGCGGGCCCTTTGCCAATGAGCACGTCGACGGAGGCTCCTCGAGGTTTGACCCCAACGGCACCGTCTACCAATCGGTATGCGCCGGCTGCGGTGGAATGAATGACTTTCCATCCACGGACAACGCCTGGAGCCCCAACAACCCCAGCCCGAATTGCAACATGGGGGTGTTCAAATTCGAGCTCGGCAAACTCAATGCCAACATCAACATCGATGGCCCCGACCAATTCTGTCAAGGCGACAGCGTTCAGTTCGAAAACTTCACCTCTGGACCGGCAGCGTTCACCTGGGACTTTGGCGACGCCACCTTCAGCAACGAACCCGAGCCGCTGCATTTGTACGGACTCAACGGCACCTTTGAAGTCGAGGTCATCGCCCAGGACACAACGGGATGCCTGGCAGCGGACACCGCCTATGTCAGCGTCACCATCGCCCCCAACGCCGACCCTCAAATCTCACCTGTAGACCCCTTGTGCGAAGGCGAGAACACCACACTGCTCGGAAGCGGAAACGGCGACCTCAGCTGGTCACCCCCCGATGGTTTGAGCGACGCCAATGCGGCCAACCCAACGGCGAGCCCAGCCGCGACAACCAGCTACACGCTCACCGATGTCACTTTGTGCGGAACCGCCTCCGCCACTGTCAATGTGGAGGTCGTTTCCATGGCCACCTCGGCAAGCAACGACACCCAAATCTGCCTCGGCGACATTGTCCCACTCGCCGTCACCAGTCCAGCCCCCAACGCTGCGGATTGGTCCTATACCTGGTTTCCACCTGAAGGCCTTTCAGATCCTTTTTCTGCCGACCCCCAAGCCTCGCCCACCACCACCACCGATTACACCGCAACGGTGACGACAGCCGAGGGCTGCCAAGCGGTCCACGACATCACCGTAGCCGTGGTGCCCTCTGCTCCGGGCGGCGAGGTCTACCCTTCGGTCAACTTGTGCGATGGGCAGAGCACCCCGTTGAATGCAGCAGACGGCAACACTTGGGTCTGGAGCCCTACCACCGGCTTGAACAACCCCGCGAGCCAAACCCCGTGGGCCAGCCCAGTGGCATCCACCACCTACGAGGTCGCCATCACCAACCTCTGTGGAACCGGCACCGATGAGGTTACCGTCAATGTGATTGTGCCTGAGGCCAGTGTATCGGCAGGGGGCTGGGTATGTCCGGGCGAGCCTTTTGAAGTCAGCGCATCAGGGGGTGTGGCCTATCAGTGGGTTCCCGGCGCATTGGTGGTGCAGCCCGGCGCAGCAGAAACAGCTGTGGTTACAGCCACCAGCCAAACGTTTACAGCCTACGTAACAGATGCCGACGGTTGTGTCGCCTCCGCTGACCTGACCGTCAATGTGTGGCCGCCACCTGTGGTTGAAGCGGGGCCAGACCAACGCAACGCCTGGCTAGAGCCCACTTTCTTGTTCGGTTCCGTAAGCGGGGCACCCATCGACTCCTTGTGGTGGACTCCTGCCGACGCCTTGTCCTGTTCGGACTGTTTGGTGCCTGAAATTCTGTTCCAGGACGACGGCATTTTTACCCTGCACGTCATCGACACCAATGGCTGCCGTTCCGCAGACATGGTCGAAGTGGAGTTTTACTACCCCCTCTACGTGCCCTCAGGCTTTACGCCAGATGGAGATGGTGTGAATGACGGTTGGCGGCCCGAAGGCGCCTGGCTGAACGGGGCTGGCACCTACTTGCAAGGCACGCCTGATCTGACCGTACTCCCTGGATATCGCGTCGAAATCTGGAACCGCTGGGGCGAGCTCATTTGGGCGTCAGAAGACCCGCGGGCCTATTGGACCGGCGGGGTGGGGGGTCCTGGCACAGCACCTGGGGTTTCTGCAACAGGCCGCGGAGAGCATGCTGCTCCAGCAGGGGTCTATCAATGGCGGGTCCGGTTCCCCACATTCAAAGGCACAGAGACCCGACAGGGAAGCTTGAGTCTGATCCGATAAGGGTCCGCGAACCCAGCGGAATCAGCGTAAAATCAAATCCGTGGTGGCGATCCGCTCCTGACCGTCCACCAAGTGAACGGTATACACGCCGGGCTCAAATGGACGGTCCGCAGTGAAGAAGATGCAAGCCTCCATTTGCGCTCCAGCATAGTCGAGCACCCGCGCTGCAGAGGCCTGGACCCCTCCCGACATGGCCACGGGGGCCCGGTCACCAGGTGGCATGATTTGTCCACTCGGGTCCAGCACTTCCAAAAACAAAGTGCGCTCCCCTTTCTCAGCAATTCTGTTCTCCAAGAGCGTGAAACAGGTCTTGATCATTTCAGCGCGCTTGGCGCGCGTGGTCTCGCGCTGTGAACCTGTCGAACTCACCCGAATGGCCATAGGGTTCAAGTCCATGGCCTGCAACACCCTTCCCGCCTCGATGATGTCCTCCATGTTGTCCTGCTTCTGAACCAATGCCGAGTTGCGCTCGCGCACCTCTGTCACCTCCTGGGCCATGGCGTCACGTTCGGCCAGCAGAGCGATATTGGCTTGGTTCAAGGAGTCAATCGTTACCACATAACCCTGCATGATCGTGCGCAGGGTACCCGCCTCCTTCTTCAACTTCGATACGCTGTAGTTGCGGTCGCGCACTTTTTTGATCAGGCCGTCGATTTCGCTGCGCTGCGCAGACATTTCGGCCATCATCAGCGAGTTCTCTGTCTGCAGTGTATCGTAGCTGAACCGGAGTTTCTGTAAATCCAACTCCAACGTTTGACGCTCAATTTCACCTGCATTGATTTCGCCTGTTTGGACCTCAATGGTCGTTCCCTGCTGAGAAACCTTGAATCCCAAATACCCCGCTGTGCAAACGAGCACCGCGATGATGATCAAATATGTCGACCGCTGTTCCATGTAGTGAAACAACGCCACAAAAGCCCCCTTTCGCGCCCTGCACGCATTGAATCCCCACATTCCAACGTGCGTTCTGCCTCAACGCATCCGCGGATAAAAGGCATCTCGGGTATGCAAGACCCTGTGGCCGTAGCGGTTTCGGAGTACCGCAATGACATCAAACCGCACTTCCAAACTGCCATCCGGGTACTGCCCCAAAAAGGCCCTCGCCGCTCGAATCAACCGGTCTTGCTGCGATTGAGACACCATACGGTGCCACCCCACTTGCACAGGTTCAGTCCGGGTTTTGACCTCCACCAACACCAAATCCAAACCATCGCGCGCCACGAGGTCAACCTCCAGACGGCCCCGACGCCAATTGCGCGCCAGCACTTCCCAACCGAGGCCCATGATGTGGTGCAACGCCCGCTCCTCTCCCCACCTCCCCAGTCCTTGTGTGTATGTCTCCATAAGGTCCAAGGTCCCCACCCAAGCCCACAGCCCGGCGTACATTCGCCCGGCAATGCACCAACGTAGGCCTTCATTTTACCAACGCACCTGTCGCCATTCAACCCTTGTTGTTTTGGCGCTGCTGTGCGCAGGCCCTGTTGCACTTGGACAAGTTGGCAACCCCACCATGGGGAAGGCCATCGGCTGGGTCGATGGGCCGAAAGCACACGGAAAATGGTATGCACATTGGGGCTATCACCGCGCTGAATACAGCAAGACAAACCTGCGTTTGGTGGGGCCTGGGGTGGACCTGACCCTACATGACGTGAAGGCCACCGACATGCCTTCGGCGTTCGACCCCAAGGTCCATTTGAACCCTGCTGCATTTACCATCCCACAATTCAACGCCCGCATTGGCCGCAAAATCAAGGACGGCGTGGTCGTCCCCGGGGACTTTTGGATCAGCGCAGGGTGGGACCACCTCAAATACAAAATTCCCCACGCCATCCACCAAGTCAGCGGGTTCATCGACAGCACCGTCTACGCTCCGAACTCTTCTTTTGACTGGGCTTGGAGGGACTTCAACTTCGAGCACTCAGACGGCATGAATTTCATCCGGGTTGCCGCTGAGCGCAACTTTGGGTTTGGCCGCGCCGCACGCACGAGACAAACGTGGGATACGGCCAATAAAAAGTGGCGGTTTGGACTGCAAACCGCAGCCAGCTTAGGGGTTGTTCTGTGCGCGACAGACGTCCGTTGGATGGGCATCCGAACCAAACATTTCTGGCGCATCACGGGATGGGGGGTGAGCGCCAGTACAGGTGCTTGGCTTCAATATGGACGGTTTCGAATGCTCGCTCGAATCCAAGCAGGGTGGCTGGACATCGGGAGAAGCAGTTTTCTGGCCTCCAGCGACTTAAGCGGGGAAACTCCTGTGGTGGAAGGTGCTGCCGCAGCCCTCCTCGATGCCAGCTCTGCCCGCCATTCGATGGCGTTTCTCGAGCGGGGCATCACCGTGGCCTACCATTTTGGCCGCTCCGGAAAACCCGGTGCGGATGAACGCATTCGAACGGCTCCAAGCCGGTAAACCTGTCAGCACTTAAGCCTGACTATCTTCGCGGGTCACCGCACATTTCATGTCCGACTCTCCCCGCTCACGCCGTCCGCAACGCACAGGCCGCTCCGACAACCCCAATCGGAAGCGATCAGACGCGACTTCCGGCCAAGCCGAGAAGCGGGGTTTTGGCACCCGCCGATCCCTTTCTGACGCCCCTTCCGACGCTCCTTCCGACACCTCAGGTCGCCCCAAAAAGGAAACCCGCGGCGGCCACAAAAAAGGCAGACCTGCTACGACCCGTGGTGGACGGCCCCAAAAATTCAGGCCCAAAAAGCGCGCGCCACTCAAGGATGCCAACGCCCCCATTCGACTGAACAAATTCATCTCGAATTCTGGCGTTTGCGCCCGACGTGAAGCGGACTTACTCATCACAGCTGGCGCCGTTAGCGTCAACGGCGAGGTCATCACCGCACTGGGAGCCAAGGTGATGCGAACCGACGAAGTGGTTGTCGAAGGGCAGCGCATCAAGCCCGAAGCCAAGCATTACCTCATCCTCAACAAACCCAAGAACTTTCTGGGCACTGCGGGGGACAAGCAGGGACGTCGCACCGTCATGGACCTCGTGCGCAACGCCACCAAAGAAGTCTTGCTGCCCATCGACAAAGTGGAGCGCATGGACACTGGTTTGCTGCTGTTCACCAATGATCCTGAGCTCGCAGAGCGCATGCGCCAACCGGGGACGAAGATCCGCCAGTTGTATCATGTGACCCTGCACCAAAAAGCCCGCCAAGAGCACTTGGACGCCATGGTCGAAGGCGTGAAAATTGAAGGGCAACACTTCCAAGTAGAGGCTGCGCACTTCATTGACCCTGAAAAACGCCCCAAGGAAATCGGCATAGAAATCCACTCAAACCGGCCCAAGGCATTGACCCGCCTGCTCAACCACCTCGGTTACGATGTGGACCGTTTGGACCGCACCATATTGGGGCCATTGACCAAAAAAGATTTGCCGCGCGGAAATTGGCGCATGCTCAACCGTGAAGAACTGAGTTTGCTCAAAATGTCCCTCTAAACAACCTTGCTGCCGTGTCGAACAGTCTCGTCATCATACCGACTTACAACGAAAAAGAGAACATCACCCGCATGCTCGATACGGTGATGTCGCTGACACCAAAACGAGGCAAACCCTTCCATGTTTTGGTGGTCGACGACGGCTCACCCGACGGGACGGGCGACCTTGTCCGCGAGGCCCAAAAGGCGCATGATGGCCGCATTCATTTGCTCGAACGTTCCGGCAAACTCGGCCTGGGAACGGCCTACATCGCAGGGTTCAAGTGGGGCCTTGAAGCCGGGTATGAATACCTGTTTGAGATGGATGCGGACTTCAGCCACAACCCCAAAGACCTGGAGCGGCTGCGCGAAGCGTGCATGGATGGCGCTGGCATTGCTGTCGGTTCGCGGTACACCAAAGGTGGCGCTGTCTCCAACTGGCCGTGGCACCGCATTGCCATGAGCTATGGTGCTTCGCTGTATGTCAATGCCATCTTGCGCCTCGGCGTCAAAGACCCGACCGCTGGTTTCAAATGCTACCGAGCAGAGACCTTGAAAGCCATCCGATTGGATCACATCCATTTCATTGGCTACGCCTTCCAAATTGAGATGAAATACAACGCCAAACGGTTGGGTTTCTCCATCGCTGAAGTCCCCATCACCTTTGTAGACCGCGAGTTGGGCACTTCCAAAATGAGCCTCAACATCTTCAAGGAGGCCTTTCTTGGTGTGTTGCAAATGCGCCGCTTCGACATCCGACCTGCCGACGCCACAGACCCCTCATGAACCACCTCTTCACTGGCGCCACCCTCGTGCACGAAGGCCGCACCGAAACCGGCGACCTTCTCACCGATGGCGACCGCATCAAGGCCGTAGGCAAAGACCTTACCCAACATTCTGATCCGGCCATTGCCACTGCAGCACGCCAAGCCAAGGTGCACGATTGTACGGGGCTGCACCTGCTTCCCGGCCTGATCGACGACCAGGTGCATTTCCGCGAACCAGGCCTCACCCACAAAGCGGAAATCGCCACAGAATCCCGGGCGGCCGTGGCTGGCGGCATCACCTCTTTCATGGAGATGCCCAACACCGTGCCCCAATCCCTGAACCAAGCACTGCTCCAAGAGAAGTACGACCGGGCCGCTGAAGTCAGTCCGGCGAACTACAGCTTTTTCATGGGGGCTTCCAACGGCAACCTGGAACAGGTGTTGTTGACCGATCCTCAGTCAGTTTGTGGCGTCAAAGTGTTCATGGGAAGCTCCACGGGCGACATGTTGGTCGACGATGCAGCCGTCCTCGAAGGCATCTTCAAAGAGTGCCCGATGTTGATCGCGACGCACTGCGAAGACGAAGCCACCATCAGGGCCAATGCAGCCGCTGCCCGCGCGCAATTCGGCGACGAGGTGCCCATTGCCCAACACCCCCTCATTCGCAGTGCAGAGGCGTGCTACCGCAGCTCGTCACGCGCCGTTGAGCTCGCTGCGCGCACGGGGGCCCGCCTGCATGTCTTGCACATTTCTACGGCCAAAGAACTCGGCCTTTTCGACGGCTCCATTCCCCTCTCCGAGAAGCGCATCACCGCCGAAGCGTGCACCCACCACCTGTGGTTCAGCGATGCGGATTATGCCGAACGCGGGACCCGCATCAAGTGGAACCCCGCCGTCAAAACTGCAGAGGACCGGGCGGCCCTCCGCGCTGCGCTCAAACCAGGCGGTGCCATCGACGTCCTCGCCACGGACCACGCGCCCCACACCAAGGCAGAAAAGGCCAACGGATATTGGACGGCTCCCTCTGGTGGACCGTTGGTACAGCACGCCTTGGTGGCCTTGTACGAAGGCGTGGCTCAAGGTTGGCTGCAGTTGACCGACATCCCTCGGCTGGCGTCGCACCGCGTAGCCGAGCTGTTTGACATCGAAGGCCGGGGATACCTCCGTCCAGGCTATTTCGCGGACTTCGTTTTGGTCAACCCCCATGCGCCTTGGACTGTGACAGAAGAGGGCATTCTAAGCAAATGCGGCTGGTCACCCTTCACCGGAGATCGGTTTTCGGCCCGTGTTGTCGGCACTTGGGTCAATGGCACGGAAGTCTGGGACGGCGAGCGTGTTGTCGAACCTTCGAACGGAGGGGCGCACGCTGGACGCAGAATGACCTTTGACCGATGATCCGCCTGTGGAGCCTGGTTGCGCTTGGTATTGGACTTTTCTTGGCGTCTGGATGCGAGCCGCGCAGTGCAAGGGACGTCCCCACACCGCCACAGGACATGGTCGACCGCTCCACCTTCATTGAACTGCATGCCGACCTCCAACTGCTGGAGGCCGCTTACAGACAGCGCATGCTCCCTGGTGGAGACCGCGACGCGGTCCGGGCCGCCCAACGGGCGCTCATTCTCAAAAACGCAGGGGTCAGCGACTCCGCATTTACAGCGACCTACAAGTGGTGGTACAGCCAACCGGAAGCACTGCCCACCGTCCTGCAGGAAGTCCAAGTCAAACTCGACTCCCTCGAGCGCAACAGCAAGTGGAATTGATCAACGGCTCAGGCCGTCGCGTGTCGTCTCCTGGATCACCTCTTGAATGGGGGTAAACGCAAATCCCGGCAGGGCGCCGCGCACTTTCGACGTGTTGTACCGGTGCTGTATCCGGGTGTTTTTGGCCATGTCCCGGGTCAATTGAGCCGGCTTCCCCGACAAGAACCCCCACAGCGTAGCCGCACGCCAAACCAAGCCCAGCATCCATCCCGAAAGCGGCTTCACAGGAGCCTCAACCCCCAGTCCTTGGGCCACCCAACCCATCAGTTCTCTGTAAGACAGGTCTTCAGAAGACACCACAAAACGCTCACCCAAAATACCCGGCTGACCCCTGTCTGCCGCCTCGTCCAGTGCGGCCATCACCCGGATCAAATCCGATGCCCCCACAAATCCGTTTCCGCCCGCCGGGTAATGGCGCCTTGCCTTGGACACCCTGCGGTATACCATCCCTGAACTCTCCGCGTAGCGGGCGTCACCCAAAATGATGGTGGGGTTGACCACAATCAATTCCATTCCCTCGGCCTCTGCCCTCCACGCCTCCATTTCTGCTGCCCTTTTGCTCACCCCGTATGGTGATGCACCCACACCTTCGGCCCAATCAGAGTCCTCATGTACAGGCCCACGGCCTTCTGTTGAACGCCCCAAAGCCGCCACCGAGGAGACGTGAAACAACCGGGTGACCCCAGCCCCCAACGCCGCATTGACCACGTTTGCCGTGCCGATCTGGTTCACGGCCTTGAGCTGGGCCTCATCCCCTGTGCGAAAACTCACCCTGCCTGCAGCGTGGAACACCCTTTGACAGCCCTCCATGGCCGCCTGCAGCCCCACCACATCCGATAAATCCGCTTCGAACCACTCCAAACCAGCCCAAGCTTCCTCGAAATCCTGACCCAAACGCCCCTTCAAAAAGTCGGCGACCCGGTCCACATTGCTCCCTGCCCTGCGCAACGCTGCCGTAGGCCAGCCGCGTTCCATGCGCCAAGCCAAGCGGTACATTCCCACCAAACCCGTGGCCCCGGTGACCAATTCTCGAGAGGGTCCATGCCCAGGTTGCGCTTCTAACATCGCCGCCGAAGGTAACTTGCCGAGACCCGCCGTGCCCGATGGAAGCCTCGCCCCACATACGCCGCATCCTCCAGCGTCTGCCCGACAGCCCTGGAGTCTACCAGCATTACGATGCTGATGGCACCCTGCTGTACATCGGCAAGGCCAAGAGCCTCAAAAAGCGGGTCGCGAGCTACTTCAACAAAAAAACCTACGAGAACGGCAAAACGCGGCTGCTCGTCAAGAAAATCGCCGACGTCAAGTTCATCGTGGTGCAAACCGAAGTCGATGCATTGCTGCTTGAAAACAGCATGATCAAGGAGCACCAGCCGCGCTACAACATCGAGCTGAAGGACGACAAGACCTACCCCTCCATCGTGATCCGAAATGAGCGCTTTCCGAGGGTTCACTCCACGCGGAACGTCATCAAAAACGGCTCGGAATACTTTGGCCCCTATGCCTCGGTCAAAACGATGCACGCTGTCCTCGACATTGCCCGAAAGCTGCACCCCATTCGCAATTGCAGCTACGATTTAAGCCAGAAAAACATCGACGCCGGAAAGTTCCGGGCTTGCTTGGAACACGACCTTGGCAACTGCAAGGCCCCATGTGTCGGAAAGCAAAGCCTCGAAGACTACGACCGTGGTGTTGAAGCCATCCGCGACATTCTAAAGGGCAACATCAAAGACCTCGTTCGCACATACGACACAGCCATGCGCGAGGCGGCAGAGCGCTTTGCATTTGAAGCTGCAGAAGACTTCAAGCGCCGCAAGGGGGCCCTCAAAAAGTTCCAAGCCAAAAGCACCGTTGTCAACCCCAGCATCCACGACGTCGAGGTGTATTCCGTTGTGAGCGACCCCGCAGCTGGGTACGTCAACTTCATGAAGGTCATGGATGGCAGCATCGTTCACGGACAAACCATAGAGCTCCGCAAAAGGCTCGAGGAAAGCGACCAAGACCTGCTCGAATATGGGATTTTGGAATTCCGCCGCAGGTTTGACCTGCACAGCCCAGAGATCTATACCAACCTCGATGTGCGGCCCATTCTTGGCGACGTGAAATGGCACGTGCCCCAGCGCGGCGACAAAAAGCGGTTGATTGAGCTTTCCGAGCGCAATGCCAAGTACACCATGCTCGACAAGCGCAAGCAACAAGAGCAAGTGGACCCAGAGGCGGCACAAAACCGCATCATGGAGACCCTCCAAAAAGACCTCCACCTCAAGGAGCTTCCGGTACACATCGAGTGCTTTGACAACTCCAACATCCAAGGCACCAACCCCGCATCGGCGTGTGTGGTGTTCAAGAAAGCCAAGCCCGCCAAAGCCGACTACAGAAAGTTCAACATCAAGACCGTCGAGGGACCCGACGACTTTGCATCCATGGCTGAAGTGGTGCACCGCCGATACAAGAGGCTGCGGGACGAAGGCGAAGCCCTGCCGCAACTGATCATCGTAGATGGTGGAAAAGGGCAGTTGTCCAGTGCCGTCGGTGCTTTGGAAGACTTAGGGCTCATGGGAAAGGTGGCCATCATCGGCATCGCGAAGCGTTTGGAGGAACTCTACTTTCCAGGAGACAGCATACCCCTGCACCTCGACAAGCGATCTGAATCATTGAAACTGATTCAACGCATGCGCGACGAAGCCCACCGCTTCTCGCTGGCACACCACAGGAAGCGCAGGAGCGCCGCTGCTTTGCGCAGCGAATTGGACGACATCCCAGGCATAGGGCCCGCCACCCGCCACAAGCTGCTCGCTGCATTTGGCACAGTCGATGGAATCAAAGCCGCGAAAGAACCAGAGTTGCTTCGTGTCACCTCACTCAAGGTCATCCAAGCCATGCGCTCACACTGGTCAGAAGACACTGGCCAAGCATCAGAGTAAGGAACCCTTGTCAGTGGGGGTTCGAAAACGCCGGATTGGACAGGAAGTCAGAGTCTGTCAGGGTGTGCAAAAACGCGATGAGGTCAGAGCGGTCTTGGCTGTCCAAGCCCAACCCGTAGTCCACGTTGTATTGCATCATCGGGTCCATGGAGGTGCTGGCCACTGCCCCGTGGTCATAATGGTCAATCACCTCATCGATGTTGGCAAAGCGGCCATCGTGCATGTAAGGGGCCGAGACCATGACATTGCGCAATGAGGGGGTTTTGAATTTGCCACGGTCTGCATCTTCTCCTGTCACGGCCATATAACCGATGTCCTCCATGTCCTCGTCGGCATCCAGCCCGTTGTTGCCAAACTGGTGACTGGCAAAGTCCAGACCACTGTGGCAATGGGCGCAGTCAGCACCACTAACCTCAGGGTTGAATGGGTCGAATTCATCGAAGAACAACTGCCTCCCTCGCTCCTCGCTCTCTGTCAATGACGTCTCCCCCAGCAGCCATTGGTCGTACTTGCTGTTGTTGGACACCATGGTCAGCAAGAATTGCTCCAGGGCTTTGGCCATCCTCTCAGCGTTGATTTCGTCGGTCCCAAAAGCCCGGGTAAAGGCATGGCGATACTGCTCAAAGGCACTCAACTCGACGGTCAAGCTCTCCAGGTCTTCGTCCATTTCCAAGCCGTCCTCAACGGGATCAAGCACCTGTTCTCTCAGGGTTGCTGCACGGCCATCCCAGAAAAATCCATGGCCGTGGTTTTCATCGTGGTGAAGGTGCCAAGCCAGGTTCGAAAGGACCATGCTGTGTCGGGGCCCTTCAATGCCCTGAATGCCCGCACTAAAAACAGCCGCATCCGAGAAGTTGCGCTGCTGGGCGTGGCAGTCTGCACAGGCTTGGGTGTTGTCACCCGACATCCGCTTCTCGTGAAACAACATCCTGCCCAACTGCACCCCGGCTTCTGTGAGCGGGTTGTCCTCAGGCCATTGTGGTTCCGGAAAATGCCGAATGTCCAGATTGAATGGTGTTGGGTCCAAGACCACAGGCTCAATGGGGTCTACCACAGGGTCAGGGTTGCACCCCATCCACAACCCTACAAAGGCCGAAAAAAAGAAGAAACTTCTGCGTGTCATCCCTGTACCCAGCGCCGGGTAAAACGACCACCTTGGCCTGAAACCGTGATCAAAAATGCCCCTGCAGGAACGTCTTTGAGATCATAGGTCCGCGTTCCAGAAGGGATATTGGTTTGGCCCAAAGAGCGGCCCAACAAATCCAAAAGCTCCACTTGGACCACCGAGCCAAGAGGTGCGTCAAATTGAATGCGCGCACCGCCGTCCAAAGGCATCAGGTTAAACCCAAAATCCTGAGGCACGGTGGCCTCAACATTGCTCGCCCCAGGCAAGCGAAATACATGGTCCACAGTATTGTTACAGACCAAGACCGCTTCTCCGCTTTCTCCGTGGTTGATCAGGCCTGCTGACACAGAAAGGTCTTGGTAGAAGCCCAACACATCGGCTTCAACATCCAACACCAAAGTTCCGTCCTCCATGCTGGCCAAAACCTCCATCTCTCCTGGGAAATGATTGTTGTCGCCCAATGCATGGATTTCGTGGGTGATGATGCCATTGATGCCTGCTCCGCCTTCCAATGCAACAAAGCGATAGCCCGCAGACCATCCCCAGTGCATGCTCGGCACCTGCGGCGCCAATGGGTGATCAGATGGCCAAGCAGCAGGGTCGGCGTGGTTGTTGTTGGGGTCAATACCCACACTAAACTTCAAGGATTCCACATTGGAAACCCCGTCAACCTCACCCAGAGCGTGGGCCACATCCTCGAAGGCGTCGGCCAACACGTAGGCACCCTCGATGGGCGTCTCCATTCCTCCGTCGTGGACGAGGGTGAACATGCTGAGGTAATACTCTAAACGATCGATCTCGACCGCTTCACCCAAGATGGTGACGACTTCCGCGTTCGCATTGAAATCCAACTGACCCATTTTGTGGTCAATGCGCAATTCAACAGGCGTTTGTGCCTGAACAAAGCAGGCAATGGCAACGAAAAAGAAAAAGAGTGCAGCCCGCATAGTCTGACAGAGTTATAGAGTCCAAAGTGAAAATACGAAAATTCCTGCGCATAGCTTTGTGCCATGGACGCGGAACGCACAGAAATAGGTACCATCGGCGAATTTGGCCTTATTGCTGAACTCACCAAGGACATCAAGCTTCAACATCCGCGCACGGTCCTTGGTGTAGGGGATGATGCCGCGATCGTGGCCCCACCTGCTTCGGGGAAGCAAACCGTGGTCAGCACCGATTTGCTGTGCGAAGGGATTCATTTCGACCTGATGTATGCCCCGCTCAAGCACTTGGGCTACAAAGCCATTGTGGTCAACCTGAGCGATTTGTGTGCCATGAATGCACTGCCTACCCATGTGGTGGTCGGCCTCGCCCTCTCTAACCGATTTAGCGTTGAAGCCGCCAAGGAGTTGTACGCCGGCATGAAGCTCGCTTGTGAGCGCTACAAGGTGGATTTGATCGGCGGAGACACCACCAGCTCAAAGTCTGGTCTGATGATTTCTGTGACCGCTTTTGGGGAGGTAGAAAAGGACAAGGCAACCCTCCGGAATGGCGCAAAGGCAGGGGATCTCGTGTTGGTGAGCGGAGAACTTGGGGGGGCCTTCATGGGCCTTCAGGTGCTCGAACGTGAAAAACACGTGTTTCAAGAGGCGCCAGGTGCACAGCCCGATTTGACGGGCTTTGACGGATTGCTCGAGCGCCAGCTCAAGCCCGAAGCACGCGTAGACGTCGTCGAAGAACTGGCCAAGCTTGAAGTCGTTCCAACATCCATGATCGACATCTCAGACGGTCTCGCATCCGAAGCCCTGCACATTGCATCGGCATCGGGATGTGGCGTTCGTTTGCACGAGGACAAAATTCCCATGGGCGAAAAGATGTACGAGACGGCCCGGGCATTCAATTTGGACCCTACCCTGTGCACCCTCAGCGGTGGCGAGGACTACGAATTGCTCTTCACAGTGCCGCAAGACCGTTTCGAACACTTCAAAAACCACCCCATGTTCTCCATTGTCGGGTATCTGACTGAAGACCCGAACGAACGAACGCTCATCACGCGCAACGGCATGGAAACCGAACTCAAAGCCCAGGGGTGGGATGGGTTCAATGGTGAAGATTAAACCCCGCTGGTTGCATTCGCGAACTTTGGCGTTCGTTATCTGGACTGTGTCCAAATAGGGTCACTACCTTTGTACACCATACCCTGAAAGGGGGATTTTTCAGCCAAGGATCGCATGATCACCGTACACGAAAATGCCCGAGACCAAGTTCGCCGCCTCATGAGTGAGGAAGGCAGCCCCGAAAACAGCTTCGTACGCGTTGGTGTTAAAGGGGGTGGCTGCAGCGGACTGATGTACGAATTGACCTTCGATCACGAGATGAAAGAGGGCGACCAGACCTTTGAAGACAATGGTGTCAAAGTCGTCGTAGACCGCAAAAGCTTCTTGTACCTCGTCGGGACAGAACTGCAGTATTCCGGGGGGCTGAATGGAAAGGGGTTTGTATTTCACAATCCCAATGCCAACAGAACCTGTGGCTGCGGAGAGAGTTTCTCTATCTAAGGCAAGACCACAACCAATGAGCGCCGCAGAGGAAAACCCGCTACTGGACGAGTTCACCCGCAAGGAGTACGAATTCGGATTCACCACGGATATTGATGCCGACAAACTGGCACCTGGATTGAATGAAGGTGTCATCCGGTTAATCAGCTCCAAGAAAAACGAGCCGGACTGGATGCTCCAATGGAGGCTCGAAGCCTTTCGGGTGTGGCAGGGCATGGAAGAGCCCGAGTGGGCACATGTGAACTACAAAAAGCCGGACTACCAGGCCATCAGCTATTACAGCGCGCCGAAGTCCAAGGTTCCTTTGGGCTCTCTCGATGAGGTCGACCCTGAACTCAGGGCCACCATGGACAAGTTGGGAATCTCCATGGAAGAGCAGAAGCGTTTGTCCGGCGTGGCCGTCGACTTTGTGATGGACAGCGTGTCCGTGGCCACTTCCTTCAAGGACAAATTGGCGGAGCTGGGCATCATCTTCTGCTCCATGAGCGAGGCCATTCAGGAGCACCCCGAGCTCGTCCGCAAACACATTGGCTCAGTTGTTCCTGTCAAAGACAACTTCTTCTCAGCACTGAACTCTGCAGTCTTCACAGATGGTTCATTCTGCTACATTCCCAAAGGGGCCAAATGCCCCATGGAATTGTCCACCTACTTCCGCATCAACGAAGCGGGCACAGGGCAGTTTGAACGGACTTTGTTGATCGCAGAAGAGGGCAGCTACGTGAGCTACCTCGAAGGGTGCACCGCCCCCCAGCGCGACGAAAACCAATTGCACGCAGCTGTGGTTGAGCTCATCGCCAAAGACGACGCCGAAATCAAGTACAGTACCGTCCAGAATTGGTACCCCGGCGACGCCGAAGGCAAAGGAGGGGTGTTCAATTTTGTGACCAAACGCGGCATCTGTGAGTCCCGCGCTAAAATCAGCTGGACCCAAGTAGAAACGGGTTCAGCCGTGACCTGGAAATACCCCAGTTGCATTCTCAAAGGAGACGGCAGCATTGGTGAATTTTACTCCGTCGCTGTCACCAACAACGCCCAACAAGCGGACACCGGCACCAAGATGATCCACTTGGGTGCCAACACGCACTCGACCATCATTTCCAAAGGCATTTCCGCTGGAAACAGCCAAAACAGCTACCGCGGCTTGGTCCAAATCGGACCCCGTGCCCGCAACGCCCGGAACTTCTCGCAGTGTGACTCCCTGCTGATGACCGATACCAGCGGAGCCCACACGTTTCCGTACATCGAGACGAAAAACCCAACGGCACACGTCGAACACGAAGCCACAACTTCCCGCATCGGGGAAGACCAGATTTTCTACTGCCTCCAACGCGGCCTCACCGAAGAACAGGCCATAGGGCTGATTGTCAACGGTTACGCCAAAGAGGTTCTCAATAAGCTCCCCATGGAATTTGCTGTGGAGGCGCGAAAATTGCTCACCATCTCCCTTGAGGGCAGCGTTGGCTGATCTCACATTCCGATCCAACATGCTCAAGATCGACAACCTCCACGCCCGCATCGGCGATACGGAAATCCTCAAAGGGCTCAGCCTCCAACTGGGCGCCGGTGAAGTACATGCCATCATGGGGCCAAACGGCTCCGGAAAAAGCACCCTCGCCAGCATCCTCGCCGGTCGTGAAGACTACGAAGTCACCGAGGGCAGCATCACATTTGACGGGGTCGACCTGCTCGAACTTGACGCCACCGAACGCGCCGTAGCCGGCATCTTCCTGGCCTTTCAATACCCGGTCGAAATTCCAGGGGTCTCCAACATCAATTTTTTGAGGACCGCTTTGAACAGCATCCGCGAACAACGGGAGGAGGCGCCCCTTTCTGGAAAAGACTTTCTCGCCAAAGTCAAGGCCTGCGCTCAACTCGTAGAATTGGACGGCAAATTGCGTGACCGCTCGGTAAATGAGGGTTTCAGCGGCGGCGAAAAGAAGCGCAACGAAGTGTTTCAAATGGCCATGCTCGAGCCCAAGCTCGCCGTACTCGACGAAACGGACAGCGGATTGGACATCGACGCCTTGCGCATCGTGGCCCATGGTGTAAACAGCATGCGGGGGACCGACAGAAGCTTCCTCGTGATCACCCACTACCAGCGGCTCTTGGACCACATCGTTCCCGATTTCGTGCACGTTCTTGCCGGTGGGCGCATTGTGCACAGCGGAGGCAAAGAACTTGCGCTCGAACTCGAAGAAAAAGGGTACGACTGGATTGTAGACGCCGAAGCCGCAGAACAGGCATGAACGAAGTGGCCACCCCCACACAACACGCCGCCCTCGCGGAGCGCGTATCCGATGCTTGCACAGCAGTGGGCTTGGTCGGTGAGCCGCAAACAGAAGCTTTGGCGGCTCTGGACGCCATCGATTACCCCACTACGCGACAGGAGCGGTGGAAATACACCCGAGTGGCGAGGCTGCTCAACATCACCCCTGAAGCTTCGGCACCCCGGAAGGCACCTCCTGTGGTCATCGAAAGCTTGGACGCTCTGCGCTTCACCTTTGTGGCCGGCCAATACGTCAGTGGAGACGCCCTCGACGAAGGTGCAGAAGGCTGCTTTGTAGGCCCCGTTTCCCTGGCCTTAGAACGCTATCCAGAGCGGCTGAAAGCTTGGAGCAACTCCGCATTTGCAACCCAGGAGTGGTTTGCGGCCTTGCAGGCCGCTGCTCCCCAAGACGGCGTGTGCATTTTGGTGCCCGCTGGCCAAAAGTTGCAGCGTCCTGTGCTGGCGCACCACCACATGCCCGACGGCGTCCAAGTTGCACAACCGCGACACCTCATCCACATCGGGGACAATGCCTCAGCAGAAGCTGTGCTGTGGTCCGACAACACCTCTAAATCAGAGGGCCTCATGAACGCTGCCATCACCGCAGCTGTGGGAGATGGTGCCTCCCTTTCCCTGGAGATCATTCAAGATGAACCTGGCAAGGTCCATCACATGGGCCACCACCACTTCACACAGGGTTCGAACAGCAACCTCACAGTGCGCACCGCCACAGCTTGTGCCCATTGGTTGCGCAACGACCTGCACATCTTGCAAGACGGCACCCATGCTGACAGCACCTTCCACGGATGTTACCTGCCCAATGGTGATCAATTCGTAGACCACCACACACGGATAGACCACGCCCACCCTGACGGGCAATCTAAGGAGCTCTATAAAGGGCTGGCAGCAGACAAGTCCACGGCCGTATTCAACGGCAAAATCATGGTCCACAAGGACGCCCAGCGCATCGAAGCCTACCAGAGCAACCGCAACCTGCTATTGGGGGAGCAAGCGGCCATGTACGCCAAGCCAGAGTTGGAAATTTATGCCGACGATGTGCGGTGCAGCCACGGGTGCACCACCGGTCAATTTGACAAAGAGGCCTTGTTTTACTTGCGGTCCCGTGGCATGACAGAAACGGCGGCACACAACCTCTTGGTTCAAGCCTTTCTCGCGGAAGTCCTCGACGGCTTTCGCCCCGAGATCCGCGACTACGTGCATGCCGTCTTTGCGCGGCGCCTCGGCTGGATCTGATGAAACCCCTGCGCTTGGACCATTTGCTCGTTGACCGTGGCCTCGTGGCCAGCCGCCCACGCGCAGAGAGTTCGGTCCAAAACACCTTGGGCACAACAGAAGGCGCCAGCGGCAAACGTGAATTCCTGTTGCACTTCTCATGGGGTCAGGCCGGCTGAACCTTTACTTCGTACAGCGGTTCCTCCAATGATGGCCTCGACTTCTCTGCCCGATCGCATTCGACGCGACTTCCCTGTGCTCCAACGTGAGGTGCACGGAAAGCCCCTTGTCTATTTGGACAACGCGGCCAGCGCCCAAAAGCCACTGGCTGTTATTGAGGGACAGCGCGAATACCTGTCAAACTACCACGCCAACATCCACCGCGGCGCCCACCATTTGGCCCAGCTGGCCACAGAGGCCTTCGAAGGCGCGCGCACCGCCCTAGCGGCCCACATTGGCGCCTCCGGTACAGAGGAGGTCATTTTCACTGCGGGATCGACAGACGCCATCAACCTCGTCGCACAATCTTGGGGACGCCACAACCTTTCAAAAGGCGATGTGGTGTTGGTGACCCAGATGGAACACCACGCCAACATCGTGCCTTGGCAAATGATATGCGAAGCGGTAGGAGCGCGTGTAGAGCCTGTCAACGTGCTCCCAGACGGCACCCTCGACCTCGAGGACTTCCACGCCTGCCTCCAACAGCACAAGCCCAAGCTGGTGGCCGTGGTGCATGCGTCGAATACACTGGGCACCATCAACCCGATCTCTGACCTCTGCCGCGCTGCTGCTGATGCCGGAGCGTTGACCCTGGTGGACGGCTCCCAAGCGCTGCCCCACATGGCCATCGACGTTGCTCATCTCGGCTGTGATTTCTATGTGGCCACCGCGCACAAAGCCTATGGACCCACAGGGATCGGCTTCCTCTGGGGCAAAAAAGACCACCTGGAGTCCATGCCACCCTGGCGCGGAGGAGGGGAAATGATCCAACGTGTGTCCTTTGAAGGGACCACGTACAACACCCTGCCGCACAAGTTTGAAGCGGGAACACCCCACATTTCTGGTGGCATTGCATTTGGCATAGCCCTGGATTGGATGAAGGGCATCGGAATGGACGAGATCGCGGCTCACGAAGCTGATCTTGTAGCCCATGCCCACAGCGCCATCGATACCGTCAAGGGCGTGCGCATCATCGGTACAGCGCCGCACAAGGTTGGCGTTGTTTCGCTGGTCGCCGAGGGCATTCACCCCTATGATATGGGCACCTTGCTCGATGGTCAAGGCATCGCCGTCCGCACCGGACAACACTGCACAGAGCCGTTGATGGACCATTTCGGACTCGAGTATGGGACCCTGCGCATGTCCTTTGCGGCATACACCACCACCCGCGAAATCGACGTCGCTGTGGCTGGCCTTGAAAGGGCATTGGCCATGCTCCGTTGAACCCCACCATACCACTATGGCTTCCAACCATCCCCTCATTGAATCGCGCCAGCAAGAAGTCATTGAAGACTTTTCTGTCTTTGACGATTGGATGGACAAATACGAGCACCTCATCGATTTGGGAAAAGATGTTCCCGTCATCGACGATGCCCGCAAAACAGAGGAGCACCTCATCAAGGGGTGCCAATCCCGGGTATGGTTGGCCGCAGACGTGGCCGATAATGGGGGTGTGATTTTCACTGCCGACAGTGACGCCATCATCACCAAAGGCCTGGTCGGCCTGATGGTTCGCGTCTTGTCCAATGCACCTGCGCAGGCCATTGCCGAGGCCAACCTGCACTTCCTCGACGCCATTGGCTTGCACCAGCACCTGTCTCCAACACGGTCCAATGGACTGGCGAGCATGGTCCAACAAATGCGCCTTTATGCCGCCGCGCTTGCAGCCCGGCAGTCTTAACTTCACCCCATGCCCACCCAGCAAGACGTCATCACGGTCCTGAAGACCATTTTCGATCCCGAAATTCCGGTGGACATCTATGAACTCGGCCTGATCTATGAAGTCAAGTTTTCGGAGGCCGAAGGCGGCCAAAAGGTGGACATCCAGATGACATTAACGTCGCCGAATTGTCCTGTAGCCGAGTCACTTCCGGCCGACGTCAAAGAAAAAGTCGCCTCCATGGATGGCGTCGCGGATGCCGATGTAGAAATCGTCTTTGAGCCCGCATGGACGCAAGACATGATGAGCGAAGAAGCCAAACTCGAACTCGGGTTTTTGTGATGGAGTCCGTGCCCCACAGCGATACTTTCGATCCAGGTGAAGGCCGCGGAATCGCCATTTTGGGGTCCACCGGTTCCATCGGAACGCAGGCGCTCGATGTCGTTCGCGCCCAACCAGGCCGGTTTCGCGTCGAGGTGCTCACAGCAGGACGAAACGCCGACTTGCTCATCGCCCAAGCGCTTGAGTTCAAACCCAATGCCGTTGCGATCGCTGACGAATCTCAAGGCCAAAAAGTGCGCGACGCCCTGTGGGAGCATGACATCAAGGCCTACTCCGGCCAAGATGCCATCGCCCAACTCGTCGAAATGGATGGCATCGACATCGTGCTTACTGCCCTGGTCGGTTTTGCCGGTCTCAGGCCTACGATGAACGCCATCGCCGCAGGCAAACACATTGCACTCGCCAACAAAGAAACCCTGGTGGTGGCAGGAGGGCCCGTCATGGAAGCCGCCCGCCAAAAAGGGGTGGACATCCTGCCCGTTGACAGCGAGCACAGCGCCATTTTCCAATGTCTCGCAGGAGAGTTTCACAACCCCATTGAAAAGCTCATTCTCACCGCTTCAGGTGGTCCTTTTAGAGGCCGCAAAAGGGATGAACTCGCCACTGTGACCAAGGCACAGGCTTTGAAACATCCCAATTGGGAGATGGGAGCCAAAATCACCATCGACTCCGCTTCCCTCATGAACAAAGGGTTGGAAGTGATCGAGGCACGTTGGCTGTTTGACATACCCGCAGACCGCATAGAAGTTGTCGTTCATCCACAAAGCATCGTCCACAGTGGTGTGCAGTTTGAGGACGGCAGCATCAAGGTTCAAATGGGGTTGCCCGACATGAAGCTGCCCATTCAATACGCCCTGGGCTACCCCCAGCGGCTCGCCAATGCCTTCCCGCGTTTCAGTTTCGCTGAATACCCCAATCTGTCGTTCGAACAGCCCGACCTCGCCACGTTTAGAAACCTCCAACTGGCCTACGATGCACTCGCAGCAGGAGGCAGCGCACCATGCGTACTCAATGCCGCCAACGAAATTGCCGTAGCCGCCTTCTTGGAGGGAGAGGTTGGTTTCCTCGAAATGAGCGACGTGGTGGAACACGCCCTAAATGCGGTAGAACACGTGGCACAGCCCGACATCGAAGCACTCTTTGGCCTCGATGCTTTGGCAAGGGAAGCGGCACGAGACCGGGTCAGACCGTCATAATGTCTGCTTCCTTGGCAGAGATGCGGGCGTCCACCTGTTTCACGTAGTCGTCCGTAAGGGCCTGCACGTTGGACTCTCCAGCCTTGATGGCGTCTTCACTCACCCCATCGTCCTTGGTGGCCTTAATGGCGTCGTTGGCGTCCTTGCGGGCATTGCGAATGGACACCTTGGCGTTCTCTCCAACGCTTTTGGCCTGCTTCGCCAATTCCCGACGGCGCTCCTCGGTCAGCATGGGCACCGAAATGATCAGCACCTCACCGTTGTTCATGGGGTTCAGTCCCAAGTTTGCGTTGGTGATGGCCGAAGCAATGGGGTCCAACATCGACTTCTCATAAGCCTGAACCGTCAACGTGCGTGGATCCGTCGTGGAGACATTGCCCACCTGGTTAAGCGGAGTCAGAGACCCGTAGTAATCCACCTTGACGCTTTCCAGCATACTGGGGTGTGCCTTGCCTGCACGAATCTTCCGCAGCTCCACGTCCAAACGGTCCATGGCCTTTTGCATGTCTTCTTTCGCCGAATCAAAGGCGAGATCAATCATTTCACTCATGAGAATTCTATCAGACAGTTACAATGGTGCCGACCTCCTCTCCCTGCACGATGCGGGACAGGTTTCCAGCCTGGTTGATGTCAAAGACAATGATGGGAAGCTTGTTCTCATTGCACAACGTAAAGGCCGTCATGTCCATCACCTTCAAGCCGCGCTTGAACACCTCATCAAAGGTCAATGAACTGAACCGCTCGGCATCCGGGTCCTTCTCTGGGTCGGCCGTGTAAATGCCGTCCACACGCGTTCCCTTCAAGATGACGTCGGCCTCAATCTCAATCGCCCTCAATGATGCCGCGCTGTCGGTCGTAAAAAACGGGTTGCCAGTGCCTGCACCAAAAATGACCACCCGGCCCTTTTCAAGGTGTCGCATGGCCCTGCGCCGGATCACCGGCTCAGCAATCGCCTTCATCTCGATGGCGCTTTGCAAACGGGTGTCCACACCGATGTACTCCAAGGCACTTTGCAAAGCCATGGCGTTGATCATGGTGGCCAACATGCCCATATAGTCGCCCTGGGTGCGTTCCATTCCACCTTCTGCGGCCTGAACTCCTCTAAAAATGTTGCCGCCACCGATCACAATCGCACATTCTATGCCCTGCTTTACAAGGGCTTCGACTTCGCGTGCATACAACGCAAGTTGCTGGTTGTCAATGCCAAACTGCTTTTCACCCATCAGGGCTTCACCACTCAGCTTTAGGAGGACGCGACGGTATTTCATCGAGGGTCAATATCCGACGATTCCCCGGCACACCCCAAAAGAAAACGGGCCACCCTTTCGAGCAGCCCGTTCCAACGGTTGATTTGTTCGGCCTTTAGTCGAGGCTTACACGACTAAAACCAGTAATGGCGCGGTCGCCCCCGCCAACCTCCTTCACGTAGTCAGCTACGCTTTGCTTGTTGTTTTTGATGAACGCCTGGTGCACCAGGGTCACTTCCCTGAACCACTTCTTGAGGCGGCCCTTGGCGATGTTCTCAGCCATTTCAGCGGGCTTCCCCTCCTTGATGGCCAGCTCCTTTCCAATCTCGAGCTCCTTGTCGATGGTCGCCTGGTCGATGCTGGACTCGTCCAACGCGATTGGTGACATGGCCGCTGCCTGCATGGCAACATCCTTGCCGACCTGGGCGTCCACAGCTCCGTTAAAAGCAACGAGCGTAGACAACCGGTTTCCGGGGTGGATGTAAGCCACAACAGCATCGCCACTGACCTGCTCATAACGGCTGATCTCAATGCGCTCACCGAGGCGGCCCATCTGATTGGTGATTTCCTCACCGACCGTCACACCAGTAGGGTGAGGTTGGGCGAGCAATGCGTCCTTATCTGCGGCATTTGAAGACACCGCGATGTCGAGGATGCTCTGTGTGAAAGACACATAATCCGAGTTCTTGGCCACAAAGTCCGTCTCACAGTTCAAGGAGATGATGCAACCGCGGGTTCCATCCGCATTGGTTGAAGCGAGGACAGCACCTTCTCCAATCTCGTTATCACCGCGCTTGGCGGCGATTTTCTGACCCTTCTTGCGAAGGATTTCGATGGCCTTATCGAAGTCGCCTTCGGCTTCGGTCAGGGCCTTCTTGCAATCCATCATGCCTGCTCCAGTTTGCTTGCGGAGCTTGTTGACTTCGGCTGCAGTAATGCTCATTTTGGTGTTGGTTTTACGCGGTGACTTCAGTCACAGCACGCGGGGTGAGTTCGGTGTATTCAGAAAATGAAATGGGTCAGGCCTCTTTCTCGCCTTCGCTTTCAGGTGCGTCGTCAGCGGGAGCGGCTTCCTCAGCGGGAGCGGCCTCAGCGGCAGGAGCAGCTTCCTCAGCGGGAGCAGCCTCAGCGGCAGGAGC
>JBELBZ010000004.1:0-20079 GCA_042095055.1 Crocinitomicaceae bacterium | reverse complement strand
CGGCCTCAGCGGCAGGAGCAGCTTCCTCAGCGGGAGCAGCCTCAGCGGCAGGAGCGGCTTCCTCAGCAGGAGCAGCCTCAGCGGCAGGAGCGGCTTCCTCAGCGGGAGCAGCCTCAGCGGCGGGAGCGGCTTCCTCAGCGGGAGCAGCCTCAGCGGCAGGAGCGGCTTCCTCAGCGGGAGCGGCCTCAGCGGCAGGAGCGGCTTCCTCAGCGGGAGCAGCCTCAGCGGCAGGAGCGGCCTCAGCGGCAGAAGCGGCTTCCTCAGCGGGAGCAGCTTCAGCGGCAGGAGCTTCCTTAGCAGCAGCGGCTTCCTTATCGGAACCGCGGTCCGCCAATCCTTCCTTGATGCCTTCAACAATGGCATCAACAACGGCCTTGATGGACTTGCTCGCATCATCGTTTGCTGGAATGGGGAAGTCCACAGGACGGGGGTCACTGTTGGTGTCTACCATCGCAATGACAGGAATGCCCAGCTTCTTGGCCTCGGCCAAAGCAATGTGCTCCTTCATGACGTCCACGATGAACACGGCAGCTGGAATCCGATTCATATCGGAAATCGAACCGAGGTTCTTTTCCAACTTGGCGCGCTGACGGCTCACTTGAAGACGCTCACGCTTGGACATGGTGCTCAACGTACCGTCGGCCTCCATTTTGTCGATCTGCGTCATTTTGCGGATCGCCTTGCGGATGGTCGCGAAGTTGGTCAACATACCGCCTGACCAACGCTCTGTCACGTACGGCATGTTCACGGACTCAGCCGCTTCCGTCACGATGTCCTTTGCTTGCTTTTTGGTGGCGACAAACAAGATGCGCTTCCCACTCTTGGCCATCTGCTTGGCAGCGGCGGCGGCATCGTCCACAAGCACTACTGTCTTGTGAAGGTCAATGATGTGAATGCCCTTCTTCTCCGTGAAGATGTAAGGGGCCATATGGGGGTTCCACTTGCGCTTGAGGTGGCCGAAGTGGGATCCTGCTTGAAGCAGTTGGTCGAAATTGGTGCGTGCCATAATGCTACGTTCCTGGGGTTAAGCAACAAAGAGGTAGCTTCTGGTGAAGGTCCCCTCTGTTTGGATGCTAGCTGTATATAAAAAAGAAAAGGTTTGCTGGAGATCAGCGCTTTGAGAACTGGAACTTCTTCCGGGCCTTCTTCTGACCGAACTTCTTGCGCTCAACCATACGTGGGTCACGCGTGGTGAGGCCTTCGGCTTTCAGAGTGGGCTTGAGCTCCTCGTTCAATTCAATCAGCGCCTTGGAGATCGCGAGGCGCAGCGCCTCAGCTTGTCCGGTGATGCCGCCGCCGTCGAGGTTCGCCTTGATGTCGAACTGGTCGAGGGTCTCAGTCAGCATGAAAGGCTGTTTGACCTTGTATTGAAGGGTGGGGAGGGGGAAGTACTCCGTAATGTCCCGCTTGTTGATGGTCACCTTACCAGTGCCTTGCGTCATGTAAACGCGGGCGATGGCATTTTTACGGCGTCCTGAGGTATTGATCGTCTGCATGCGAATCAGGAGGGAATGGCGTGAGTGGTGGGCTGCTGTGCCTCATGGCTGTGTTCAGCACCAACAACAACGTGAAGGTTCTTATAAATGGCGCGTCCGAGGCGGTTCTTTGGAAGCATTCCGCGCACGGCATTTTCTACCAGACGCTCCGGAGTGCGATCCAGCACTTCTTTCGCGGTGCGGCGGTATTGACCCCCTGGGTAACCTGAGTAACGAACGTACTCCTTGTCCTCCCATTTGTTGCCCGTCAACGCCACCTTCTCGGCATTGATCACGATGACATAGTCACCACAATCGGCGTGCGGGGTGAAGTTCACCTTGTGCTTTCCCCTAAGGAGGCGGGCGATTTCAGAACAAAGACGGCCCAGACGTTGCCCCTCGGCATCGACCAGCAACCATTTCTTGTCGGCGTTCTCCTTATTGACGGAGACGGTTTTGTAGCTCAACGTATCCACTGCGCTTCGAAGTTGATAAACCCCGGAAAATTCGGGGTGCGAATATAGTGGCAATTCCGATGGGGTACAAACCCCTGAGCAAGAGTGTTTCCCACGGACCAAAGTGGATGGCGAAACACCCTCCTAAACCGTCCGTGCACAGTGCTTGGAAAAGATACCGCACCAGTTGGCCGAACTGCATCGTAAAATTGAGGATTCATGACGGCATACGAAAGACATCCACCCCATCCTGTCGGAGGCACCATCGAAGTCATTGCCGGCCCGATGTTTTCTGGAAAAACTGAGGAGTTGCTGCGCCGCTTGCGCCGGGCCAGCTTGGCAAAGCAGGCGGTCACCTTGTTCAAGCCTGAACGCGACAACCGCCATGACACGACCGACGTGGTCAGCCACGATGCACGCCGCCAACCCGCCCACGCCATGGCAGATGCTCCCGCACTTGAGGCCATGGTAGCACAGTTGATTTCCGACGATAAAATGCCTGACGTGGTCGGCATTGACGAGGTCCAATTCTTTGGCGAAGGGATTGTGGACGTCTGCAACAGGTTGGCCGACTCTGGCATTCGGGTCATCGCAGCAGGCCTCGATCTCGACTACCTGGGGCGACCGTTTGGCTGCATTCCGTTGCTTTTGGCCCATGCCGAGTACGTGACCAAGTTGCACGCGATTTGCTCCATCACTGGAAGGCCTGCCCACTTCTCTCACCGCATGGAAGGCGGCAGCGAAGACGTGCAAATTGGTGGTGCCGAATCTTATCAAGCGCTGTCAAGGGAGCCTTACAATGAACTGGTAGTCCGGGATCACCACCGCGTCACCAGCCCCGAATGAACATCAGCCAGGACCTTTGGAAACACTTGGCAACCTCCCTCAAGGGAACGGTCAATGCCCCAGTCAACCAAAGGCCTCCCGACTTTGATTACCTGTCCACGGACACCCGAACACTTCACGGTAGCGATGAAACACTGGCACACACGGTTTTCATCGCTCTGCGCGGTCCCCGCCACGACGGACATGCCCACGTTGCAGCCGCAGCCGCAGCGGGTGTTCGGGGCTTTATCCTCGCTTCAGATTGGTCTGGCGAAGACCCCGAAGGCCATGTCTTACGCGTACCAAATACCCTGGCCGCACTGCAGGCATTGGGCCGCACTGCACGGCTGAGCCGCTCAGGAAAAGTGGTAGGCATCACGGGGTCCAATGGCAAGACCACGGTCAAAGAGTGGGCACACGCATTGACACCAAGCGCACACCGCATTTCCAAGAGCCCTGGCAGTTGGAACAGCCAAGTCGGTGTCCCCCTCTCCCTGTGGGGGATGGACGACAAAGCCGAGACCTACTTGGTTGAAGCGGGCATCTCCCTGCCTGGCGAAATGGAAACCCTGGCCTCCATCATTCAGCCCCACATCGGGGTCATGGTGCATTTTGGTGAGGCCCACGGTGGTCATTTCTCAGGCCGGTCGTCCAAGGCCCGGGAAAAAGTCCAATTGTTCTCAGGCTGCGAAAGCGTGATTCTGGGCACCCATGACCCCGACGTCATCCAAGCCTTGCACGACAACAACGTGGCTGCGCGTTGCGTCCATTGGACCATATCAAACTCTGCGGGGCAAACCGCCCTTCCAGGAACTTGCGCATTGCGCATTGCGCACCTCGAAAAAGAAGGCCGGCACACCAAGCTCTCCGGCACTTGGAGGGGAGAGGACCTCGCGTGGAAGGTGCCCTTTGCCGACGACGCCAGCCTGTCAAATGCGCTCACGGCTGCACTTCTCGTACTCGAATTGACCGGTGATTTGGGCGCTGTCACTGCGCACCTCCCCCTCCTCCAGCCGCTGGGGATGCGGCTCGAACACTTGTCCGGAACGGGTGGAGGAACCGTCATCAACGACACTTGGAACCACGACCTGGATGGGCTTTCCACCGCATTAGAAGCACTGGACCAACTCTCTGGCGACCACAAAAAAGCCGTCATCCTCTCCGACTTGCTTCCTTTCGATCACCAGGATCCCGACCAATCCAAAAGGCTCAAGCACACGTTGGGACAACACCCGGTGGACCATTGGATTTCCGTCGGGCCGCAGCTCGCTGCTGGAATTCCAGGGGTCAATGCTGCTGAGGTGGAGCACTTCAACTCCACAGAAGCGCTCCTCAACAGCACGGCATTGGACCGCTTACAAGGCTGGAACGTGCTCGTCAAAGGAGGACGGGCGTTTGCATTTGAACGCGTAGCCCGGGCGCTGGAGGCCAACCCACACACCACCGTTTTCGACCTCGACTTGGGCCGGCTCTCCCACAACCTTGAGCAGTACAGAGAGCAGTTTGGCTTGCCCATCATGGGCATGGTCAAGGCCTTCGCCTACGGAGCGGGCGATGCCGTGGCCGTGGAATTAAACCGCCTGGGCATATCCCGACTGGCCGTGGCCTTTACTGAAGAGGGCATGGCACTTCGAAAGGCAGGGGTTCAATGCCCCATCATGGTTCTCAATGCCGACCCACAGCGGTTTCAAGACTTGTTGGAGTGGCACCTCGAGCCCGAAGTCCATCGGTTGGATACCCTCAAGCAATGGGGCCATGCGCGTGCAAACCATTCTGGATCAGCCTCAAATGCCAACGGCGTGCACCTCAAAATTGAAACGGGAATGCACAGGCTTGGACTTGCGCCCGAAGAGGCACACGCAGCGGGCGCACAATGCGCAGCCCTGGGCATACCCATCATCAGTGTTTACAGCCACCTGTCCGCAGCAGATGACGCCCAGTCAGATGCCCACACGCGTCTGCAAATCAAGACCTACACCGACGCCTGTAATGCCATTCAATCCGGATGGTCCAGTGCCACAGTCACGTCAGAGAAGCCCCAGTTCATCCAGCATTTGGCCAACACCTCTGGCGCTGCGCGATTTCCTGAAGCCCGTTTCGACATGGTGCGCATCGGCCTGGGCCTGTATGGCCTGGATGCCTCTGGCACCATGAAAAACCTCCAGCCCATTGGTCGGTTCCATACGCGAATCAGCCACCTGCACACCGTTCCTGCAGGATCACCTGTCGGTTATGGCGCCACAGATTCTGCCGATCACGCCCGGCGCATTGCGACCTTGCCTGTGGGGTATGCAGACGGCCTTCCACGTTCCGCTGGAATGGGAAAAGTGCGGTTGTTCACGGGAGGTCAGCTGTGCCCTACTGTTGGGCCCGTATGCATGGACGGTTGCATGATCGACGTCACAGGGTTGACCGTCAATGTGGGTGACCCCGTGGAAATATTTGGCGACCATGCTTCCATTGAGCACCTGGCATCTGCAACGGACACCATCCCTTACGAGATCTTGTGCCGCATTCCCCAGCGGGTAAGGCGCAGACACCTGCGCACCTGAGTGCCATCGTAACTTTGGGCCGTGGACAGGTCCAAGAAAATCCCCATCGAAGAAGGCGACACGTATTCTTCACCGGAAGGATTCTTGGTGTTCACTGAACAATATCACCGCAAACGCGGCTATTGCTGTACAAGCGGTTGCAGACACTGCCCCTATGGTTTCGACAAGGGGACTGGGCGGATCCGCAACCCCAAAGGCCTCTGAACCGATCGCCATGAACACCACCATCGCCACCGATCCAACCACTGCTGCTTTTCACCAAGAAATTGCCGCCGGGATCCCCGACTCACTGCCCCCAGCTCAGCAACGTTCGGCCGAGGTTTCGCACGCCCCAGTCCGAAAGGACATCCTGACCCCGCAACAAAAAGAACTGGCCCTCGCCAATGCACTGCGGTATTTTCCCGCAGCACAGCACGAGGTCCTCGCGCCAGAGTTTGCAGCAGAGCTTCAAGCCTATGGCCGGATTTACATGTACCGGTTCATGCCGAAGTACGCCATGCGTGCCCGCCCCATTGACGCATACCCTGCACAGACTGCACAGGCGGCGGCGATTATGCTGATGATCCAGAACAACCTGGACCCTGCTGTGGCGCAACATCCGGAGGAGTTGATCACATATGGCGGCAACGGAGCGGTCTTTCAGAACTGGGCCCAATACCGACTGGTCATGCGCTACTTGAGCGAAATGACCAATGACCAAACGCTGGTCATGTACAGCGGCCACCCCCTGGGGTTGTTCCCCTCCCACGCCACTGCCCCTCGGGTCGTTGTGACCAACGGCATGGTCATCCCCAATTACAGCGGAGCCGATGACCTCGAGCGGATGAATGCCCTCGGCGTCAGCCAGTATGGCCAAATGACCGCGGGCTCTTACATGTACATCGGGCCCCAAGGCATCGTGCACGGCACCACCATCACGGTCCTCAATGCTGGCCGCAGGTTGGACCCCGAAAACCCCACGCTCGCAGGCAAACTGTTTGTGACCGCTGGCTTGGGAGGAATGTCCGGCGCCCAGCCCAAAGCCGGCAACATTGCCGGAGTGGTTTCAGTGACCGCTGAAGTGGACCCCACAGCAGCTTGGAAGCGCCACGAACAAGGCTGGGTCGACCATGTAGTCGAAGATGTCGCTGAACTGGCTGACCGCGTAAAAGCCTCTATGGCTCAAAAAGAAGCCGTGAGCTACGCCTACCTCGGCAATGTGGTGGATGTATGGGAACACTTCTACGAGGCGGGCATTCACATACACCTGGGTTCGGATCAAACGTCCTTGCACAACCCGTGGGCAGGGGGCTACTATCCTGCAGGTCTCACCTTTGAATCGGCGCAAAAAATGATGGCCGAAGACCCTGAACAGTTCAAGGACTGCGTCCAAAAAAGCCTGCGCCGACATGCCGCTGCCGTCAACCAGCACACGGCCAAAGGAACCTACTTCTTTGACTACGGCAACGCGTTCCTCCTGGAGAGCTCGAGGGCTGGCGCCGACATCATGGCGGAAGACGGAACGGCCTTCCGTTACCCCAGCTATGTCCAAGACATCATGGGCCCAATGTGCTTTGATTACGGTTTTGGACCGTTCCGTTGGGTCTGCGGTTCAGGCGACGCGGCTGACTTGGACAAAACAGATGCCATCGCATGCGAAGTATTGGAGGGCTTAATGCTTGAGGCACCTTCCGAAATCCAGCAGCAAATGGCCGACAATGTGCAGTGGATCCGAGGAGCCAAAGCCAACAAGCTTGTGGTCGGTTCTCAAGCCCGCATCCTCTATGCCGACGCAGAGGGCCGCATGCGCATCGCCAAGGCTTTCAACCAAGCCATTGCCAGCGGAGAGCTGTCAGGCCCGGTCATCCTCGGCCGCGACCACCACGATGTCAGTGGCACAGACTCCCCTTACCGGGAGACCTCCAACATCTATGACGGCTCCGCATTCACCGCGGACATGGCGGTCCAGAATTTTGTCGGTGACGCGTTTAGGGGGGCCACCTGGGTGTCCCTCCACAATGGAGGCGGAGTGGGCTGGGGTGAAGTGATGAATGGCGGTTTTGGCATGCTCCTCGACGGGTCTGCAGAGGCCGAATCCAAGCTCACCTCCATGCTCCACTGGGACGTCAACAACGGCATCGCCCGCCGCAGCTGGGCCCGCAACGACGAAGCCCAGTTCGCCATTCGCCGCGCCATGAAAGCCGAACCCAAATTAAAAGTCACCTTGGCCCAAAAAGCCGACGCCGATTTGATCCGGCGCGCCCTTTCTTAATGGAGCACTATCAAGCCCGCTGGACAGCTGAAACCCTGTCAACAGCGCCCCTCCCTCCTTTTCCATGGGCGGGACACCACTTTGAAGCGTGTCATTTTGAAGGCCTGGATCTCAACCATTCAGATTGGCGGGACGCCCGCTTCGAGCGCTGCACTTTCCAGTCTTGCCAGTTGTCCGAAGTGCGCCTCACCAACGTGAGGTTTCACGACGTCACCTTTTCCAGCTGCACCCTCAACAAGGTGCGTTGGACCACCCTCCATCCCTCCTTTCTGTCCTTCACACTGGACCAATGCAAGGCTCCGCTGTGCGACTGGGAAGACATGGACCTGAAGGGCATGAAACTGGAGCGTTCCGACTTGAGCGGAAACAACTTTTCCGGGACTGATGCGCGTGAAACATCATGGACAGAAAGCCGGCTGCGCGACACCATATTCCAACGCACCGATTTGCGTGAATCTGATTTTCGCGGCGCCACCGATTGGACCATCGACCCCTCTGACAACCGGCTTCGCGGCGCACGTTTCGACGCCGCCGACTTGAGCGGCTTGGTCAAAGGGCTGGGAATCCGAATCGATTGATGCCTCGAAGTCAACAAGGGACACCGGAAACGATTTAACAAGCATTTCGTTTCCAATGGTAAATTCCAAGGCTATTTTTGCCCTCCGAAAGCCGAACAATGTCCCCCGCCCCACAAGGATCCACGAAAGACGCACGCCTGGTCGACCTGCTCAAAGGGTGTGAACAGGCCTTTCGCAGGTTTGGCGTTCGTGCCGTGAGCATGGACGATTTGGCAACACAGCTGGGGGTCTCCAAGAAGACCCTCTATCGGTACTTCAAGGACAAAGCCGACCTGGTGCTTCAGGTATTCGATCAAGCCTGCAACCGCCAAAACTCGCGGACCCAAACCTTGTCCGAAGGCGGCAACAATGCCATCGATGCCGTGATCGAAGTCATGGAGTACTTCCAGACCGAACTCAGGGAAATGCACCCCAGCATGCTCTTCGATCTGCAGAAATACTATCCCGAAGCGATGCGGCGCCTGCATCAACACAAAATGGAAGCCATGCAGGGCTACCTCATCCGCAACATTGAACGGGGCCAATCCGAAGGCCTCTATCGGGGAGACTTTGATGCGCGTCTCATCTCCAGACTGCACATGGCCATGGTCCAAACCATGACCGACCCCAGCACCATCGATGAGTTCGGACGGCCCTTGTCCGAACTGCAAAAGGAACTCCACACCTACCACCTCAGGGGCATCGCCACTGACAAGGGAATGGCCTACCTCCATCAACGCAACAACACCCTGTGAACACGCCCTCCACCATGCGTATCATTCCCATTTTATCCACCTTGCTGCTCATACACGGGGCCATTTTCGGCCAAACCGCCGGTGGTGGTTCTGGCACTCGGCTCACACTCGAGGAGGCGCAATCATTGGCGGCCATGCGCGCTTACAATGTGCGCTACGCTTCGATTGACGCCAAAGAAGCGGCCAGCAACACGCGCGAACTCATCGCCTCTGGCTTCCCACAAGTCAGTGGGTCGGTCGAATACAACCGGTACATCGACATTCCCACGCAGGTTTCCAGTGGAGATGCCTTCGGTTTTCCCGATTACCTCACAGCATTCCTCGGGGGCGTGGCCCAAGCCACGGGCGTTCCCCTCGATGCCCCTCCTGTCGACCCCAACGCCATCCAAGAATTTCAATTTGGCGCTGCGCAAACCATGACCGCAGGAATTACCGCCACGCAACTCATCTTCAGCCCGAGTTACTTCGTGGGCATCCAAGCAGCAAAGGCCTATGCCAGTGCGATGGAAGCCTCTGAGTCCAAGTCCGTAGCCGATGCCCGACGCGCTGCTGGAGAAGGCTATGCCGCTGCGTTGGCTGCACAAGAAAACGTGGCCATTCTCAGAGCGGCAGAAGCCCTTGCCGAAGAAGCATTGGGCCAGACCCGCGCCCTCGTCGCAGAAGGCCTCGCCGAATCTACCGACGCCGACCAACTGGAGCTCGCATTGTCCGAGATGGCCCAGCAGCGCGCCACCGCCGAAAGCATGGCATCCGTGGCGCTGGACGCCCTCAAATTCACCGTCGGCATGCCCGTCGAAACCACGGTCATCCTCGCTGACACCTTTGAAACACTGTCCAGCGCTTTTGACGGGGCTTCCGTGCTCGGCACTCCTTTCGACGCTAACCGGTTGCCAGAAATCCAATCTCAAACCAAGAACCTCGAACTCTCTGAACTGGGCATCCGCAACGAAAAAGCCGCTGGCCTGCCGAGCATCAGCGCTTTTTACACCAACCAAAGGAATGCGCAACGGGATGCTTTCGACTTCTTTGGAGAAGGAAGCTGGTACCCCATTCAACTTGTGGGCGTTCAAATGAACATCCCCATTTGGTCCAGCTTCGGAGGCAAGGAAAAAGTGTTGCAAGCACAATTGACCCGTGACCGTGCTGAAACCGCACTCGAGCAGTTCACCCAAGCCGCCGCACTCGAGTACCGGGCTGCGCGGTCTGAATACAACTCCAGCTTGGAACAGCGCATCCAAGCCCAGCGCAGCCTCGACCTCGCAGATCGCATTCTCAACCGCACCCGCATCCGGTTTCAAGAAGGTCTGGCCAGCAGCTTTGACATGACACAGGCCCAAAACCAATTGGTCAACGCCCAAGCCAACTTCGCCCAAGCCACGCTCCGCTGGTTCAACGCCCACCTCCGCCTCGAACGTTCCCTCAACGCCTGATCAACATGATCCGCACATCCCTCTTCCTCACCACCGCACTGTTGCTCACCGCTTGCGGAAGCCCAGCGCCCGAAGGCGCTCCAGCCACAACTGAAGCTGCTGCTCCTGCATCCGCCGAAGCGCGCAAGGTCACCACCATCAAGGCCAGTCCTTCCCCGTTTGACCACTTCTTTACCGTACAAGGCAACGTGGAAACAGACCGCCTGGCGCAGGTCTTCCCCATGACCCAGGGCACGGTATTGAACATCCGGGTTGAAGAAGGCCAAACCGTCCGAAAAGGCCAGGTTTTGCTTGAGCTCGACAACGACGCCATCGCCAAAAACCAAGACGAATTGAACACCAGGCTGACTTTGGCCAAAGACGTCTTGTCCAGACAAGAACGCCTGTGGAGTCAAGGCATTGGCACGGAAGTTCAGCTCCTCGAAGCCCGCACCAATGTCAAGGCTTTGGAAGAAAGCATCGCCGCATTTTCGGAGCAAGTAGACTTCGGAAAAGTCACCGCCCCCTTTGCGGGCACGGTCGACCGGATTTTCGCCAAAGAAGGAGGCATGGCCTCTCCCATGCAGCCCGTAGCTCGGGTCATGGACCTGAACGATATGTACGTGCGGGCCAAGGTCAGCGACCACTACGTGGGCAAGGTTCAAGCCGGCCAGCGGGTGGACATTGTAATGGCTGGGCGCGACACCCTAATCAGTTCCATTGCCCGCGTTGGACGCTACATCGAACCCGCAAACCGCACTTTTGAAATCGTGGTCCCCGTTCCAGCAGGCACCGCCTTGCTGCCCAACGAATTTGCTGCACTTCGCATCAACGACCTCCACCTCGACAGTGCCCTTTCCCTGCCCTCTGGCCTGATCCTCCAAAACCGCCAAGGGCAAGACTTCGTCTACACCGTGCAAGGCGGGAAGGCCACCAGACAGCCCGTTCGCACGGGCCCCGCTCACGATGACCATGTCCTGATCCTCGAGGGCGTTGCCCCCGGTATGACCATCATCGACCGCGGCGCTGGCCAGGTCGTGGAGGGTCAGACCGTCCAAATCCTGCGCTGAACCCGCTGTATTCCACGCGACCCACAAGCGATCCCCACCCCATGGACTCCAAGAAACCCAAGGAATTCGGCCTGAGTACCGCGTCGATCAAAAACCGCACCACTGTTGCGGTCTTGATCGCGATCATTTTGATCTCTGGCATATCATCCTACATCACCGTTCCCAAAGAGAGCTTCCCTGAGGTGGTCGTTCCCGAGGTGTTTGTGGGCACCCCCTATCCAGGGAACAGCCCCGGTGACATTGAGAAGCTCATCACCCGCCCCATCGAAAAGGAAATCAAGGGCATCACCGGCATCGATAAAATCATCTCGACGAGCCAACAGGGATACAGCTCGATTGACATCAAATTCGACTTCTCGGTAACCCCAGAAGTGGCGTTGAGAAAGGTCAAGGACAAGGTGGACATCGCCATGAGCGATCCCAGCTTTCCGGACGACCTGCCCAGCGACCCCAACATCTTCGACCTCAACTTCACCGAGTTGGTGCCCGTCATGCAGGTCAACCTTTCCGGCGATTACCCCATCGACCAGCTCGAGGATTACGCGGAAATCCTGCAAGAGCGCATTGAAGATGTGGACCAAATCAACGAGGCAGAAATCCGCGGCGTGAACGCCAAAGAAATGGAGGTCGAAGTCGACCACCTCCGGGCAGAAGCCATGCTCGTCAGCTTCAATGACATCGCACAAGCCATCGGCCAAGAAAACCTGTCCATTTCTGGTGGTGACATCCTCATGGATGGCCGGCGGCGCACCGTGCAGGTGGTCGGCGACTTCCGCGACGCCCAAGACTTGGAATCCATCATAGTCAAGGCCGAGGGCGGCAAGCCCGTCTACCTCCGCGACGTCGCCAACGTGCAATTCGTAGACCAAGAAGCCACCAGCTTCGCACGTGAGTGGGGCAATCCAGTGGTCTCGCTCGATGTTCGAAAGCGCGCCGGCGAAAACCTCATCATCGCCTCCGATGAAATCAACCGCATCATTGCGGAGGCCAAGGCAGAATTCTTGCCTTCAGACCTCAACGTCAGCATCACTTCCGACCAATCGGATCAGACCCGAACCCAGGTCGACGAGCTCCAAAACAGCATCATCCTCGGCGTCCTGCTGGTGGTGGGCGTCTTGCTGTTCTTCCTCGGGTTGCGCAACGCCCTCTTTGTAGGGGTGGCGATTCCGCTGTCCATGTTCCTCAGCTTCGCCATCCTCAACGCCTTGGGCATCACCTTCAATGTGATGGTGCTCTTTGCCTTGGTACTGGCGCTCGGCATGCTCGTGGACAATGGCATTGTGGTGGTCGAAAACATCTATCGACTGATGGATGAAGGGATGTCGCCCTTTGATGCCGCACGCTATGGTGTCGGTGAAGTCGCGTGGCCCATCATCGCTTCCACAGCCACTACACTGGCGGCCTTCCTGCCCTTGGCCATTTGGCCGGGCATCATCGGAGAGTTCATGAAATACCTGCCGATGACCCTCATCATCGTGTTGTCATCCTCCTTGTTCATTGCGTTGGTGATCAACCCCATGTTGACGAGCCTGTACATGCGGGTGGAAGAAGCCGAGATGAACGTGCGCCGGCTCTTCATCACCACCGGCATCCTCTTCGTTGTGGGGCTGCTCCTGCTGGGGGCGGGTTGGACCACGCTGGGCAACCTCTTTGTCCTCGGCGGCATCATCGGGCTGCTCAACCGGTACCTCTTGACACCGGCTACGGCATGGTTCCAAAACAAACTGCTCCCGGCCCTGGAAAACGCCTACGAACGCCTGCTGCGCTTTTCCCTCAGGGGCGCCAAGCCATGGCTGTTCTTCTACGGCATGATCGGCTTGCTTTTCGCTTCCCTCGCGCTGCTGGGCGTGTTCCCGCCCAAGGTGGAGTTCTTCCCCCAGAACGAGCCGCAGTATGTCAACGTCTACATCGACATGCCCATTGGCACGGACATCGAAGAAACCAACCGGGTCACCAAGGAAGTAGAAGGCATGGTGATGGAGGCCATCAATCAACCGGCTTTCTTGCGCGAAGGGGCGGACGGCTCCTCCGAGCAGTTTCTGGTCAACTCTGTCATCGCCCAAGTGGGTGAAGGCACCTCCGACCCTGCAGAAGGCCCACAATTGGGCGCCACACCAAACAAAGGCCGCATCACCGTCAGCTTTTTGAAGTTCCAAGACCGTCAAGGTGTGCGCACCACCGATGTCTTGAACGCCATCCGCGACGAGGTCAAAGGCTACCCCGATGCCATCATCCGGGCGACCAAAAACTCAGACGGTCCACCGCAAGGTTTGCCCATCAACCTCGAAATCACGAGCACCGATTACGAAACAGCCTTGGCCTTCGCCGACGGCATGAAACGCTTCATTGAGTCCACGGGCATACAGGGTGTGGAAGGGCTCAAGCTCGACGTAGAAAAGTCCAAGCCGGAGATGCCCATTTCCATCGACCGGGACAAGGCCCGTCGCTATGGTTTGAGCACGCAGCAAATTGGCTACGGCATCCGAAGCGCCCTCTTCGGCCGCGAAGTCAGCCGCTACAAGGACGGTGAGGACGACTATCCGATCAACCTGAGGTTCTCCGACGCGTACCGCAACAACGCCGACGCTTTGATGAACCAAAAGATCATCTTCCGAAGCGCCTCAGACGGCCAAATCAAGGAGGTGCCCATTTCCGCTGTCGCCACCGCAGGCAGGTCCACCACCTACAACGCCATCAAGCGGAAAGACCTCGACCGTACTGTAACCCTTTCGTCTAACGTACTCGGCGGGTTCAACGCCAATGAAGTGGTGGCGTCCATCAAGGAAGCCATGAGCGACTACCCCGCTCAAGACGGTGTGCAATGGGAATTTACCGGCCAGCAAGAGGAACAAGCCAAGGAAATGGCCTTCCTATCGAAGGCGTTGGTCATCGCGCTCTTCCTCATCTTCTTGATCATTGTGGCCCAATTCAACAGCATCTCCACGCCCTTCATCATCGGCTTCAGTGTGCTGTTTTCGCTCACCGGCGTGTTCCTCGGCCTGGTGGTGTTCCGCCAAGACTTCGTGATCATCATGACCATGATCGGCATCATCTCCCTCGCAGGGGTTGTGGTCAACAATGCCATCGTTTTGATCGACTACACCAACCTGCTGTTCGACCGCAGGAAACGCGAATTGGAACTGGGCGAAGACGACTTACTGCCCTTTGCAGAAATTGTCCCCCTCATCATCAAAGGGGGACGTACACGTCTGCGTCCCGTGCTGCTCACCGCCATCACTACCGTGCTCGGATTGCTTCCACTGGCCATTGGCATCAACGTGGATTTCGTGAGCCTCCTCGCTGAGTACGACCCCAAAATCTACATCGGCGGAGACAACAACATCTTCTGGAAGCCCATGAGTTGGGCCATCATTTATGGCTTGACCTTCGCAACCTTCCTGACCCTCGTCATTGTCCCCATCATGATGTGGTACTTGACCCGTGCCGACTACAAGTGGCTCAAGCGGTTGCCTGTAGACGCTGCCTAAGATTCGCCACCGACATTCTATGCAACACCAAACACTGCTCATCACAGGGGTCACCGGGTTTCTCGGCGGCCACATGACGCTTGAAGCCTTGCGCCAAGGCCATACCGTCCGCGGTACGCTGAGGTCCATGGAGCGCGCTGAGTCCGTCCGGGAAATGCTGGCTTCACATCTCGGCGAAGCAGCCGAGGGCGCACTCGATCGCCTCACTTTTCATGAAGCCGATTTGCTGTCTCCAGCAGGATGGCGGGAGGCCGCTGCCGGGTGCGATGCCGCATTGCATGTCGCGTCTCCCTTTCCTATGGCTGCGCCCAAGGACGAGCAAGAGATCATCGGCCCTGCTCGAAAAGGGCTCAAACATGTGTTCGACGCGTGTGCCGCGGAAGGCGTCAACCGGTTCGTCCAAACCTCGTCCACAGTGGCCATCGTTTACGGTCATGGACGCGAACAAACAGCCTTTACAGAACAGGATTGGACCCAACTCGATGGAGGCATGATTTCGGCCTACATCAAGAGCAAGACCCTTGCAGAGCAAGACCTGTGGCTGATGGCCAAGCAACAGACAAAAATGGCCGTTTCCGCCGTCAATCCTGGTTTCATACTCGGGCCCATCCTCGACAAAAAAGACCCCGGGACCAGCGGTGACGTCGTCCTCAAAATGATGCGCGGCGAATTCCCCGGCGTTCCTCAGCTCGGCTACCCTACTGTGGACGTTCGCGACGTTGTCAGCCTGCATTTCTTGGTGCTCAACGATGAAAAGGCCGACGGACAGCGTTTTGCTGCCACTGCCAACACCCTGCCCTTTCAAGACCTGGCAAAAGCCCTCAAAAGCACCTTTCCCAAAGAAGGCCGTAAAGTGGGCACACTGGCCATGCCCAACTTCTTGCTGCGGTTCTTCTCCCTGTTCGACCCCTCCCTGCGCACGGTGCTCGAGGAATTGGGCTACATGGCCACCGTATCATCCGATGTTGCACAGCAACGCTACTCCTGGACGCCCCGGTCTGCAGAGGATGCTGGGATCGCCACCGCCCAAAGTCTCATCGATCTGGGGTATCTGAACTGATTCCCTCGAAGCCGCTCTAAATTCGCAACTCCGGAACCTCCCGGCACCCGATGAGCGACCTTCTCCAACACGAGTGTGGCATAGCCCTTCTCCGGCTCAAAAAGCCACTTCAATACTACATCGACCATTATGGGACGGCTTTCTATGGCCTGAACAAGATGTACCTCCTGATGGAGAAACAGCGCAACCGCGGCCAAGACGGCGTGGGCCTGGCCAATGTGAAACTCTCTGTTCCACCGGGTCACCGCTATTTAAGCCGTTCGCGATCCGTCGCCAACCAACCCATTGAAGACCTGTTCTCTCAAGTCATGGGCCGGTTTGCCGACACCCAAGAGCTTCATCCCGAGAAACTCAAAGACGCCGCTTGGCTGCAAAAGGAGTTTGCCTTTACAGGTGAAGTCTTCCTCGGGCACTTGCGCTATGGCACCTATGGTAGAAACACCATAGAAAGGGTCCACCCTTTTTTGAGACAAAACAATTGGCGCAGCCGCACCTTGGCGCTTGCAGGGAACTTCAACCTCACCAACGTCGACGAACTCTTCGATGTTCTCGTAGGACTGGGCCAACATCCCAAGGAAAAGGCCGACACCGTCACTGTTCTCGAAAAAGTCGGCCACTTTCTCGATGAAGAAGTAGAAGCCCGTTTCCGCGACTTCAAGGAGAAAGGCCATGAAAACCACGAGATCAGCGACCTCATCTCACAAAATCTCAATGTGGGAAACGTCCTCGAACGCGCCTCAGAAGCCTGGGATGGAGGTTATGTCATGGGCGGCATCATCGGTTCTGGCGATGCTTTCATTGCCCGCGACCCCAATGGCATCCGGCCTTGTTTTTGGTACGAAGACGATGAGGTGGTGGTGGCCGCCTCGGAACGTCCTGTGATACAAACTGCATTCAACGTCACCACGGCTGAAGTCCGCGAATTGGAGCCCGGTGAAGCCCTGCTCGTCGCAAAAGACGGTTCGACGCAACTCAAACAGGTCAGGCCAGCCGCGCAACGCACGCCATGCAGCTTTGAACGCATCTATTTTTCTCGCGGAAACGATGCCGACATCTACCAAGAACGCATGGCCCTTGGGGAAACCCTCGTTCCCAAAGTGCTTGAAGCGATAGAGCACGACATAGACTCTACGGTGTTCAGCTTTATTCCCAACACCGCGGAAACCTCGTTTTACGGTTTGGTAAAGGGCATTGAAAGCCACTTGAACAAGAGTAAAATTGAGCGCATCATTGGTTTGGGTAAATCCCCTGATCCTGCCGAAATCAAAGACATTCTCGAAGAGCGCCCTAGGGTTGACAAAGTCGCCTTGAAAGACGCCAAACTCAGGACTTTCATCGCGGACGATGGCGCGCGGGACGACCTTGTCGCGCATGCTTACGACATTACCTACGGGACCGTCGAACGCCACAAGGACCAGTTGGTGGTCATCGATGACAGCATCGTCAGGGGCACGACACTAAAGCGCAGCATCCTGCGCATCCTCGACCGACTCGAACCAAAACGCATTGTCGTCGTCAGCAGCGCTCCACAAATCCGGTACCCGGATTGCTATGGCATCGACATGGCCAAGATGGGCGACTTCATCGCCTTCCAAGCCGCCATTGATTTGCACAAGGAACGTGGGAACGAAGCGCTCATCGATAAGGTGTACAATGCCTGTATCGAAGAGCTCAAGAAGCCTTTTGCGGAGCAGGGCAACATGGTCAAGCCCATTTACGAGAACTTGACACCTGAAGAGACTTCAGACAAGATTTCCGCCCTTTTGACGCCAGCAAACATGAAGGCAGAAGTGCGCATCATCTATCAAGGAATCCAAGGGCTGCATGCTGCCATTCCAAACCACAAGGGCGACTGGTATTTCACCGGAGACTTCCCGACCCCGGGAGGAAACCGCGTAGTGAACCGCGCCTTCGTCTTTTGGAAAGAAGGCAGGACGGACCGGGCTTACTAAGGAGCCTTCACGCGGGGCAAGCGATAAGGCAAGGGACTCAACCCTTGTGCAATCCGCACTCTTTGGAGGACTGTTCCCACCACCAACGGCCTGACCGGGGATGCTCACCAGGCAGAACTGGACGTGTGCAAGGTTCACACCCTACACTCGGATACCCTTGGGCATGCAGTGGATTTACAGGAATGTCAATCACCGGGAGGGCAGCGCGAATTTCCTCATCCGTCCAGTCCAACAGCGGGTGCAACTTCTTCAGCCCCCAATCCGGTGCCAGTTCCAGCATCTCCAGTCCTGAACGGTTGTCACTTTGTCCACGCCGAAGGCCAGTGATCCAAAGAGACCTCCCTTCGCACACCTTTTGAAGGGGCAACACTTTGCGCACAGTACAACACCGCTTTCGGGCGTTCACATCGAGGTAAATGGCCTCCATTCCATATTCTTTCTCGAAGCCAGAAACATCGTCATCCTGCGGGTGCACTTTCTCAATCTCTACCCCTAGGATTTGCTCAGTCAATGCATGCAATGCCATTGTCTCAGGAAACAACTTCCCCGTATCGAGGGTCACAATGTCCACAGGCAGCTTTGCCTTGACTATGGCCCATGTCAGAATCTGGTCCTCCTGGCTCAAAGACGTTGTAAATACGGCCCTCTCCAAAGGAGACTCACGGTGCACGAAATCGGCAATAAGGCCCCCAAGTTTAGACAGCTTGGAGCAGGCAAGCATGGTAGTCATACCTGCAAAATTAGGTATTAACACACTATTCCCATTAAACTTATAGGAATTAAATCAGATCCTGGAGAGACCTGTGTTCCAAAATGGACAATTGTGCATCCCGGGCTTGCACCATTACACGCCTCAAGCCGCACTCCTCCTCTTTGCAGTCTTCACAGCGCTCGTAATAGTTCAGGCTCACACAGGCCAGCGGCGCTATTGGGCCATCCATCAAGCGGATCACCTTGGCCAAGGTGACCTCATCAGGTGCCAAAGCCAAGGCGTGCCCTCCCGATGAACCCCGGCGGCTGTTTACAATGCCCGCAGACCTCAATTCCCCCAAGATTTGCTCCAAGAACTTCACGCTCATGGTGGCCGCGTCCGCAATGGAGCGTGCACTCGACCATTTTTTGGCCGCCTCATCAGCGTCGTACAAACGGGTCAACACCGTTAATGCACGGAGGGCATATTGCGCTTTTTTAGTGAGCAAAACAGATAGGCTTACTGGACGATGATCCGAATGGGGTGGGCCCCTTTGTAAGGGACGTACAAATATGGTCCGCTTCTCCAATCCTTCGTAGAAACCTGCAGTACATCGCTTTGCGCTTCCTGACAGGTCCAAACCGTTCTGCCACCGAGGTCCATAACGAACCCTCCAGACCTTGCACCGCGGAGGTTCACAGCGCTTCCGCGCTCAATCGGATTGGGCCAGGCCAATGCGCCGACAACCATCACATCCTCATCCACGCTCAACACTGTATTGTCATACCACGCTACATCCGTCACATTCAACAGCTCTTCTCCCGCATTATCGGTCACCACCAGCTCCTCGTGAAAGAAAACCGGCAATACAGAGTCCGGTGCGCAGTACATCACTTGATTCAGGTACCAGTTTGCCGTATCCCCAGCGTACGTTTCCACATAAAACTGATTGTAGTCCACGCGCAAAACCTCTGAAATGACCACGCCATTTGGAAGGACGATGGACCCCCACGCGTCACAGGTACTCGTGACATTTCCCTGTAAAGAATAGGGTTCGCTAAACAACACTTGATCGGTGCTGAATGCATCTTCATGGTAAAACCCGAACACCATTGGGTACGGCCATTGGGTGAGGGGGTCTTCGAAAGGAAGCGTCACACCATTGGCGGTGTTGGCGTTGCCATATAGGGTCAAACCACTCTCCGCAAAGTCCAAAAACGACAGCTGGTCCCCGTTGGACATGACCCACTCTGCTTGAGGAAACATAGGAGCATACAACGACGTGGTTGCCAGGTTCACACCCAACGTATTGACCACATTGCCATTCACATCACTAAAGTCCCAGCTCTGGGCAACCTCACTTCCCGCAGTCGGCGCTATAAATGCCGCTGCCAAAATTTCGCTGCTATACCCATTCGGAGGTACCGTGGGCGAATTCAAGGTTGGCTGTGACCATGCAGCTGCCAGATACAAGGTCGAACAACATAGGAGTACCGTTTTGTTCATGAAGTAAAGATGATTCAAACACCACAATCACGC